>CAVXHE010000001.1:0-93412 GCA_963761595.1 uncultured Alphaproteobacteria bacterium
AAACGGGCCATGGCGATCTAAGATCATGGCGATCTAATATGGCTGTTTGATCCGGCGATTTGAGACTAGAAGACCCGACTATGAGCGCGACCGCGCCGTTACGTAATGAGATCTTTGCCGGCAATCGCGCAATCGGACGCATAGCGCTCGCCGTGGATGCGACGCTTGGTGTGACCCGGCGCCAGCGCGTGCACGAGGCGGGTTCGCTGCGGGTACGCTTTCCGAACGGCGAAAAACCGGACATGCTCGACGCCGTCATCGTCAACACTGCCGGCGGCATGACGGGCGGCGACAGGTTTGACATTGAGATGAAAGTCGGGGCCGGCGCCGGTCTGACAGTGACCACGGCGGCCGCGGAGAAGATCTACCGCTCTCTCGCGCCGGATACCGAGATCGCTGTGAGGCTTGAAGTAGACCAAGGCGGCAGGCTCGCCTGGCTGCCGCAAGAAACAATTGTCTTCGATCAGGTCAGGTTACGGCGCTCGATCGACGTCGATCTTGCTCAGGGTGCCAAGCTGCTGCTGGCCGAGGCCATCATCTTTGGCCGCTCCGCGATGGGTGAAGCGGTGCTCCAGGGCGAGGTCTCGGATCGCTGGCGCGTGAGAGTCAACGGCGCTTTGGTTTTCGCCGAAACCGTCCGCCTCGACGGCGCGATTTCGCAAAGTCTCGCGCAACAGGCAATCGCCTCAGGCGGCGTCGCCGTTGCAAGCGTCCTTAAGATCCCGGGCGGTGACGACGACGTTGCCGCGGTCCGCGCCATGGCGGACCATTTTAGCGGCGAGGTTGGCGCTTCCGCTTGGAATGGACATGCGGTCGTACGACTTGTGGCACCAAGCGGCGCGACGTTGCGCCGCGACCTTATGGCCATTCTCGCGTCGCTCAGCGCGGCGCCGTTGCCGCGGCTGTGGTTGAACTGACATGAATCTTACGCCGCGCGAGAAGGACAAGTTGTTGATCGTCATGGCCGCGATGGTAGCGCGGCGCCGCCTCGAACGCGGCGTCAAGCTCAATCATCCGGAAGCAGTCGCGCTGATTTCCGATTTCATCGTCGAGGGCGCGCGCGACGGCCGCACCGTCGCCGAATTGATGGAGAAGGGCGCCCACGTTCTCACCCGCGCCCAGGTGATGGACGGTATCGCCGAAATGATTCCCGAGATTCAGGTCGAAGCAACGTTTCCCGACGGCACAAAATTGGTTACGGTGCACGAACCGATCAGATAAGCTGGCTCAGCAACATGCCGACCAAGATACCCGTATTTGTCTCGGCGCCGACGCTGCTTAGCAAGCCGCAACAAACCTCGTACAAGCGGATCGTGCATTTGCTCGATCGCGAAAATCTCGAACGGCGGGCGCTCGGACGTTCGGACTATCCGACCGAATATCCTCTCAAAGAGGTGCATACGATCGCGCGCCACTGCGCCGGCGGAATTATTCTGGGTTATTCCCAGTCGGTCGCCGGGCAGCTTGAACTGAAGCCCGGCACGCGCGAGCGCAAAATCCAGAAGAATGTGAAATTTGCCACGCCATGGAATCAGCTTGAAGCGGGCATTTTATTTTCGCTGCGCCTGCCGCTGATGGTGTTTCGGGAAGAGGGGATAACGGGGGGCGTTTTCGACAATGGGGTCACCGACGTCTTCATCAACAGGCTGCCGTTAGGACGCATCAACAAGCACGACGAAGAGCAGATACTCTTCTCGATCCAGATTTGGGTTGGCCGCGTCCGAGAGCGTTATCGGCGATGGGAGGATTGAAGTGGTTCCCGGCGAAATGTTCATCAAGGCGGGTGAGATCGAGCTCAACAAGGGCCGCAAGACCGTCACGCTGACGGTTGCCAATACCGGCGACCGGCCGATCCAGGTCGGCTCGCACTATCATTTCTTCGAGACCAATCCGGCGCTGAAATTTGACCGCAAAAAAGCGCGCGGTATGCGGCTCGATATCGCCGCCGGCACCGCGGTCCGCTTCGAGCCGGGGCAGACGCGCGAAGTCAATCTGGTGGCGCTCGCCGGCACGCGCACGGTCTACGGTTTCCGCCAAGACATTATGGGAAAGCTCTAGAGGCGCCGCCATGCCGGGAAGAATCAGCCGCAAAGTTTATGCCGATATGTTCGGTCCGACGACCGGAGACCGCGTCCGGCTCGCCGATACCGATCTCATCATCGAAGTCGAAAAGGACTTCACCGTTTACGGCGAAGAGGTGAAATTCGGCGGCGGCAAGGTGATCCGCGACGGCATGGGGCAATCGCAGATCACAAATCGGCAGGGCGCGGTCGATACCGTCATCACTAACGCGCTCATTCTCGATCATTGGGGCATCGTGAAAGCCGATGTCGGCCTCAAGAATGGCAATATTTTTGCCATCGGCAAGGCCGGTAACCCGGACATTCAGCCCGGCGTCACTATCATTATCGGTCCCGGCACCGAGGTCATCGCCGGCGAGGGCAAGATTCTCACCGCTGGCGGCTTCGATACGCACATTCACTTCATCTGTCCGCAGCAAGTCGACGAAGCCTTGATGTCGGGCGTGACGTCGATGCTTGGCGGCGGCACCGGGCCGGCGCACGGTACGTTCGCGACCACCTGTACGCCCGGACCGTTCCACATCGCACGCATGATCCAGGCGGCGGATGAGTTCCCTGTCAATCTCGGGTTCGCCGGCAAGGGCAATGCGTCGAGGCCGGCCGCGCTCGAAGAGATGATCAAGGCCGGGGCTTGCGCTCTGAAACTGCACGAAGATTGGGGCACGACGCCGGCGGCGATCGATTGCTGTCTGTCGGTCGCCGACGACTATGACGTGCAGGTGATGATCCACACCGACACGCTCAACGAATCCGGCTTCGTCGAGGACACGATCAAGGCGTTCAAGGGCCGCACCATCCACGCCTTTCATACCGAAGGCGCCGGCGGCGGGCACGCGCCGGACATTATCAAGGTCGCGGGCTTGAAGAACGTGCTGCCGTCATCGACCAATCCGACCCGGCCCTATACGAAGAACACTATCGACGAGCACCTCGACATGCTGATGGTGTGCCATCATCTCGATCCGTCGATCGCGGAGGATCTGGCTTTCGCCGAAAGCCGGATTCGCAAGGAGACCATCGCCGCCGAGGATATTCTGCACGATATCGGCGCGCTATCGATGATGTCGTCGGACAGCCAAGCCATGGGGCGGCTCGGCGAAGTCATCATCCGCACCTGGCAGACCGCCGATAAGATGAAGAAGCAGCGCGGCCGCCTGCCACAGGAAAAAGGCGACAACGACAATGCGCGCGTGAAGCGCTACGTCGCCAAATACACGATCAATCCCGCCATCGCGCACGGCGTCGCAAAACTGATCGGCTCGGTGGAGAAGGGTAAGCTCGCCGATCTCGTACTGTGGTCGCCCGCCTTCTTCGGCGTGAAGCCCGATTGCATCATCAAAGGCGGATCGATCGTTGCCGCGCTCATGGGCGATCCCAATGCCTCGATCCCAACGCCGCAGCCGGTGCATTACCGGCCGATGTTCGGCGCCTTCGGCCGCGCCCGCACAGCCTCGTCGGTGGTGTTTGCATCAAAAGCAGCAGTGCAGCTAGGGCTCGGCAAGAAGCTCGGCATCCAGAAGGAGCTTGTCGCCGTGGCGAACACGCGCGGAAAAATCTCGAAGAAAAGCATGATCCACAACGATGCGACGCCGCACATCGAAGTCGATCCGGAAACCTACGAAGTGCGCGCCGACGGCGAGCTTCTCACCTGCGCGCCCGCGGACGTGCTGCCAATGGCGCAGCGTTATTTTCTATTTTGATTCGGCATCGATATGCGCGCGACTTCGGTAAAGGCGGCTTCGGGGTGGTCAGGCGAGACGGCTGACCGCGTGGTGCTCGATTATGACGATCGCCATCGCCGGCGTATGACCATGACCGGAACGAGCGGAACATCTTTTCTGCTCGATTTGCCCGCAGCCACGGAGTTGCGCGGCGGCGATGTGCTGGTGCTGGAAGACGGCCGCCTGATCGAGATTGTGGCTGCGCCCGAGCCGCTTTTGGAAATCCGCTGTTCCGATCCGCTTCATCTGGCGCGCGTCGCCTGGCATTTGGGCAATCGGCATCTGCCGACGCAGCTTTTGCCCAAAGCGCTGCGCATCCGCCGCGATCACGTGATCGCCGAGATGGCGCGGCAGCTTGGAGCCGAGGTCATCGAGATCGCAGCGCCGTTCGATCCCGAAGGTGGCGCTTATGCCGCTCCAGCGAGTCATCATCAGTACGGCGACGCTATTCACCAGCATCATCACCATGCGCAGTCCCATAATGGCGGGCACGACCATGACCGGTGAGGCGCGCCTATCGCGACGCGGGACGCGGCGCGCATCAGTCACGGACGTCGCGCTGCTCTCGCACGAGGCGCTTTATCGGCTGATGATCTGGCTGTCGCCGGCCTATCCGGTCGGCGCCTTCGCCTATTCGAGCGGGATCGAATGGGCGGTTGAGGCCGGCGATATCAGCAATGCCGAGACGCTGCGCGCTTGGCTGGATAGCATGCTAACTTCCGGCGCGGGGATCAATGACGGCATTCTCTTTGCGCATATGCATCGCGCGATGAGCTCCGGCGACGATGCCAGCGCCGTCGAAATCGCCGAGCTTGCGACGGCCTTTGTGCCGTCGCGAGAGCGCTACGAGGAAACTACGAAGCTTGGGCGCGCCTTCGTCGATGTTACAGAGGCGGCCTGGCCGTGCCGAGCGCTGACAAGGCTGCAAGAGATTTGGACCGGCGCGATCGTCTATCCGGTCGCCGTCGGCGTCGCCTGTGCCGGGCACGCTGTGCCATTGGCCCCGGCGTTGCACGCTTTTCTCACGGCAATAGTGTCGAACTGGATATCCGCCGGCGTTCGCCTGATCCCGCTCGGCCACACCGACAGCCAACGTCTGTTGCAAAGGTTGGAGCCGGTCATTGCCGCGACGGCGCTTCGCGCCGCGGCGGCAACGCTCGACGACCTCGGCAGCGCCACGTTCCGCGCCGACCTCGCTGGCATCAGGCACGAAACGCAATATACGCGGCTGTTTCGCAGCTGATGGTTTGAGGACCGCATGACGCATAGTCCAAACGGCCCGCTCCGCGTCGGCATCGGTGGGCCTGTCGGTTCCGGCAAGACCGCGCTGATGGACGCGCTGTGCAAAGCCATGCGCGAGACTTACGATATCGCGGCCATCACCAACGACATTTACACCAAATGGGACGCCGAGTTTCTGGTGCGCTCGGGGTCACTCGACGCCGAGCGTATCGCCGGCGTCGAGACTGGCGGCTGTCCGCATACCGCGATCCGCGAAGATGCCTCGATGAATCTCGCCGCCGTGGCCGACATGCGGCGAAAATTTCCGAGTCTCGATCTGGTCCTGATCGAATCCGGCGGCGACAATCTGGCCGCGACCTTCTCGCCGGAATTGGCCGATCTGACGATCTATGTCATCGATGTCGCGGCGGGAGACAAAATTCCTTCGAAGGGCGGACCGGGCATTACGCGCTCCGATCTTCTCGTCATTAACAAGATCGACCTGGCGCCTCATGTCGGCGCGTCGTTGGCTAAAATGGAAACGGACGCCAAGCGCATGCGTGGCGCCCGGCCGTTCGTGATGACCAATCTTCGTCGGGGCGACGGCTTGGCGACTATTGTGCGCTTCATCGAGACATCGGGCGGCCTGTCCGATGTTTAGGCGGCGATAGCGGATGTGCTCTCGGTCGACTGGTTCATCGGCATCGCGCGCGCCGTCGGCAACCTGATCGGCAATTGCGTCGCTACCGTCGTCATCGGCGCTTGGGAACACGAGGTCGATATGCCGACCGCCAAGCGAGTGCTCTACGGCGAGGTGGCGGTCGACGTCACCGCCGGCTGAACACCGAGCGCGGGCGGTCCGGTCCAATATTATCGGGCCGCCATTTACCGTGTTGGAGCCCAACTCGACTTCACCGGTCGTGTATCTCTATCTGGATCGACGACAAGCCTGGCTGAGCGATGATCAGACCGGCCGATTTCGACGTGTCGTGCAGACAGCCGGCTGGCGCAACCAGGCACCGCCGACCTGCCGGCTAACTGCAAGCCATTTAGCTCAGCATTTATGCACGCGCGCCGTCGGAACCATTTCTCGCATTGCTGTTCGTTCCAACCATCGCCCGCCGCGCGTTTTGCCGCGCTCACTGGCGGTCTCCCGGTTTCTCAGGGAATCTCAATGGCATCGCATCATGCGGTCGGCGGCGGCTTGTTGCGCCGCCGACTATGTCCGCACATCTGGCATGCGCTTTGCTTGATCGTAATACGATTTTGATTTTTCGTATTACGATGCAGGAGAGCGCAATGAGCCGTAAATCGGTAATCGGTTGGACTTTCGCTATCGCCGTGGCAGTCGCGACGCTCGCCAAAGGGCCCGCGTCTGCGGCATCGCTTTCGGTCGGGTACAGCGACTGGCCGGGCTGGGTGGCCTGGCAGGTCGCCATCGACAAAGGCTGGCTCAAGGCGGCCGGCCTCGATGTCAGCTTCCAGTGGTTCGACTATTCGGCCTCGATGGACGCGTTCACCGCCGGCAAGATTGACGCCGATCTGATGACCAACGGCGACACGCTGGTTACCGGCGCCGGCGGCGGCAAAGGCATCATGGTCATGCTGACCGATTATTCGAGCGGCAACGACATGATCGTCGGCGAGCCCGGCATCAAGAGCTTGAAGGATCTCAAAGGCAAAAAAGTCGGCATCGAAGTCGGTCTGGTCGAGCATCTCCTGCTGTTGCACGGCTTGCAGGGCGCCGGCATGAGCGAGAAAGACGTCACACTGGTCAACGCCAAGACCAACGAAACACCCCAGGTTCTTGCCTCCAAACAAGTCGACGCCATTGGCGCCTGGCAGCCGATTTCCGGCCAAGCCATGAAAGCGGTTCCCGGCGCGCGCCCGATCTACACCTCGACCCAGGCGCCCGGCCTGATCTATGACGTTCTCGCCGTCAGCCCGACGAGCCTGAACGCGCATCGCGCCGACTGGATCAAGCTCATCGGCGTTTGGGACAAGGTGGTGCACTACATCAACGATCCGAAGACCCAGGACGACGCCGTGAAGATCATGGCGGCGCGCGTTGCCATGACGCCGGAGGCTTACAAGCCGCTGCTCAAGGGCACGCATCTGATCGACGTCGCCGAAGGCAAGAAGACCTTCAAGAAGGGCGACGGGCTGACTTCGCTTTACGGTTCGTCCAAGATCGCCGACGGCTTCAATGTGGCGAACGATGTCTACAAGCAAGCGCAGGACATCAACAGCTATATCGATCCGTCGCTGACCAACGCCCAATAAGGCACTGCATGGATGGCGGCGTGCCGCCGGTAACAACACCATGGTGCGATGGCTCCAGGTCCTCAAGCCGATTTCGCCGCAGGCGCGACTCGTGCTTGGGGGCCTGTCCTTCGTGCTGCCGGTCGTCGTCTGGTGCATCGTCAGCTATGTGCCCTTCGTCTGGCATCCGCAGGTCTTGATCACCGATCCGGGCTCGGTGAGCTACCTCGAGACCGGCATGCGCATGGACCGCTCAGCGTTCGATGACGAAGTCAAAGACGCGCATGACGAGAATCGCGCCCCGCCAGTCGGCGTGCCGTCCAATCCGATCTATCTTCCTGCGCCGCATGAGGTGGCTGCCGCGTTCTATACCTCGTTCACCCAGCCGCCGGTGTCGCAGGACGGCCAGTGGCTGCATCAGAGCCTGTGGCACAGCATTCAGATCATCTTCTGGGGCTTCGTGATTTCATCGATCATCGGCGTGCCGCTCGGCGTCATCTGCGGGACCTATAGCGCGCTGGCGCGCTTGAACGAGCCGTTCATCGAATTCTTCCGCTATCTGCCGGCGCCCGCCTTCGGCGCACTGGCGGTGGCGATCCTCGGCATTTTCGACGGGCCGAAGATCACCATCATCGTCATCGGCACGCTGTTCCAGCAGGTGCTGATCATTGCCAATACCACGCGCAAGCTCGACGTCAATTTGGTCGAGGCGGCGCTGACGCTCGGCACCAAGAACGCAAAGCTCCTCTCGCGCGTCGTCATCCCGGGAATATTGCCAGATCTCTATCGCGACCAGCGCATCCTGCTGGGCTGGGCGTGGACTTATCTCATCGTCGCCGAACTAATCGGCACGACGTCGGGCATCACCTGGTTCATCACGCTGCAGGCCCGCTATCAGCATTTCGCCAATATGTACGCAGCCATCATCATCATCGGCATCATCGGGGTCGGCACCGACATGGTGCTGGCTTTGATCGGCCGCCGCCTGTTTCCCTGGGATCGCTCGCTCGCCAAAACCGCATGAACATCCATGAACATCCATGGCCATCCAATGAATCAGTTCGTTCCGACGCCGATCCTGCCGAGCTATCTGGAACAGAGCGAAGACGTGCGCGCGCGGCTCGATCGCATGAAGGCGCGCGAGGTCATTCTCGATGTGCAACATCTGAGCAAGCTCTTCGGCGCCGCCGACAAAGTCACGACCGCGCTCAATGACATCAATTTCTCCACCCATCGTCGCGAGTTCTTGTGCGTCGTCGGCCCATCGGGCTGCGGAAAGTCGACGCTTGTGCGCATCCTTGCCGGGCTCGAGGAAAAGACCTCGGGGCAGGTGCTCCTCAAGGGCACACCGGTGAGTGGGCCGGGCAGCGATCGCGGCATGGTGTTCCAGGGTTACACGCTATTTCCCTGGCTCACGGTCAAGAAGAACGTGATGTTCGGCCCGGAGGTCAACGGCAAGGGCAAATACGCCGCCGAGCTGCAGGCGCTGCAATGGCTGCAGCTCGTCGGGCTTGAGAAATTCGTCGACGCCTATCCGCACCAGCTCTCCGGCGGCATGAAGCAGCGCGTCGCTATCGTGCGGGCGCTCGCCAATCAGCCGCCGATCCTCCTGATGGACGAGCCGTTCGGCGCGCTCGACGCGCAGACGCGCTGCCGCATGCAGACGCACCTCCTCGAAATCTGGCGCAAGATCGACATCACCATCGTTTTTATCACCCACGATCTCGACGAGGCGATCTTTCTCGCCGACCGCATTCTCGTGCTTTCCGCACATCCCGGCGAAGTCCAGGAATTGATCGAAGTGCCGGTCTCGCGCCCGCGCAGCATGGCGCAGCTTTTGTCGCCGCCGTTTCTCGCCACCAAGGCCCGGCTTGAGGAACTTATCCATTCCAAAGCGGTCGCGGACGACGAGGATGAGGGCGGGTCCTACGAAATGATCACGCGGCTGACGCCTGTCACCGACAATGTCGAATAGGCCAGCCGATGTTATGGGCGCAGCGAACCTGGGCGGAACTGCCGGTCGATCTCGAAACGGCCGCTTGCGCCGCGATCCTGCCGGTGGGCGCGACCGAGCAACATGGCCCGCATATGGGCTGCGGCATGGATGCCGTGCTCGCTGACCGGCTTTGCGCCGAAGTTGCCGCCCGCACCAAGGTGCCGGCGCTGCCGACGCTGCCCTATGGCTGCTCGCTCGGGCACAGCCGGCGCTGGCCCGGCACGCTTTCGGTCACGCCGGTGACACTGATCGAATTCGTCAAACAGATCGGTGACTGGGCCTACAGCTCGGGCGTTCGCCGCCTGTTCATCGTCAATACGCATGTGACCAATGCGGCGCCGTTGCGCTGCGCCTTGGAAATGCTGCGCGCCGCGCACGACGATCTGATGGTGGCGCTGCTCAATTCCGCGACACTCAGCCCGCGCATACGCGAAGTGCATTTCGCCGACGGTGACGATTGGCACGCCAACGACGCCGAGACTGCGCTGATGCTGGCGATCGCGCCGGACATGGTGCGCGCCGAGGCGCTTGCGCAAGCCGACGACGCCGACCGCACGACGGGGCTCGTCTTTGCCCACCCGGTCAACCGCACAAGCCGCAACGGCGTAACTGGCACGCCGAGCCGCGCCAGCGCCGCGCATGGGCGGCAATGGTTCGATTGGATGGTGGAGGATTTGAGCGAAATCATCCGGCGCGGCATGACTGAAAAGCCGCCGCTCGATCATTCCTATTTTACGCAGACGAACTGACGAAACGCCTTTGCCGGGAAAAACCCCGCAACGGCCCAGACTTTGCGACCACGACTTTGTGCGACCAAGAATGCGACCAGACCGGAAGGCGTAATCGGCGATGTACACGGCGGAAAAAATAAAACAGACGCAAGAAATGCTGCAGAAGAAGGGCATCAAATATTGCATCGGCGCCTATGTCGATATTCACGGCGTGCCCAAAGCGAAGGTCGTACCGCTCGATCACCTGCATCACATGGCGCACGGCTCGGAGCTCTATACCGGCTATGCGCTCGATGGTCTCGGCCAGGAGCCTAATGAAGATGAGATCGCCTCGGTGCCCGATCTCGATCACATCATTCAACTGCCGTGGGAGCCGAAGATCGCCTGGATGCCGGCCGACAATACGTTCCACGGCAAGCCTTATGCGCTCAACACCCGCGTCGCCCTGAAAAACGTTTTGGCGAAGGCGGCCGAGCTCGGCATGGGATTCAATCTCGGCATCGAATGCGAGATCTTTGTCCTGCGCAAGAACGAAGATGGTTCGCTCGCGGTGCCCAACGCGGACGACAAGCTGAACAAGCCCTGCTACGACGTGCGCGGCTTCCTCGACAATTTCACCTGGCTCGACAAGGTCGCGAGTTGCATGCGCGATCTCGGCTGGGACCTCTATTCGTTCGACCACGAGGACGCCAACGGCCAATACGAATTCGACTTCAGCTACGCCGATGCGCTGACCATGTGCGACCGTTTCATTTTCTTCCGCTACATGGCCAAGCACTATGCGCGGGAAGAGGGTCTTCTCGCCACCATGATGCCTAAGCCGTTTTCCGACAAAACCGGCACCGGCGCGCATTTCAATATGTCGCTCTTCGATCTCAAGAGTGGCGCCAACCTTTTCGCGACGACGCCGAAAGAAGATCCGCGCGGGCTCGGCCTCACCGAAACCGGCTACCATTTCATCGGCGGCATTCTCCGCCACGGCCGCGCGCTGTGCGCGGCTTTCGCGCCGACCGTCAATAGCTACAAGCGCTTGGTGCGGCAGGGAGCGATGTCGTATTTCTCCTGGGCGCCGGTGTTCAATTCCTATGGCTCGAACAACCGCACCAATTCGGTGCGCGTGCCGGCGGGCGGCGGGCGCTGCGAGTCGCGTAACGCCGACGGCGCGGTGAATCCATATCTCGCGGCGGCTTTGGTGCTGGCCGCGGGCCTGGAAGGCGTCAGGGAGAAGATTGACCCCGGCGAACCGAACGAAGACAACCTTTATACGATCTCCGACGCGGAGCGGCAGCGGCGCAACATCGCCTTCCTGCCGCAAACGCTGCAGGAGGCAGTGGCGGCGTTTGCAGCCGATCCACTCATGGAGGCGACGCTCGGAAAGGAGCTGTGCAATGAGTTCATTAAATACAAGACTCTCGAATGGGACTCGTTTCATCTCTCGGTCAGTCAGTGGGAAATCGAACGTTACAGCCACTTGTTCTAGGAACTGACCGAGGAACGGGCCATGACAGCTCTCGCCAAATCTCACAACCGGCTGGTGAGCCGGATCAGCATTTCGTTGCCGGAAGATCTGCTTTGCGATCTCGACGACATGGTCCGGTCGCGCGGCTTTGAGACGCGCTCGCAGGCGGTCAACGACATGCTCCACAAGTTTTTGCTGGAGCATAAATCGGAGCAGGGCAGCGAAGTGATGGTCGGTACCATCACGCTGTTCTACAACAATTCAGTCGCCGGCTTGCAGAAGCAGCTCGCCGATTTTCAGGTTCGTTATATCGACGAAGTGATCAGTTCGCTGCACGTGCACTTGATGCACAACCAGACCATGGAAGTGATCCTGGTTCAGGGGCCGGCGCAGAAGCTGCAGGCGATCGCCGACGAAATGACGTCCCGCCGCGGCGTCATTTCCGGCAAGATGAACCTCATCGCCTCGATCATTCCGCAACTGCATCCGTTCATCCAAGGCGGGCAACAAGGCGGACCGCAGCGCGGGCAACAGAACGGGCAGCCGCGCAACAAGAAGATACAAGGAGTTGTCCGATGAAGTTCTCTGCACCGATGCGGATTTCGCGCCAGGCCGGGCTGCGGCCCGCGATGCCGCGCCTGCGCCGTCATCATCCCGACTTCGACCGGCAAAACTCGCAGGGCTGGAAATCGGTCGAAGCCGAAGGGGCGCTGCCGGGCGACGGCTGGCGCAAGGAGCAGAAATGGGCGCTCGATATGGGGCTGCCTGGCGCGGAGTGCCTGACCGACAAATCGATTCCGACTTTCGCGCGCGGCGAGTTGCCGCACTTCGCCGGCATCAACACGTTTCTCAAGGCGCCCTATGTCGAGAATGTGCGCGATGTCGCCAAATACGATGCGGCCGTGATCGGCATTCCGTTCGATTCCGGAACGACCTATCGGCCCGGTACGCGCTTTGGGCCGCAAGGTATCCGCCGCATCTCTGCCCTCTATACGCCTTACAATTACGAGCTTGGCGTCGATCTGCGCGAGCAGATGACACTGTGCGATGCCGGCGACGTGTTCACTATACCCGCCAATCTGGAAAAGAGCTTTGACCAGATCACCCGCGGCGTCAGCCATGTCTTTTCGTCTGGCGCGCTGCCTTTGATGCTCGGCGGCGATCATTCAATCGGCTTTCCCTGCGTGCGCGGCATTGCGCAATGCACCTCAAAACGTATCGGCATCATCCATTTCGATCGCCATATCGACATCCAGGAGCGTGATCTCGACGAGCGCATGCACACGACGCCATGGTTCTGGGCGACCAATCTGCCCAATGTGCCGGCGACGAATCTGGTGCAACTCGGCATCGGCGGCTGGCAAGTGCCGCGCGACGGCGTCAAGGAGGCGCGCAAGCGCGGCACCAATGTGCTGACCATCGAGGACATCGAGAAACTCGGCTTGGAAAAGTCCGCCGAGATCGCGCTGGAACTTGCCTGGGAAGGCGCCGACGCCGTCTATATCTCGTTCGACGTCGACTCGCTCGATTGCGGTTTTGTGCCGGGCACCGGCTGGCCGGAGCCGGGCGGATTTTTGCCGCGCGAGGCGCTGAAGATTCTCGGCCTCGTCGCCGCCGAAGGCATTTGCGGCCTTGAAGTGGTCGAGGTTTCGCCGCCCTATGACACGTCGGACATTACGGCTCTGGTGGGCGTGCGCGTCGTTGTCGAGGCGCTCGGCTCGCTCGTGGCGCACGGCAAGCTCGGCGCCCACAAGGCGCTGATCGACAAACCCGTCACCTATTGAGGCTCATCATGCACCGCGGACACGATCACCACGACGCGCATCACGATCATACCGAATACGATCATGGGCCGACGATGACGCCGGGCGCCGGCCATAACCGCGCGACAAAGCCGCGCCAGCCGGCGCAGTGGCAATTGCTTCACGGTCAGGATCAGAGCGAGCCGGACCATGGCGGAGACGATAGCGACACCGATCTCGATCTGGTCGCGGCGGCCTTCGTCGAGGGCTTCATGACCGCGAGCGACCCGACGAGCTTTCTGCGATTGGCGAAAGTGCCGTTTGAGGCGACGTCGCATGACGGTACAAAACTTTCGCTGCTCCGCGTGGAAATCGACACCGTTGCCGATATCGGGTCGATCACGCCGCATCTTGGTGGCGGCTCGTTCCGTTACGATCCTTTGCCCGCGCGCATGGTCTCGCGCCGCGAGCGTCTGAGGCTCATCTATTTCGATGGGGCGGGACTTCAGGCCTTCGATCTCGCGGAGGCCATGCGCTTGACCGAATGTCATAATTAAGGAGGCCGAAGTTAGTGGAGCGGGGCCAGTAGGTTGTTTCTAATGCGGCGATGATCACGCAACGCTCAAGCTGGCGCTCAAGAGTCGCCAACTGCAACTTGTGGCGTCCGCTTTACCCCCAATAACGGACACGGCAGTCAGCCGACGACATGTCCGTTAAGGGCCAATCACGTCATTTCCGCTTGGATGGGTCAAATGGCAATCCGCGCCGGACGACGACACTTCACGTCCGCGCTCGGCGGTAGTGCGGTCGCGTGGCCACCGACGGCGCGCACGCAGCAGGGCGAGCGCATGCGGCGCATCGGAGTGCTCACGAACTTAGCCTCGGACGACGTGGTCTCGCAGGCGCGCATGACGGCATTAAATTGATATACGGCCTTGATAGTGTCGCCTCAGGCTCGGCCGGATGCAAAACCAAGCCCGAGCTGAGGCTCATTTGAGCACTGGCTTGTCCGCGTGGCTCCTGCTACACTTTTGGCGTGTAACGTCGAGGGGCGACGGTGTGCATACGCGAGCGCGACGTTGTCGGCTCCGGACCCGAGTTGGTCGGGGAGGGCTATCATTTTGACCCGCTCATCGTTTCGTCGGCCGTTGATTTTGACTTTGCCGACGTTCCTTCCGCAGCCGCGCAGCGACTGGAAGTAGATTTCTGTCGGCAAGAGCTGCCGATCGCGATCGATGGAGGCCAAGCCGAAGGCGCACTGACGGCGGAACAGCGCAATGAATTCCAATCCGATCTCTGTTCCGACTTGAAGCGGCTGGAACGCTGGGCAATCGAATTCGGCTGGAGTCCTGGTCCGATTGCGCAGCTCGGTGTTTTTGTTTCAGACCGATGCCGCATATCGAAGTCTCTCGTACCGGCGTGGTCGGGATATCCGGGCTACATGCGGTTTCCGGCGTCGAGAGTTCAGACCCGGACGGCCGCCATCTTGCACGAACTTGTGCACGTGTTCTTCCCGAACGGAAACCGATTTCTCGCCGAAGGGCTTGCCGTCTATCTGCAAGCCCTCTTGGGGGGCAATCCGGCGTTCCCAAATTTCGGCAAACCATTGCACGATACGGCGCGCGACCAGTGTGTCGACAAGCTTCCGGCTCTTTCAGGACCAAACGCGACATCACTGCGCACAATTCATTTGGACAGGTTGGATGCGATCGCAACACCGAACCCTTTGACGCTGACGATCGAACAAGAGTTTTTTGGTGAAGGGCCGCGTGGCCAAGCGCTGCTCTATGCGATCGCCGGCTCTTTCACGCAGTTTGTCATTGAAATGCATGGAATAGATAAGTTTTACGCCCTTTACCGTAAGACGCCGCTCGTCATGCGGGCACAAGACCCGGGTCCGGCCAGTCGTTGGCTTGACGTCTACCGCGTCCCGCTTCTTCATTTTCAGAACGATTGGCATTCGTTCTTGAACTCGCGCGGCGAGCTGATCGACGATCCAGCACTTGAAAATGAACGACTGTTCTAAAACACTATCCAACAGATGGAGACAAGAATGCCTGAGATTTATCCCAAAGTAACGCGCTCGAGCCTCAAAAAAGGCGCTCGCAAAACAGCCGAAGGCAAGGGAAGGGTGCCGCTGCCGGGTGTCAAGACCGACGCCAAACACGTCAACGCGACCGACAAGTGCGGATACCAGGCCAATCGAGAACTGGCCGCAATGATCAAGCAGGCCGTGAAGGCCAAAAAGAATAGCGACAAACACGGTGAGCACTTCGTGCTCGGCTGGCGAACTTCTATCCGAACAAGACGCATCCGCGCTGGAAGGGCAAGGCCGATCACGCATGCGGCTGCGGCTGCGGCTGCGGCAGTTAGCAGCGCCGATCGATTTACAGCCGTCATTTAGATGCTGTCGGACCACAACGAGGAGTGTACAGATGGCTACGATAAGAATTGAGATCGATACAGAATCGAGTACTCGCTCCGCCGGGATTCTATCCTCTAAAGCCGGTTCCTGGGCGACGCCACTGACGCAAGGTATCGGCATCGTATCGAGTATTAATTACGATGCCCGAATGACAGCAAGTTTCAATGCGGGTTTGGCTCCGCTCATCCCAACGCCCACTGCACCGCCCGCGTCCGGTCAAGTCTACATTGCCCCCGCATTGGCCGATCTGACATACAAAACGCAAAAAATAATGTCGGCAATCCAGCAGTTCAACGCCGACAGCAACATTGGATTGATCGTGACCTTTGGCGGCAACGTCACCTGCAGTGTCGCAGAACAGTACGCCACTAAACCTTTTATTGCTTTGATTGGTGGTTTATTGCCCAGCGATCCAACGCCGCCCACAGGATTCTTTGCCGGCGCGGTCAGCCTTAACAGTTTTGCAATGGATCCTGAGCGCATCACGGATCTTGTTTCTACCAAACCGAAGGTGCAGACCCCGGTCATCTGGCTCCTTTACGATCCTCGTTCCTTGATGGCACCCACAGAGGTAAATAATTTCGGCGGAGGAGGAACAATGGCGGCAACAAATGGGATAATCGACCCGACCAAGTTTGGTGCTGATTTTGACAACCTGGTAAGTGCAGGAGCGAAAGCTGTCGTCATCAGCGCGGCGCCTTATTTCCACAAACAAAGGGAGGATCTGATCAAGGCGGCCAACAGTTCCGGACTGTATATTTGCTATCCGTTATTAAGCTATCGGAACGCCAGTGGAAACAACCAGCCGACGCCAGGGATGGCCACCCTGTACGGTCCCGAACTCGTGAACGGGAACAACAATGCCTACGAATTAATGGGCGCGACGGCGTACACGGTGCTTTCTGGCCTCAATGCGTCTCTCCAGTCTGCGGGACAGAATAAGGTCTATCTGTAAGGTCGCAACAGATGATTGGATCCGATGCCTTTAAATTGGCATCGGATACCAGTCCGCATGTGAAACTTGCGCCAACCACTGCCTGAAAGGCCCGATCGGGGCGCACGATGCAGAAGATGTTTAGTCCTTCAGCAGCTTTGGTCGGGATTGGCTATCGTTCGGCGATCGGCGAATGGACGCGTGCCCATATTTCTCACTTTGACTTGCTCGAAATCACCGTGGATCATTGCATCCACGGTGGGGCTGAGCAGTCGGCTGAAATCTTCGATCTGGTCGGCCACATCCCGCTCAATGCTCATGGCGTCGGGCTGTCGATCGGCACCGATGTGCCGCTCGATTTCGACTACCTTGATCGGGTCGCGACAATCGTCGAACGGCTTCGTGCACCGACCTATAGCGAGCATTTGGCCTTCACCCGCGTTCCCGGCCGCGACCTCGCCAATCTCTTGCCGCTGCCGCGCAGCGAGGCGGTGGCGGAGGCGATCATCGCCAAAGTCCGCGCCGTGCAGGCGCGAATCGCTGTGCCATTTTTGTTGGAGAATATCTCCTACGTGTTCGATTGGCCGGATTCGCATCTGTCCGACGCCGGGTTTCTCAACCTGATCTGCCGCGAGTCAGGCTGCGGCCTGTTGCTCGATATCGAAAATCTCTACCTCAATGCGCTCAATCACGGCCTTGATGCGTGGGCGTTCCTCGACGAACTGACGCCCGGCCTGGTGCGCGAGATCCACATGGCGGGCGGGATCACCGTGCACGATACGCGGTTGGCCAAGCCGTTTTTCGCCGATTCGCATTCGCATCCGCTGCCGCCCGCAACCTTCGACCTGTTGGGTCGCGTGCTGTCGCGCCACCAGCCGACCAGTATCATCATCGAGCGCGACGATCGGTTCGACGCCGTGGATGAAGTGCTGGATGATATCGCCCGCATTCGCGCGCGCATCGCAACGCATGTAGCGGCCAGTCATGACCAAACGCTTGTTGGATCGGCAGTCTGATCTGGTGCATTACCTGACCAGTGTAGCCGCCATTTTTGACGCCGAAACCGATCCCGTCGCTCCTTCGCTGCGGCGCTTCGATCGCCGGCTGCTGGCGATCGAGGCGCGCTTTTCATTTGAGAAACGGCTGGCCAAGATCGAAGCTGTCTTCCCGCATAGTTTCGCCCTGATCGGAAAGCGCCGCGAGAGGCTGATCCACGACTTTGTCGCGAGCTGTCCACCGGCTGCCATCGGCCGGCTCGAGAATGCCCGCCAATTCTACGGATTTTTGTCGCAGTCCTGGGGCAGGGGGCGTCAACCGCGCTATCTACTCGATGTTGCCGCCTGCGAGCTCGCCATCGCCACCGTCCGCAGCGGCGCCGCAGGCGAAGCGCGCTGTGGCAGTATGGTCTCGACGCCATCGCCGCGCATTCGCCGTTCGCCCCAGGTCGAATTGTTGCGCCTGCGCCATGACGTGCGGCCGTTCTTTGAGCATGCGGCCGTCGCGACTAATCCAGCGCGACGGGATTTGCGCCTTGCCGTCGTTGCCCAATCGTCTGGCCAGGATCCGGCAATTTACGAGCTTGCGCCGGCGATTTTTGACCTCGTGCAATCGTTCGACAGCTGGGTGGATTGGGCGGCGGTTGGCGGGATGAAAGATGCCCGTGAACTGATCGCGGACCTCATCGCCAGAGGCCTCGTCGAGATGCAGTCTTGAGAATTTGCATTATCGGCAAGTATCCGCCTATCCAAGGTGGCGTCAGCATGCGCACCTATTTGACCGCGCAGGGCCTCGCCGAACGCGGCCACGAGGTTCACGTCGTCACCAATGCGCGGGAAGCCGCTCCGCCGTTCCGCATGCTCATGACCGCGGCCGACTGGCAGCGCTGCGAGGGCCGGCGCGGTCGCGGCTCGGTCCGGGTCCATTGGAGCGATCCGGTTGACCGCTCGCAGACCTATCTCCCGATGGCGAGCCCTTTTGTCTCGAAGCTTTCTGCCATTACCGCCCGGCTTCATGCCGAGCGATCGTTCGATGTCATCTATTCCCATTATCTTGAGCCCTATGGGGTGGCGGGTCACCTCGCTTCCAAGATGACGGGCGTGCCTCACGTCACCCGCATGGCGGGCAGTGACGCCGGACGGCTGTGGCACCATCCCCAATTGGAGCCGCTGTACGACCACGTGTTGCAGTCCGCCGCTGTGCTCATTGCGGCGGGCACCGTTGCGGAGCGCGCTATCGTGCACGGCGTCGACGCCAAGCGCATCGCGTTCGCCGGCGGCTACCGGCTGCCCCAGGAGATTTTTACGCCGTCCGGGCCGACGCTCGCGCTTGCGGCATTGCCGCGTGAAATCGAACGCGACGGTGGTCTCGGCGATACCCTGTGGGGCACCTTCGCCGCGGATCGGCCCTTTTTGGGCGTCTACGGCAAGCTCGGTCCCACCAAGGGATCGTTCGCGCTGCTTGCGGCGCTGCATGAGCTCAAGCGGACCGGACGGCAAGTCGGCTTGGTGGCGCTGGCCCACGGCCGGCCCGAGATCGAACGTGATTTCCGCCAGCGTGCCCGGGAGCTCGGGCTTGAACGGGATATTCTGCAAATTCCCTTTGTCCCGCATTGGCGGGTGCCGGAATTCCTCCGCAGCTGCCTCGCGGTGTGTTGCCTGGAGCAGGATTTTCCGATCGATATTCATACCCCGATCGTGGCCCGGGAGGTGCTGCTGTGCGGCCGCTGCCTGGTCGCATCGACTGAGTTGATCAATAAATTGCCGGATCATTATCGGCTGCCACACCGGTATGGCTGTGTCGCGGTAAAGGACGTCAACGACGTTGGCGAACTCAGCGGGCGGCTTGCCGAAATCATCGACGACCCTGAGCCGGCGGAAGCGGTCGGCCGCCGCGGCCGCGACTTTGCCTGCGGCATCGAGGATGAGGCCGACTTTCCGCAGCGCCTGGAGCTGATCCTTGCGGCCGCGGCAGAGCGGCGCATTCTGCGAGCAAACGCGCCGGTGCGCCCGGCCTCCGATCTCACGCCCGATCCGTTTGCGCTCACGCGTCTGTGCGCCGCTGCACTCGGCCGCGGCCTGGAGCAGAACGGCAACAACCCGAGCACCAAGAAGAGCCGCCGCAGCAGCCGCCATCACGGCACCGCCGGCACGAGCCGTCGCCGCAACAAGAGCGGCGGCATCAATCTCACAACGGCGCGCACGTTGCTGTCGTCGATCAAGCAGGCCGTCGCAAAAGGGGAGAAGACCCTGCTGCGCTTCGTGCCGCCGCTCGAACTCGAGATAGCTCTCGCCGTCGCAGACCGCGCCGGTTCGGCCTCCGGCGCGGCTCCGGCCTTCGATCGGGTGGACATCCGCCGCTGGGCGATCGGCGCCGACGATTTCGCAAGGCTGCGGCCCGTGCAGGCGCCACAGCTCGCGGTCATTGCCTTCAACTTCGCGGTGGCCGACTACGTGGCGGCGAAGACGGCAGCTGACTTTCCCAAGGTCCCGAAGCCGGGTTCGTCCTTTGTCGCGGTGTTCTCGGGTACCAAAGATCGGCAGGGTTCCGTCCGCCTGATCGACCAGGGGACGGCGCAGATATTGCAGCTCTGTCGCGGCAAGCTCACGTCGGCGCAGATCGCAGCGCAGGTGGTACAGCAAGGTCTGTCATCTGGCGCCGCGGGGTGCCTGAACTGGATGGAAAACTTATTCAGAGAGGGTTTTATCGCGCTGCGTGACCAGAGCGGCAGCGAATACAGACCTAAACGCGATCGTGACCATCATCGCGCCTCTCAATAGCGTCAATGTGACCTTTGTTCTTGACCGAATGTTTGACCTAGTGTGCTAGATTAAATCTGGATTTGACAATACCGTTGAGTTGTGCGGATGAAACGGCGACATTTTATTGCGGCGCTTGGTGGCATGCCGTTCTGGCCCTTAGCGGCTCGCGCGCAGGCTCCGAAAGCGGCTCGCACGCAAGAGCCGCAGCCGGATCCGAACCTGACCGTGATTGGCTGGCTGAGCAGCGTCTCGCCGCGTGCGTCCACTCCCTTGGTCAATGCCTTTCGCGACGGGCTTGAGCAGCAAGGCTATGTCGAAGGCCGCAATCTCTGGATCTATTATCGTTGGGCCGAAGGTCATTATGAAGATCTCGATGCTTTGGCTGATGATCTGATCCAACATGACGTCCGCCTGATTGCTGCCGCCGGCGGCGTGGTCTCCGCGCTCGCCGCATTGAAGCGCACGACGCAAACTCCCATTCTGTTCGTTAGCGGCTTTGACCCCACTCACTTGGGGCTCGTCTCCAGTCTGAGCCGTCCGAGCCAAAACGCGACCGGCATCAGCGTCTACACAACTGAATTGATCAACAAGAGGCTGCAAGTCGTTCACGACCTCATGCCGTCGCTGACGTCGGTTGCCATTCTCTCCAATCCCACAGCGATCGTCACGAAAGGCGAACTCGAAGATCTCAAGAACGCCGCCGAAGGCTTAGGCTTGCGGACGGTCGCCGTAGGCGCCTCTAGCGAGCAAGAAATCGAACAGGCCTTTGACACGGCTGTCCAAGAGCAGGCCGGCGCCATCATTGTTAGTGCCGATCCATTTTTTACCAGTCGGCGTGCGCTGATCGTGGCATTGGCCGCCCAACACAAGCTGCCAGCGTGTTATCCCTGGCGCGAATATACCGAAGCAGGGGGGCTGGTGAGTTATGGACCCGATCTCGAATGGGCGTTTCGCGAAGTCGGAGTCTATGCTGGTCGTATCCTCAAAGGAGCCAAGGTCAGCGATCTGCCGGTGGAAATACCCACGAATTTCGAACTCGTCATCAATCTAAAAACGGCGAAGGCGCTCAACGTCACCATACCGACTGCGGTGATGGTATCGGCGAACAAAATACTCGACTAGGGCGCGACCAGTGAAGCAGCACCGGGACCGATGACGGTGATGGGGAGCCATTTCCGCCGAATGGTCCCATCCCCAACCCAAATCGTGGGCAGGTACTGTCGCAGCCGCGGGCTCATGAGCTACGGAACCGATTTCGTGGACATGTATCACCAAGTTGGCCAGCGGGGGCCGCGGCAGCTTCACCTCCAAAAACGAACGCGCGTCCCGTCAATTCGCGTACATTAACCGCACGAATGGGCCGATAACAATTACTGCGCTCGCACTTTTTCTCTCGCGATCTATTGCATGGCGATCCTGACGCCGGTTGCCCCGTTCAAAAGCCGCTTGAGATGAAAGCTCGCGAGTTGATCCTGCGGCTCTTTGCCGACATGGGAGGCAAACGCCGCAATCGCACCGGGATCGTTCGCCTCGAGTTTGGCAAAGGCGTCCAGGTAAACCTGCGTAGCGGGATAATTGTACTGTTCGGCGCGGAGCGGCTCGAAGGCCCGTAGCGCTTCAGTTTTGCCGCGGAGCATAAGGTCGCCGACCGGCCGCCCGCGGAAACCGTCGACTTTGTCGGCCAGTGTTGCGCTCACGCAGACCCGGGTGCCGAGCTGCTTGTTAGCGGCTTCCAGCCGCGCCGCGACATTGATGGTGTCGCCATAGGCCGTGTAATCGAAAAAACGATCGCCACCGAAATTGCCGACGATCGCCGATCCGGCATGGACGCCGATCCGGGTGACGCCCAGCGGAATTTTCTTTTTGTGCCAATGGTCGCGGAATTGCTGCGCGTATTGATCCAAGTCGAGCGCGCAGGCGACAGCGCGCGCGGCATGGTCCGGCTGCTCTCCAGGCGCGCCGAACAGCACGTGCAAGGCATCGCCGACGATCTTGGCGAGAGTGCCGTCGTGGGCGAACACGATATCGGTCATGCCGGAAACGTACTCGTTGAGCAGGGTTCCGAGCACGTCCGGCTCCAGCGCCTCGACCAGCGCCGTGAAGCTCGCGATGTCCGTGAACAATGTCGCGATGTCGCGGCGCTGCCCGGCGAGCTCGACGGCGGCGCCGTCGCCGGCAAGCCGTCGCGCCAGATTGGGTGAGAAGTAGCGCGATAGCGACGCATGCGCCCGTTCCGCCTCGGCCTGGCGCGCGCGTGCATCGCGCAAAAATTGAATGTGCCGTATCGTCTTCGTGATAGTGGTTTCAAGATCGCCGAAATCGATCGGCTTGGTCACAAAATCGAACGCGCCGCAATTCATCGCGGTGCGGATATTCGCCATGTCGCCATAGGCCGACACCACGATGGCCGATAGCCGCCCCTCGCTCTCCTGCAGCTTCGCCAACAGCGACAGGCCGTCCATCCGCGGCATGTTGATATCGGTGACGACCAGGTCGACGTCGGCATTGGTCTTGAGCGCTGCCAAGGCCTCGACGCCGTCATGAGCAAACAAAAAGCTGATCGTCCCGTCGCGAATCTGGCGGCGGAATTTCTGCAGGACGAGCGCTTCGAGATCCGGCTCGTCGTCGACAAATAGAATCCGTGCGGTCATGCGGCTTTCGCGACCCGCGTTTCTATTTCGACGCGGAGCGCGCCGAAGTCTATCGGCTTGGTGAGAAGCGCCTCGGCACCGCCTTCCAGCGCTTTCCGCTTGGTTTCCGCGTCGCCATAGGCCGTGATCATGATGATTGGCACGTCGGGCCGCACCGCCTTCGCTTTGGGCAAGAGCTCAAGCCCGCTCATCCCCGGCATATTGATGTCGGAGAGGATCAGAACGAGAGAGACGTCCACAGCAGCGCTCATGGCGTCCAGCGCCGCCGGGGCGGACTGGGCAAATTCCATAGTGAACCGGCCGGCGCGCAGATCGCGCCGGAACTGCTGGCGAAACAGCGCTTCGACATCGGGCTCATCGTCGACGACGAGAATGAGAAACTCAACGTTGCCCTCCTGGCTTGATTATGGATGCCGCGGTGCGCGGCAGAACAATCTTGAACTCGGTGAATTGGCCTGGCTCGGTGTCGACAGCGATTGAGCCTGCATGTTGTTTCACGATGATGTCATGACTGATGGAAAGGCCGAGGCCAGTGCCTTCGCCGGCGGGCTTGGTGGTGAAGAACGGATTGAACATCTTGGCCTTTACGTCCGGTGGTATGCCGGTGCCGTTGTCGCGAATTCTGATCTCGACGCGGTCGCCGAGATTCTTGGTCGCTGCTGCGAGGATAGGCTCGAAGCCCTCATTGCCGGCCTGACCTTTGCGTTTGATTGCCGCGTAGAAGCCGTTTGAAATCAAATTAAGCAGAACCCGGGTGACTTCCTGCGGATAAAGATCGACTTCGCCGGCCGCCGGATCGAACGACCGCTCGAGCGTGATATTAAATCCTTGCTTTTCCGCCCGCGCCCCGTGATAGGCGAGATTGAGGCTCTCCTCGACGATGGCATTGATGTCGACCGGGCGATGCTCGCCCGAGCCTTCGCGCGAATGCAACAGCATGTTCTTGACGATCAAGTCGGCGCGCTTGCCGTGCTGGACGATCTTTTCGAGATTGCCGCGCAACGTATCGGCCAATTCCGCGATATCGGCGCGTGTCTTGTCGTCCGTTTTCACGGTCGCCAGGATCTCGTTCAGCTCGTCGATCAGTTCGGTGGAAACGCCGGAGAAATTATTGACAAAATTGAGCGGGTTCTTGATCTCGTGGGCGATGCCGGCGGTCAATTGGCCGAGCGAAGCGAGTTTTTCGGTCTGCACTAGGCGATCCTGCGCGGTGCGCAACTCGTGCAAGGACGCGCTCAGTTCCTCGGTGCGCTGCTGCTCGGCCTTGAACAGCCGCACATTCTCGATCGCGATCGCGGCCTGATCGGCGAAGGTCGTGAGCAGTGCGATGTCCATCTGCTCGAATGGTTTCACTTCGGTCCGGCGCACCAGGATACAGCCCAGCGCCCGCCCCTCGCGGATCAAGGGCACGCCAAGGATAGTGCGATGCCCAAACTTGCGGGCGAATTCGCGCCCGCGGGAAAAGTCATCGCCGGCTGACTGCTGGTCTTCGACTTGCACCGGCCGCATGTCGCAAATGGCCCGCCCCATGACCGTGGAACGATCGAGCGGCACCTCGCCGATATCGCGCGCAAGCTCACCGAAAGCGGCGCTGCTGCGCAACATGTTCCCCTCGACCATAATGATATCGACGATTTGCGCCTTGCAGATGCGGGCCGCGTGTTCGGCGACCGAGTTGAGCACCGGCTGCACATCATCCGGCGAGTTCGAGATGACGCGCAGGATTTCGCTGATCGCCGTCTGCTGCTCGAGCGATTCGGTCAAGTCATCGGTGCGATGCCGCAGCTCGTTCAGCAGCCGTGTGTTCTCGATGGCGATGACCGCCTGCGCGGCAAAATTCTCGACAAGATCGATTTGTTTGTCGGTAAACGGCCAAACCTCCTGCCGATAGATGCTGATGGTGCCGACCAGATCGTCGTCCTTAAGCATCGGGACAATCACGAGACTTCGTGCGCCGGCCAGTTCGACCAGATTGACGGCATCGGGATTGCCCTGCTTATAAGCAGCATCAGCCGCATAGTCCGGAATGTGGACCAGCATTTTTGTGGCGACGGCCCGTCCGATCGCGCTCTCCGGGGTGGGATGAAGCGTCGGCCTGCCCCGCCGGAGTTCGGCGAATGCAGCCGGCACGTTGTACATGGCGGCGATGCGGATCACTCCGCCGTCGTGAAGTTGCAACACGCCGAAATTAGCCGCACAGAGACGCGTGGCGTTCGTCAACATGGCGTCGAATACCGGCGCCAGTTCGCCGGGCGAACTACTGATGACACCGAGCACCTCTGCCGTTGCCGTCTGCTGCTCCAGCGATTGCCGCAACTCGCTGAGCAGCCGCGTGTTCTCGATAGCGATGACGGCCTGCGCGGCGAAATTTTTCACCAATTCGATCTGCTTTTCGGTAAAGGGACGAACGTCCACACGATAGATAGCGAAGGCTCCGACGAGTTCATTTTCCTTGAGCATCGGCACGAGGAGGAGGGTCCGGGCGCCGGCCACGTCGACGAGATCCGAAAACGTCGAGTCGCTCTCGATATAGGCTCGTTCCGTCCTGACGTCGGCAACATGAATAACGTCTTTAGTTTTTATGAGCCGGGTGAGGGGCACGTCGGGATGCATGTGGCGAACCGCCACGGTCCGGCGTCGCGCCTCGGCATAGGCCGGAGACGCGCCGCGCAGCGCCGCGGTGCGAAAGTCTTGGCCGTCATAAAGGAACAGATTGCCGGTCTGGGCTTCGCACAGCCTGATGGCGTTTTCCAGCATGGCGTCGAACACCGGCTCCAGGTCGCCGGGCGAACTGGAAATGACGCTCAAGACCTCCGACGTCGCCGTCTGCTGCTCGAGCGCCTCGCTTAATTCATGCGTGCGCTGCTCAACTTTGTGTTCCAAGTCGGCATAAATTCCTGCAGCTTGCCGGCCATGTCGTTGAACTGGTTGGCCAGCGCCTCAACTTCATCCCCAGTCTTGATGTTGATGCGCTGGCCAAGATCGCCCGAACCGATGCGGGCGGCGCCGGCGCGCAAGGCCTGGATCGGCACCACCATGCGGCGGGCGAGGAAGAGACCGGCGATGAAAGCGAGCGCCAGCGCACCGAACAGGACATAGCCGGCACGCTGGATCGAGGCATAAAGCGGCGCATAGGCCTCCTCGATCGGGGTTTCGACGAAGACGAACCAGCCGAGCGGGATGACCGGCGCATAGGCGGTGAGCACTTTACGGCCGGACACGTCGTCGGCTTCCTGCACCTGCTCGGCGGCGGAGCCGGCCCGGGCGCTGCGCACCTGCATGAGGTGGGACATGTCGGTATTGCGCAGCACCAGGCTGATATCGGGATGCGCAATCAGCCGGCCGTCGGCGTCGACCACATAGGCGTGGCCATAGGTGCCGACCTTGATCTTCGACACCACGTCCCAGATCAGTTTCAGATTGACTTGCGCGACGCTCACGCCGCTGTCGCGCCGCGCGCCGGCGAGCGAGATCGTCATGTAAGGCTCGGACTCGCGGCGGAAATAAACCGGCCCGTAATAGACCTTGTTGGCGAAGGCTTGGGCGAATTCGGGCTTGCCCGAATAATCGATACCACTGCCGACCACATCCATGGTGAGCCGGGACACTTTGAGCTGCTCGTGGCCGGTGGCGTCGATCTGGGCCAGTTCGGTAATGGCGGGCACTTGGCGCAACAGCCGCAGCGCGTCGAAGCGCCGCTGATCGAGCGTGCCGTCGGTCCACGGCAATTGCGTGGTCCAGCCGACCTGGCTGTCGATCTGGGTGACGAATTCCTCGATCTTGTCGGCTGCGGCCTGCGCCTGCTGGTGCTGGATGTCGATCAGGGCGGACTTGTGCTCCTGATAGGAGAACCAGACCTCGAAGACGCCGTTGCCGACGAGCGCGAGGACCACGACGGTGATGAGCAGCGCGACATATTTGATGAACAGCCGGCTGCGCACGACCGAGGCGCCGGATGGCGAAGCGGCATCGCCGGGGCGGTTTAACCCCGGCTCGAATGCGCCGGCTTTTTGATCCACATCGGCCTTCATGCGGCTATCTTAACATCCCTGCGGGCGCTTTTGCCGGCGCTTTTGCCGCCTCAAGGCCGCCCCCAAGATCGCAACCTTTCATTCGATAACTTCGTCGGCGAGCGCGAGCACGGTCGGCGGCACCGCGAGATTCATCGCCTTGGCAGTTTTCAGGTTGATGACGAAAAGATAGCGCGTCGGCAGTTCGAACGGCAGGTCGGCGGCCTTCGCGCCCTGGAAAATTTGCGCGACCAATGCGGCGGCACGATCGAAGGATTCCTTCGGATCGGCGCCGTAAGACATCAGGCCGCCGTCGTGGGCCATGAAGTCCTGCTCATAGATTGCCGGCAGCCGGTGCGCAGCCGCGTAATCGAACACGCGCTTGCGATTGAGGAGCGTGAGCGCGTCGGTGACCATCAGGATGGCGTCGGGCGGATCGCGGTCCATCGCCGCGAAGGCCTCGTTGAAATCGTCGGGCTCGCGGACGCCAAGCGGCAGCACCGTGACGCCGATCTCCTGCGCGGCTTTGGCCGAAGCGTCATAACGCTGCGACATCCCAAGATCGTCCTTATTCCACAGCATGGCCACCTTGCGGAGCTGCGGCGACATTTGCTTCAAATAGCCGAGGCGTTTGGTGGAGAGTGCCGCGGCGTCGTCGGATATTCCCGTCACGTTGCCGCCCGGATGCGCAAGGCTCGCGACCAGCCCGGTCTTAACCGGATCGCCGGAGCCCGTGACGATCACAGTTTGCACACCTGATACCTTGGCAGCCGCCGCGGAAGGGTAGCCTACGGTCACGACCACGTCGACATTCGTTGCTTTTAGTTCCTGCATCAAATTAGGCGCCTGGCTTACGTTGCCCGCCGCGCCGCGCGCCTCGTAGGCCACGTTTTGCCCGAGCGTGAAGCCGCGCTGCGCTAGGCCGGCGATAAGCATTGCTCCGGTGCCTGCCGTAGGCGCGATTGGCGGCCCAACCGTCAGCGTACCGATCCGATAGATTTTTCCGGGTGTCTGAGCAACAACGCCGCCAGGGGCTGCCACCATCGCGCCGGTCAGAAATTTCAGGACATCGCGACGTCTCATAGATGTCTCCTCCGGCCAAAGCTCTGGTTGTTATCCGTGTGCGATCACGTGCCCCGCTGTCTTGGACAGTATCATTTCTTAACCTGGAGTTGCGTACCTAATTCGCAGCCCTCCAAACACTGGAAAATGTCTGGATGTCCGCTTTCCCCCCGAAAGCTGCCGCGGCCCACTCAAGCTGCGATGTCCGCTTTGCACCCGAAAGCGGACACGGCACTGAGGTCAAGCGGTGTCCGCTAAGGGCCAATAATGGACTCGTGCACTGCGATAAAATTTGGGGATTCAGTGATGTTCCGCTGTGCGGCGCGTTCAATCCGATTATCGATTTCGCTGCGGAGAGTTGCGAAATCGATGGGCTTGGTCAGGAATGCCTCAGCCCCGTCCGCCAGTGCCTTGCGCTCGGTGTCTGCATCGCCATAGGCGGTTATCATAATGAACGGCACGTCCGGCCGCATGGCCTTGGCCTTGGGCAGTAACTCAAGGCCGCTCATCCCCGGCATGTTGATGTCTGACAGGATCAGGATGAGAGACTGGCTGGCAGCATCAGCAATACGCTCCAGCGCTGTGGGGGCCGATTGGGCAAATTCCATCGTGAAGCGGCCCGCGCGCAGATCGCGTCGGAACTGCTGCTGGAAAAGCACTTCAACATCAGGCTCGTCGTCGACCACGAGAATAAGCAGGTTCACGCAGTTTCTCCCGACTTGGCAGTGGTCGCAGCGCCGCGCGGCAGGACGATCCGAAATTCGGTGAACGCGCCGGGCTGCGTATCGACCTCTACAGAACCGTTATGTTGCTTCACGATGATGTCATGGCTGATAGACAGGCCCAGCCCCGGTTCCTTCACCGGCAGGCTTGGTCGTGAAAAAGGGGTTGAACATCTTCTCGGTAACCTGAGGCGGAATACCCGTGCCATTGTCGCAAATCCTAATTTCAACGCTGTGACCAAGGTCATTGGTCGATGTGTCTGCGCTCACGGGATAAAGTTCAACTCGCGCACGCGGTCGGAATGGACCATCTTAAGCTCCGCGAACTGTTCCGGCGTCAACCGATGATCCGTGAGAATTGCACGCCATCCAGGTGCCAACTGGCTTTGGACTGCATCGACTGCAAGGTGTTGCACGGCCGCAGCCCAATATCGCGTCTCGCTGCCTTTGATGGCTGCTATGACGTATATGCCGATATCGCTCATGACCCCGAAGGCCGCTCGTCCCTTGCCTAGGCTGGGATGATGTAGGTGGCCTTGGTTGTGACCTAAGTCACACGACCGGCATGGACATCCATGACGCGGGCCGCACTAATTCTTGGTGTCCGCTTTGCCCCCAAAAGCGCACATCACACTGCGCCAGCTTGATGTACGCTAAGGGCCAAAACCGAACTCAATACAGAAAGTCACACTGTACTTTGGATTCCCCATCGTCTCGGACATGTGTTACCACGGCGGCGGGCTCGGCCTCATGCCCATCATCGTTTTGATCTTGGTTTTGCTCGGCAGGCTTTGATAAGTTTTCATGCGTATCCATCTTGGTTGCCAGCTCCACTTCCAATTCACGCAACCAACGCCAATGATCCTGACGTTGAACGTGCACTTCTCGCGCGTCTCGGAAATGGAGCGTCCGGACTATCTGATAACGAACCCGTCGGTTCCCGTCGAAGCGTACCGCGACAGCTTCGGAAATTGGTGCAGTCGGCTCGTTGCGCCCAGCGGCGAATTTCGCGTTGGCACTGATACCGTCATTCGGGACTCCGGCATGTCGGACCCGATCGAGCTCACCGCTTTGCAGCATCAAGTTCAGCACCTGCCCGCGGACGTCATTCTGTTCCTGCTTGGCAGTCGTTATTGCGAGACCGATCGTCTATCCGACGAAGCTTGGCGCCTCTTCAGGGACACCCCACTTGGTTGGCCGCGGGTACAGGCTATCTGCGACTTCGTGCATAATCACATAGAGTTCGGTTACCAGCATTCGCGCGAGACCAGAACGGCATTTGAAGCATACGCTGAGCGCCACGGGGTATGTCGTGACTACGCTCATCTTGCCATCACCTTTTGTCGCTGTTTGAACATCCCGGCTCGCTACTGCACCGGTTACATTACCGATGTCGGCCTTCCGCCTCCTTATCCGCCTAACGATTTTGCGGCGTGGATCGAGGTTTATCTCGGAGGCCGTTGGTACACGTTTGACCCACGCAACAACGCCCCCCGGTTCGGGCGCGTCCTCATCGCACAGGGTCGCGACGCTGCAGACGTGCCTTTAACGCATACTTTCGGACCCTCCGTATTGTCGGAGTTTCGCGTCTGGGCAGATGAAGTGCCGCCAGAATGAATGCTCTGCCTGCCAACGAACCGCCATCACGATTGATCTGAGACGGGATAAGGGTTCCGGTGCTTCGGCCAGCGTCGACCGATCTTGGTCTCGGTGCAATGTTCGCAGGCCGGATTCATCATCCCGATGTCCCTGCAATCTCAGACGCCGGAAGCGGCTGCCATTGTAACCTTCACTGCGACCTTCATAGCCAGATGATCCGCCGCGGTCCCGAACCATGTGCCTTGCAGAGGAACCGCCTCGCACGGGTGATGCGCGACCGCGACGCGGACGAGATTCTGATTTCCGACAACGCCGCCCGACGGATCGAAGTCGACCCAGCCAGGGCCGGGCACGTAGACTTGCACCCAGGCGTGCGTGTTGCCGCCGACGACATCGTCGTCGACATCATCGTCGGCCAAATGCACGTATCCAGAGACGAACCGCGCGGCAATTCCGCGCGAGCGAAGCGCCGCTATCATAAACACGGCGAGGTCACGACAACTGCCGCTCCCGAGATTGAGCGTCCAGACGGGAGCCTGGATTCCCTTCTCGTGCCGCGATACGTGCTTGAAGGTCCGCCTGATGGTCTGCGTCATGTCGACGAGCAGCCCGTGAGTGTCGGCAGATCCGTCTTTGCGGAAGAACGTGGCGCTCCAGCGATCAATCGCGGGATGAGGGGACAGCGGGCCAATGAAACGTTCGAGGCCGAGCCAATCTTCCGCCGCGTAAGCAAACGGATAGGTGCGAGCAAAATCCTTTATATCGGTTGCGCGAAAGTTGGCCGGCGCAAGGTCGAGACGAATATTGCTGACAAAGCGAAGCTCGCTGGCCCGGCCCGCGAACTGGGCGGTCGCCACGTGATTGCCGAAAACATCCCGCATCCAGGCAAGTTGCTTCGGAGTGGGCGTGATCTCAAGCTCTGAACTCAAGTACCTTTTGGTCGTCGTCATCGCGCGGACGCAGCATCATCCGGTGCTCGCCGAAGGCGACCGGCTGATTATAGTGATATGTCGTAACGTGTCTGACGCTGAGAATCGGCATTGCTGCCCCACGATAATGGATACGCCAGCGACATGCATCGCGGCAGCGTACATCTCCACAGCATGCATTTTTGGGCCAAATATTGTGTATGTTTTTTCCGCAATCGTGAGCGTCGATGAACGAACTGCCTAAAAAACTGCTGGCGGCGGACGAGCTGGCGCCGGTTACGGTTTACAACGCTGACGGGGAATCGCCGTTCGTGCTGGTGGCCGATCACGCCGGCAATATCATGCCGCGCGCGCTCGGCCGGTTGGATATTGCCGAAGGGGATTGCGAACGGCATATCGCCTGGGACATCGGCATTGCCGGTCTCGGCCGGGTTTTAGCGGATGCGCTCGGCGCGACGCTGATCCGACAAAACTATTCGCGCCTCGTCATCGACTGCAACCGCCCGCTGGACACGGCGACCTCTATCTCGGACATCAGCGAACATACCCCAATTCCGGGTAACGTCGGCTTGAGCGAAGCCGCCAGGGCCGCGCGCGCCCGCGAAATCTTCTGGCCCTATCACCAACGGATCGAAGCCGAGCTGGACCGTCGGCGGCAAACCGTCGGTCCGGTGGTCCTGATCGCGCTTCATAGCTTCACGCCTGTCTTCGAAGGCACAACGCGGCCCTGGCATGCCGGCGTGCTCTACAATCGCGACCCTCGTTTTGCACATATCCTCAAGGCGCTGCTGAAACGCGAAGTGGGGCTCGTGATCGGCGACAACGAGCCTTACAGCGTGACAGACACGTCGGATTTCACCATTCCGGTACACGGCGAGCGACGTGGCCTGTATCACGTTGCTATTGAAATCCGCCAGGACTTGATCGCCGAAGACCCTGGCCAGCAAGCGTGGGGGGTGCTGCTCGCGCGCTTACTGCAGCGGGCATATCAGGGCTTGTCGGCAGCCGAGACGCTCAGACCTGCCTGACGACCACAGGGGTCGAGGCCGAAACTCCTCGATCAGGCTTCCTTAGCACTGGAGGCCGCAGAGCCTATCGGCCGAAGTCAAATGTCTCTTAAGGGTCATTAAGCGGAGCGCCGCAGCTAAGCCTGTACCTCGAATGTGCTCGCTATTCACAGGCTGGAACTGTCTTTTTCTATGGCGTTCATGCCCCCACAAGTTCGGGTCGCCAACTGCGGCAAAAGCACAATTCTGCGGTCGCTACTCGGCTAGCTGACGAGTTGATCGAATTAATGCTGGATGTCCGCTTTGGGTCACGTGTGGACGGCGCCCTGGCAAGAGCTTTTTTGACGTTGGTGCAGATTGGTCGGGTGCGGTCACGTGTCCGGCCTGTTGATGCGGCCGGTACGGCCGCTGGCCCTAATGCTCTGCGCGGATCGGGTCCCAATCGTAAGCGCGCACTTTTAGAAGTGCGATGACCCAAACGGGTTCTCCCGATCCCCGGAACGACCGTATCTGCATTACGTCGTCATGCCCTCGCCAATTGGTGTTGCCGATCTATCCGCTGGCGTCGGTTATGCCGCCATCGACAAAGTCGGCTCTTTGTATCTGTCGCCGTGAACCATGATGGCCCAGGCCATCCGTGCAATCTTGTTGGCGAGCGCCACCGCCGCCACCTTGGTCGGTCGGCGTTCCATCAATCGTGCGAGCCAGGGCCGGTTCTTGGTCCCGTGTTTCTGGGCATAGCGGATGACGGCCGTCGCGCCGACCACCAGCAACCAGCGCAAGTATCGATTGCCCTGCTTGGTGATGCTGCCGAGCCTGTCCTTGCCACCGGTCGTATGCTGCTTGGGCACCAATCCGATCCAGGCGGCAAGGTTGCGTCCCGATGCAAACGCCTTCCAGTCGCCAATCTCGGCAACCAGAGCCGTGGCGACGATCGGGCCGATGCCTGGAATCTCCGCTAGCCGCCGGCTCGGCTCGCACGAGCGATGCCAGGCCAGGATGCTCTTGTCGATGGATCCGATCTCGGCACCGATCGCGATGTACTGTCGCGCCAGCACATCGAGAATGCCACGGGCGGCTGGGGGAATCCGGCGATCCTCGGCGTCAGCGACGATCCTCAGCAACTCTGCCGTTCCGTTGCGGCCCTTGGCCGACACGACGCCGAGTTCGGCCAGGTGCCCGCGCAGCGCATTGCTCAGCATCGTACGCTGGCGCACCAGCAATTGCCGGGTCCGGTGCAGCATCAAGGCCGTCTGCTGTTGCTTGGTCTTGATCGCAACGAACCGCATTGACGGCCGCGTGACCGCTTCGCAGATCGCTGCCGCATCGTTCGCATCGTTCTTGCTGCGCTTGAGATAGGCCTTCACATAGCTCGGCGGCATCAGCTTCACTGTATGGCCAAGCCCAGTCAGCTCGCGGCCCCAGTGATGCGCCGACGGACATGCTTCTATGCCAATCAGGCACGGCGGCAGCTCAGCGAAGAACTCCAGCATCTTCGCGCGACTGATACGCTTGCGGATCACTACCGTGCCCGCACCGTCGACCCCGTGCACCTGGAACACAGCCTTCGCAATATCGAGACCAATCGTGCTAACCTCGCCCATGGACGGCTCCCCTCAATGTGGTTCGCTTTAACGCAACCACCCTTTGGCACATCGATGCCGTAGAGTGGGCGCCGTCCACAGCATCATTAGCTGCCGCGCCGGTCAGCGGTCGTCGCGGCAGGTTTCCAGCCGAAAGCGGACGCCAAAGCATTGGTTGGCGGGCAGAGCAGAGCCGCTCTGCCGAATAGTTACACGTCGATTTGCTCGGCAATCGCTAGAGCATCAGCCGGCACGATCCAGATCTTGTTCTTCATATCGATTTCGCTGCACTTGGCGCCGATCGTCTCACCCGTGCGAGCCGCGGTCAGGATCGTAAATTCAAGCACCCGCGCAGCGATGCCGTCTTGCTCGCGGAGCTTCACCAAGAATGCCGGCAATTCAGCGTAGGGCAGGGCGCTGTGGTGGCGGGTCTTGCGCACCTTCGATCGCGCCGGCAAAAGCTTGTCGAGATGGCCGCGTCAGCGCGCCGGGTTCTCGCCCTGGCGATAGCCGCGCACGGTTGCCCAGTCGAGCACAGTCTCGATGCGGCCACGAAGCCGGTTGGCGGTCTCCGGCTTTTCCGGCCAGATCGGCTCGATCACCTTCATCACCAGGGTCGTGTCGATCAGTTGCAGCGGCAGGTCGCCAATGATCGGGTAGGCGTAGTTTTTCAGGATCGCGGGCCACTGCGCCGCGTGCTTGTCGTTCTTCCAGGCGACACGGTGCGTCGCCATATAAGCAGCCGCAGCATCCTTGAACGTAAGCGACTTTGCGCGCTGCAAAGCGGCTTCGCGTCGTGATGCTTCGCGCGCTGCAATCGGATCGATTTCTTTTTCGCGCAATTTGCGGCATTCAAGTGCGCGCTCGCGTGCCTCCTGCAACGAAACGGTGATGCAGGAGCCCAATCCCATCTCACGCACACGGCCGCGGCGTTTGTTGGTCGTCGCATCGATGACGAGATCGCCGCTCGATGGATCACGTTCGGGCACCCAATAGCGGAAGATCCAAGACTTGGTCGCGGACTTGCCGACTTGCAGAAACAAGCCGCCGCCGTCGCTATGCAATCCAGCGCGCTTCTCGCGCGCCACCCGCACCGCCGTAAGCTTGCCGATCAGCCCCATGAGTTTTTTCCGCTAAACTCGACGAAGTGTCCGCCATACTCCAACCTTACTCGCTACCCACCAAATTTCGTGGGTAGGGGCGAACTGGAGCGAACGACGGCAACCAGAGTCTAGCGCAATAAACGTCGATTTTAAAGGGGCTTATTGAACAAAAGCGAACAAATGCGAACGGTGCGATGGCGGAAGGGGTGAGATTCGAACTCACGAGACGCTTGCGCGCCTGCCGGTTTTCAAGACCGGTGCCTTAAACCACTCGGCCACCCTTCCGTGCGTTGATCCGACTAGGTTTTTGTCCTGCGGTGCGGACCGTCACTAGCGTCTTTGCTACCGTATTGCTACCCATTCGAATTCATGAGGCGTTCTTCTGCGCAGCCTTGAGAGTGGCGTCAACCTTCGCCGCGGCCTCCGACCGACCGATCGCTCGCGCGCAGCTGCCGCAAACCAAATCTCGATACATCGCGAACGCTTATAAGAAGCTGCGCAATCGTTATGGAATTTCGCTCGATCAGGTCGTCGCAGGACAGCGATTAGGCGATACGGATTCGCTCCGGCCACGATGTTTGGCGGGGCTAGCGGGGCTGCATCCGTTGTACTGATGCTTGAGGGAGTCAGACGCGATATGAAAATATCCCGCTCTAATGAAACAGGACGTTCACGCCAACCTTCACGACGTTCATCGTGAGCTTGTCGGATATGGTCGATGTCAGTGGACCATCAACGGACGAGTTGATTGTCAGCGTCTCATTCTTGGTGCCGAAGTCGGCGTAATTATACTCGGCCTTGAGCGTGATCATGTCTGTCACGGCGTATTCTACACCGGCTCCGATCATCCATCCGAGGCGGTTGAATGAGTTCGAGCCATTGGTGATGCTGCCAAACACCGGATCGGTACCGTTGAAATCGAATTTCTCGCTCGTCCAAGCTCCGCCCGCTTTTGCGTAGAACAGTGCGCGGTCCGCGGCGACGCCGAAGCGGGCAGCGAACGTGCTGAGAGCATCATTTTTGTGGGATACGTTCGCAGTGCTGGTGCCAAAAATCGACAAATCGGTTGCTGTTTGGCTCCATTTCATGCCCGACCAGTCGATATCGCCGTCGAAGCCGACGACGAACTGATTGATCTGATAATTAAAGCCGAACGTGCCGCCGACGATGCCGCCGTTGGAATTTAGCTTAGCTGTATCACTTACTCCGTCGTCCGTTTTGACGTTTCCCCAGCCATATCCGCCGTTGATGCCAACGTAGAATCCGGTCCAACTAAAGGGCGGGGGCGCTGGCACAAAAGGTGGCGCCTTCAGCAAGGGTCGCGGCATATCGGCGGCATAGACAAGCGCCGGGGCGCCAAGCATGAGCGAAGCCGCAAGCAAAAGTCTTTTCATATGAAAACTCCCCACAGCGAATCCCAGAAAGGACTTTTGTGCAAGGAGGCGCGAGCTTGGTTAATAAAATCTTAATAGGGGGACGTGTCACATATCACTTCGGCCGGCACTCGAGGCCTTCCAAGCTCAGCACCATTTGCAGCGCGACGGGAACGTCTACCGCTTCCTGAGCCGTATGCGCGTCCTGACGAGGTTGAGCAATAGATGCCGCCACACGACGACGGGTAAAATGTTGCCGCACGGAGAGAACACTTCCTCCACATATTCCGACCACACCGGACACGCTTGTCGTGATTTGCGGCGCCAATTGCCGCTATAAACAGCTGCTTCGCCGGCGGTGAAAAAGTTCTTCTCGTGGTTGATCGATAGAAAAAGCCCTGCATGAGGTGCCAGCGAGCGCATGTAGTCAAGCGCGACTGTGACAGGTATTTCGGTGAGTGAATCGACGTTGAGCGCGATCTCAAAGTCGCTCTTCGGGACGCCAGCTAAAATCTTGATGCGTCCGCTTCTGTTCGAAGGATCTTCGCCTTCAAACCACAGTGCCTCGGGTCCGAGCGTTACGCCAAGAAAGCAGGCCTGCGCGACTACGCCAAGCGGCAAGTCAACGGTCGTATAATCAAGGCCTGCGCGATGTCCGTAGAATGCCGCGCGTCCCATGCCAGGACCGATCTCGATGACCGTGCAGCGGGGGCCGGCTAGTTCCTGCAGGCGCCGCGCTTGATACATCGCGAGCTTCGCCCGTTCGGAGTCGAGCGCGTGCGCAACAAAGGAAGATGGTTCGATCGTTGGTGCAATGCTCCGGCACAGATTGTCGACGCCGTAGTAGAGGTCCGTGCTTACCGGATCGATGAAAATTGCGCGTAGCGCGTCGTTGCCATCGGCCAATAGAGCGGCGTGAACGTCGGCACGGCGAGCATCGATATCATGCCACATGCCGCCGGTCGCACGCGTTGTCGAGATTGCCGATTGGTATGCGCGGCGGACCCGATCTAGGAAATCGTCGCTCGGATAGCCGCGCTGCACGGTTCCCTCCGACTGCATCACAACCTCTATCAGATCGCCGGGCGTTGATTTTGGGAGGCACTCGACCCGCTCCAGGCTCAGCACGCGTGCCAAGATGCGTCATGCGACGCTGATTTGCTCAATGAAATACGGAGTGTTGTGACACTCAGAGGGAAGGCGAGGTGACAACTCTCGAATTTCAAGACCAGTGCCTTAAACCACTCGGGGCCACCCTTCCGCGTCCGTAACATCAAGCACTTATCGATATATAGACAATGAACCCCTTGGCAACTTTCCACATCTTGGATGCCAATGGGACACCGGCGGAACTCAAGGCTTCGATGTCGCCCCCGACCCCCAGGCCTTTTTGCTCCGATCCGACCATTCCGATCCCGTTGCGCCACCTGACCGTTGACCGAGCCCGTCGAGAGTTGCGAGACTGATCCGGCGCGATCGATATGGTGCCAAACAGGGGACGAAGATGCGTATTTTTGCAGTGTTGCTCGCTGGCGCAGCCGCAATTTTTGTATCGACTTTGAGCGCTCAGGCGCAGCGAGGGTGCGGCAGGGTTTGCCTCGAACGGCGGATCGCCGCGCTGGAGGCTGAAATTGCGCAACTCAACGCCAACGCAATTAAAGCTGGGCAGACCGTGACCATCAATGCGCCCGGGGGCTGTCTCTCCTGGGGCGGGCCCACTCCCGGCGCGGTCGGCTGGGTACCGCCGCCTTGCTTCAATAGTACCTGGGTCATTGGCAGCCACTAACGGCCTCGTCGTTGCGTTATCTGCTTGACGTGTCCACGTGACAGCGCGGCGACAACCGCCGGCGCGCTGACATCGACTTTGCGCACGCTTTTTCCCAGCTTCGCCACACCATTGCTCGCGCGGGATGCCGAAAAAATCCGCCTCCGGCAATGGTCTATTCACTATCGATTGGCGTGCGCCCATTTTCGCCACAATCTCACCACGCTAGAATTCGATACCTTCGGGGGTGGGATAGGGGACAATGCGGCGTCGGGTACGCTCGATAGTAACGCATCTTGCGTCCATCGGCGCTTGCAGGCGGTTTGCCCCGGTTGCGGCGAGCGCCTCGCTGTGCCTTTTCCTCGCCCATTGCGCCGACAGCAGCAAAGTCGACCCGCGTTACGGTGTGTCGCCGAGCGCGCTTTTGGTCCAACCCGGCGATCCGGTGCCCAAAGGCGGCGGCGTCTACAGGGTCGGTTCGCCCTATATGGTCGCCGGCCGCCTTTACGTCCCGGAGGCTGACCCGCACTACCGCGCCGAAGGCCTGGCGTCCTGGTACGGCGATGATTTCCACGGCCGCGCCACCGCCAATGGCGAGATTTTCGACCTCAACGCCATCTCTGCCGCCCACCCGACAATGCCGCTGCCGAGCTATGCACGCGTCACCAATCTCAAGAACGGCCGCTCGCTGATCGTGCGCGTCAATGACCGCGGCCCCTATGCCGCCAATCGCATTATCGACGTGTCCAAACATGCCGCCCAGCTGCTGGGCTTCATCGACCGCGGCACGACCATGGTGCGCGTCGAATATGTCGGACCGGCGCAGATCGACGGCTCCGACGACCGGCTGCTTGAGGCGACCTTGCGCCAGGACGAACCGGCGCCCGCACCGGGCAGCGTCCGGCTCGCCGCCGCGACGCGAATCGTTCCGGTCGCGATGACGTCGCCGTCCCGGACCCGCTTTGCCAGCACGGGCTCGATCGGCGGCAGTTCATCGGCGCTCCCCGACACCTCCCCGAACGGCGACGACACGGTGCAAATCCTCAACGGCCGCGGCCTTTACTAATCCAAGCCGGCGTGCCCCACGTACCGCGGACGACGCGGCATTTCGCGCCGAGCGATGATCGAAGCATCGCCGGACTGTCTTTGGCAGGCTGTTTTTGCGAAAATGGCGTGTTGCAAGGGCAGGCGGAGATGAGAGTGTCGAGAACGGCGCGCGGCTTATATTGGGGGAGGGGCTTGGCGGTCGGCACCTTCGTCGCCGTGCTCGCCGCGTCGGCCGCCATATTGGACGCGCTGCCGGCAGTACATGCCGCCCCGGTCACGACCAAGAGCGAAGGGTTTCAGACATCGAGCCCCACGGCTGCGCTCCTCGACCCCGACAGCAACAGTTTCCTGTTCGAGAAAAACAGCGATCAGCCTTTCGCGCCGGCGTCGCTCGCCAAGCTGATGACGCTTGAATATGTGTTCAACGAGATCAAGCAAGGCCACATCAAGCCTGACGACGAATACATCATCAGCGAGAACGCCTGGCGAAAGGGCGGCGCGCCGTCGCACGGCTCGACGATGTTCGCCGCGATCCATAGCCGCGTTAAAGTCTCCGACCTCATCCAAGGCATCATTGTCGATTCCGCCAACGACGCCTGCATGGCGATCGCCGAAGCACTCGCCGGCAATGAGGCGAGCTTCGGCGCCATGCTGACCAAGCGGGCGCGCGAAATCGGTCTCGAAAATTCGACCTTCACCAATTCGACCGGTCTGCCCGATCCGAACATGCACGTCACCGCGCGCGACATGGCGGAGCTCGCGCGCTACATCATGCAGACCTATCCCGAATTTTATCCCAACTTCGCCGCGCGCGATTTCAGCTGGAACAATATCCGCCAGGAAAACCGCAATCCGCTGCTGAGCATGGGCATCGGCGCCGACGGGCTCAAGACCGGCGAGACCACGGATTCGGGCTATAGCCTCGTCGGCTCGGCGCTGCAGGACAACCTGCGCCTGATCGTCGTGGTCTCCGGCGCCAGGAACGACAAGGAACGCGGCGACGAGGCAAAGAAGCTGCTCGATTTCGGCTTCCACGGCTTCGAAACCAAAATCCTGTTCGCCGAAGGCCAGACCATCGGCGCCGCCAAAGTGTTCGGCGGCGACAGCAGCTATGTGCCGCTCGTCGGGCCCGGCACCGTGAGCTTGATGATGCCGCGCAATACCAACGACCGGCTCATCGCCCGCATCGTCTATAACGGGCCGGTGCCGGCCCCGGTCACCAAGGGCCAGCCCATCGGCAAGCTCAAAGTGTGGCGCGGCGACAATGTCGCGCTCGAAGTGCCGTTGCAGGCCGCCGACGATGTCGGCACCGGCACCATGTCGCAACGGGCCATGGACGGCGCAACGGAATTGATGATCGGCTTGTTCCGTGCCGGCGTCGGCAAGCTGTGACGCCATCTGTAGGGCAGGCGGGTGCGCCGCGGAGCGGCTCGGCCTATATTGCCATATCTTGATTGGTATGGCTGTGCCGAATCCTGCCTCAGTTTCTGTGTACGGATAATCCGGTAAGCTATTGATTCAGAGTGGATCGCGCCGGACGTGAGTTTGTCACCGGCGGCATCCGACAGAGTTTTGCCGATGCGCGGGAAGTTCATCACTCTTGAGGGCGGCGAGGGCACCGGGAAATCGACCCAGGCGGCCATGCTGGCGCTGCGTCTCGAAGCGCTCGGCCATAGCGTGCAATTGACCCGTGAGCCGGGCGGTTCGCCGGGCGCCGAGATCATCCGCCACGTCCTGTTGTCGGGAGCGGCGAAACCGCTCGGGCCGGACGTCGAGGCGATGCTGTTTGCAGCGGCCCGCGACGATCATGTCCAATGCACCATTCTTCCGGCGCTCGAATCCGGCAAGTGGGTGATCTGCGACCGCTTCGTCGATTCAACGCGCGTCTATCAGGGCATTCTCGGGCAGGTGGATCATCGCCTGATCCGGGGGCTTGAGCGCGTCGCCATCGGCGACCTGATGCCCGACCTCACGCTCATGCTCGACATTCCGGTCGAAGTCGGCATGGCGCGCGCCAGGAAGCGCCGCGGAGCGGCGGCGCCCGATCGTTTCGAAGCGGAGAATGTCGAATTCCACAAAAGACTGCGCGAAGCCTATTTGGCGATCGCGGCCGAGGAGCCGGAGCGCTGCGTCGTCGTCGACGCCAGTGCCGGCAGGGAAGCCGTGGCGCGGGAAATCTGGAACCTCGTCGGTGCCAAGCTCGATCCGGTGACGTCGCCCCTCGGCGGCAATGTCCGGCCGCACGAGGTCGGCGCCTGAGCATGAGCCCGCGCGCCATCAGCGAAGATGACGAGACCGACGAAGCGCCGCATCCGCGCGCCACGACGGAATTGTTCGGCCATGCCGCTGCCGAAGCGGCCTTGCTCGCCGCCTATCGTTCCGGCCGCGTTCCGCACGCTTTCCTGATCGCGGGCCCGGCAGGGCATCGGCAAGGCGACGCTGGCTTATCGCATGGCGCGCTTCGTGCTCGCGCATCCCGATCCGCTGTCGCCCGGCGTGCAAACGGCGGCTTCGCTTGCGGTGGACGCCGAAAATCCGGTCGCCCGGCATATCACCGCCCAAGCGCAGCCCGATCTTTTGATCCTCGAACGCACCTTCAACGACAAGGGCGTGCTGCATAAGCAGATCGCGGTCGACGATATCCGCAAGACCGTAGCGTTTTTCGGCTCGACCGCGGGCGAGGGCGGCTGGCGGGTCGCGATCGTCGATGCCGTCGATGAGCTCAACCGCGCCGGCGCCAATGCGCTTCTCAAGGTGCTTGGAGGAGCCGCCGCAACGCGCGCTGCTCCTGTTGGTCAGCCATTCCGCGGCGCGGGTGTTGCCGACCTTGCGCTCGCGGTGCCGCATCCTGACGCTGCGGCCGCTTGCGGATGCCGACGTTGCCCAAGCCGTCGCCGCAACGATGGGCGCGGATGCGAGCGATCCGCAAATCGCCGCCGCTTCGGCCGCTGCCGAAGGCAGCGTCGCCCGCGCGCTGTCGTTGATGGACGAGGGCGCCTTGGTGCTCCGCCAGCAGGCGCTCGACATGCTCGACCGATTGCCCTCGCTCGACGCCAAGGCGCTGCACGCGCTGGGCGAGGCGATCGCCGGAACGGATCCGCAGCCGCTCACGGCCTTTGTCGACACCGTCAATGTCTGGCTGTCGCGGCGGCTCAAGGCTGGCGCGAGCGATATCAGCCGCCTGGACCGGCTCGCCGAGGCCTGGCAGCAGGTCAATGCCGCCGCGCGCGACGCCGAAACCTATAATCTCGAGCGCAAACCGCTGATTTTCAACGTTTTCGGCCTGCTTGCCGAGGCGACGCGCGGTTGATACCAACCGCGCCTGAGGTTGGACGCTCCATGCCCGGCAAGCCCTATTACATCACCACCGCGATCGCTTACCCCAACGGCGCGCCGCATATCGGCCACGCCTATGAGGCGATCGCCACCGATGCCATCGCCCGCTTCATGCGGCTCGACGGCTACGACGTCTATTTCCTCACTGGCACCGACGAACACGGCAGCAAAATGCTGCAGACGGCGGGCAGGGAGAAGCTGACGCCGCGCGAGCTCGTCGAACGCAACGTGCCGCGCTTTCAGGCCATGGTGAAGCGGTTCAATTGTTCGAACGACGACTTCATCCGCACCACCGAGCCGCGCCACTACGCTTCCTCGATTGCGATCTGGGAGAAGATGCAGGCGGCCGGCGATATCTATCTCGACAAATATTCCGGCTGGTATTCGGTGCGCGACGAAGCCTATTACGACGAGAGCGAGACCCGCCTCGACGACAAGGGCCAGCGGCTCGGTCCGCAAGGCACGCCGGTCGAATGGGTGGAGGAGGAGAGCTATTTCTTCCGCCTCTCCGCCTTCGCCGACCGGCTGCTCAAGCTCTATAGCGATGTGCCCGATTTCGTGCTGCCGAAGGAGCGCATGAACGAGGTCGCAAGCTTCGTGCGCGGCGGACTGCAGGATCTGTCGATTTCGCGGACGACCTTCGACTGGGGCGTGCCGGTGCCCGGCGATCCCAAGCACGTTATGTATGTGTGGGTCGATGCGCTGACAAATTACATCACGGCCGTCGGCTATCCCGATACGAGAATCTGAGAAATTCAAGAAGTACTGGCCGGCCAATCTGCACGTCATCGGCAAGGACATCGTGCGCTTTCACGCCGTCTATTGGCCGGCTTTCTTGATGTCGGCAGGCATCGCGGTGCCGCGCCGGGTGTTCTCCCACGGCTTTCTCTTCAACCGCGGTGAGAAGATGTCGAAGTCGGTCGGCAATGTGATCGACCCGTTTGCGCTGGCCGATGCCTATGGCGTCGATCCGCTGCGCTATTTCCTGCTGCGCGAAGTGCCGTTCGGCCAGGACGGCAATTACAGCCACGAAGGCATCGTCAACCGCATCAATGCCGATCTCGCAAACGATCTCGGCAATCTGGCGCAGCGCTCGCTGACCATGGTCGCGCAGGCAGTTCGGCGGCGCCTTGCCGAAGCCGGGCGCGTTCAGCGCCAACGACCAGGCGATCCTCGCCGCCGCCGACGCCATGATCGGCAAGGCGCGCGAGGCCATGGCGACGCAGCAATTGCATCACGTGCTCAGTGCCGTGTGGGCGGTGGTCGCGGAAGCCAATCGCTATTTTGCCGGCGAGGCGCCGTGGGCGCTCGCCAAGACCGATCCGGCGCGGCAGGGCACGGTGCTCTACGTGACCGCGGAAGTGCTTGCGCCAGGTCGGCATTCTCGCGCTGCCGTTCATGCCGGCTTCGGCCGCAAAATTGCTCGATCTGTTGGCGGTCCCTGAAGACGAGCGCGTCTTCGGCTGTCTCGGCGGCGACGCATCGTATCGCCGCCGGCACGATGCTTCCGGCGCCCGCGCCGGTGTTCCCGCGCTATGTCGAGCCCGAGAAGCAAGCGGCGCAATGAATAGCTAGATAGAGACACATGCTCGTCGACAGCCACTGCCATCTCGATTTTCCCGACTTCTGCCGCCGATCTTGACGGCGTGGTCGGGCGCGCGCGTGCCGCCGGCATCGAGCGCATGGTGACGATTTCAACGCGCGTGAAGCGCTTTGACGATCTGCTCGCGATCGCCGAGCGCTTTCCCGACGTCTATTGCTCGGTCGGCACGCATCCGCACAACGCCCATGAAGAGCTCGACGTCACGGCGGCCGATCTCGTCGCGCATACGCGTTCGCCAAAAGTCGTCGCGCTCGGCGAAGCGGGGCTCGACTATCACTACGACAACTCGCCGCGCGACGCGCAGGAACGTGGCTTTCGCACCCATATCGCGGCCGCCCGCGAAACCGGACTGCCGCTGGTGATCCATACCCGCGAAGCCGACGCCGACACCGCGCGCATCCTGGAAGAAGAAACGGGGAAGGGCGCCTTCCCCGCCGTGCTGCATTGTTTCACCGGCGGCGCCGATCTCGCCCGCCGCGCCATGGCGCTCGGCCTCTTCATCTCGTTCACCGGCATCCTGACGTTTAAGAACTCGACGGCGCTGCGCGACATCGCCGCCGAATTGCCCGCCGACCGCATTCTCGTCGAGACCGATGCGCCCTATCTCGCGCCCGGGAAATTCCGCGGCAAACGCAACGAGCCGGCCTACGTCGTCGAGACCGCAAAGGTGCTCGCCGAAACGCGCGGCGTCACGCTCGACGAGATCGCGCAGCAGACCAGCGCGAATTTCTTTCGCCTGTTCGCCAAAGTCCCCCGCCCCGCGGCCGCCGCTGCCTGAAAGCTGAAATGACGCTGAAAATCACCATTCTCGGCTGCGGCTCTTCCGGCGGCGTGCCGCGGCCGGCTTTGGGCTGGGGCGATTGCGATCCGAACAATCCGAAAAACCGGCGGCGGCGCACCTCGGTGCTGGTCGAGCGTAAAGACAAACACGGCGCCACCCGCATTCTCGTCGATACGTCGCCCGATCTGCGCGAGCAGCTTCTGGATGCCGAGGTCGATTGGGTCGACGCCGTGTTCTATACGCACGAGCACGCCGACCACACCCACGGCATCGACGATCTGCGCGCGCTGTTTATCAGCCGGCGCCGCCGCATCGATGTCTATCCCGACGAAGCGACCGGCACCTCGTTGAACACCAAGTTCGGCTATTGCTTCACGGCGCCGCCGGGCAGCGACTATCCGCCGATCCTCTCCGAGCACCGGCTGACGCCGGCACTGCGCTGACCATTGAGGGGGAGGGAGGCCCGATCGAGGCCTTGCCGTTCGCGCAGGACCACGGCGACATCGCCTCGCTCGGCTTTCGCTTCGGCAAGCTCGCCTATTCCTGTGACCTCAGCGCGCTTCCGCCGGAAAGCATCGCAGCCTTGGCCGATCTCGACGTCTGGATCGTCGACGCGCTGCGCTACCGGCCGCATCCCAGTCATTTCTCGCTGTCGGACGCGCTCGGCTGGATCGAGCGGCTCAAGCCGCGCCGCGCCATCCTGACCAATCTGCACGCCGATCTCGATTACGAGGTGCTGCGCGGCAAATTGCCGGTCCATGTGGTGCCGGCCTTCGACGGCATGACGGTGACCATCGCCGAAGCCCCAGTGATATAGGCGCATAAGAGAATGTTCCATAATATGTCTTATGCGAATCAGGCTAACGGCTAATCCGGCGCATGCACTGAAGTCTCAAGCTTAGCCGCCTCGTCCAAGGCCCTGCTTTCTCTCACCAAACGCCCGGCAACAGCCGCCAGCGCACGCGCGCCGCATAGTCGCGGTAGCCCGGCAAATCGGCCTGGAGGATGCGGTCCTCGTTGATGGCCCGGCGCAGCAGAAACGGCAGGCTCGCGACCGCGAGGAACGCGCCGGCAAGCCAGGACCCGAGCGCTGGACCGCTCGCCAGCATGAAAATGATGCCGCCCAGATAGCCCGGATGCCGGATGACGGCATATGGCCCGGTGTCGACGATGTACTGGCCGCGGTCTGTCTGGATGCGAATGATCGATGAGAAAAACCGGTTCACGTACATCGCCCAAAAGCACAGGCCCCAGCCGGCGGCGAGACCGATCAGGCTGAGCGTCTGCAGCCACGGCGGCACAGAATCGCTCCAGTGGAAACGGCCGCGGTCGAGCCCGGCAAGGATCCAATGCATGATCAAGACCAGCGAAAGTAGCCGCAACGCCAGCGGCGGCTTCTCGCCGCCCGGACGCATCCGCTCGCGAAAAAGGTCTGGATCGAGAGCGAGCAGCGAAGCCACGAAGATGGCGGCGAAAATCGCGAGGTAAATCCAAAAGCCCGGGATCGCGATCGTTCCTGCCGACCCGAACAACGCGAGCGCCGCAGCGATGAAGTACGCCACCGTTTGAACATAGGCCGAAACTGGCATGACCAATCCCCACTTGCTTGCCGTGAAACGAATCTGACGGCGAAATTTAGGTCGTGCCTGCGGCGCTGTTTGGCAAGCGCGCCGCCTCACCCGTTTCCCGCGTCATTGGGTCTGATAGGGTCGCCGCAGACATGCAGGACCTCATCATGACCCCTTCGCGCGATATCGGCCGGCTTCTTGAAATCATGGCGGCGTTGCGCACGCCCGGAACCGGCTGCCCGTGGGATCTGGTGCAGAATTTTTCGACCATCGCGCCTTATACGCTCGAAGAGGCTTACGAGGTCGCCGATGCGATCGCGCGCGACGATATGGCCGATCTCAAGGAGGAATTGGGCGACCTCCTCCTCCAAGTGGTCTATCACGCCCGCATGGCCGAAGAGCGCGGCGCGTTCGCTTTCGGCGATGTGGTGCAAGGCATCACCGAGAAGATGATCCGCCGCCACCCGCATGTGTTCGGCGATATGGCGGGTGAGCTGCACGCGCACGGCCCGCAGGCCGTTGCCGGCCTGTGGGAGCGGATCAAGGCTGAAGAGAAGCAAGAGAAGGTCGTGCGGGGCAATGCCGCAATCGAGAACGGCGCACTCGCGGGCGTTCCGGTGACGCTCCCTGCCCTGACGCGCGCGCTGAAACTTCAAGCCAAGGCCAGCAAGGTCGGCTTCGATTGGAACGATCCGCGCGCGGTCTTGCGCAAGATCCGCGAGGAGGCCGACGAGATCGAAGCCGAGCTTGATGAGCGCGCCGGAAGATGCCGCGGCCGAGGTCGGCGATTTGTTGTTTGCCGCCGTCAATCTGGCGCGCCATCTGCGCGCCGATCCGGAAGGCGTGTTGCGGCAGACCAACCGCAAATTCGAGCGCCGCTTTGCCTCGATCGAGCGCGCATTGGCGGCGCTCGGCAAGACGCCGCAGGATGCGACGCTCGCCGAAATGGACGCGCTCTGGGACGAGGCCAAAAAGCGCGAGTGACCCCGCCTCGGCTTGCTACTGCAAAAGCCCTGCGGCGCGCGGCAGCCAGAGCGCAATGTCGGGCAGGAACGTGACCGCAATGACGTTCGCCAGCATGGCGACGATGAACGGCGGCACTTCGCGGAAAATCTCGGCCAGCGGCGTTCGCGTCAGTCCGCTCATGACGAACAGCAAGAGCCCGTGCGGCGGCAGCGTCAGCCCCACCATCATGTTGAGCACGACGACGATGCCGAAGTGAACGAGATCGATGCCAAGTCCCTGCGCAATCGGGACCAGAAGCGGCACGATCACGAGCAGGATCGTGATTTCGTCGAGAACGACGGCAAGAAGCAGCATCAAGACATCGACGCAGAGCAGGAACGCCGTGGGCGACAAGTTCCATCTGCACGAACGTCGTCTGGATGAGCTGCGGCACGCCTTCATTCGCCACCGCATAGTTGAACACGAAAGCCCCGGACATGATCAGCGCGATCATGGCGGTGGCGCGGACCGTGTCGGACATGACGGCGAAGAGGTGCCGCAGGCTGAGCGTGCGGTAAACGATCAACGCGAGCAATAGCGCATAGCCGGCAGCGATCGCGGCCGCCTCGGTCGGCGTGGTGATGCCCGAATAGATAAGCCCCAGCAAAATGCCGGGCAGCGCGATCGGCAACAGCGCGCGACCGAGCACCGGCACAGTCTGCGTCCAGGTCATGCGCTTTTCGCGCGGAAAGCCGCGCCGGCGCGCGATCAGGGCAATGACCACCATCATCGACAGCGCCATGAGGCCCGCCGGCACCAGAGCCGCCGAGAAACATCGCGCCGACCGAGGCGTTGGCGATCAGCGCATAAAAGATCATCGGGATGGACGTCGGCATCAGCGGGCCGAGTGTTGCCGATACGACCGAGGTCGCGGCGGCAAAACCGGGCGGGTAGCGCCCCTCCTTCGCCATCATGCGCGCCAAGACGAGGCCAGGGCCGGACGCGTCGGCAACGGCGCTGCCGCTCATGCCGGAAAAGATCAGGTTGGTGACGACATTGACCTGCGCCAAGCCGCCCGGCAGGTGCCCGACCATGGCGCCGCCGAAGGCCAGCAGGCGCTCGATCACGCCGCTCGCATTCATCACATTGGCGACGAAGATGAACATCGGCACGGCGATGAGGAGATAGCTGTTGTAGAGGCCGTTCATCGTCTGATCGACAACGAGACCGGTGTCCTGGTGGGTCGCGATCAGGTAGACAAAACCGGCGGTGAGCATCGCGAGGCCAAGCGGCGCGCCGAGCACCGCGGCGAGCGTGAAGACGCCGAGCAGGACCCACAATCCCTCGGCCACGGCGCCCTCTTTCAGATCTGGTCGCGCCAGCGCGCGCCGAGGATTTGTCCGGCGCCCAAGAACGAACGGACGACGACGGCGATGAGGAACAGGCCGAAGCAGGAATAAACCAGATCGAGCGGAAGATTGAGCACAGGCGTATGCTCCCGCCATAGGAAGCGGATATAGCCCAGCGATCCCGGTAACGCGCAGAGAAAGACGCCGCCGACCAGGATATTGCGGGCGAGCGCCGCCCAACGCTGCATCGGCGCCGGCAAGAGCCGATAGACGAGATCGAAGGTGATCTGATCCTTGTCGCGCACCACCAAGGCCTGGGCCCAGAAGATGATCCAGATGAAGAGGATCACCAACACTTCGTCGGCCCAAACCGCCTCGTCGTGCTCGAAATAGCGCGTGAAGATCTTGTAGTTGAAGATGAGGAACACGGCCGCAAACATGCCGCTGGCGACCCAATCGGCGACTTGACGCAGCCGAGCCGCGGTAACGGCAAGCATCGAGCCGGGGGCTCACTCTCTTGAGATCGCTCATCGGGCGCCGGCATGCGCCTTACGCTTTCTGGGCGCGTTGCAATCCGGCGGCGTCCCATTGCTTGGCGAGATCGGAGTCGGCGTAGATCTTATCTGCCGCCGGCGCGGAACGGCGTCACATCGATCGCATCAACCGCAAGCCCCCGGCCCTTGAGCGCCTGCACGACCGCAGCCTCGTCGGCAAGCCGCGCGCCGTCGCCGGTCTTGGCGGCTTTCCGCGACGCGTCGCCGAGCGCCTTCTTCTGATCGGCATTGAGCCCGTCCCACACCGGCTTGGCCATGGCGAAGAAGACCGGCTGGACCATATGCGCCGTCAGCACGACTTGCTCGGTGACTTCGTAGAATTTCGCCGCATTGAGGATCGACAGCGGATTCTCCTGCCCGTCCACCGTGCCGGTCTTCAAGGCGAGATAGACTTCGGGCATGCCGAGCGGCACCGGCGTAACGCCAAGCGTGCGGCCGAGCAGCAGCCATTCCGGACCGGCCGGCATCCGCATCTTGACGCCGGCGAGATCGGCCGGGCCTTTGACGTCGCGCTTCTGCCGCAGATTGACTTGTCGGGTTCCAAGGTAGTGCGTCGCCACGATCGCGATGCCCATTTTGTCGGCAACGGTCTTGCGGAAATCCTCGCCGATCGGGCCGTCGAAAACGCGGCGCAACTGGTCGTAGTCACGCAGCAGGTAGGCGCGATTGAAATAGCCGAGCTCGGGGACCTGCTGGGCAACCTCGAAGGACGTCATCGTGCTCATTTCGAGGTTGCCGCGCTGCAGCGCCGGAACTTCGGTGCCCTGTTTGAACAGCGTCGAAGCCGGATGAACGCTGACATTGAGACCGACCGCCGCCTGGTCGATGTCGCTCTTGAGCTCTTCAAGCGCTTTGGTGAGAAAGTCCGAAGGCGGGGCCGCGGTCGAAATGCGGATCTGTACGGGCGTCTGCGCGCCGCCGCGGCCGGCCAAGCCCATTGCGGCAGTTGCGATTGCCCCTGCCATCACATTGCGACGCGTCGTCATGCCCCTCTCCTCTGCTGTCCGCGATAAAGGAATGATCGTATATCCTTCGCCAGCCCCGCAAGCACCTGGTCCGCAAGCGCCAGGTCCGCAAGGCGGCTAGTGCACGGCGTGCGCAAACTTTGCCCGCACCGACGCCGCCCGGTCCGGGGCGGCGCGCACGGTCATGGCGATGCGGCCCTGGTCGTCGACGGCCTTGTGGATCACCTCGGTGTGGCGGTGCAGCCAGCTCACGCCCGCGCCGTCGGCCGGATCGAGCTCGAGCTCGATGAGCACACGGCTGGCACTCAAGCCGCGCCTCGATGGCCGCGTCGAGGGCATCGATCCCCTCCCCGGTGATCGCGGATACGAGCACCGGCCGCTCCGCTTCCGGCCGCGCGCTCGGCGATGTTTTGCAACCGCAGCGCGTTCGGCCTGATCGACCCGGTCGATCTTGTTCCAGACTTCGATCAGCACGCGTTTGTGCTCGGGATTGTTGTGCGGATCGATGCCGAGCTGACGCAAGATATTCTCGACGTCGTGCCAGCTGCGCCTCGGCGTCGTCGTGCGAGACGTCGCGCACATGCAGGATCACATCGGCCTCGATCACTTCCTCGAGCGTGGCGCGGAATGCGGCGATCAGCATGGTCGGCAGATCGGAAATAAAGCCGACCGTGTCGGAGAGGATGATGCGCGCGCCGTGCGGCAGATCGACGGCGCGCAGCGTCGGATCAAGCGTGGCAAACAGCATGTCGGCGGAAAGCACCCTCGCTTGCGTCATGCGGTTGAACAGCGTCGATTTGCCGGCATTGGTGTAGCCGACCAAAGCGACGATCGGATAAGGCACGCGGCGGCGACTTTCGCGATGCAGTTCGCGCGTGCGTTTGACCTTGGTCAGTTCGTTTTCGATCTTGGCGAGGCGCTCCTCGATCAGGCGGCGGTCGGCCTCGAGCTGGGTCTCGCCGGGGCCGCCGAGGAAGCCGAAGCCGCCGCGCTGGCGCTCGAGATGGGTCCAGGTCCGCACCAGCCGGCTTTTCTGATAGGTCAGATGCGCATGCTCGACTTGCAGCGCGCCTTCGCGGGTGCGCGCGCGCCGGCCGAAGATTTCGAGGATGAGGCTGGTGCGGTCGAGGACCTTGGCGTTCCATGCCTTTTCGAGATTGCGCTGCTGCACCGGCGTGAGCGCGCAATCCATCACCACGATGCCGACGTCGAAGGTTTTGACGAGACCGGCAATCTCCTCGACTTTGCCTTTGCCGAGATAAGTCGCCGGCCGCAATGCGGCGAGCATGACGATGCCGGAATGCGCGACATCGAGATCGATGGCGCGGGCAAGTCCGACCGCTTCATCGAGCTTTGCCGTGGACGTGCGATCGGCCGGCGCGGTGCGAGCTTTGGCGCGAGCCTCGGCGCGGCGCAGCACCGGTTCGATGACGAGCGCGCGCCCGGTGGCCACGCGCCCGCTGGCCGAGCCCCTACCACCCTTGCCCTCCCCCGCTCGCGGGGGAGGGATGGGAGGGGGACGCGTGTCGCGACGGCGCGGCTCCAATAAGTCCTATTCCCCAGCCGGCGGTTCTTCAGCGCCTTCGAAGAGCTGGACCGGATGACCCGGCATGATGGTCGAAATCGCGTGCTTGTAGACGAGCTGCGAATGCCCGTCCCGACGCAACAACACGCAGAAATTATCGAACCAAGTGACGACGCCCTGGAGCTTCACACCGTTCACCAGAAAGATCGTGAGCGGGATTTTGGTTTTGCGGACGTGATTGAGGAAGGTGTCTTGTAAGTTTTGTGCGCGGTCGGCTGCCATTGCCGTTTTTTCCGTTCTTTGTACCGCGGACCCCTGTGCCGCGGGTCGTTTCTTTTGCCTTCGTCAGTCCTCCTATATTTCGGCCTCGCACAGCTGGTCGGGCCGGATGGACCCGAAGGACCGACTATTAGAAGGCGGCCGGGGGCCGATGCAAGCCCAAGTTGGCAGCAAATTGAGAGAGGTCGTGGGAAAGACAGTCCTAGCTTGCCTCGGCAAAGCGGTGAAACTCCCGCCGCAGCGCTGTTGCCAGCAGACCCGGGCGCGCCATTGCCGATCGGATGGTCGTCGATGCGCACAACCGGAAGCACGATCTGGCTTGCCGAGGTGATGAAAGCCTCGCGCGCGGCATAAGCCTCTTTCAGCGGTAAAGGCGCGCTCTTCGAGCTTTAGCCCTTGCGCCTTGATGACATCGAGCAGCACCGTGCGCGTGATGCCGCGCAGGATGGCGTGATCGGCCTGCCGCGTCACGACCGTGCCGGCCGTGGTGACGATCCAGGCATTGGCCGACGCGGCTTCGGTTACCGATCCGTCACGATCGACGAACCAGGCGTCGCGCGCGCCCTGCTCTATAGCGGCCTGCCGCGCCAGCACATTGGGCAACAGGCCGATCGTCTTGATATCGACGCGGCCCCAGCGGTTGTCCGGTACGGTGACGACGGCGATGCCCTTTTCCGCGAGCGCCTCGTTGCGCGCTTTGCTCAATGCGCGCGCCGTCACGACGATGCTGGGCTCGACCGGCACGGTCGGAAAGGCGTGATCGCGGCGCGCCACGCCGCGGGTGATTTGCAGATAGACGATGCCGTAGCCGATGCGGTTTCGCGCCACGACTTCGTGCAGGACGACATCGAGCGCGGCGAGCGACATCGGCAGGCGGATGCGCAATTCGCGAAGCGACCGCTGCAGCCGTTCGAGATGACGCCGCTCGTCGATCAGGCGGCCTTCCCTCACCTCGCAGACTTCATAGACGCCGTCGGCGAATTGATAGCCGCGATCCTCGACATGGACTTTGGCATGGCGCAGCGGCAGATAACGGCCGTTGACGTAAGCGATGCGGGACATTTGCGGTCAGTCGATCCCCAGCGCCTTGAGCTTACGGTGCAGCGCCGAGCGCTCCATGCCGACGAATTCGGCGGTGCGCGAAATGTTGCCGCCGAAGCGGTTGATCTGCGCCAAGAGATATTCGCGCTCGAACACTTCGCGCGCCTCGCGCAGCGCCAGACTCATCAGATGCTCGCCGCCATTGCCGTTCGGCATGTTGGGAATCATCGAGCCGACGTCCTGCGGCAGCATCGAGGCGGTGATCACCGCCTCGGGATCGCCGCCGGCAAGGATCATCAGCCGCTCGACATTGTTGCGCAGCTGCCGGACATTGCCCGGCCAGTCGTGCGATTGCAGCACGGCAAGCGCGTCGGCGCCGACATTGCGCTTGGGCAGCCCGGTGATCTGCGAAATCTGCGTCATGAAATATTCGACGAGTTCGGGAATGTCCTCGCGCCGTTCGGCGAGGCCGGGCACGCGGATCGGCACCACCGACAGCCGGTGATAGAGGTCCTCGCGGAATTTTCCGGCGGCGATATCGGCCTCGATATTGCGGCTGGTCGAGGACACGATGCGCACGTCGACGGTGACCTTGGTGCTGCCGCCGACGCGCTGGAAGGTCTGGTCGACCAGGACGCGCAAGATCTTGTTTTGCGTCTCGCGCGGCATGTCGGCGATCTCGTCGATGAACAACGTGCCGCCATGCGCCTCCTCGAGCGCGCCGACCTTGCGGCTCGATCGTGCCGTTGCCGCCTTCGACGCCGAACAATTCGACTTCCATGTGCTCCGGCGTGATCGCGGCGGCATTGATGACCACGAACGGCGCCGTCGGCGCGCGCCGAATGGCCGTGAATGGTGCGTGCGGCAAGCTCCTTGCCGCTGCCGGAGGGGCCGACGATCAGGATGCGGCTGTTGGTCGGCGCCACCTTCTCGATGGTCTGGCGCAGCTGATTGGCGGCGGGCGAGCGGCCGACCAGCGTCGAGGCCGAGCGGCGCAAACTGCTTGAGCTCGCGCACTTCGCGCTTGCAGTCGCGAATTCTCCAGCGCCCGTTCGGCGACCAGCAGCAGCCGGTCGGCCTTGAACGGTTTCTCGATGAAGTCGTAGGCGCCACGCTTGATCGCCGAAACCGCGGTCTCGATATTGCCGTGGCCGGAAATCATCACGATCGGCAGTTCCGGGTGTTCCAGCTTGAGGCCGTCGAGCAGCTGCAGCCCGTCGAGGCGGCTGCCTTGCAGCCAGATGTCGAGGAAAACCAGATTGGGCCGGCGCGCGACGACGGCGGCCGAGCGCTTCGTCGCTGTCGCGCGCGGTGCGGGTGCCATGACCTTCGTCTTGGAGAATACCCGCGACCAGTTCGCGGATATCCGCTTCATCGTCGACGATCAGGATATCGGATGCCATGCTCAAACCGTCGCCCTGTAGCCGCTCTGCCGATTATTCGGTCTTTCACTCTTTACGCTCAGCAAGTCACTTTCACCCGGCACTTCGTTTCGATCAGTCTTAGACGTTAGTCATTCCGCCGCGGCGCGTGGTTCGACCGCTTCGTCGGCCGCGGCCGCTTTCACCGGCTCGGCGACCAAAGCGCAACTGCATCCAGGCGCCGCGCGCGCCCGGGGTCTTGTCGGACGCGTCGCGCAATTCGAGCCGTCCGCCGTGTTCTTCGAGGATGCGACCGACGATGGCGAGGCCGAGGCCGGTGCCCTTCTCGCGCGTCGTCACATAGGGTTCGAGCAGGCGCGCGCGGTTTTCCTTCGGCAAGCCGATGCCGTTGTCGATCACATCGATGACGACATCTTTGCCGTCGCGCTTCGCGCTGCACGACGATGCGGCCGCGGCCGAGCTCGGCCGGCGGCACCGCGCCGATCGCCTCGGTCGCGTTCTTGACGATATTGGTGAGCGCTTGCGAGATCAGCCGCCGGTCGAAGCGCGCCGGCATTGCATCCGCCGGCAGCTCGACGTCGAAATCGATGTCGGGGTGGGCGACCCGCAGCAGGAACACGACCTGCCGGACGGTCTCGGCGACATCCTCGTCGGCGATCACCGCCTTCGGCATGCGCGCGAAGCGCGAGAATTCATCGACCATGCGCTTGATGTCGTCGACCTGGCGCACGATCGTTTCGGTGCATTGCTCGAACACGGCCGGGTCGTCGGTGATCGACTTGCCGTATTTGCGGCGCAGCCGCTCGGCCGACAGCTGGATCGGGGTCAGCGGGTTCTTGATCTCGTGCGCGATGCGCCGCGCGATGTCGGCCCAGGCCGACGAGCGCTGCGCCAGCAACAAGCTCGGTAATGTCGTCGATGGTGATGACATAGCCGTGCTCGGCTTCGGTCGTCTGCTCGCTGGTGACGCGCACCGAATAATTGCGCTCCTGGCCGTCGCGCGTGACCGTGACTTGGCGCTGCACCAGGCGCTGATTGCCGGTGCGCGCGGCGTGGAAAATTTCGGCAAGCTCCGGGCGCGACTTGCGCGAGCGGCAGACCGAGCGCCTCGCTTTCGATACGTCCGATCAGCCGCTCCGCCGAGCGGTTGAGGATGGAGATGCGGCCGTCGGCATTGACGCCGATGACGCCGGCGCTGGCGCCCGCGAGCACCGCTTCGGTGAAGCGGCGCCGGCTGTCGATAAGGTCGCGCGCGCGCACGATGTCGTCGTGCTGCGTGCGCAGTTCCTGCGTCATCTTGTTGAAGGTCTCGCCTAATCTGGCGAGGTCGCCTTCCGAACGGCGCACCGGCACCTGGATGTTGCAGATTGCCGGTCGAAACCACATTGGCGGCGCCGATCAGGCGGCGGATCGGCGCGACCAGCCGGTTGGCGAAATCGAGTCCGATCCAGGCCGAGGACAACAGCACGATCAGCGCGATGACGGCGAACATCAGCGCGAACGCGATCTGGATGCCGAGCCGGCGCGCTTCGAGATTGGCATATTCGCCGACGCTCTCCTGCGTCGCGCGCAATTGCTGCACCACCCGCGGATCGAGAAGCCGCGCGACATAGAGATACATGTCGTCATAGCCGTGCAGCTTGACGACGGCGGCGACGTGATCGCCCTCCGGGATGAGGGCGACCTGCGGCTCGGTTTCGGTGATCTCGCTGAGAAGCTGCGCCGACGGCAGCACGATCTTCTGTCCATCGTGACGTCGGCGCGCTCGACCGTCGAGCCGTCGGGCTTGATGATGATGGCGGCGGAGAGATTGCGGCCGGTCGCCTGCGCGGTGAGGAATTTGCGGAATTGATCGCGGTCCTGGTCGAACACCGGCTTGGCGCGGCCGAGATCGTAGGCCATCGCCAATACTTCGCCGCGGATCGCCTCGGCGTGTTCGTTGACATAAGCGTTGGCGACGATCAGCGATTGCTCGATCATGGCGCGCGTGCGCGTCGAGAAGAAACGGTCGAGGCCGCGGTCGAGCGTGGTCGAAGCGACGACGGCGACGAGGATGGTCGGCACCGCGGCGATCACGGCGAACAGGCTGACGATCTGGACGTGCAAGCCGCGAGCCGGCGCGGCCGCGCCGGCGCGCCTGGATGACGACCCAGACTTCGCGCCCGATAATGCCAAGCAGCAGCAGTCCGGTCACGGCATTGCCGAGCAGAGAGCTTGACGACGACCTCGTGGACCGGAGCGATCGGGGTCAGGCCGGCAAGCACCAGGAAGGTCGCGGTCGGCAGAAAGGAGCGCGATGCCGACCGCGAACGCGCCGATCAGCCGCGAGGCGAGCGGCACCGGCGCGGTGGTCACCTCGGCTCGAGCGGGGCGACCTGTTCGACAGTCGTCATTATGCTTCCCGGAACGCGCGGCAGTTTGAATTGCAACGGAAATTGCAGGCGAACGGAAACCGACCACCCACCCCGAGTGATGCTTTTATACAACAATGTTGCCCGATTGCGACAATTACTAGGCACCTGCCATGAGGCGCCCTGCCGCTGCCCCGGCCACAGCCAAAGGCAAAGGCACGCCCGAGGATCGTGACCTCGGTCTCTAGCTGCCGCTGGTGCGATAGACCTGGATGTCCAAGTCGCGGATTTTCTTGCGCAAAGTGTTGCGGTTGACGCCGAGAAGATCGGCGGCGCGGATCTGGTTGCCGCGGGTCGCCGTCAACGCCGCCGACAGCAGCGGCCCTTCGACCTCGCGCAGGATGCGGTGGTAGAGGCCGGGCGGCGGCAGGCCATCGTCGAAGCCGGAGAAATAGCGTGCCAGATAGCGCTCGACCGCGCTCGAGAGGTTTTCGTCGCCGGCCTTGGTTCTCGCCGGGCGCCGCCAGAGCCGGCTGCGACAATTCGGCGTCGACGACGGCGGCGGTGATCGTTTCCTGCGGATAGAGCGCGGCGAGCCGGCGGGCCAGATTTTCCAATTCGCGCACATTGCCCGGCCAGCGATGGCGCTTGAGCCGCTCGACCGCCGCCTGATCGATCTGCTTCGGCGGCAAGCCTTCGCGTTCCACCATCGCAAAGAAATGCCGGATCAGATCGGGAATGTCCTCGGTGCGCTCGCGCAACGGCGGCAGCCGCAGCGGCACGACGTTGAGCCGGAAGAACAGGTCTTCGCGGAACAGGCCCTGCTGGATGAGCTGGCGCAGATCCTTGTTGGTCGCGGCGATGATGCGCACGTCGGCCTTGATCGGCGTGCGGCCGCCGACCGTGGTGTATTCGCCCTGCTGCAGCACGCGCAGCAGCCGCGTCTGCGCTTCCATCGGCATGTCGCCGATTTCGTCGAGGAACAGCGTGCCGCCCTCGGCCTGCTCGAAGCGTCCGGAGCTGCGCGTATTGGCGCCGGTGAAGGCGCCCTTCTCGTGGCCGAACAATTCGGACTCGATCAGGTCGCGCGGGATCGCCGCCATGTTGATCGCGACGAACGGTCCGGTGCGCCGTTTGCCGTAATCGTGCAGCGCGCGCGCCACCAGTTCCTTGCCGGTGCCGGACTCGCCCGAAATCATCACCGTCAGATCGGTCTGCATCAGCCGCGCCAGCACGCGGTAGATTTCCTGCATCGCCGGCGAGCGGCCGACCAGCGGAATGGATTCGAAATCCTCGACCTTGGCCGGCTGCCGCGCCTTTTCCTTCGGCTCCGACAGCGCGCGGCCGACGATCGCGATCAGTTCCTTCAGATCGAACGGCTTCGGCAGATATTCGTAGGCGCCGCGCTCGGAGGCGCGGATCGCGGTCATGAACGTGTTCTGCGCGCTCATGATGATGATCGGCAGATCCGGCCGCGCTTTCTTGATGCGCGGCAACAGATCGAAGGCGCTTTCGTCCGGCAGCACCACGTCGCTGATGATGAGGTCGCCGTCGCCCTGGCTGATCCAGCGCCACAGCGTTGCGGCATTGCCGGTCGAGCGCACTTCGTAACCGGCGCGCGACAGCGCCTGATTGAGCACGGTCCGGATCGCCGCAGTCGTCGTCGGCGACGAGAATGCTTCCCGCGGGCATCAATGATCCCCTTGTGACTTGGCGGCGCCGTCCGGCTCGGCGCCCTCACCGCCGGTGGTCGCGGTGTATTTCGGCATGAGTATGCGAAAGATGGTTCGTCGCGGCTGCGACTCGCATTCGATGATGCCGCCATGGTCGCCGACGATCTTGGCGACCAGCGCCAAGCCCAGACCCGATCCGGTCGGCTTGGTGGTGACGAACGGATCGAACAGATGCGGCATCAATTCGTCGGGCACGCCCGGTCCGTTGTCGCTGACGCAGAATTCGAGCGGCAGCGAGATGCGCGCATTGGCGCCCGGCAGCGACAGCCGCACGCCCGGCCGAAACGCGGTGGACAGCGACGATCTCGCCGCCGGTGGTATTTTCGCCGATCGCCTCGGCGGCGTTCTTGATCAGATTGAGAAACACCTGGACGAGCTGGTCGCGGTTCGCCAGCACCGGCGGCAGCGACGGATCGTATTCCTCGATGAATTTGATGTGGCGGGCGAAGCCCGATTGCGCGAGGCCGCTTCACGTGATCGAGCACGACATGGATGTTGATCGGCTCGCGCTCGACCGGCCGCTCGTCGCTGAAGACTTCCATGCGGTCGACGAGCTTCACGATGCGATCGGCCTCGTCGCAGATCAGCCGCGTCAGCGTGCGGTCGTCGTCGTCGACCGATTGCTCGAGAAGCTGCGCCGCGCCGCGGATGCCGGACAGCGGATTTTTGATCTCGTGCGCCAGCATGGCGGCAAGCGCGATCACCGAACGCGCCGCGCCGCGATGGGTGAGCTGGCGATCCATCTTGTCGGCGATGGTGCGCTCTTGCAGCATCACCACGACATGGTCCGGCTGCTCGGGCAGCGGCGCGACGTGAAGATCGACCAGCCGGTCGCCCGGATTGCGCGGCGTGCCGAGATCGACTTTGTATTCGTTGACGGCCGCGCCGCGCCGGCGCACCTGCTCGATCAGCGTGAGCAACGGGCTGCCGAACGGCACGAGGTCGCGCAGCAGATGGCGCCGCAACAGCGGCACCGAGACCTCGAAAAACGCCTCCGCCGCGGCATTGGCGTCGATCACTTTCCCGTCCGATGACACCACGATGACGGGGTGCGGCAGCGCGTTCAGCACTGCATCAGCCGCCGAAGTCGTTAGCAGTGGCTCCACCGCGCTCATGGCGCGGTCCTCGCAAGGATCGCACTTCGCGGTGGCGTCATTGCCATAGACAGAAGCTATGTAAAGTCAGACACTTGACCATCAAGCATGCAGGAACCGATATCGGGCTCTAGGCGTCATCTATGCACACGAATTAGGCGTTATTGAGTCTGCATAGAGTTTAGCCAAATCATCGGTGCAGTGCAAGTGCTGCACTGCAATATCCTAACTGCTGTGCACAGGGCAGCCGGCAATAGCTGCGGCAGCGGTTAAGCTCCGCAGTTTCGAGCCGTCCGCGGTTCGCACATTCGCGGCGACATGCGCTAAAGCGCATCGCGCTGAATTTGCTGCGCAGATGGGAGCGTGCTTCATGACCGACTGAGTGGCCGCTGTTATCGTCGCAGCCGGCCGCGGCGAGCGCGCCGGCGGCGACGTGCCGAAGCAGTATCGCGACATCGCCGGCGAGCCGATGATCCGCCCGACGCTGCGCGGCATTTCTCGATCATCCGCAGATCGGCGTGGTGCAGCCGGTCATCAATCCGGCGGACGAGGAAGACATTTCGCGCCGCGACGGCGGGCTTGAAAAACTCGCTGCCGCCGGTTGCGGGCGGCGCGACGCGGCAGGCTTCGGTGCGCGCCGGACTCGAAGCGCTCGACGCGCGAGGCCCCCGCGCTCGTCCTCATTCACGATGCCGCGCGTCCGTTTTTCACGGCGCGCTGATCGAGCCGCGCCATCGCGGCCGGCAAGCCAGCGGCGCCGCCGTGCCGGGCATCGCTCATTGCCGACACGGTGAAAGCGATCGACGCCAGCGCCGATCGTCGACCGAAACGCTCGATCGCAGCCGACTTGCGCATCGTGCAAACGCCGCAAGCCTTCGGTTTCGATCTCATCTTGAAGGCGCATCGGCGCGCGGCCGCGGCCGGTCTCGAAAGATTTCACCGACGATGCCGCGCTTGCCGAATGGGCCGGCCAGCGCGTCAGCGTGTTCGAAGGCGAAAGCGGCAACGTGAAAGTGACGACCAACGACGATTTCGCCCGTGCCGAAATGCTGCATACTGGCTGCGCTTGCCGACGTGCGCACCGGCAACGGCTTTGACGTGCATGCTTTCGCCGACGGCGATCACGTCATGCTCGGCGGCGTGCGCATCCCGCATTCGCGCGGCGTGACCGGACATTCCGATGCCGACGTCGCGCTGCATGCGCTGGTCGACGCCATTCTCGGCGCGCTCGCCGACGGCGATATCGGCTCGCACTTTCCGCCGAGTCGATCCGCAGTGGAAAGGCGCGTCATCGGACCGCTTTCTGGCGTTCGCCTGCGACCGCGTGCGCGCGCGCACGGCATGATCGCGCATCTTGACGTGACGGTCGTGTGCGAAGCGCCGCGAGTGTCGCCGCATCGCGACGCCATGCGCGCGCGCATCGCCGAGATCGCCGGCATTTCCGCCGATCGCGTCGCCGTCAAAGCGACGACCAGCGAAAAATCGGCTTCACCGGCCGCAGCGAAGGCATTGTGGCGATGGCGACGGCGACGGTTCGCCTGCCGTGGACGCGCCGCGTGAGCGCAGAATGACCGTGCGGCTGCGCCGCAAGGCGCGCTGCGTTCTCGATCTCTGCCGCGCGCGCGGCCTGCATATCGCGACCGCGGAATCCTGCACCGGCGGACTTGTCGCCGGCGCGCTGACCGAAATCGCCGGTTCGTCGGATGTGGTCGATTGCGGCTTCGTCACCTATTCCAACGCCGCCAAACAGGCGATGCTCGGCGTGCCGGCGGCGACGCTTGAAGCGTCACGGCGCCGTCAGCGCCGAAACCGCGGCCGCCATGGCTAAAGGCGCGCTGAAGAATTCGCTGGCCGATATCGCGGTCTCGATCACCGGCATTGCCGGCCCGGGCGGCGGCACGAAGCAAAAGCCGGTCGGGCTCGTTTATTTCGCCGCGGCGAGCCGCAACGGCAGGCGTCTCGCGCAGCGGCGACTGTTCGGCAAGATCGGGCGCGGCCGCGTGCGGCGCGCTCGGTCGCGCAGGCGCTTGCGCTGCTCGAAACGCTTGGCGAAAGAGCGCCGGGCGTTAGGCTGCGCCTTGACGCGCCCAACCAGAGTTATCTGCCCCAGACGCCTTCCGGCTGCGGCATCAAATATCTCTTGTCGCCAAAACCTGGATACCGATACCAGCGGCCCGGCGCCCAATAGACGACGAGACCGTCGCCGCCATAGAGGCCGCCATAGTCTTGAGACATGACCCATTGATTGGACCCATCGACGATCCCATTCCCGCCGGCGTGCAAGTGCGTGGCGGTTCGCGCAAATCATGAGACGGTTGACCGCCTTCGGCGCCTTGCGCGATTGAAGCTCGGCCGCCCGGGGTCTGACTGGGAACTGGCGTTACGGTTTTCTGCCGGGTGTCGTGAGCCGTGGCGACGAGACTCTGTCCGGCCCGCGCGGCGCGTCGCCGACTTGGGCCACGCCAAGACCGAGAACAACGGAAGCAACAATCGCGGGGACTTGTCGCAACACTTTGCTCACTCGATATTTTCTCAGCCGAATTCGCGCGACCATTATCGCCGTTCTGACAGAGCCTATTCGAGCCGCGCGCGCGACCGAACAGCCGACATAGTTAAAGAGCGCTATGTGCTACGCCGCGCCATAAACCTCGTCGGCGCGGCGCTCGAAGGCCGCGGAAAAGCGGCGGAACGCGGTCTCGAACATCGCCCCCATCAAAACGCCAAGCGTGCGGCTGCGGAACTCGTAGGCGATGAAAAATTCGACGTCGCAAGCGTCGTCGCCCACGGACCGAAAATTCCAGCGGTTGTGCATTTGCTGAAACGGCCCTTCGAGATATTCGACAAAAATCTCGAGCTTGCCCCGGTCGAGCGTGACGCGGCTGGTGAAGGTCTCGCGGATGAATTTGTAGGCGACCGTCATGTCGGCGACGATCACTTCTTTACCGTCGCCTTCGCTTAAGCGCTTGCGCACGCGCAGCGATTGGCAGAGCGGCACGAATTGCGGATAGCGCTCGACATCGGCGACGAGATCGAACATATCGGACGCGGAATGCCGCACACGCCGCTTGGTCGAAAATTGCGGCATCCAATCAGCGCGCCGTCCGCTGTGCCTTCAGCCGGGCAAAATCCTCGCCGGCGTGATGCGAGGAACGTGTCAGCGGGCTTGCCGAGACCAGCGAAAATCCCTTGGCATAGGCGATCGTCTCGAGCGACTTGAATTCCTCCGGCGGCACGAAAGCGCATCACCGGATGATGTTTGCGCGACGGCTGCAAATATTGGCCGATGGTCAGGAAGTCGACATCGGCCGCGCGCAGATCGTCCATCACCTGCAACATTTCGTTACGCTCCTCGCCAAGCCCGACCATGATGCCGGACTTGGTGAACATATTCGGATCGATTTCCTTGACGCGCTGCAGGAGCCGGATCGAGCCGAAGTAGCGCGCGCCCGGGCGGACCGTGAGATATTTCGACGGCACGGTTTCGAGATTGTGGTTGAACACGTCGGGCCGCGCTGCGACCACGGTTTCCACCGCGCCGTCCTTGCGCTGAAAATCCGGCGTCAGCACTTCGATCGTGGTCGCCTCGCAGCGCGCGCGAATGGCGCCGATGACGGCTGCGAAATGCGCGGCGCCGCCGTCCTCGAGATCGTCGCGATCGACCGAGGTGACGACGATATGCGCAAGCCCGAGTTTTGAGGTCGCCTCCGCGACATGCTCCGGCTCGGCGGGATCGAGCGCGCCGGGAAGCCCGGTTTTGACGTTGCAGAACGCGCAGGCCCGCGTGCAGGTGTCGCCCATGATCATGAAGGTGGCGTGCTTCTTGTCCCAGCACTCGCCGATATTCGGGCAGCCGGCCTCCTCGCAGACCGTGTGCAGGCCGTTCTCGTTCACGATCTGCCGCGTGGCGTTATAGCCGGGCGAGACCGGCGCCTTGACGCGAATCCAGTCGGGCTTTTGCAAAATAGGCTGATCGGGCCGGTGCGCCTTTTCGGGATGGCGCGGGCGTGCCGGGAGTGTCGGCAAGCGTGTCGATCACAACGGCCATTGATCGGAGCGGCTCAATCTGGCGGGTGTGACCCGTCACCAGATACTTACGGCTCCGTATGCTGCGCCGCAAGGTTTAGGTTCCGTGACGGCGCGGCGACGACCAATGACTGACGCATGAACAAAAAGTTAGGTTTTATCGCGGTTTTCACCGTTTCCGAACGCAACTTTTGCCACAATAAAAACGCCTAGTGCGGCGTTCGCGATGCGCGCCATCGCGGGAGGATTTCAATGACCGCTCAAGCGGCAGCACTCGCGCTTCATCGATTTGGCTTCGGCCCGGTCGGCGATTCGATCGCCGCAATCGCCAATGATCCCCGCGGCGCATTGCTGGCCGATCTTGATCGGCCTGGTGCCGGTCAGATCGCGGCCGACTGCCGTCAAGCGCGGAAGCGGCGCGCCAGGTCTCCGACTTCCAGGCCGAGCAGCAGGCACAACAAAAACTCGAGCAACGGGCCAAGAAGGAAGCCGACGCCAACGCCGCGTCGATGACAGCCAACAACACCTCAATGACCAATGTGTCGGCGAACATGTCGGACACCAGCGCCGCCGCACCGGTCCAGCCGCCCAAGCCACCGCCCAATCAGCCGCCGCTGCCGCAGCAACTTCTTCTGGCCGAGGCCAAGGCCCGTTTCGACGCCGCGGCGACGGCGCGATATCGGATTTGTCGAGCGGCTGGTGTGGTTCTGGTCGAACCATTTCTGCATTTCCGCCGACAAGGTCGTCGGCATGGCCGGACGCCTATGAGCGCGAGGCGATCCGGCCGCATGTGCTCGGCCGCTTCGCCGATTTGCTGCACGCGGTCGAGAGCCATCCGGCAATGCTGTTCTACCTCGACAATGTCGAGTCGATGGGTGCCGGACTCCGTCGCCGGCATCAACCGCGACAAAGGACTTGAACGAAAATCTCGCGCGCGAAACGCTCGAACTGCACACGCTCGGCGTTCGCAGCGGCTATACGCAAGCCGACGTCACAAGCTTCGCCAATGTGCTCACCGGCTGGATCGTGGATTCCGCCCGGTCGAACCCGAACACGGCGGCGAATTCGCCTTTGTCAAACGGCTGCACGAGCCGGGCGATCAGACGGTGCTCGGCAAGCGCTATCCCGATACCGGCGTCGATCAGGGCCGCGCCGTGCTGGCCGATCTGGCGCGGCATCCGGCGACGGCGCAGCACATCGCCGAAAAACTGGCCGGCCACTTTGTCGCCGACGACCCGCCGCCGACGCTTGTCGCCAAGCTGGCAAAGAGTTTTCAGTGACAGCGACGGCAATCTCAAGGACGTCGCCAAGACGCTGGTGACGGCGGACGAATCCTGGGCGCCGCAGCGGCAAAAACTCAAGCCGCCCGCCGAATGGATCGCCGGCGTCATTCGGCTCAGCGGCACGCAAGCGATCATCCCGATCGGCCGGATCATGAACGCGCAGGCGACGCTTGGCGCGCCGCTGTGGCGGCCGCCCGCGCCGAACGGCTATCCCGATACCGAAGCAGCTTGGATCGACGGCATGGCGCATCGCGCTCGATATCGCCAACGAATTCGCCGGCCGCGCCCAGGGCGTCGGATCCGCTCGCACTCCTCAACAGCGGGCTCGGTCCGTTGGCGTCTGCCGAAACGCGCGACACCGTGGCGCGCGCCGAAACTCGCGCGCAGGCGCTCGCGCTTCTGGTGATGGCGCCGGAATTCTTGCGGAGATAATCGTGTCGTGGAGACAACCATGAGACTGCATGCCAAACTGCACGCTCCTTCGCGCCGCGAAGTGCTGCTCGCCTCCGGCACCTTGTTCGCCTGGGCGCATCTGCCGAAGCTCGCGCACGCCGAAGGCCGCGATCCGCGCTTTCTCGCCATCATTCTGCGCGGCGCGCTCGACGGGCTGGCCACCGTCGCGCCGGTCGGCGATCCGGATTGGGTGGCGTTGCGCGGCGACAATGCGCTGACGCTACGAAAGCAAGACCCCGGCGCTCAAGCTCAACGACTTCTTCGCGCTCAATCCGGCGATGCCGAACCTGCACCGCATGTTCCAGGCCAACGAGGCGATCATCGTCCACGCCTGCGCCACGCCCTATCGCGAGCGCTCGCATTTCGACGGCCAGGATCTGCTCGAGAGCGGCCTGCCGAAAGTGGCGCCGAGCGACAGCGGCTGGCTCAATCGCGCGCTGGCGGGTCTGGCGCCGGGCGGCCGGGTCGATCCGAAAGGCAGCAGAGTCTTTGCCGTCGGTCCGGTGACGCCGCTGATCGCGCGCGGCCCGGCGCCGGTTCTGTCGTGGTCGCCGCAGCAGGTCATGCCGGCAAGCGACGATACGCTCGCGCGTCTGCTCGATCTTTATCGCCATTCCGACGTCGAAACTCGCCAGCGTCCTCGAAGACAATTCGCAAGCTGACGGCGATCGAGCATTCCGGCGATATGGCGAAAAAACCGGGCGGCGCCCGGCGCCGCGCAAGTGCGCGCGTATTTTTCCGAAGCCGCCGGCAATGCCGCGCAAGTTCTTGGCGCAGCCCGACGGGCCGCGCGTCGGCGCGCTCGCGCTCGACGGCTGGGACACCCATGTCAATGAAGGCATCGCGCAGCGGGCGGCTGTCGCAATTGCTCGGCTCGCTCGACGACGCGCTTCGCCGCGGTCAAGACCAATATGGGCCCGGCGTGGCAGGACACGGTCGTGGTGCTCGCCACCGAGTTCGGCCGCACCGCGCATATCAACGGCACCGACGGCACCGATCACGGCACGCGACGGTTGCGCTCCTCGCTCGGCGGCGCGCTCAAAGGCGGCCGCGTCATCGCCGACTGGCCCGGGCTCAAGAGCGCCAACCTTTACGAGAACCGCGACCTCAAGCCGACCACCGATCTGCGCGCCGTGATCAAGGGCGTGCTGAAGGATCATCTGCGCGCCGACGAGCGCGCGCTGGCGCAGAACGTGTTTCCCGGCAGCGACGCGGTGAAGCCGATGGCGGGATTAGTCGCGTAGTCCGGCTTCGTGCTGCCGGCTTACGCTTTCGCGAACCAATCCTTCAAAATCGGCTGGTGCTGGACCGGATTGAATTCGGTTATCCGACTGAAGCGCATCTTCTTGGCTTTAGTGAAGGGCTCGTCCGCCAAAATCTCCTGCAGCTTCTCCAGCGACTCCGCGCGGGCGAGCAAAAAGCCGCCGCGCCCCGGAATTTGCGGGCCAGAGCACAGGAAATACCCGGCGTCATAGCCTTTCTGCAGGAAGGCACGATGAGTAGGAACGAGGTTGGAAAATCCTCGAACGGCACCAGATATTCGCCTTCCAGCAGAAAATGCTTCATGGCCGCGCCTCTTTTGTGGTGTCGCGCCGATGTTATCGACCGGTTCGTCTAAACGGATGCGAACTTCATTGCATCTGGATCTGCGCCGGAGCGCCATGCTCGTCGGCGGTGCCGGGTGCAATGACCAGATAGCGGCGCTGGCTCGTGTCTTCGCCGCGCAGCAGCTGGCGCACCGGACCGACGGCGTTGACGATAGCGCCGCCTGCCGGGTTGGTCATGAAGCCCGACAGGCCCTGCAGCTTTCCGCTGCCGTCGGGATGATCGGAGAGAGCCAGCAGATAAGGCTTTTTCGGCTCGAGCCCGGTAACCGCCGCTTCAAGCACCTGCGCCAGTCCCTGATCGTACAGCGCCACGCTGGTCGGCGGCGCGCTTTGACTGGCGTTAGTGCCCGGCGCTGCAAGCGTCAGATGCGCCGCTTGCCCCGCAAGACCGAGCGGCATGAGATTGGCCGTTCCTGGACCATCCGGCACGGCGTTGGGTAGGTAAGCAATGGCCTGCGGCGCCTGGCCGATCGGAACCGAAGCGATGACCTTGTTGGTCAGAGTATCAATCGCGGTCATCTGGTCGTCGCCCTCAAGCCCGACATAGATACGCGAGCCATCACCTGACGGCCACACGCCGTGCGGCAGCTTGCCGACCGGGATGGTCGTCACCTGCTCGAAATTGTCGGTACGAAAGACTTTCACTTCGTTGAAGGCCGCCGATGGTGACATAGGCGAACGCGCCCTTGGCGTTATGCACGATATTGACGTGATTGGTGATCGGCCCGGTATCCATCGTCTTCAACAACGGTAAACGGCGGATGCGCGTCGAAGACTTGCGTCTTGCCGGTGTCCTTCAGCGTGAACCAGACCTGCGAACCGTCCGGGGTCGCCGCGATATTGGGGCAGAACGGACTCGCCTGCGTAACTTTGCCGACAATCGTGTGGTCGGCAATGGTGACGACGTCGATTTCCGGATTGAACGACGAGCAGACATAGCCGTATTTGCCGTCGGGCGAAAAAATCTGCATCCCCGGCCCGTTCGGTGTGGTGATGCGCGTCTTCTCTTCGTAGGTCGTGCCGTCCAGCACGGACACATAATTTTCGCCGCGGACAGTGACCCACACCTCCTTGCCGTCAGGCGTGAAAAAGGCCTCGTGTGGCGCGCGGCCGACATAAGTGACGTGTTTGACCGTATTGGTCGCCGTATCGATGAAGCTCACGGAATTCGAGCCGATCGAGACGATGGCGAGCGTATGGTGATCCGGTGAGAAGCCCATGCCGTGCACCAGGACCTGTCCCTTGTAGAGCGGGCTCAGGTCCGACGGCGACGGATCGCCGAGCCGGATGACGCCAAGCAGCTTGTTGTCCACCGGATCGATGACCGAGACGGTGTTGGAGAACTGCTCCGCCGCATAGACGCGGTCGTGATGGCTGACCGCAATATCCGGATCGGCGGCGCTGCCGGGCACCTGCCCTGCCAGCAGCGGCGTAACATTCAAGGAGGCGGCGGCGCCCAGAACGAGGCTCAGGATAAAAGTTGGTTTCATGTCACACCTCCCTGTCGGCTACTGGACCGAGGACTTATGTGTCGTCGCTTCTCGTCGTAGATTGTTGGTCGGGCGCTGGCGTTGCCGGCGGCAATGGCTCACCGATGGCGAGCCGCATGGCGGCGATCTCCGCTTGCTGCGTGACGATGATTTCCTGCGCCATACGTCTTAGTTGCTCGTTGTGACCGTAGCGCAACTCGGCCTGCGCCATGTCGATGGCGCCTTGATGATGCGGCACCATCATCGCAACAAAGTCGCGGTCGATGTCGCCCGATCGGGGTAATGCCCATATCGACCATCATCTTCGACATGGCGCTGACATTGTCGGCGAGGAATGGTGCTTCCTCGTGCGAGGCGTCGCGAAAATGCGATGCGCAGATCGCGGCGATGTAATCTGCAAGCGATTGCGATTTTTGCGAGCAGGCCGCTAGGACGAAGCCGATGGACAGCACGGCGACGCCGAGCAATGCAGGCAGGAAGCGAACGGGCTTATAACGCGCGTATTTCTGACAAGCGAACGGGATAGCGACATGCGGCATGACCGCCTCCGCCAGAGGTTGCGCACCCGTTGCCCCGACCGGTCATGCCAAAACCAACACCGATCAAACTTAAATATTCAATACGCGCCCGTAAGCGTCAAGCACCGCTTCCTTCATCATTTCCGACAGTGTCGGATGCGGGAACACGGTGTGCATCAGCTCTTCCTCGGTGGTCTCGAGATTCATCGCCACCACATAGCCCTGGATGAGCTCGGTGACTTCGGCGCCGACCATATGCGCGCCAAGAAGCTGGCCGGTCTTCTTGTCGAAGATCACTTTGACCAGACCCTGGTCCTCGCCGAGCGCGATCGCCTTGCCGTTGCCGACGAAGGGAAAGCGGCCGACGCGGATGTCGAGCTTTTGTCTTTGGCGGCCTGTTCGGTGAGGCCGACGGAGGCGATCTGCGGCGTGCAATAGGTGCAGCCCGGGATCATCAGCTTGTTCATCGGGTGCGGATGCAGGCCCTTGATCGCCTCGACGCAGATGACGCCTTCATGCTCGGCCTTGTGGGCGAGCAGCGGCGGGCCGGCGACGTCGCCGATGGCATAGATGCCCGGCACATTGGTCTTGCACAGGCCGTCGATGACGATCGCGCCGCGCTCGGTTTTCACGCCGAGCTTTTCGAGGCCGAGATTTTCGATATTGCCGACGACGCCGACCGCGGCGATGACGCGATCGACGGTCAGCGTTTGCGTGCCGCCTTTGCCGTCGTCGATGGTCGCGGTGACGCTGTCGGCCTTCTTGTCGAGCTTCGTCACTTTGGCGCCGGTGAAAATCTTGATGCCTTGCTTCTCGAAACTCTTGCGGGCGAAGGCGGCGATCTCGGCGTCCTCGACCGGCAGGATTTGCGGCAGCACTTCGACGACGGTCACCTCGGCGCCAAGCGTGCGATAGAACGAGGCGAATTCGATGCCGATGGCGCCCGAGCCGACGACGAGAAGCGACTTCGGCATTTTCTCCGGCACCATCGCCTCGAAATAGGTCCAGACCAGCTTCTTGTCGGGCTCAAGCCCCGGCAGCACGCGCGGCCGCGCGCCGGTGGCGATGATGATGTGTTTGGCTTGGTAGGCGCCGGCGCCGAGCGCGCCTTTCGGCGCTTCGCTCCGGCCGGCTTTCACGATGATCTTGCCGGGCGCGTCGATTACCGCCTCGCCCCAGATCACGGCGACTTTGTTCTTCCGCATCAGGAAGCCGACGCCGTCATTGAGGCGTTTGGAGACCGCGCGCGATCGCTTCACCACAGCGGCCGGATCGTAGGTCACCTCGCCTGCCGACAGGCCATAATCTTTGGCGTGCTGCAGGTAATGGAAAATTTCCGCAGAGCGCAGCAGCGCCTTGGTCGGGATGCAGCCCCAGTTGAGGCAGATGCCGCCGAGATATTCGCGCTCGACAATGGCGGTCTTGAAGCCCAGCTGCGCGGCGCGGATCGCGGTGACGTAACCGCCCGGGCCCGAACCGATAATGATGATGTCGAAATCCGTCTCAGCCATTCAATCCTCGTTATGCCGCGCGTTCCGGCGCTCCCCCTATATGGGGACGCTGCATGCGCTCTTATAGCAGGCTTCTCAATCCGGGATCGGCCGAAAAATTCCGTCCTCGTCGAGCCGCTCGAGCACGCCGGAGCGGATATCGAAAAAGCAGCCGTGCAGCGTGAGATGGCCCGCCTCTACCGCATCCTTGATCCAAGGGAAGGTCAGAAGGTTGTCGAGCGACAGTTGAACGGCTTCATGCTCGCAGACGTCTTGCTGCCGATCCGGGGGCGCCTTCATCGCGCGCTCACGCGCCGGCTCGGCGATGCGGACCCATTGGCCGACGAAGTCGGACACTTCGTCCGGCGCGCCGTTGAGCAAGGCGTGAATGCCGCCGCACATGGCATGACCCAGCACCACGATTTCACGCACCTGGAGCGACCGCACCGCGAATTCGATCGCCGAACTCACGCCGTGCGGGTGATCGTCCGGGCCGTACGGCGGCACGATATTCGCGACATTGCGGACCACGAACAGTTCGCCGGGCCGCGCATTGAAAACCATTTGCGGATCGGTGCGGCTGTCCGAACAGGCAATGATCAGCGCCCGCGGCCGCTGCCCGAGCCGGCTCAGGGCCTCGAAGCGGCCGCGTTCGGTTTGCCATGTGCTGGCGCGAAAGCGGCGATAGCCCGAGATCAAATCATCCATCGTGCGGCCTGTGCGGAGCCAAGGATTGCTGACGGATTTCCTGCCTGCGATGGTGCGGCGAAGCAAGAAAAATGCCCGGCGGCCGGGCCGCGGTTGAACCAGGCCGGGTTCGGGTGTGTACTATTCGCCCTTCCCACTGGCGCAACGGCGGTTTTCGCTTATGGCCGAACTCAACGTTTACAGCACCATCGGCGTGCGCAGCGCCGCCGAGGATCTGTTTGCGCGATACGAGACATCGAGCGGCCACAAGCTTGCCGTCACCTGGGGCACCGCGCCGATGCTGGTGAAACGCATCGAAGGCGGCGAAACCGCCGACGTGCTGATCTTGAGCCGCGCCAGCCTCGATGCGCTGAGCAAGCAAGGCAAGGTTTTGGCGGGGTCCGAGGCGCCGCTCGCCAGCTCCGGCGTCGGGATCGCGGTGAAAGCCGGCGCGCGCAAGCCCGATATTTCGACGCCCGAGGCGCTCAAGCAAACGCTGCTCAACGCCAAGTCGATCGCCTATAGCGAACCGTCGGCGGGCGGCGCGAGCGGCGTCTATTTCGAAAAACTGCTCGAACGCATGGGCATCGCCGCGCAAATGCGGCCAAAGACCAAATATCCGCCGGCCGGCGGCTTCTCCGCCACACTGCTCGTCTCCGGCGAAGCCGAGCTCGCCGTGCAGCAAAAGCCGGAGCTTCTGCATGTCGCAGGCTGCGAAGTGGTTGGGCTGTTGCCCGGCGATCTCAACCTCGTCACCGCCTTTGCGGCGGGCCTCATGCCGGATAGTGAAAATGCCGAAGTCGGAACGGCCCTGATCGCGTTCCTGCGCTCACCGCCGGCCGCCGCGGCGTTTCGCGCCAAGGGCCTCGATCCGGCCTGATGCGCGGCAATCAAACGTATTGCGCGATGCCGTTGCCAAACGACCAGTTCTCTTTGCCGACGTCGATCAGATTGATCATCACGTCGGCCGGCCGGATGCCGGGGCTTTTGCCGAGCAATTCGACGATCCGCGCATAGAGCGCCTGCTTCTGCGCGACCGTGCGCGTATTGGTGACGGTGATCTGCAGGATGACGAAATCGGCGCCGTGCTCGATGCCGAGATAACTCGGCTCGTAGATGAAGTCTTCGTCGTTGCGGTCGGTCACGACCATGAAGCGATCGTTCTCGGGCACGGCGAAGATCTCGCGCAGCGCCTGATAGACGCCGTCGCTGATCGCCTTCTTGTAGGCCGCCGATTTGCCGCGCCGCAGATCGATGCGCACGAGGGGCATTGCTACACCAGCATCATCACCGGATTTTCGATCAGCGCCTTGAACGCGCCGATCAGGACCGCGCCGAGCGCGCCGTCGACAGCGCGGTGGTCGCACGACATGGTCACGCTCATGATGTGAGCGGCTGCGATCTTGCCATCGCGCACCACCGCACGCTCCTCGCCGGTGCCGACGGCAAGGATCGTGGCGTGCGGCGGATTGATCACAGCGGTGAAATCCTTGATTCCATACATGCCGAGATTGGACACCGCCGAGGTGCCGCCCTGATATTCATGCGGCTTGAGCTTCCGCTCGCGCGCGCGCACGGCGAAGTCGCGCATTTCGTTCGAGATCGTGGCGAGCGATTTGGTCTCGGCGTTGCGGATGATCGGCGTGATCAGGCCGTTCGGCATGGCGACGGCGACGCCGATGTCGGAATGCTTGTGCTTGAGCATGCCGCCTTCGGTCCAGCTTACATTGGCATCCGGCACGCGCTGTAACGCCAGCGCCAGCGCCTTGATGACGAAATCGTTGACCGAGAGCTTGTAGGCCGGCTTGCCGTCTTTGCCTTTTGGCGCGAGCGTATTGATCTCTTCGCGCGCGTCGAGAAGCTTGCCGATGTCGCAATCGATGGTCAGGTAGAAATGCGGAATGGTCTGCACCGAGGCGGTGAGCCGCTGCGCGATGGTGCGGCGCATGCCGTCATGCGGCACGATCTCGTAACTGTCCTTGTCGTAAAGCGCGAGGATCTGCTGATCGGACATCGACGGCGCGATCATCGGCGCCGTGCCGGCGCTGCGCGGCGCCTTCAGTCCGCCGCCTGCCTTCGCCGACGCCACGTCGCGCGCGATCACACGGCCATGAGGGCCGGTGCCCTGGATGCGGCCAAGATCGATGCCGGCGTCCTTCGCTAGCCGCCGCGCCAACGGTGAGGAGAACACGCGGCCACCGGCGTGGCCGTTGGTTGCGGGCGCTGCCGGTGCAGCCGCTGCTTTCGGCGCTGCTCGGACGCGGAGCAGGCGGAGGCGCTTTCGCTTGCGGCGCGGGTGCGGCGGTTTGCGGTGCGGCTGCCGCAGGTGGGGCCGCTGCAGACGCGGGCAGCGCCCTTCCCGGCCGCCGACGCAGCGGCTTTCACGTCCTCGCCTTCCTGCGCCATCACGGCGATGAGCTGATTGACCGCGACGTCTTGGGTGCCTTCCGGCACGACGATCTTGGCCAGCACGCCGTCATCGACGGCCTCGTATTCCATCGTCGCTTTGTCGGTCTCGATCTCGGCGATCACGTCGCCGGTCTTGACCGCGTCGCCTTCTTTCTTGAGCCACTTGGCAAGGTTGCCCTTCTCCATCGTGGGCGACAGTGCCGGCATGAGGATATTGATGGGCATCGGACGGCAATCTCACCAGGACAGAATTCAGCGATAGGTGACGGCTTTCACCGCCTCGACGACTTCGGCAACGGAAGGCAGCGCGAGCTTTTCCAGATTGGCCGCATAGGGCATGGGCACATCCTTGCCGCAGACCCGCATCACCGGCGCATCGAGATAGTCGAACGCTTCCTCCATCAGGCGGGCGGCGATCTCCGAACCGACGCCGGATTGCTTCCAGCCTTCTTCGACGGTGACCACGCGGCCGGTCTTTTTCACCGACTCGATGATCGTTGCAGTGTCCATCGGCTTGAGCGTGCGCAGATCGATCACCTCGGCGTCGATATTGTCTTTCGCCAATTCCTCCGCCGCCTTGAGCGCATAGGTCATGCCCATGGACCAGGCGACGATGGTCACGTCGTTGCCGGGCCGCACGACGCGCGCGCGGCCGATCGGCAGCACATAATCGTCGAGCTTGGGCACCGGCGAGGAATGGCCGTAGAGAATTTCGTTTTCGAGAAAGACCACCGGATTGGGATCGCGGATGGCGGCTTTGAGAAGCCCCTTGGCGTCGGCCGCGGTCGACGGCGCGATCACCTTCAGGCCCGGAATGTGCGAGTACCACGACGAATAATCCTGGCTGTGCTGCGCGGCAACGCGCGAGGCCGGACCGTTCGGGCCGCGGAATACGATCGAGACCTTGACCTGCCCGCCCGACATATATTGCGTCTTCGCCGCCGAATTGATGAGCTGATCCATCGCCTGCATGGCGAAGTTGAAGGTCATGAATTCGACGATCGGTTTCAAGCCATCGAAGGCCGCGCCGATGCCGACGCCGGCAAAGCCGTGCTCGGTGATCGGCGTGTCGATGACGCGCCGCGCGCCGAACTCTTCCAATAGGCCCTGGGTGACCTTGTAGGCGCCCTGATATTCGGCGACCTCCTCGCCCATCACGAAGACGTCCGGATCGCGGCGCATTTCCTCGGCCATGGCGTCGCGCAGCGCTTCGCGCATGGTCATGGTGACGAGCTCGGTGCCTGCCGGCACTTCGGGTTCGGGTGTCGCTGCGGCTGCTGGCGGCTTGGCTGCCGCTGCGGGCGCTTCCGCTTTCGCAACCGGTTCGGTTTTTGCAACGGCCGGTGCGAATTCGGCCACCGGCAGCTTGGCCGGCGCGGGCTTGCTGCCTTTAAGCGCGGCTGCATCCTCGCCGTCGGCAAGGATCATGGCGATCGGCGTATTGACCGCGACGTCGTTGGTGCCTTCCGGTACCAAAATTTTCCCGAGCGTGCCCTCGTCGACCGCTTCCACTTCCATGGTGGCTTTATCGGTCTCGATCTCGGCGATCACGTCGCCGGATTTGACGGTATCGCCCTCTTTCTTGAGCCATTTGGCGAGATTGCCCTTCTCCATCGTGGGCGACAAAGCGGGCATCAAAATCTCAGTCGGCATGACAGCTCACAACGTAGCTCACACGATAATTCACTTGGGGCTCACTCTGCGTCGCGCCAATCGCTGCTCAACGATAGACGTCGGTATAAAGCTCGGAAGCATCAGGTTCGGGATCGTGGGTCGCAAACTCCGACGCTTCATTGATGACGGCGCGGACCGACGCGTCAATCTTTTTCAGATCGTCTTCGCTGGCCCATTTCTTGTCGAGAAGCCGCTTGCGTACCTGCTCGATCGGATCGTGCTCGGTGCGCATTTTGTCGACTTCCTCTTTGGTCCGGTATTTCGCCGGATCCGACATCGAGTGGCCGCGATACCGGTAGGTCATCATTTCCAAAATGACCGGGCCCTTGCCGGCGCGGCACCAGGCCAGCGCCGCCTCGGAGGCCGCTTTCACCGCCCGCACATCCATACCGTCGACCTGTGACCCTGGAATGTTGAACGACACGCCGCGCTTGGAGAAATCGGTCTGCGCCGAAGAGCGCGACACCGACGTTCCCATCGCGTAGCGATTGTTCTCGATGACATAGATGACCGGCAGCTTCCACAGCTCGGCCATGTTGAAGCTTTCATAGACCTGGCCCTGGTTGGCCGCGCCGTCGCCGAAATAAGTGAGGCAGACGGAATCATTGCCGCGATATTTGTTGGCGAAGGCAAGCCCGGTCCCGAGCGGGACCTGGGCACCGACGATGCCATGACCGCCGTAAAATTTCTTCTCCAGCGAGAACATGTGCATGGAGCCGCCCTTGCCCTTGGAATAGCCGCCGCGCCGGCCGGTCAGCTCGGCCATGACCCCTTTCGGATCCATATCGCAGGCCAGCATGTGGCCGTGATCGCGATAGCCGGTGATCATCTGATCACCCTCTTTGGTGGCGAGCTTCATGCCGACCACGACCGCTTCCTGGCCGATATAGAGGTGGCAGAACCCTCCAATCAGACCCATGCCGTACATCTGACCCGCCTTTTCCTCGAAACGGCGGATCAGGAGCATGTGGCGGAGCGCGTCGAGTTCCTGCTCCTTGCTGAATTCGGCAATCTTGGCGTCACCTGCGGGGCCCGCGCCATTTCCGGCGCCCGGACTTACTTTTTCAGCGATTTGCGTGGTTTGGGCGACGGCCATCAGTGTCCTCGAAAGATGACGAAGCATTAGCGGAGGCGGGCTTCCTCCAATAGCGGAATTCACTCACTTGCGGAAGTCGGAAGCGTTGCCGGCCGGGGGATAGCTGCCATCGGCCAAATGCTTGTCGGAAAACCCAATTTCGTGACCGCGAGGGCGCGGGTCAAGGGTCAGGTCAAGGGTGCGGTGCGGCGGCCGGGCTGGGTACCTGGTTCGGCACCGGCTGGAACATCATCGTCATGTCGTTTCCGTCGACATAATCGAGGAGCGCGCGCGCGCGTTCGTCGAGCATATCGGGGTCGATCGCATCGGACTTCAACAGCGCGACACGGCGCGCCCATTGCGCGTGTTCGAGCTTGAGCCGCGTCAGATCGGCGTTGAGCGACGCCATTTGCCGGTCGATGTCTTCCTTGGCCTTGAGCCCGCGATTGCCGCTATAGGCATTGACCCCGAAATAGCCGATCAAGAGCGCCGCCAGCACGTAGAGCGCGAGCGCGTTCAGAATCGTCCGGAGCCGTTTGCGGGTGACCATGCCGCCAGCATGCGAGCCTGCCGATTAAAGCGGCATTAATGCGCAGAGCGAGGCCGGTTACGGCAGCCGGTTGCGTATTTCGCTGCCCAGGAAATTGCCGAACCGCTTGCCGCGATTGCGCATGAAGCGAAGCATGCCGGCATCGACGAAATAGGTCAGAAGGATGCTGTCGCGGGTGCGCACTTCCGCGACCGACTGCATCGGCGGAGTGCCAGGTGTCGGTGCCGACGGCGAAGGCGTAGCCGGTATTGGGCGCGAACTTCATCTGCTTGGTCTTCGGCAGCGAGCCGTCGGGCAGCTTCTCGTGGAAGATCGTGCCGATATGCGTGGTTGAAGCATCGCGCGGCAGATAGAGCTGCACGGTGATGCCCTTCCAGCGGGTATCGGTGTGCGGCGTGATGAGATAGCCCGGAATGTCGCGGGTCAGGATCGGGATCGGATACATGCCGGTTTTGGCGTAGACGCTGCCGAAACGGCGCTCGAGCGCGGGCGCAAGACGCCGCACGAAGGCCTCTTTGACCGGACGCGAGCACAAAGCGCGGCCGACGATGTCCCAGACCGCGCGCTTCTGCGGCGGCAGGTGGCGGATATATTCCGGAAACAGATCGATCTTCACCCGCGTATGGGTGCCGTCGGCAAGGTCATGGCCTTTGCTGCGGCCGTGCATCGGCCGGTAGTCGTTCGCCTCCGGCATATTGGCGAGCATCTGCGCGTAGACTTCCTCGGGAAACACGCGATCGAGCACCAGATGGGTGAACGGCGCATCGAATGAGCTTGCGGCGTCGACCGAGGCGGCGACGGAGCTCGCTCAGGTTTTCGACCGCGAGCCGGCGGTTCCCCGGCTTTAATGCAAGCGTCTGATCCATATTTCGTCCGTCCCGATCATACGCGTCCCAGAGAAACGCGAGGCTATCGCTGTTGTGGACGCGGCTCAACAAGCCGGCCGCGGCAATCGAATTATCGAAGCGCCTTGGAACGCGGCGCGCCCGGCATAGGCCGCCTGCGCGCCGAGATCCTCCTCGATACGCAGCAACTGGTTATATTTCGCCGTGCGGTCGGAACGCGCCAGCGAGCCGGTTTTGATCTGCCCGCAATTGGTGGCGACCGCGAGATCGGCGATGGTCGAGTCCTCGGTCTCGCCGGAACGATGCGACATCACCGCGGTATAGCGGCCTTGTGCGCCATTTCGACGGCGGCGAGCGTTTCCGTCAGCGTGCCGATCTGGTTCACCTTGATCAGAATCGAATTGCCGTAATGTTTGGCGATGCCGTCGGCGAGCCGCTTGACGTTGGTGACGAAGAGATCGTCGCCGACCAGTTGGCATTTGCCGCCGATCGCCTCGGTCAGCATGGTCCAGCCTTCGATATCGTCTTCGGCCATGCCGTCTTCGATCGACACGATCGGGTAACGGGTGACGAGATCGGCGAGGTATTTCGTCTGCTCTTGGCGTCGAGCGTTTTTTGCCTTCGCCTTCATAGACGATAGATGCCGTCTTTGAAGAATTCGGTCGAGGCGCAATCGAGCGCGAGCGCACACATTGCCGCCGGGCTTATAGCCGGCCTTTTCGATCGCCTTCATGACGAAATCCAGCGCCGCGTCGGCGGAGGCGAGGTTCGGCGCAAAGCCGCCCTCGTCGCCGACATTGGTGTTGTGCCCGGCGTCTTTGAGCGCGCCGCGCAGCGTATGAAAGATTTCCGAACCGGCCCGCAAGGCATCGGAAAAAGACGTCATGCCGAGCGGCACGATCATGAATTCCTGGAAGTCGATCGGATTGTCGGCATGCACGCCGCCATTGACGATGTTCATCATCGGCACCGGCAGAAGCCGCGCCGAGGCGCCGCCGACATAGCGGTAGAGCGGCAGGTTGTTCGCGCATCGCCGCCGCTTTGGCGGCGGCGAGCGAGACGCCGAGAATGGCATTGGCGCCGAGCCGGCTTTTGTTCGGCGTGCCGTCGAGCGCGATCATGGTCTCGTCGAGCTTGACCTGCGCCTCGGCGTCCATGCCGCCCAATGCGTCGAAAATCTCGCCATTGACCGCTTCGACGGCGTTGCGGACGCCCTTGCCGAGATAGCGCTTCTTGTCGCCGTCGCGCAGCTCGACCGCCTCATGCGCGCCGGTGGAAGCGCCCGACGGCACGCCGGCGCGGCCGAGCGAGCCGTCGGCGAGCACGACGTCGACCTCGACGGTCGGGTTGCCGCGGCTGTCCAGAATCTCCCGGCCGATAATGTCGACGATGGCGGTCATGCAGGCTCCCCGGTTGACATCAATGGCGCATGATCTTTTCCGAAAACCGGTACCCACTTTTCGGGATCATGCGCTGCGAGGCGCTTCTACAGGATCGAAGCGCCTCTTGTCATGCCCTGCCAAAGCAAGGCATGCAGTGCCATTATGGCAAAGCACCCGCCGCAAAAGCCGCTCCAACTTGGCCGTCCCGCGCCGGTCCCCGCTTCGCCCGACCAAGCGGTGCTCGACCGCGTGCCCAATCCGCACCCGGACGCCAATTACGTCGCGCGCTTCACCTTTCCCGAATTCACGGTGATGTGCCCGGTCACCGGGCAGCCGGACTTCGCCACGCTGGTGATCGACTACGTGCCGAAAGGCCACCTCGTCGAATCCAAATCGCTGAAGCTTTATCTCAACAGCTTCCGCAATCACGGCGCCTTCCACGAAGCCTGCACGGTCGATATCGGCAAAAGGCTCGTCGCGCTGCTGAAGCCGAAATGGTTGCGCATCGGCGGTTATTTCCATCCGCGCGGCGGCATGCCGATCGACGTGTTCTGGCAGGCCGGCAAGCTGCCGTCAGGCGTCTGGGTGCCCGATCAGGGCGTTGCGACATATCGGGCGCGCTAGATCGGCGATCGTTTCTCGGTCACGCTTTGGTCGCGAGTGCGCCGTTCATTGTCGCGATCAGCGCCTTGACCTCCGCCGCAGGATCGGCGGCGCGCATGACCCCGCCCATCACCGCAATGCCGGCGCAGCCGGTCGCGATCACTTCGCCGACGCGCGCGGTGTTGATGCCGCCGATGGCGAGCAGCGGCACGCGCGCCGCAAGCGCCATCTCGCGCAGACCCTTGCGGCCGATCTCAGGGCCGTAGCCGGGCTTGCTCGGTGTCTCGAAAGCCGGGCCCGCGATTGCATAGTCGGCGATCTCGGGATCGATCGCCGCAGCTTCGGGAACCGTGTGAATCGACAGTCCCACAAGCTTTCCCGGACCCATGAGTTTGCGCGCCGCGGCGGGATCGCTGCCCGCGGGCAAATGCACCCCGTCGACGCCGGCGAGTTTGGCAAGCGCTGCTTCACCATGCAGCACAAGCGGGCGTCGTGCCGGCGCGTCATTGCCAACAGCGCGCGCGCCAGCGGCACCTGTTCATCCTCCGGCAAATCCTTTTCGCGCAGGCTGACCCAGCGGCAGCCCGCCGCCAGCGCCGAACCGACGATCTCGGCAAGCGGGCGCCGGGCCTGACGGCGATCGGTGACCAGAAGCAATGGCGGAACGGGGAGATTCATCGCGTCGGCTTTTACGGCTTTGTTAGTCTTGATGGCTTAGTTAGTCTTGGCGAACGGCCGCGCCTTGTCCATCTTCCGCGACGATGGGAATTTTGCGCCATGAATGTTCCGGAGGCTGTTCCATGCGTATCCATTCGATCCTGAAAATCGCGCTCATTGGCACGCTCGCCGCAGCGTCGTTGTCGCCCGCACTGGCGGCGAAAGCGAAAAAGACGACTGGCGCCTGCGCGCAACCGAATGGACGCTGCGTATCCGACTGCAATCAATCGAATTGGTGCACCGTTTACACCTGCACCAACGGCCAATCGACGCCGGTGCCATTTTGGCAGTGCTATGAGCCGAGCGGTCTCTGCCTGGCGCCGCACTGCTGAATTATTGCCGGCCGACCGGGGCGTAGCTTGAGACCGCGGTCGTCGCGACGCTCGGCGCCGCCATCGGAACGAGGTGGCGCGGCACGACAATGCGCTGGCCGTCGGTCAGCGTCCGCGCGGCGATACCGGAATTGATCTCGGCGAGCGACCACAGCGGCACGTGGTAGGTGTCGGCGAACGTCTTCAGAGTATCGCCGGCATGCGCCGTCACCGGCTGGCCGGAATCCCACAATTCGACCGCGGCGTCGCCGGGAACTTCGAGGCGTATCGGAACAGCTTCGCCTTCGGCCGTGGCCGGTGTCGCTGCAAGTTCGACAACTTTGCTGACCAGCTGGTCCTGGATGCGGTCGGCCTTCTCGATATTGATGTGAATGAGTTCGCTGTGATCCTTGAGATTGTAGCTCGCGTAATGGCCGTGGAAGCGCGAGCCCTGCACGACATTGCCGCCGCCCATGAGGTTCGAGGATTGGAAGATGTTGATATAGCGCTCGACATTCGGCGGCACGTCTTCGGCGATGCGGCTCGGATCGTAGGTGACGAGGAGGTTCACCGGAATGTCGGCGGCATTGAGCGTCTCGGCGAAGGCCAGGGCGGAGTCGCCGCCCATCGAATGGCCGATCAGGATGATGGGTTGCGGGTCGCGGCGATAGTCGCGGATCGCCTGATCGGCGACCGGACGCCACATCAAATAGGTGTCGACGCTCGCCGGGATGCCGGTGCGCTGGATCCGATCCGCGAGCTTATCCATCCCGCGCGAATAGATGAGGCCGGCAATGCCGCGGAACAGATAAGCGCGGCCGCGCGGCGCAACGTTGACTTTCTCGGCGGCAGGCGGCGGCGCTACCGGGGGCACGGTATCGCGGGCGTCGGCGACGACGACAGGTTTCGCCACGGGGCTCGGAACAGGCGCTGGTGGCGGATGCGGACTGCGCCGCATTGAGCCTGCCCTGCGCGGCGCGCGCGAACAGCGAATTGAGGGCTTCGCTTTCATTCTTATCGCCTGCTGCTGCGGGCGGCGCTGGCGTAGACCCGGTGCTTTCGAAATTAGCATCGCCGGACGAATTGGCTGACGCGTTTTTCCACTCCGGCGATTTGCCCGACGAGGTGAACGAGGACGTCGGATCAAACATTCCGTAGCCGCCGCAGCCGGTCAGGCTTGCCGCGAGCAGGAGAATGCCGATTTGCTTGAATTGCGCCATGCACGTCCGTCGTTCGCGCTCAGTTGGTCAAATGAAGCAACGCCAAGCCGAGCGGCAACTGCCGCACCTGGCCATTTCTACGCGGCGTTTGACGGTGCGCACACAGAGAGAATCGCCATCCACCAGTCCCCCCTGTCCGAGACAGACCGCGAAATCCTTAATTTCCCCCGAACGAGCGTTAAGGATTGACCCGGGCCGGGGTGAAATCAGGGATTTCAGACCGGCTTTTTTGTGGCGAAATAGGGTATTCGGCCTGCCGCTCCCAGGCATTGAGCCTGAACCGGGGCGCCGTGCTATGAGCCGCGTCATGAACCGCCGACCCACTAAGCCTGCTTACCGCATTTCCTTTGTTTCGCTCGGCTGCCCGAAGGCCCTGGTTGATTCCGAGCGCATCATCACCCGGCTGCGCGCCGAGGGGTATGAGCTTGCGCGCGAGCACAAGGGCGCCGACCTCGCCATCGTCAATACCTGCGGGTTTCTCGACAGCGCCCAGGCGGAATCGCTGTCCGCCATCGGCACCGCCATGGCGGAAAACGGCAAGGTGATCGTCACCGGCTGCATGGGCGCCGAGCCGGAAAAGATCACGGCCGTGCATCCGGGCGTGCTCGCGATTTCGGGACCGCAACAATACGAAAGCGTGCTCGATGCGGTGCATCGTGCCGCTCCGCCGCAGCACGATCCCTACACCGACCTGATTCCGCCGGAAGGCATCAAGCTCACGCCGCGACACTATGCTTATCTAAAGATTTCAGAAGGTTGCAATAATCGCTGTACCTTCTGCATCATCCCCAAATTGCGCGGCGATCTGGTGTCGCGGCCGGCGGCCGACGTGCTGCGCGAGGCCGAGAAACTGGTCGCTGCCGGCGTCAAGGAGCTTCTTGTCATTTCGCAAGACACCTCGGCCTACGGGGTGGATCTCAAATATGCCGCGAGCGTCTGGAGAGACCGCGAGGTGCGGGCAAAATTCGTCGATCTAGCGCGAGAGCTCGGGGAGTTCGGCGTCTGGGTGCGGCTGCACTACGTCTATCCCTATCCGCATGTCGACGAGGTCATCTCCTTGATGGCCGACGGCAAGATCCTGCCCTATCTCGACGTGCCGTTTCAGCACGCGAGCCCGGCTGTGCTCAAACGCATGCGCCGTCCGGCGGCGCAGGAGGAAACGCTCGAACGCATCGCGCGATGGCGCGAGATATGCCCGAGCCTGACCATCCGCTCGACCTTCATCGTCGGCTTTCCCGGCGAGACCGACGAGGATTTTTCGCAACTCCTCGACTGGCTCAGCCAAGCGCAACTCGATCGCGTCGGCTGCTTCCGTTACGAGCCGGTCGCCGGCGCGACGTCGAACGATCTCGCGGCCGCCGTGCCGGGTGAAATCAAAGAGGAGCGCTGGCATCGCCTCATGCAGCACCAGCAGGCGATCTCGCAAAAGCGGCTCAAGCGCAAGGTCGGCAACCGCGAGCGCGTCATTATCGACGAGGTCGGCCCAACCGTCGCCAAAGGCCGCAGCCGAGGCGATGCGCCGCAGATCGACGGCGCGGTTTACGTCGCCAGCCGGCGGCCGTTACGCGTCGGCGAAATCGCCACCGTGAAGATCGAACGGGCGGACGCCTACGATCTCCATGGTACGGTCGTCGGCTACTAGGCTACGAACGGGGCCCTACGGATTGCATCGCCACAACACGAATTGCCCACCTCCAACATCGCAAGGTCATTCTTCATGCCGCTCTCCGACACCATCAAGACGCTCATCCGCAATGCCTGGGACGACGGCTATCCGTGCCTGGTCGCGACCAGCGGCCCGCAGGGTCCCAATATCAGCCCCAAGGGCAGCATGATCGTGTTCGACGACAATCATCTCGCCTATTGGGAGCGCTCCAAGCGCACGGCGCTGGAAAATCTGTCGCACGACAAGCGCATCTGCGTGATGTACGCGAACTTCAAAGCGCAGCGTGATGGCGTCCTCGAGAGCGGCTTCTTGCGCTTCTTCGGCAGCGTCGCCCTGCATGAGAGCGGGCCCATCCATGACGCGATCTTTGCCAAGCTCCTGCCGCGCGAGCAGACCCATGTCGGCGCCGACACCGGCATCGGCGTCCTGGTCAAGATCGACAAGGCGTTCGACGTCCGCGGCAAACCGATCATGTGATCGGTTGCCGCGATCAGCGGCGTTCGGCGACCACGCGGCAAATTGCCTTGATCAGGCGATCGAGATCGCTTCCGTCGATCGTGAAGGCCGGCGTCGAGATAAACGATATTGCCGAACGGCCGGACGAAAACACCCTCCGCGATGAAGCGCTGCCGCAACGCATTGAGATCGTCGATGCGATCGAGCTCGACCACGCCGATGGCGCCCTTGACCCGCACATCCTTGACGCCTGGAAGTTTGCGGCAGGGCGCGAGGCCGTCGCGGAGAGCTGAGGAGATTTTCGCCACTTGTTCAAGCCGCGGCTCGCGCTCGAACAGGTCGAGCGAGGCGTTGGCGGCCGCGCAGGCGAGCGGGTTCGCCATAAAGGTCGGCCCGTGCATGAGCGCCTGTGCCGGATCATCCGACCAGAACGCGTCAAAGACCTTGCGGCTGGCAATGGTGGCGGCGAGCGGCAGCGTGCCGCCGGTCAGCGCCTTCGACAGCGTGAGGATGTCGGGCACGACGCCGGCTTCCTGGAACGCGAACATCGCCCCGGTCCGGCCAAAGCCGGTGAAGATTTCATCAAAGATCAGCAAAAGCTCGTAACGGTCTGCAGCTTCACGCAAATTCTTGAGCACTTTGGCGTCGTGAAACCGCATCCCGCCGGCACCCTGGACCAAGGGCTCGACGATGATCGCGGCCACTTCCTCGGCGCGGCGTGCCAGCATCGCCTCGAACGCCGCCATGCGTGCCTCGTCGGTCGGCAGGTCGACCACAATTTGCTCCGGCAGCAAGCCGCGAAACGCGAAGTGAAAGCTGCCCTCCGGGTCGGACACGGCCATGGCGCCGGTCGTGTCGCCGTGATAGCCGCCTTTGAAGGCGACGATCCGGGTGCGGCCGGCAATCCCGCAGTTGCGCCAATATTGCACCGCCATTTTCAGCGCCACCTCAACGGCGACCGAACCGGAGTCGCAAAAAAAGACCCGGTCGAGATCGCAGATTGGGTTGTTTTGCGCCGGGTTGTTTCGTGCGAGCAGTGCGGCGAGCCTTGGCGCCAGCGTCAGCGCCTGTTCGTGCACCATCCCGCCGAACATGACGTGAGGCATTTGCGCCAATTGGCGCTCGACGGCGGCGCGGATATGCGGGTGATTATAGCCGTGGCAGGCCGTCCACCACGATGCGATGCCGTCGATCAGATCGCGTCCGTCGGCAAGCCTGATGCGGCTGCCTTGGGTGCCCGTCACGGCAAGCGGCAGGGCTGCGGTCTTCATCTGCGCATAGGGCAGCCAGATATGGTCGAGGCCCGCCGCATACCAGCCGGGCGCGGTGCCTACCCCCTTGTTTTCGCTGGCTTTGCCCGACATTCGGCGCTTTCATGGAACTAACAATCATATTGTGCCTCCGCGCCAGGCTGAGGTCACGCAGGTTCGAGATTGCAAGGAAAGCGATGCGCTCGCTTGATGAATTTGCCGGCGAAAAGCTCGCTTCGTTGGAGCGGGCCAATCTGCGCCGTACGCCGGCAGTCACAGCGCGCTCCGGAATTTGGGCCGAACGTGACGGCCGCCGGCTGCTGTCGTTCTCCTGCAACGACTATCTCAATCTCAGCCAGCACCCGAAAATCATCGCCGCCGCGATCGAGGCGACGCAGCGCTACGGCATCGGCGCCGGCGCGTCGCGGCTCGTCACCGGCAATCATCCGCTCTATGCCGAGCTCGAAGATCGGCTGGCGACGACTCAAGGGCACCGAAGCGGCATGCGTCTTCGGTTCGGGCTATCTCGCCAATACCGGTATCATCCCCGCTTTGGTCGGGGCCGACGACCTGATCGTGCTCGATGAACTATCGCACGCCTGCATCCATGCCGGCGCCAAGCTGAGCGGTGCGGAAATTCACCTCTATCGCCACGGCGACGCGACCCATGCCGAGGCGATTCTGGCAAAGCGCCGCAGCGCAAAGAAGCGCGCCTTGCTGGCGACCGACGGCGTGTTTTCCATGGACGGCGATCTGGCTCCGCTCGGCGAGCTTTCGCAAATCGCCAAGCGCTTCGACGCTTGGCTTCTGTCCGACGACGCGCATGGCCTCGGCGTGTTGGGCGGCGGGCGCGGCTCGGCCTTCGCCAATGGCGGCGCGCAAATGCCCCACCGCGTCGCCCACGAGGTGCCGTTGCAGATGGGCACGCTGTCGAAGGCGGTCGGCGCTTATGGCGGCTATTTGTGCGCCTCGCGCACGGTCGTCGATCTCATGCGCACCCGCGCTCGCACCTTCATCTACTCGACCGGACTGCCGCCGCCCGTGGTCGCGGCCGCCATTGCTGCCCTCGATGTCATCGAAACCGACCCAGCCTATGCGGCTGAGCCGCTGCGCAAGGCCCGGCTGTTCACCCGCGCGCTCAACCTGCCGGAAGCCGAAAGCGCCATTGTGCCGGTGATCGTCGGCGAGACCGAAGCTGCGCTCTCGGCTTCCGAACTGCTGCGCGACGGAAGGCTTCCTCGTCGTTGCGATCCGGCCGCCGACGGTGCCCGCCGGCACGGCGCGGCTGCGTTTTGCCTTCACGGCGCAACATCCGGATGCCGAAATCGAGCGGCTTGCGGATATCGTGCGGCGCCGGGTGATAAGGCACTAGCGCGTGACCGCGATCTTCATCACCGGGACCGGAACCGACGTCGGCAAGACTTACGTCGCCGCCTCCCTGATCCGGCATTTGCGGTCGATGGGCCGGGTCGTGGATGCGTTAAAACCGGTGGTCGAGCGGCTTCGACCCGGCAATGCCCGCGTCGAGCGATCCTGGAATTATCCTGAAAGCGCTGGGCCTTGCGGTTACGGAGCCGGAAATCACCCGGATCGCGCCGTGGCGCTATCGCGCGGCACTGTCGCCTGATCTTGCCGCCAGGCAGGAGGGACAAACCATCGATGTCGACGCGGTTATCGCCTTTTGCCAGACCGCCATCGACCAGCGCCGCGACATTTTGCTGATCGAAGGCGTCGGCGGCATCATGGTGCCGCTCGACGACGAACGCACCGTGCTCGATCTGATGATGGCGCTGCAATTGCCGCTGATCCTGGTCACAGGCTCTTATCTCGGCACCATCAGTCATACGCTGACCGCGCTCGACGCGCTGTTTCGCCGCAATTTGAAGGTCTTGGCGATCATCGTCAGCGAGACGCCCAATTCACCGGTGCCGCTTGAAGACACCGTTGCCGCAATCTCGCGCTTTGCCGCCCCGGTGATCGGCCTGCCCCGGCAAAAGTACCGTGCCGGCGGTCTTGGGACACCGTCGGACGATAAATCGGGCCGTACCGTTGCCGCATTCGACCGTATCTTTGGCGGGCCGGGGTCACAGTAGGCTTTGCAACCGCACGATTGAGGCCGCCGAGTTGCCCGATCGACAAATGCCCGGTCGACATTGGCCGCCGGCCCGATAGAATTGTCATCATGGCGAAACAAGTTCCATTTCTTCTCGCAGGCGTCGCGACCGGAGCCGCGCTGGCGTTTCTCGCGACCCAGATTCCGATCGATGCCGCGGCCAAATCGTCGGCTCATGCCGACGAATATCGGGTGCTGGAACTTTTCGACGACGCCTTTGAACAGGTGCGGCAGAACTACGTCGAGAAGCCTGACGACAAGAAGCTGATTGAAAGTGCCATCAACGGCATGATGGCGGCGCTCGGCGATTCATTTTATCTCGATGCGAAATCGGCAAGCCATACGGCGGTATGCACGGCAGGCAGCTGTCCCGCTGCCGATGTCGGACTTCGGCTCACGATCGCCGATGGTCTGCCGAAAGTCGTAACAGCGATCGACAATTCGCCTGCCGCCAAGGCCGGCCTGCTGACGGGCGACATAATCGCCAGCATCGACGATCAGCCGCTCGACCAGCTTACGGCCTATCAAGTCGGCCAGATGTTGAGCGGTGACGCCGGGATCGACGGTTCGTCTGACGATCGCGCGCCCCGGCCAAGACAAGCCGATCGACGTCGCCCTGATCCGCGATCGCATCACACCGCGCTCGGTTCGCGCACAGGTGCAAGGCGGCGACGTCGGCTATATCCGCGTCGTGCAGTTCAACGACAATACCGGCGACGAACTGAAAAAGGCTATCGACAGCATCGCCGCTGAAGCTCCCCAGGCCAAGCTCAAAGGCTATGTCATCGATCTGCGCAACAATCCGGGCGGCGTGCTGGATGGCGCAATCGCCGCAAGCGACGCGTTCCTCGAAGGCGGCGATATCGTTGCCATCGGCGGCCGCAGCGCCGCTAACGCCAAGCACATTCGCGTCAAAGCCGGCAATCTCAGTAACGGCAAGCCGGTTGTCGTTCTGATCAATGCGGGCTCGGCGTCGACCGCCGAAGTTGTCGCCGGCGCATTGCAAGACAATCATCGCGCCACGCTGATCGGCACGCGCAGCTTCGGATCGGGTTCCGTGCTGACGGAAATGCCGCTCGGCCACGGCCAAGGCGTGCTCCGTCTCGCCACCGAGCAATATTTTACGCCCTCAGGCCACGCCATCGCGGCAAAGGGCATCTCGCCCGACATCGAGGTGACCGCAGGACATGCCGGACAATCTCAAACCGGGCGCAAAATCCATTCCCGGCAAGAAGCCGATCTCTGCAGTCCTATATTCCGCCCGACCCGAATGCCGACAAGGCGCTCAACCGCGCCTATGCGGAATTGCGCGGCACGCACGCGAATTGCGACGGCCGCGTCCAATGCGCACTGCCCCCTCATGCATCGCGAAGGAATTCGTCGTACACAGGGTTCGAGAGGCCCACGCTCGTTTATTTGGCAAAGAAATGAATTTGCGCCACCGTTTCCATTGTGCCTTCGAGATTGAACAGCGCGTGCAGAACAAAGGTCAGCAGCGTCGAGCCGCTGCGCCAGCGCATCCAGCCCAGAAACAGGCCGATGACGAAAATCTGCAGCGATGCCGGTCCAGTCATATTGCACGTGCGGCGCGCCAAAAAGCACGCGAGTATGCAATGATCGCGGGCCAGCCAAACGCTCCGGGCGCGCCCAGCCGCGGAACAGAAAGCCGCGGAACATGATCTCCTCACCGGCCGGCGCGACGACAATGGCGCCGAGCGACATCGGCAGCAGCCAGCCTTCGGCGAGCAGCGGTCGTGTAGGATTGCAGCTGAAACGGACGTCACCAGCGCCCGGCCGCTGAGCATAAAGCAGCGCCGTCGCAGACCGCGATCAGCACGACAAGACCGACGATGCCGAGCATCACGTCGCGCGGTCTGCGGCCATGACAGCGCCAGATAGTCAGCGGGATTGGCGCGCGCGAGCCAAACGGCGACAAGAATCACGCGCGACGATGACCGGATTGAGGTCAGCACGAACAGCGTGACAAGCATGCCGTCATACGGCGTCGCCAGCAACAAAGTCCAGGCTCCGGCGCGCTGCCACAGCAGCACGGCAAAGCCAACGAACTGGCCCGCCAGGAAGGCAGCGACCGCCCATCCCAGCGTCGCCCAATAACCCCAGATTTTCATCGCGTTATGGACGATCCTTACGGCACCAGAATGATGGAGCCGGTGGTGGCGCGCCCTTCCAGATCGCGGTGCGCCTGTTGCGCATCGCGAAGCGCGTATTTGTGATTGATCGGGACCTTCACCGCGCCTTTGCCGACGACATCGAACAGAGTCGTTGGCGATGGCGAGCAGATCCTCGCGCTTGGCGGCATAGGTGTTGAGCGTCGGCCGCGTCGCAAACAGCGAGCCTTTCTGCTGCAGGATATTGATATTGAAGGCGTCGATCTGGCCCGACGAGCTGCCGAAGCTGGCGAAACAGGCCGAGCGGGCGAATGCAATCGAGCGAGGCCGGGAAGGTCGTCTTGCCGACGCCGTCATAGACCACGTCGCACAGCTTGCCGCCGGTGATCTCCTTGACGCGCGCGACGAAGTCTTCCTCGCGATAAAGGATCGTGTGGTGGCAGCCATTGGCCTTGGCGAGCGCCGCCTTGTCCTTCGATCCGACGGTGCCGATCACGTTGGCGCCGAGATGGTTCGCCCATTGGCACAGGATGAGACCGACGCCGCCGGCCGCGGCATGCATGAGGACGTTCATGCCCTTCTCGACCTTGAAGGTGCGGCGCAGGAGATATTCCGCCGTCATGCCCTTGAGCATCATCGCGGCGGCCTGCTCGTAGCTGATATTGGCCGGCAGTTTCACGGCGCGGTCGGCCGGCACCAGCCGTTCAGCGGCATAGCATCCCAAGGCGACGACATAGGCGACCCGGTCGCCGACCTTGAAGTCGGTGACGCCCGGCCCGACCGCGACGACTTCGCCGGCCGCTTCATTGCCGGCGATGAACGGCATGCCGCCCGGAGCCGGATACATGCCCATGCGGAAATAGGTGTCGATGAAATTGACGCCGCAGGCGTGTTGCTTGACCCGAATCTGGCCCTGTCCGGGCGCGCCAATCTCGACCTCTTCGTAAGTCAGAACCTCCGGCCCACCGGGCTTATGAACGCGTACAGCCGCAACCATTTTTCCTCTCCTTCGATCGGTTCGAATTGTCTTTTGAAAAAGCTCGGCCGGATCATAGGCAGCCGGGTGTCGAACACAAGGCGGCTGGCAGAACAGGTGGTCTGACCGGGCGGCGTTAGCGCGCGCCCGAGACGTTGAGCACCGCGCCGCTGACATAGGAAGCGGCGTCGGAAAGCAGAAACAGCACCGCTTCGGCGATTTCCTCCGGCTCGCCGGGCCGTCCCATCGGCAACAGCGGCGTGATCCGCTCAAGCCGTCCCGGGCTCGTGAATTTCAGTCTTGGTCGGGCCGGGCCGCAACGCGTTGACGCGGATGCCTTCCTTGGCGACTTCCCGCGCCAGGCCGTTGGTGAACGCATCGACGCCGCCTTTGGCGGCGGCATAGAAAACATATTCGGTCGCGCCGCCGGTGACGGACGCGATCGAGGACAACAGCACGATCGATCCGCCTTTCCCGCCATGCGCCGTCGACATGCGCCGCACCGCTTCGCGCGCACAGATGATGGCGCCGAACAGATTGACGTCGATCACCTCGCGAATGGTTGCCGAGCTCGCCGCATCGAGCCGCGAGTTTTTGCCGCCGATCCCCGCACTGTGGACAAAATGCGTGATCGGGCCGAGCGCCTGCGTCGCCTGGTCGAAGACGCGCAGGATGTCTTCTTCCTTCGCCATGTCGCCGTGCAAGCGTAACGGCCTTGCCGCCGGCTTTTTTCACCGCGCCGGCGACGTCCGCCGCCGCCTTTGCGTTACTGACGTAATTGATCGCCACGTCATAGCCGCGCGCGGCCGCAAGCTTCGCCGTCGACGCGCCGATGCCGCGGCTGCCGCCGGCGATGAGCAAAACGGGTCGCGACACAGCTTCCGCATGGCAAAACTCCTTACAAAAATTCGTTCAATGTTGCGCGGCCGATAAAACCGCTTGGCCGAAGCCCGATTAAGTGCGAGGCGAAGTCATAGTTTCATAGATGATGAAGTCACGGATGATGCCGGCGCAGGAAGCCTGCGACGATGAAGTAGATCGCGAGAAAGCACAGGCCGGCCTCCGTCCAAAAACCGGGATCGAGATTTGTCGCAACGGCATAGGCCGCGAGCAATGCCCAGAGCGCAAGCGCCGACAATGTGATCTCGCGCAAATGCGCGATCCGCATCGGGTGCACGACATGAAACGGCACGAAGGTGAGGACCGCAAGCATGACGATCGACACAGTCGCCGGCAGCGGTTGGGGCTTGAGCACGAAAAGATAGAATACCGCGACGTTCCAGATCGCCGGAAAGCCGCGAAAATAATAGTCGGATGTTTTCATCAGCCGGTCGGCAAAATAGAGCGAGCCGGTGACGACAATCAGAATGCCGAGCGGGATCGCGACACGGGCGGCGCAAGCCCGCTCGCCACTACCGCATAGGCCGGAACGAAAACATAGTTGAGGATATCGACCACAAGGTCGAGCACGTCGCCCGACCAGCGCGGCAGCACCTCGGCGACATGAAGGCGTCGCGCAAAAGTTCCATCGACGCCGTCGATGAGGAGGGCAACGCCGAGCCAGACGAACATTTGCGGCCAATCGCTGCGCACGGCGGCAATGAGCGCCAAAAGCGCACAGGCCGCACCCGAGGCGGTAAAGACATGAACCGCAAAGGCGGCGGTCGTCACCGGCGGGGTGGCTTGCGGATTGGGCTTTGCCGACGGTTCGATCGAATTCATGGCCTAAGCTTACACGTGAAATGGCTTAGGCGTGAAATCGGGGCCGTGCGCAATCTCTCTGTGATTGCTGTGGTTTCGATCATATATCAGCAGGATCACCAGGATCGTCGTTGAGAGAACGGTTCAGTGGCGAACGGCTTCACATCCGAAATAGCGGTCGTCGGCGGCGGGCCGGCCGGTCTTGTCAGCGCCATGGCGCTGGCGGCTACCGGCGCGGAAACCCTCTTGATCGCGCCCCAGGCCGAGCCGGACCACAGAACAACCGCGCTCTTGGCCAGTTCGGTCACGGCACTGGAGATGCTGGGCGTCTGGCCAGCGTGTCGTGCGCATGCCGCACCGCTGCGAAAACTCCGCATCGTCGACGATACGCAGCGCCTGTTTCGCGCGCCCGAGACATAGTTCAACTCGGCCGAAATCGAACTCGCCGCTTTCGGCTACAACATCGAGAACTGCCACTTGGTGGCAGCGCTCGAAGCGCGCGTGGCCGAGCTTCGCCTGCCGCGAATTTCGGCTCCGGCGCGCGCGGTCACAACCGATGCCGATGGCGTGACGATCAAACACGCCGATGGCGCGGCGCGGGCGCGGCTCGTTGTCGGCGCCGACGGGGCGCGTTCGCTCTGTCGCGCCGCGGCCGGCATTGCCACGCGGCGGCGAGCTTATCCGCAGACAGCATTGACGCTCAATCTCAGTCACTCCCGCCCGCATGGCGACACGTCCACCGAATTGCACACCGAAAGCGGCCCGTTCACGCTGGTTCCCCTGCCCGGTCAGCGATCGAGCCTGGTTTGCGTGCTGATCCGCAGCACGCAGCGTCGCTGTCCGCCATGGACGAGGCGGCGCTCGCCGCCGAAATCGAACGCCGGGCGCACTCGCATCTCGGCACCATGCGCGTTGAACCGGGCGCGGGGTTTTCCGCTTGCAGTCGAGACCGCCAACGCCTTTTCGGGGAGCGCATCGCACTCGTCGGCGAAGCGGCCCATATCGTGCCGCCGATCGGCGCGCAGGGGCTCAATCTCGGACTGCGCGACGCCGCCACCATCGCCGAAATCGTCGCCGATGCGCGGCGGGACAATCTC
>CAVXHE010000002.1:0-11994 GCA_963761595.1 uncultured Alphaproteobacteria bacterium
AGGCATTGGAACTGAGTGATTTTTCCAGACCGTGGAGCGGCGCGTGAGCGTCGCGCCTCCGGATCGTTTTAGCTCCCAACCTGAAATATAGCCCTAGGTCGGCTGCGTATTACTGCGGCACGACGCCGTCGCGGCCGACATTGACCCGCCCGGTCGACAACGCGCCGTCGGCGGCCTTGTCGGCGCGCACGATGGCGATATGCGCGCCGGGCTTGAGTTCGCTCTTATCGCCGATAACATAGGCCCGGATCGTCGCGTCCGGGGCGATGACGATCTTCTGCTCGCCGTCCTTATATTTGACCGTGAGCGTCTGACCGCTGACACTGGCAGCGGTGGTGTCCACGGTGCCGTTGGTCATGGTCGAGCCGGGACGGTCCCAAGGGCGGAAGCCTTCGCCGGTTCCGCGCTGCAATTCGGCGAAGATCATCACCTGGATAGCTTTTTGCGTGCCGTCGGGCTGCGGCATGGCGCCGACGCCGACATAATCGCCGGCCTTCACGTCGGCGAGCGTCGCGGGCACGACGCCGAAGACCTGGACATTGTCGGCGAGCTTTACCATGACGTCAGGGCCTTCGGCTGGCTTGACGGTGATCGAGGAGCCGTCGGCGCTTGCGATCGTGCCGCGGACTCGCTGCGGCTGCTGCGCCAGCGCCGGCACCGCAAGGAACGCGGCAAGGATGGCGATGCCGGCCCACAGGTGTTTGCGCGCCCACAAGTGTTTGATTGTCATATGATCCCTCCCGGTTTCACGCTCAGGTTAAGCCCTTCGCCGGAACGAATTCATCTGTTCAAGAGTCACTCGCATGATCCCTGACGTGATCCTCACATCGGCGGGTTGACGCCGTCGCGGCCAACCGTGATGTTCGCCGCGTCGAGCGTGCCATCGGGTTGTTTCGCCGCGGCAACGAAGATTTTCTCCCGGGTTTGAGATCGGCCATGGTCGCCGGCGCAAAGGCTGACGATCGTGGCGTTCGGCGGCACGATGAATGTCTTCTCTCCGTCCTTGTACTTTAGGACGAGTTTTGGCCGTCGACGCTGGCGACCTCGTTGTCGACCGTTGCGTTGGTCATGGTGCTGTTGGGCATCAGGTCCCACGGGCGATGGCCTTCACCAGTGCCACGCATGGCCTCGGGGAAGATATGGATTTCCACGGCCTTCTGGGTGCCATCGGCCTGCGGCATGGCCGTAATGCCGACGAAGCGAGCCCCGCTTGACGTCGGCGGGCGACGCCTTGACGACCGCGCGGACCGGGGCGTTGTCGGTGAGCTTGATCTCCATCGTCGCGGCTTCGCGCGCTTTCACCGCCAACGTCTGGGCCATTGACGCTGTCGATCGTGCCGCGCACGCGTACTGGCGGCGCCGGCGGCGGCAGTTTGCGCAAGCGAAATCGAGGTGGCGAAAAGCAAGGCAAGTCCGCTGCCGGCAATCATCGTGCGAGTTCATCATTGTCGTCCTCCCGACTTATCTGTGCGCATAGCGCCCTGGATGCGATTGAAACCCCGCGGTTGTGACACTTATTCCTGCGTTTTGGCGATTTAGGTGCGTAGATCGGCTTCGACCAGCGTCCGTAATTCCAGTGTGATTTCAGGATTTTGCCCAAACCACAGCGAGAAGCCGCGGACCGCCTGATGCAGCAACATGCCGAGCCCATCGGCGGTGCGCAGCTTGCGGGCTGCCGCGGCGCGCAGCAGCGGCGTTCGGAGCGGCACATAAACAAGCTCCGCGACGATGGCGCCGGCGGGCAGGCGCTCCACTTCGATGACGAGTTCGGGCTGGCCGGGCATGCCGAGCGTTGTGGTGTTGACGAGGAGCCCGGCATCGCGGAGCGCTGCGTTACGCTCGTTCCAAGGCAGGGTGCGGATGCCCGCGCCAAGCCGTTCCCGCAGCGCCTCGGCGCGCTCCCGGCTGCGATTGATTACGACAATGTCGCCGACGCCGCGCTGGATCAGTCCGTAAACCACCGCGCGCGCCGCGCCACCGGCGCCGAGTACGACGGCCTTGTTCAGGCCGCGTTGCCAGCCGGCCGCGACGGCGTCGAGATTGTCCAAAAAACCTTCGACGTCGGTATTGGTCGAGCGCAATTTTCCGTCATCGAGCCATAATGTATTGGCGGCGCCGACCGCCTTGGCCCGATCGTCGGGAAGCGAACAGGCGAGAGCTGCCTCCTTGTGCGGCACCGTCACATTGGCGCCGGCATAATTGCGGGCGGCGAGCGATTGCACGAAGTCGCGGAACTCCCCGGGCGGCACCGCTTCGCTGCGATATTCGCCGGCGATGCCGTAGCGTTTGAGCCAATAATTATGGATAAGCGGCGAACGCGAATGCCCGATCGGCCAGCCGATGACGCAGGCCGCGCGGGCGGTTCCGGTCACGCTTCGGCAACCACGGCATTGCGCAGCGTGCCGATTTCCGGGCACTCCACCTCGATCACATCGCCCGGCTTGAGCCATACCGGAGGATCGGACTTGGTCTTCTTCACCGGCGTGCCGGTGCAGATCACGTCGCCTGCCTTGAGCGTCATGAACGTCGTCACATAGGCGATGATATCGCTGAACGAGAAGATCATGTTTGTCGTGGTGTCTTCCTGGGTCACTTCGCCGTTCTTGCGGGCGAGCAGATGCAACGGCTTCGAAAGATCGACGCCGGTCACGATCCAGGGGCCGATGCCGCCCGAGGCGTCGAAATTCTTGCCCTGGGTGACGTTGAACTGGCCGTGTCGCGTCCAGTCGCGGATCGTGCCTTCGTTGCACAATGTGATGCCGGCGATCACGCCGAGCGCGCGCTCCTTCGGCACGTGCTTGCAGTCGCGTCCGATCACGATGGCGATCTCGCCTTCGTAGTCGAGCTGCTCGGAAATTTTCGGCACGATCAGATGCTGCCCCGAGCCGACCAGCGAATTCGGCGCGCGGTAGAACATGCTCGGATATTTCGGATTGTTGGTGACATTATAATCCTGGCCGCGATTGGCGTAATTGATGCCGATGCAGAGGATCTTTTCCGGCGTGGGCAACGGCGGCAACAGTTCGACCTCGGAAAGCGGCACGTCGGGGCGGACCCCGTCCGACACGGCCTTCGCCTCGTCGAGCGCCTGCGCCCGAAACACTTCGACCAGGCTGTGGAACTTATGCAGCCGCGGCCGCAGGTCGACGATGCCGTCGCCGCTCACCACGCCGAAACTCGGCCGGCCATGCAGCGCGTAGCTTGCTAAGCGCATATCAAATCCCCTCACAACAAAGACGGCCGCCGAGCGGCCTTCCGCGATCCGGACGATGTGTTAGAAGTCGGCGCTATCTACCGTCAACGGCTACCCCCTCGACCGCCCGTGAAATCGCTCTTCATCGACTGTAACGATCAGCTCGCCCCGGTGTGGGACAGCGTCGCGCGGCGGGGCGATCCGCCGATCGACGTCAACCGCAAGCCCTATGCCCTTGCCGACCTGCCGGCGGTGCTCAAGGGCTACGATATCTGCGTTGACGACCATTCCTATCTGCCGACCGATCTGGTCGGTCGGTGCTCAGCGCTCAAGCACGTCGTGTTTCTCGGCACCGGCGCCGCGAGCTACATGAATATTGCCGAGCTCGCGGAACGCGGTATCAAGGTCCACACCATCAAGAATTACGGCGACACGGCGGTGGCCGAACATACGGTCGCGCTGATGTTGGCCGCCTGCCGCGACGTCGCCGCCATGGACCGTGAGGTGCGCGCCGGAACCTGGGTGCCGCATGGCGGCGTGCAGCTCTCCGGCAAGACGCTCGGCGTTATCGGGCTCGGCGGCATCGGGGCCGAGGTTTTGCGGATCGGGCGGGGGCTGGGCATGGACGCGATCGCCTGGAACCGCTCGCCGCGGCCCGGCGCGCCGCTCGTTGCGCTCGACGAGTTACTGGCGCGCTCCGACGTGATCTCGATGAATCTGACGCTCGGCGACGAGACCCGCGGCTTCCTTGGCCCGGCGCAATTCGCCCGCATGAAGCCCGGCGTCATCTTCGTCAATACCGCGCGCGCCGCCTTGGTCGACGAGGAAGCCCTCATCGCTGCGCTGCGCAGCGGCCATATTCGCCATGCCGGGCTCGACGTCTTCCACGCCGAGCCGCTCAAGCCCGACCATCCGCTGGCGAGCATGGAGAATGTCACGCTGACCGCGCACGCCGCCTTCCGCACGCTCGAAGCCTCGCAGACGCTGCTGCGCCGCGCCATCGACATCGTGCGCGATATCGTCGGCTCTACGGCCGCTTAACGCGCCGCGACTGGGGTGCTATGAAGCTTGCAAACAACAACCGCCGGACGGGCATGGGAGCGCGCGGGTTATGGGGGAGCGCCGACTCGAGGTGAGCATCCGCGTCAACGGCGATGACGTGCGCGAGCGCGTCGAAGTGCGTAAGACGCTGGTCGATTTCCTACGCGAGGATTTGGGCCTGACCGGCAGCCATATCGGCTGCGAGCAGGGCGTCTGCGGCGCCTGCACGGTGCTCCTCGACGGCGAGGTGGTACGTGGCTGTCTGGTGCTGGCGGCGCAATGCGACGGCGCCGAGGTCGAAACCATCGAAGGTATTTCCGATTCCGGCCGTATCGCCGACCTGCAGGAGGCGTTCCAGAGGCGCAATGCGCTGCAATGCGGCTTCTGCACCCCCGGTATGTTGATCGGCGCACAGGAGCTTTTGTCGCGTGGCGGCGTGCCGTCTCGTGATATCATCCGGGAACATCTTTCCGGCAATTACTGCCGTTGTACCGGGTACCAGGCGATCGTGGATGCGATTAAATCCGTAGCCCTGACGCGGGCGGAAAAGGCAGGTTCTCCATGAACGAACATCAGAAACCCGAGACGCTTAAGACCGAGGCCTAAAGACCATGACGTTGTCGGAGCGCGCCGACGAGCTCGAAGAAAAGATGATGAACGATCTCAACGCGCGCATCGCCACCAAGTCGTCGCTGTTCTATCTGGCCGACGGCAAAGTCGAAATGCCGGCGGGTGCCGCGCTCAAGGCGGCCAACCCGGACAAATATTTTCTGATGGGCGCCGACCCACGGCTGCCGCCGCTGCCGGACAAGCCGACGCTGATCGATTTCATGAAACATCGTTTCGCGTCCACCAATCACTTGCTGCAAAGCGCCACGCTTGCCTTGAAGAACGGCCACAGCGAGAAGGTCGTTCTCTCCTGCCTGCTGCACGATATCGGCGTCGTCGGCTTCATCCGCTGCGACCACGGCTATTGGGGCGCGCAGATGATCGAGCCCTATGTCGACGAGGAGGTGAGCTGGGCGATCCGCATGCATCAGGCGCTGCGGTTCTTTCCCGATCCGTCGGTCGGCTACGAATATCCGGAAATGTACGTCAAATATTTCGGCGCCGACTATAAGCCCGAGCCCTATATCGTCGCCGAACACGAGCGCGCGCGAAACCACAAATGGTACATGACGTCGCGGCTGATCACGGTGAACGACATTTATTCGTTCGACCCGAACGCCAAGGTCAATCTCGACGATTTCGTCGACATCATCGGCCGCAACTTCAAGCAGCCGAAAGAGGGGCTCGGCTTCGACAATTCGCCGTCGGCGCATATGTGGCGCACGCTGAATTGGCCGACGCGGTTTTTGTAAGGGGCTTGCGGCGGCGGCATGAAGATCTCTCCTGATCAGCCGTCCGGCCTCACCGCGCTCGATCGCCCGAATTCCTATATCGGCCGCTCGGTGCCGCGGCCCAATCTGGCGCGGCTGACGCAGGGGCGCGGCCAATATGTCAGCGATATTGTGCTGCCGCGCATGGCGCATGTCGCCTTCCTGCGCTCGCCGCATGCCCATGCGCGCATCAAATCGATCGACACCGCCGACGCCAAAAAATCGCCCGGCGTGATCGCCGTCGTCACCGGCGCAGAACTCGCGAAAGTCATCACGCCCTGGGTCGGCGTGCTGACGCATCTCAAAGGCATCAAATCGGCGCCGCAATATGCCATCGCCGTCGATCGCGCCTGCTGGCAGGGCGAAGCCGTCTGCGCCGTGGTCGCACGCTCGCGCGCCGAGGCCGAAGACGCCTGCGCGCTCATCGGCGTGGACTACGAGGTGCTCGCGAGCGTCACCGACCCGGAAACCGCGCTCGATGCCAAAACGCCGGTGATTCATCCCGAGCTTGGCGACAATCTTACTTTCGAGCGCGTGCTTGACGCCGGCCTTGTCGACAAGGGCTTTGCCGATGCCGACGAAGTCGTCGAGACGACATTCATCTTCGGCCGCCATACCGGCGTCACCAACGAGCCGCGCGCGATCGTCGCCGACTGGAATCCCGGCGAAGCGCGCCTGACCGTGTATCAGGGCACGCAGGCGCCGCACATGACGCAGAATATTTTCGCCAAGCACCTCGCGCTCGAGGAACACCAGGTGCGGGTCTTGACCAAGGATGTCGGCGGCTCGTTCGGCATTAAGGTGCATATTTATCCCGATGAGATGGCGACGGCAGCGCTGTCGAAGCTATTGCGGCGGCCGGTCAAATTCGTTGCCGATCGGCTGGAAAGCTTCGTCACCGACATCCACGCCCGCGATCATCGCGTCAAAGCCAAGATCGGCGTCAAGAATGACGGCACCATCACCGCATTCGAGATCGACGACCTGACCGGCATCGGGCCCTATTCGGTCTATCCGCGCACCAGCGGCATCGAGGCCAACCAGGTCGTCAATCTGGTCGGCGGCCCTTACACCTGTGCGAATTATCGGGCCCGCGCCCGTGTCGTCTTTCAGAACAAGAACGTCATGTGCCAATACCGCGCCGTCGGTCACCCGATCGCGACCGCGGTGACGGAAGGCCTCGTCGAGCAGGCCGCGATCAGGATCGGCATGGATCCGGCCGAGCTGCGGCGGCGCAATCTCTTCGCCGATGATGCCTATCCGGCGACGAGCGCGGCGGGCCTGAAATTCGAAGGCCTGTCGCATCACGCCTCGCTCGATAAGATTCTCAAGATGGTGGATTACCAAGCGCTCCGCGCCGAGCAGGCGCTGCTGCGCGAACGCGGCACCCATCGCGGCATCGGCTTTGCGTCTTTCATCGAAGTCACCAATCCGTCCGCCGCCTTCTACGGCGTCGGCGGCGCGCGCATCTCCTCGCAAGACGGCGCGACGCTGAAGCTCGACGCGACGGGCGCCGTGATCTGCCAGTCCGGCGTCACCGAGCAGGGGCAGGGCACCGAGTCCATTCTCGCGCAAATCGTCGCCTCGTCGTTCGGCGTTCCGATCGAGCGGGTGCGCGTCATCACCGGCGATACCGACAACACGCCTTATGGCGGCGGCACTTGGGCGTCGCGCGCGGCCGGCATTGGCGGCGAAGCGGCCTGGCAGGCCGGCAAGGCGCTGCGCGAAAACGTGCTCAAGGCGGCGGCCTCGATCCTGCAAGCCGATCCAAAAAAGCTCGATATCCAAAGCGGTGCCGTGGTCGATGCCGATACGCGGCGCGAGCGCATGGGCCTCGATGAGGTGGCGCGCGTCGTCTATTTCCGGCCCGACACGCTGCCGCCGGACTTCCAGGCCGAATTCATGGTGACGCGGCATTACGTGCCGCGGAAATGGCCGTTCGCCTTCACCAACGGCGTGCAGACCTCCTATCTCGAAGTCGATATCCGCACCGGCGAGGTCAAACTGCTCAAGCACTGGTGCGTCGAGGATTGCGGCACGGTGATCAATCCGCAGCTCGTCGACGAGCAGATCCGCGGCGGTATCGTGCAGGGCATCGGCGGCGTGCTCTACGAGAACTGCCTCTATGATTCCGACGGGCAGATGCTCAACGCCACGATGATGGATTATCTCGTGCCGATGGCGGGCGAGATGCCGGACATCGAGATCGGCCACGTCGTGACGCCGACCGCGGATTCCGAGCTCGGCGCCAAAGGCGCCGGCGAGGCGGGCACCGCCGGCGCCCCGGCCTGCATCATGAATGCGATCAACGATGCGCTCCTCCCGCTCGGCGCTGTGCCGCTCACGCAGATGCCGATCACGCCCGAGCGCGTGCTGGCGGCGCTGCGGCGGGAGTAATTCATGGCCCGTCATCCTGAGGTGCTCGGCGCGAAGCGCCGAGCCTCGAAGGACGACGGCCACGGCGCCTCGGCCGCTCATCCTTCGAGGCTCGCTCTGCTCGCACCTCAGGATGACGGTGAACGATAGCAGCGCTAAAGTGCCCACACAGGAAACGCAGCAATGAGCGAGCAATGAGCAATTGGAAGAACGAACAGGTCCTGATCGTCGGCGGCGGCATCGGCGGGCTGACCGCGGCGCTGGCGCTGGAGCGGCAGGGAATTCCCTCGCAAGTCATCGAGCAGGCCGCCGAGTTCAAGGAGATCGGCGCCGGCATCCAGCTCGGGCCCAACGTATTTTGGATGCTCGATCGGCTCGGCTTGATCGCGCCGATCAGCGCGCTCGCGGTATTTCCCAACAACCTGATCATGCGGGATTCGATCACGGGCGAGGAAATCACGCGCATCTCGCTCGGCGAAGCCTTTCGCAAGCGCTTCCATCATCCCTATGCGCTGATTCACCGGGCCGATCTGCACAACATCCTGCTCGACGCCTGCCGCAAATCCAACCGCATCCGTCTCGACGCGTCGCAGAAGGTCGTCGATGTCGACGAAACCGGCGCCGGCGTCGCGGTCAAGACCGCAAGCGGCGGGACCTATCGCGGCTCAGCTTTGATCGGCGCCGATGGATTATGGTCGACCATCCGGCAAATTGTCGTCGGCGACGGCAAGCCGAAACCCGCCGGCCACATCACCTATCGGGCGGTGCTGCCGACCGCCGAAGTGCCGGAGGAATATCGCTGGCAGGACATGGCGTTCTGGGCCGGAGAGAAGGTGCATCTGGTGCTCTATCCGCTGCGCACCGGCGAATTGTTCAATCTGGTCGCGGTGTTTCACTCCGACCGCTACCAGGAAGGCTGGGACAGTTTCGGCGATCCGGCGGAATTGCACGAGCGCTTTGCCGGAAAGTGCGCCCCGGTGCGGCTCCTGCTCAACAAGATCGAAAGCTGGCGCATGTGGGTGTTGTGCGACCGGCCGCCGATCAAGGACTGGAGCCGCGGCCGTATTACGCTCCTTGGCGATGCGGCGCATCCGATGCTGCAATATCTGGCGCAGGGCGCCGGCATGTCGATCGAGGACGCGGTGTGTCTCGCCGACAAGGTCGTGGCCGCGAACGGCGATTATGCGTCGGCCTTCCGCGCCTATCAGGAGGCGCGTTATCTGCGCACCGGCCGCGTGCAGATCATGGCGCGCATCTATGGCGAGTTCTATCACGCCGGCGGCGTCGCCAAGGAATTGCGCAACATGATGCTCGGCTCGCGCACGCAGGACGATGCGATGGCCGGGATGGAATGGCTCTACGGGCGTCAGGCGGAGCTGACGCGCGCGGCGGCCTAGAGCGTGTACTCATAGAACCGCCGCGTCCAATGCCGGCTATTGGTAAGAGCAGACATCGCCCGAACACTTCCGCATGTCGCTGAATGACCAAAGCGGGCATCCCAATTCGGTTGCTTGAACTCTGCTAGCGTCACGCCGGATTAGTCAGGGCATGCGCAGAAGAAAACCAAGTTTGGGCGTCTTGCTTGCGCTACCTCGGCTCAACCCATTGGACGCGAGAGCTCGGGTCTGCATCTTGCTTTGCAAACAATAGTCGCGTGACATTGGTTTCGCCGACACGAGTGGACCCACTGCCAGCATCGCGACCATGTTGGCCGCCGCATGATCGTTTCTACATCCTGAGGTCTTAAGCCTATGTCTTGCAATGAACGCCCGCTGAGTCGCCGCGGTTCATCGTGCTCCTTCAGTATCTGCAAATAACAGGAGATGCAGCGCGCCAGGAGCCTTGTCCAAGACACCGCTCGCACGAAAGGCCGTGAAGCATACGTCCACGCGAGCGCGCTCACGCGAGTTGCGCGCGCATCGGGCGGAAGAAGGCTCTAATTTCTGTTGCGAGTTGCTGCGGAGCCTCGAGTGCCGCGAAGTGGCCACCCGAGTGCATCGGTGTCCATCGCGTGATATTGCCATACGTCAACTCCGCGAGACTTCTCGGTGGAGTAAGAATTTCCCGTGGAAACTCGGCATATCCGGTCGGAACCATGACCTTCTCACCCGAAGGAACGATCCACGGCTCGTGAAAGCGCGCGTAATAGGGCCAGAAGCTCGATCCGATGGCGCCGGTTATCCAGTAAAGCATGATGTTGGTGAGGAGGATGTCGCGCGAAAAGTGGGCGTCGAGGTCGCCCTTGCAGTCGCTCCAGGTGCGGAATTTCTCCAAAATCCAGGCGGCAAGGCCGACCGGTGAGTCAGTAAGCGCGTAGGCGAGCGTCTGCGGCTTTGTCCCCATAATCCACGAATATCCGGTTTCCTCTTTGAGCCAGTGATCAAGCTGCTCATAAAAGCGCTTCTCTTCCGCGCTGGGGTTGTGTCCCGCGCCACGCATGCGCGGAATCGCCAGCAGTGTAATGTGGATACCCGCGAGGTTTTGCGGATAGGCATATCCAAGTCGCGTGGCAACGAACGCGCCCCAATCATGGCCGTGCGCAACGAACCTTTGGTGACCCAGGACGTAGGTCATCAGATGCTGGAACGTGTCCGCGATTTCGCGCAAGCCGAAACGCCGCTGGTTGGCACGAAACGAGAAGCCGTAGCCGGGAATCGACGGCGCCACGATCGTGAACGCGTCTTGCGCCTCACCGCCGTGGGCGGAGGGATGCGTCAGCAGCGGAATGAGCTCGTGAAATTCAACAATCGATCCGGGCCACCCGTGCGTCAACAGCAACGGTAGTGGCGCGCTGCCCTCGCCCTGTTCGTAGATGAAATGAACGTCAACATCGTTGAGTGGCACCGTGAACTGGCGGAACCCATTGAGCATTCTCTCGTATTTGCGCCAGTCGTAATCTTGGCGCCAGTAATTGATCACACTTTTCAGATAGCCGAGATCGGTTCCAAAGGCCCAACCGGAATCCGAAACTTCGTCGGGCCAACGCGTTGCATCGAGGCGCCGCTTAAGGTCGAGCAGCGTGGCCTCCTCGACCGCAATCCTGAAGGGCTGAGGCGCTACGCCGCCTTGTGCGAACGAAGTTACTGTCATCTCAGACTTCCATCAGGCCGGCGACGGCATTGTCGCTCAAGTTAAGGACACTAGTTAAATGTAATAGCTAGTGTCTATTGTTGTCAACCAGCAAAACCGCTATGCCGGTGTTACAATGAGATTGTCCGACAGATATTCGATTCCTAGGGAGCTTGCCGCGCTCTACGATTTCGTAAATTCGCTCGATCTGCGCCGCTTTCGCGAGCAGGGTGTCCGGCACACGCCCTCCGATGCACTCGCCTCACGCGCTGAGGCACAAGCTTGGATGCGGGCGCATGATCTGTTGATGCCGCGACGTTTGCTCAGCAAAGAAGAATATCGCAGAGCGTTAGCCCTGCGGCAGGCATTGCGCGCCTTCATCGAGGCTGCGCCCGCTAAGCGCAGCAAAAATCGCGACATCGGCGAAGGCTTGGAAACGGCGGCAGCCGCTTTTCCATTGCTGCTGACCACGGTGCAACATGGCCTTGCGCTCAGCCCGAAAGGCGCAAACCGGCTCGGTCACGTCCTGGCCGAACTCAATCATCTCGTCGAGACCGCGCAGCTCGACCGGCTGAAAATGTGCGAGTCGCCTGAATGCCACTGGGTCTTTTTCGATCGAACGAAACCGGCCAATCGCCGCTGGTGCTCGTCAGACCGCTGCGGAAATCGGGTAAAGGTCCGCGCCTTTCGCGAACGTCATCGCAGCGACGGCGGCGGAGCGCGGCGCGATTAATACAGGCACGTCGAGCGCCGAACTCGGGTGACGCGTGGCATGGTTTCTGACGCTGCCGCCATCACTTCGATCATTTACCACCATCGATGCAGGCGTTTTTGCTGCGGCACACTTTGTCGCCTATTGGCACTTCTCGGACCTCAGGCGGGGTCCGAGTTGAGTCCGCAAATCGTGGAATAGTGGACATCGGCAGCGGCCTTCGA
>CAVXHE010000003.1:0-171219 GCA_963761595.1 uncultured Alphaproteobacteria bacterium
GACCGGTCGGGATGGAAGGAATTACGGTGACAGTGCGCTGATTGTCCGCTTGCGTGATGGGGTTAAGTGCACTGTCACCGTAATAGCTACTACTTGGTTTCTGGCGTGTCTTGCTGCGCTGGAGCTTGCTGGGGTGGCTCTGGAGGAGATTTAGCGGTCAGACCTAGAGCGATAGGATTTTCCGCTATTTTTTCTTCAATGGCCGTATTTATTGTTTGCATAGCAATCACGCCCTTATCGACCACGTCTTTATGCAGTTCGAACAGGCGCATGATGTCGGCGTGTTTTTTCGTAATAAGGTCGAAATCTATCCTGTACCCCCTGCATTTCTCGCACTGTCCAAGCCTTGAACGATTTTATTCGTAGCTCACCAAATTTTCGCCAAAGAGAGCCGAGCACGAAGAATGTGATGACAAATTGTCCTGCAAAGAAAAGGGAATGAAGAAATATAGACTAAGTCTCTAACGCCGTCATTAAATGCGTCGATACGGCGATCTTATAAACGTATATGACCAGCTGAATTACAGTCTGAATAGCCCAAGCAAGCGCGGCTGACGCCAACGCCCCCAAAAGCACGGTTGTCGCGCGGCGACCAAACCGCTCCTCAAACATTTCTAGAAATCGGGCGAAGCCAAAATCCATAATCTGAACTTTGACTCGGACCGCCTCCTAGAGCAACGGTTGTGGCGTTTGCGCCATAATACCGTGACAGTGCACTAACTAATCGTGCGTTTGTGAGTTCACGCCCTCATGCGGAATGGTCCGCGCACTCAAGCCGCCCCAAGATAACGGATCGGGCGCCCTAGCGCGATGGCCTGCGCCGGCGCTCGGCCAAGTTCACGGTGAAGAAAAAACTGCCGCCCGAAATCGCGTTACGCCGGTAATTGGTCATCGATGCAAGATAGCAAAACCGAAAAATTTATGCTTCGCTTCCGCAAGGCGATGGGTTTCGCTGCGCTCAACCCATCCTACGGGCTGAACGGATGTTTGGATGCAGTTTTTCCTTAATGAAATCGTCGCTCGCATCGTCGCGATCTGTTTGTGCGTTTATTGCGGCCGCATACTGTGGCGCGGCTTTGTCGAGAGAAAAATCGCGTACTTCAATGATGATATTCTAGATGGGTTTCTCATAGACTGGTCGAAAGTGATTGCTCATAGAGATGCCACGCCAGTCCGGTACTGGATACAAATCGGCCTCCAGATATTCATCGTGGTTGGATGCTTCTTTGTTGCGATATTTGGGTGGTGGCAGCCAAACACCTGAGCATCCGCTGATGGCCCTTCGCGACATATTGCGCCGCCGCGCGAGCTTGATCGCTAACGAGGCAAAGCGGATCTAGCTTTTGTCGCCTCGGCGTCTTGCAACGCGCCGAGCGGATCGGCTCGTGCGGACAGGTTGGCCGCGCGGCGGCCACAAGTGCGCGATGTCCGCTTTACCCCCGAAAGCGGACATTGGATCTCCGGTGCCTGATGTCCGCTAAGGGCCAATTGCAGACATTGCCGCTGTTTCGCTGGGATAAAGGGGCCGACAACTGAGGCGGCCTAGCGGAATGTTGCCGATGCAGCACGTTGTAAGCGTCGTTATTTTCGGGACCGCGTGGGTAGGCGCGTTCGTCATCGTGGTCTGGGCGATGTATTATCAAGCTCAGGCGACCAATAACATGAAGCCAGGTTCTCCCTGGGCTGGAAAATTTATATTTAATCGCCGTATCCCTCGCAGCGAGTTTACCGAACGTGGGCTTTTGTATCGTCGCCGCTATTTCATCGTGAATGTCATTCTCGCAGTATGGGCGTTTTTAGTTATCGCTCCAGCGTTTTGGTTAGTGGCTGCAAATTAGGACAGCAACGAAGAGACGATGACGCTACCGCCCGATTTTTGGACGAAGCCCCAGCCTGGTGGGCTAGGGGGACTTATGGCTGGTGCAGTCATTGGTGCGGCTATTTGGGTTTATTTTTTCGGTGCTATGTACTGGAAGACACGGTGGCCGAGCGTAGCGAATTGGTTCCTGATGATGCTCCTGGGACCTCTGATGATCGGCGGTATGGCTTTAGGGTTTACCGTCTGTGCTTTGATCGCTCTTAAGTTCGGTCACTAATTCAAAAGGGACCATCACCAGATTCCAAAAGGGACTACTGAGGATGGAAAGGGGCCAGCACCCGGAATGGCATGGAAAGAGGCTGGCACCAGCTGGTTGAAGAAGCTGCCCGACGGATCGTGGGTTTTTTATCCGTTCGGTCAATTCATGCGCGGCTACATCATCAATTCAGAGCAAGAAATCGGGCGTCTCCTAGCTCAAATCAAGCTTTGGCTCGGCGTTGAAGGGGCTTCCGTTGCGATTGTTTATTGGTGGAAAGGGTTCCTTTTTGGCTGTGCTATTCTCGCTTTTTGGTCCGCTGTTTATTGCGTGTGGATGGCGTTTCGGGTGCGGAGCTGGCAGCGCTATAAAGGCCCAAAAATCAGCCGCTAAAATTAAAACCAGCCACCGTGATTTTCAAATCCTGCCAATGGCTTCGGAAACAGGCCAGTACCCAACCGTGCATAGGAACAGATCGGAAATCCAGAACAGTTTATGAACTCGGCAGACTGCCTCTTATGTCGTTCCGAATGTCCGCTTTGGGTCAATAGCTGCCACGGCGCGATCAAGCTTTGATGTCCGCTTTATCTCCAAGAGCGGCCGCGACTGTCACAGACCAGCGCGTCCGTTAAGGTCTGCGCCGCGGAATTACGGTGACAGTGCACTAATTGTCCGCTTGCGTGACGGGGATTACTCACGCCGCCCCGAGATACCGGATCGGCCGCCCCGGAGCGATGGCCTGCGCGGCGGCGATGATGGCGTTCGAGTCAATGCCGTAGTGCCGGTAGAGGTCGGCAATGGTGCCGGTCTGGCCGAAATGCTCGACGCCCAAGGGGCCGCACGCGGTGGCCGTGGACGGCGCCGAGCCAGCCGAGCGTTGCCGGGTGGCCGTCGAGCACGCTGACGATGCCGCAATCGCGCGGCACTTCGGAGAAGAGCCGCTCGATATGGGAGCGGACATGCACCAAGTCCCACTAGTCGGTGCGACTGCTCAGAAGTGATAGTTGAGACCAGCCCGCGCGAGATTGGCCTTCAGGTCCATGGTGTGGGTGAACGGGTAGCTCGGTATAAGAACGCCGCCGGCGGCAGTGCCGAATGCCGATACCCTGCCAAAATCGACGTAGAGGTATTCGGCCTTGACGCTCCATTGGCGCGACAGGCTCACTTCGACGCCGCCACCCGCCGTATAGCCGGTCTTCGAACTGGAGAGCGACGCTGCCTCCGAACCGCCGAAAGCCGTCTCGGAGAATGAGAAATTGCCGTGGAGGTCGGTAAATGCAAAACCGCCGGTCGCATAAAACAACCAGGTCCCAGCTGCATAACCGAGACGGCCGCGGGCGGTGGCCAGCCAGTCCGTGCTGGCGTTCGAGCTCAGCGTGAAGGTGCCCGCGCCGCCGTGGTACACGACGGGACCGGTGCTGGCGCTGCCGTGCAAGCGGAAGGATTCGATGTCGCCTTCCAGGCCGAACAGCAAATTGCTGGGCTGCCAATTGTAGCCGGCCTCGAAGCCCCCGGTGAACGCGGTCGGCTTGATGCTTTGCACTCCGGCGGCATTAATGACCGGCACGTCAGCGTTTATTTCTCCTACCGGAACCGCCGTCGTCGAACTGGCCGGATCAAAACTGCCCCATGCCCCGCCGGCGGTGCCTCCGATATAGAATCCGGTCCAGTTATAGGCTGGTGGTGGCGGTGGCGGCGCCTTAGCGGCCATGTCGGCAGCGAACGCCGGGCACCCGATCAACGCTGCACACGCTGCAACACCGATCATTCCCAGCTTCACGGGCTACCTCCGGCGATTGATTTGCCTCGTTGTAGCATGATTCTACCGCCGACCGTTGCGCTGGAGAGACACAGTAGAGTCCGCTTTGGGTCACGTGTGGACGGCGCCCTGGCAAGAGCTTTTTTGACGTTGGTGCAGATTGGTCGGGTGCGGTCACGTGTCCGGCCTGTTGATGCGGCGGTACGGCCGCTGGCCCTAATGCTCTGCGCGGATCGGGTCCCAATCGTAAGCGCGCACTTTTAGAAGTGCGATGACCCAAACGGGTTCTCCCGATCCCCGGAACGACCGTATCTGCATTACGTCGTCATGCCCTCGCCAATTGGTGTTGCCGATCTATCCGCTGGCGTCGGTTATGCCGCCATCGACAAAGTCGGCTCTTTGTATCTGTCGCCGTGAACCATGATGGCCCAGGCCATCCGTGCAATCTTGTTGGCGAGCGCCACCGCCGCCACCTTGGTCGGTCGGCGTTCCATCAATCGTGCGAGCCAGGGCCGGTTCTTGGTCCCGTGTTTCTGGGCATAGCGGATGACGGCCGTCGCGCCGACCACCAGCAACCAGCGCAAGTATCGATTGCCCTGCTTGGTGATGCTGCCGAGCCTGTCCTTGCCACCGGTCGTATGCTGCTTGGGCACCAATCCGATCCAGGCGGCAAGGTTGCGTCCCGATGCAAACGCCTTCCAGTCGCCAATCTCGGCAACCAGAGCCGTGGCGACGATCGGGCCGATGCCTGGAATCTCCGCTAGCCGCCGGCTCGGCTCGCACGAGCGATGCCAGGCCAGGATGCTCTTGTCGATGGATCCGATCTCGGCACCGATCGCGATGTACTGTCGCGCCAGCACATCGAGAATGCCACGGGCGGCTGGGGGAATCCGGCGATCCTCGGCGTCAGCGACGATCCTCAGCAACTCTGCCGTTCCGTTGCGGCCCTTGGCCGACACGACGCCGAGTTCGGCCAGGTGCCCGCGCAGCGCATTGCTCAGCATCGTACGCTGGCGCACCAGCAATTGCCGGGTCCGGTGCAGCATCAAGGCCGTCTGCTGTTGCTTGGTCTTGATCGCAACGAACCGCATTGACGGCCGCGTGACCGCTTCGCAGATCGCTGCCGCATCGTTCGCATCGTTCTTGCTGCGCTTGAGATAGGCCTTCACATAGCTCGGCGGCATCAGCTTCACTGTATGGCCAAGCCCAGTCAGCTCGCGGCCCCAGTGATGCGCCGACGGACATGCTTCTATGCCAATCAGGCACGGCGGCAGCTCAGCGAAGAACTCCAGCATCTTCGCGCGACTGATACGCTTGCGGATCACTACCGTGCCCGCACCGTCGACCCCGTGCACCTGGAACACAGCCTTCGCAATATCGAGACCAATCGTGCTAACCTCGCCCATGGACGGCTCCCCTCAATGTGGTTCGCTTTAACGCAACCACCCTTTGGCACATCGATGCCGTAGAGTGGGCGCCGTCCACAGCATCAAAAGCTGCCACGGCGCCGACCAGCGCGCCCGTTAAGGTCTGCGCCGCGGAATTACGGTGACAGTGCCCTAATTGTCCGCTTGCGTGACGGGGATTACTCACGCCGCCCCGAGATAACGGATCGGCCGCCCCGGCGCGATGGCCTGCGCCGCGGCGATGATGGCGTTGGCGTCGATGCCGTAGTGCCGGTAGAGGTCGGCAATGGTGCCGGTCTGGCCGAAATGCTCGACGCCTAAGGGCCGCACGCGGTGGCCGTGGACGGCGCCGAGCCAGCCGAGCGTTGCCGGATGGCCATCGAGCACGCTGACGATGCCGCAATCGCGCGGCACTTTGGCCAAGAGCCGCTCGATATGGGCAGCGGGCATGCACCAGCCCGCGCTCCCGCGCCCGCCACGCCGCGCTCCAGCCGGCATTGAGACGATCGGCCGAGGTGACCGCGAGAAGGCCGATGTCGCGGCGATCTTCCGCCATCAGGCCCACGGCCTGGATCGCTTCCGGCGCCACCGCGCCGGTGTAAGCGACGACGACCTGACAATTCGGGCCGGGCTCGCGCAGCCAATAGGCGCCATCGACGATGGCCTGGCGCAACTGCGCCGTCATCTCGCGCTTGATCTGTTCGACCGGCCGCGTCGACAGGCGCAAATAGATCGAGCCGCCGGTCTCGTCGCGCAGCCAGTTGCGCTCCGACGGCTCACCATCTTTGTCGCTTTGGCCGCCATCGCGCTGGATGTAGTCGAGCGCGAAGCGGAGGATGACGGCAAGCTCGTCGACAAAAGCCGGCTCAAAAGCGGCGAGCCCATCCTGCGCCATACCGATCAGCGGCTCGGCGATGGATTGATGGGCGCCGCCTTCCGGCGCGAGCGTCAGTCCCGACGGCGTCGCGACCAGGATGAAGCGGGCGTCCTGATAACAGGCATAGTTCAAGCCATCGAGCCCGCGGGCGATGAACGGATCGTAGAGCGTGCCGATCGGCAACAGCCGCTCGCCGTTGATGGCGTGCGACAGGCCAAGCGCGGAGAGCGCGCCGAACAGATTCATCTCGGCGATGCCGAGCTCGATATGCTGGCCTTTGGGCGAAAACTCCCAATTGAAGGTCGACGGGATGCGCTCGCTCTTGAACGTGTCGGCGAGCGCTTCGCGCGCGAACAGGCCGCGGCGATTGACCCACGGCCCGAGATTGGTCGGACACCGTCACGTCGGGCGACGTCGTCACGATGCGGGCCGCAAGCGGCGTCGTGCCGCGCGCGATCTCGTTGAGGAGCGCGCCGAACCCGGTCTGCGTCGCCATTTCCGGCTGGATCGTGACCGGCAATTGCTCCGGCACCTCGATCTGCGGCGCTTTGAGATTGCGCTCACCGGCAGCGGCAAACGGCACCGCATCGAGAAATTTTTGGACGTCGGCTGCGGGCTGTATCCAGGCCTTCGAAGCGATCCCATTCGTGCCCGGGCTTGATCTTCATCGCTGAGCGGAAGGTTTCCATCTGCACAGGCGTCATCAGGCCGGCGTGATTGTCTTTGTGCCCGGCGAACGGCAGGCCGAAACCTTTGATCGTATAGGCGATGAAGCAAACCGGCCGGTCATGGTCGATGCCGTCGAACGCTTCGATGATCGCGCCGAGGTCGTGGCCGCCGAGATTGTTCATCAGCTGCGCCAACTCGTCGTCGCTGCGCGCTTCGATCAGGCGCGTCACCGCGCCCTGATCGCCGATCTCATCAAGGAGACGCTTGCGCCACGCCGCGCCGCCCTGGAACACCAGCGCCGAATAAAGCTGGTTCGGGCAATTATCGATCCACTGCCGCAGCGTCTGCGCCGCCCGGCTCGCGGAAGGCCGCCTGCTGGCAGCGTGCCGTATTTGAGCACGACCACGTCCCAGCCGAAATTGCGAAACAGGTTCTGGTAACGCTCCCACAGTCCTTCGCGGACCACGGCATCGAGGCTTTGCCGGTTGTAATCGACGATCCACCAGCAATTGCGCAGGCCCTGCTTCCAGCCTTCGAGCATGGCCTCGAAAATGTTGCCCTCGTCGAGCTCGGCGTCGCCGAGGAGCGCGATCATGCGGCCTTCCGGCCGATCGAGACCCCAGCCATGGGCGCGCACGTAATCCTGCACCAGCGAGGAGAACAGCGTCTGCGACACGCCTAAGCCCACCGAGCCGGTCGAGAAGTCGACATCGTCGGTGTCCTTGGTGCGCGACGGATAAGACTGCGCGCCCTTATAGCCGCGGAAGCCTTCGAGCTTGTCCTGCGTCTGGCGGCCGAGCAGATATTGAATGGCGTGGAAATTCGGTGAGGCATGCGGCTTCACCGCGACGCGATCCTGCGGGCGGAGCGTGTGGAAATAGAGCGCGGTCATGATGGTGGCAAGCGATGCCGACGACGCCTGGTGGCCGCCGACCTTCAAGCCGTCTGTGCTCTCGCGCAGATGATTGGCGTGGTGGATGGTCCAGGTCGCGAGCCACAGCACTTTGCGCTCAAGCGCGGTGAGGATGGCGAGGTCGCGTGGCGGTGCGGGCGGCATCATGGACGGCATCATGGCGTTCCGGCAGACGAAATCTCGGGGAGTTTCAGCACCGGCATTGTGCCGGCCGGGTCCGGCAAAGGGTTGCCAATCTTGGCTGGAATAGCTCATAAAGTGGCAGATTCATGCGTATGCCGGCAAACAAGGGGTGGTTTCTTGCCGAAAGAGCCGATGGACGATATCGACCGGCGCATCCTCACCGTCTTGCAGGAGGACGGCCGGATCAGTCTCGCCGACCTGTCCGCGCGCGTGGCGCTGTCGCCGTCGCCCTGCCTGCGGCGGATGCGCCGCCTCGAGCGCTCCGGCATTATCGCGCGCTATGTCGCCGTCCTCGACCAGGGCAAAGTCGGGCTGCCGGTGAGCGTCTTTGTCTCGATCAAGCTCGAAAGCCAGCGCGTCGAAGCGCTGGAGCGTTTCAAGAAGGCCATCGCCAAATGGCCGGAAGTGCTCGAATGCTATCTGATGACCGGGCCGCGCGATTATCTGTTGCGCATCGTCGCCAGCCGACCTCGAAGCCTATGAGCGCTTTCTCAAGCAAAAGCTCACCCGCATCGACGGCGTCGTCGTCGATCGAATTGAGTTTCGCGCTCGAACAGACGAAATATTCGCATGTGCTGCCGATCGCGTGAGCGGCGAACGCGAGACGTGCGGACGCGGAATGCTGAGCTTCGTCAGGACGCCGGCCGCAGATCAGGGCGCACGCCGACTGCGCGATATAGGTCGCAGCAAACATATAAGCGGGCCAGATGTTCATGGTGAAGATCACGAGCTGCTGGCCCGATCACGTCGGACATACCAAATGACGTGCCCAATTAGACTTGCAGGACTCACGACACGGCACTTGGCGCGGATCATTGCGGCCTTGCTGTCGCGGTGTCGTTGTCGCAAACGCGAACCGAAGCTTTTTATAAGGGGTGTACTGCCGGTAGCACGCGCGATCGCAGCTATTTACAAGGCCGGCCGCAACAATGACCCGTTATGCTCAATGAGCCAGCAAAGGAACCTGACAGCACGGCCGCGCAGGACGATAGCGGAAACCCGACAGCACGCCGTAACCGCGATCCCGGTCTGCAGCGCAATAATCTGCGGCATAGGCCTCGAGAGCCATCCGACCGGCTGTGCCGAGCCACATCCCGGCAACGCCTATCGGCATCGACGTCCGCCAGACATGAGCGGCGTCGCCACAATGACGGTGCTGTTGCCGTCGAGCGCCTGCGCGACCCGAGCACGCGCTCACCTCTAGCCATCTCAGTAATATCAGGCCGTATCGGCGTGTCGCCTCAAGCAGCCGTGCAGGCGCTTCTTCTATTCAGCACGTTGCGCTACTCCGATGGACGCGATGCCTGTGTTTGCCGCCACGGCGCTTTAGTCCAGCTCGACCGTCTCGAAATCCGCCGGCAGGATGATTTCGAGAAGCTCGCAATCGTCGGAATAGTCGAGCACGGCGTGCTTGATCTTGCGGCGGCTGCAGCCAGCACGAGCCTTCGCGCATGGTGACTGCGCCCTCGCCTTCGAACTCGCTCTTGATCCAGCCCTTGAGCACATAGATCATCTGAAACTCGACGTCGTGATAATGGCGCTTGGACACCTCGGCCGGATCGCACGGCGGAATCATCTTGATGACATGGGCCCGCGCCAGGCCTTTGGTCGCGGCCGCGATGCCGAGGTCGCGATATTGCGCGTAGCGGCGCAGCCCCTCCTCGAAAGCACCCGGCGCGTGGTGACTGGCGACGAAGGTCTGTTTGCGCGGCGGCGCTTTGCGGCGGGTTTGTGCGGACGCTTCCGGGCGGCCGCTGCGCGCTTGCGCGCCGGCGGTTTGGCGCGCGATCTGCGGCTCAGTGTGCGGGCAGCGTGGCCCTTTTTGGCGGCCGACGGCTTTCGCTTTGCTCTTGCCATTTGTCTTCCTCCCTAGAACTCGATCGCGCCGTTGTGGCGGATGACGACCGAACGCACATCGTCGGGCTTGCGCGCGCCCAATTGGCCGAGCGCAGCTTTCGTCTCCTCGATGAGAAGATCGATGACGTGGCCCGGGCCTTCCTCGCCAAGCGCGCCGAGGCCCCAGAGAAAGGCCTTGCCGGCGAAGGCCGCCGCGGCGCCGAGCGCATAAGCGCGGACGACATCGGTGCCGCTTCTGATGCCGGAATCCATCATCACGGTGGCGCGCGTGCCGACTTGCCGCACGATGGCCGGCAGCGCGTCGATCGCCGCCGGCAGCGCCTCGATCTGGCGGCCGCCGTGATTTGAGACGAACAGGCCGTCGACGCCGAGCGCCACGGCTTTCTCGGCGTCCTGCGGATGCAGGATGCCTTTGACGATCAGCGGCTTCTTCCAGCGGTCGCGGTATTTCGCGACTTCCTCCCAGGTGAAAGCGCCACCCATCTCGCGCCGCGAAAACGCAATGACATCGTTGATCGACGGGTTCGCGCCGGCATAGCTGCGCAGGCTCGCGAAGCGCGGAATGCCGTTCTTCCACAGCGCCGCGTGTCCAGCCCGGCGACATCAGCATCTGCGCCAGCATCTTTGGCATCGGGGCGAAACGCGCCGCCTAGTCCGACGACGACTTCGCGCGCCCGCGTGGTGCGCACCGGCACGTCAAGCGTCAGCACCAGCGCGTGGCATGCCGTGGCCGCGGCGCGGCGCCAGCAGATCGAAACCGATGGCATGGTCGTTGTTCGCCGCGCGGTAGAGCTGAAACCAGCAGACATCCGGCGCGATTTCCGCGATCTCTTCGATGGTCGCGCCGCCGGCCATGCCGAGCACGTAAGGCACGCGCGCGCGTTGCGCGGCGCGCGCCAGATGCCGGTCGGCGCCCGGCCACACGATCGCCGGACTGCCCATCGGCGCGATGCCGGTCGGCGCCGCATAACGGCGGCCGAACAGTTCGACGTCGCACGGCGGCAGCGACGGCATCACGCCATAGCGCGGCACCAGCTCGACCGCGTCGAGCGCCGCCCAATTGCGCCTGATGCCGGCATCGTCCTTGCCCGAACCGCCGTCGCCATATTCGAAAGCAAAATGCGGCAGCCTTCGCCGGGCGCCGCGGCGCAAATAGTCGATGGTCGGATAAGCGCCGATAGAGCTCGGTATAACGCGGATTGGCGTTCTTGCCGACGGTCGGCGGGCTGCTGTGCGGCGTGATGACCGCCGTCATATCATGCATGAGCGTTTCTCCCGCGCGCATTATAGGCACGGGACCGGCTCCTTAGAAATGGTCGGGCACTAGCACTAGAAATGGCTGTAAGACGGCCGCGCGAACGAAAGCGCCTTGCCGTCACGCATGAAGCGGGCGCCCTGCCCGGCCGTGATGCGGCCGATTTCAGTGACCACGACCCCCGCCTTCTCTGCCTCAGCACGGAATGCCGCGAGCTTCTCCGGCGCGAGCGTCAGGACGATTTCATAATCGTCGCCGCCGGTGAGCGCGGTTTCGATCAGCGCCGGATCGGCGGCGATTGCCGCGCGCGCGGCGTCCGACAGCGGCACGCGCGCGACATCGATCTCCGCTGCAACGCCGGAGGCCCGGCACAGCTTGGCCAAGTCGCCGACCAGGCCATCCGAAATGTCCATGGCCGCCGCGGCGTGATGCAACACGGCCTCGGCAAGCGCGTTGCGCGGCTCCGGCAGCAGATAGCGCTGTTTCAGGTGCGCTTGCATGGCGTCCGTCAGCCGCCACGGCTGCGCGAGACTGTCATCGCGGCGCAGGCGGACACCGAGCGCTGAATCGCCAATGGTGCCGGTGACCACGACGCAATCGCCGGCCTTCGCGGTCGAGCGCCGGACCATCGCGCCGTGCGGCACCACGCCGAACGCCGTGATCGAGGCTGACGTCGGCCCCGGCGTGCGGTCGGTATCGCCGCCGAGAAGCGGACAGCCGTAATGCCTCGCGTCGTCGCCGAGCCCCGCGGCAAAGGCCGCGATCCAAGCTTCGTCGACCTTTCGCCGGCAGCGAAACCGAAATGACAAAGCCGAGCGGCTTGGCGCCCTTGGCCGCCAGATCGGACAGGTTCATGCGCAAAACCTTGCGGCTGATTTTTTCCGGCGGATCGTCGGGAAAAAAGTGCACGCCGGCAATGACGCCGTCAGTGGTCACCACCAGATCGCAGCCGGGCGGCGGCGTGATCACGGCGGCGTCGTCGGTCAGACCGAAAGCGCCGGGGTCGGTCGCGAGCGGCGCGAAGTAGCGCGCGATCAGACGGTCTTCCGCTGATGGTTCGTCGGGCATTGTTCTAATCCGGGCCGCCGGCGATCTCGGCCGCACGGTATTGCTGCGCGAGATGATCGAGCACGGCATTGACCATGCCGGTCTCCTCCTTGTCGACGAAGGCGCCGGCGACATCGACATATTCCGACATCACGACGCGGGCCGGCACGTCGTTCCGGCACGCCAGCTCGTAGGCGCCGGCGCGCAGCACCGCGCGCAACACCGCCTCGATACGCTTGAGCGGCCAGCCGCGCGCGAGCGCCGCATCGATTTTAGGATCGAGGCTACTTTGCTCGCGCACCACGCCCGCGACGATATCGCGGAAATAGGCTGCCTCCGCCGGCAAATATTTGGCGCCTTCGACTTCGCCGCCGAGCCAATGGCTTTCGAACTCGGCCATGATCTCATTGAGCCCAGTGCCGGCAATATCCATCTGGTACAGCGCCTGCACCGCAGCGAGGCGCGCCGCGCCGCGCTTGTTGGCCTTGCGCGCGTCTTGATCGTGTTTTTTCTGGGCGTCGTTGTCGGCCATGTCAGTGTTTCATGTCAGCGTTTCATGTCAGTGTTTCATGTCAGCGTTTCCCGAGCTGCTTCTTGAGGCCGATCAAGGCCAGCGCCGCGCGCACCGCGCCGCCGCCTTTGTCCTGGTCTTCCACGCTGGCTCGCGCTTTGGCCTGGGCTTCGTTCTCGACCGTGATGATGCCGTTGCCGACCGGAATCCTGCGCGCGACAGAGAGCTCCAGAAGCCCGCGTGCGGATTCGTGGGAAACGATCTCGAAATGGATCGTCTCACCGCGAATGACGCAGCCGAGCGCAACGGCTCCGTCATACGGACGGCGCTTCTTCTGTGCGGCGTCGAGCGCAATGGCGATCGCGGTCGGAATTTCGAGCGAGCCGGGCACGCTGATGCAATCGAACTTTGCGCCAGCCTCTTGCAGTGCCTTGGTCGCGCCGGCGAGCAGCGCGTCGGCAATGTCGTCGTAATAGCGCGCCTCGACGACGAGGATGCGCGCGCCTTTGGTGTTGTCGTTGGCGCTTTTGGTGCGCCGCGGCCCTGCCATATCGTCGTTACTCTTTGCTAACCGGCTAGAGCGCAATCGCTTCATATTGAATTGATTGACGCTCTAGCATCTTGATGGAGCATGATCTTTTCGGAAAACCGGTTTCCACTTTTCCGGATCATGCTCTAAAACCCGTTGCCTATTGCGCGCGGTCGTAGCAAGCGGGGCCCAAGGGAACAAGCGTGGTGAACAAGCGCGCCATCAACGCTGCTGTGCCACATCGAGGAGCCGTGCCGCATAGCGCGCCATCTGATCGACTTCGAGATTGACACGTGCACCGACCTTAAACGAGCCGAATGTCGTGACTTTGAGCGTGTGCGGAATGAGCAGAACCGAGAACGTGTCGTCCAAGGCTTTGGTGACCATGACCTCGTTAACCGTCAGCGACACACCGTCGAGCGCGACCGAACCTTTCGGCGCGATGAACCGTGCAAGTTCGCCCGGCACGCGAAATGTGAGACCGGCGCTGTCGACGAATTCGTCGCGCGCGACGAGTTCGGCCATGCCGTCGACATGGCCCGAGACCATGTGGCCGCCGAGCTCATCGCCGAGGCGGAGCGCCCGTTCGAGATTGAGTTTCGTGCCGTGCCGCCAGGTTCCGGCCGAGGTCAGCCGCAATGTCTCTGCCGCGGCATCGACGGCAAAAAACGTCCGGTTGCCTTTGAGCCCGCGTTCCACGACCGTCAGGCAGGTCCCGGAACAGGCAATGGATGCTCCGATCTCGATGGAATCCGGATTGTACGAGCAGCCGATGGTTATTCGGCGCAGGTTTTCAGCCTTTTCGTGAACTTCAATGATCTCGCCTAAGTCACTGACGATACCGGTAAACATCAAAATCACCTGCGCTCGTAATTACCTGCGTTGGTAAGTCTCTTGCCGATCAGGCCCGACAAGCTCGGTTCCGATCAATTTCAGCCGCTGTTTCAGCATTGCCAAGGCCGCTTCATCAAGGGCATCGATCCCGTCGGGGCCGACGACCTTATCGGAATGAAACAGCACGGCCTCATCGACGAGATCGGCGGCGATCATGGCCGCCGCCAGTGTGGGGCCGCCTTCGACCATCAGCCTCGTGATCCCCTTCGCCGCAAGGAACTCCAAGGCATCTTTGAGGTCGAGCGGATCGGTGCTGTCCGGCGAGCGCAGCACTTCGACACCCAGCGGCAGCAGCCGGAATTCGGCATCTTGCGGCGCCGACATCCCGGCAATCACCCAAACCGGCGTCTCATAGGCGCTCGTCACCAGACGCGAATGAAGCGGCAGGCGCAGTAGGCTGTCGGCGACGACGCGCACCGGCGAGTTCTTCGCCATGCCGGGCAGACGGCAGGTCAGCACCGGATCGTCGGCGAGCGCAGTGCCAATGCCGATCATGATGGCGTCGTTCTGGGCGCGGAGAAGATGCACGCGCTCGCGCACGGCCTCGCCGGTGATCGCGATCGGCTGCGGCCCGGCAGCTCCTGCGTTGCCGTCGGCCGAGATCGCGAGCTTGAGCATCACATGAGGACGGCCCTCGGTCATGCGCCTGATATGGCCGTCATGGTCATGGCGGGCCTCATCGGCCCCGACGCCGATATCGACCGCGATTCCGGCTGCTCTTAAGCGCGCATGACCCGCACCGCTGACTTCGCGGTTAGGGTCCTCGAGCGCGGACACGACGCGGGAAATGCCGGCGGCAATGATGGCGTCGGCGCAGGGCGGCGACTTGCCGTGATGCGAGCACGGCTCGAGCGTGACATAGAGCGTCGCGCCGCGCGCGGCGGCCCCTGCCCGGCGCAACGCCTCGACCTCGGCATGCGGCCGCCCGCCGGCTTGAGTCCAGCCGCGGCCGACAATGACGCCGTCTTTGACGATCACGGCGCCGACGGCGGGGTTGGGCCAAGTGCGGCCCAAGCCGCGGCGGCCAAGGCTCAGCGCAAGCGCCATGAAGCGGGCGTCGTCGGCAGCGGCGGCGCTTCCGTGCGCGTTCACTCCGCCGCCTCGTCCCCCGACAATTCGGCGAGCGCGGCTTCGAAATCCTTGGCTTCGCGGAAATTGCGATAGACCGAGGCGAATCGCACATAAGCGACATCGTCGAGCTCGCGCAGATGCGCCATCACCGTCTCGCCGATCGTCTCCGACGACACCTCGCTTTCGCCGAGGCTTTCCAATTCGCGCACGATCTTTGAAACCATCTGATCGACGCGCTCCGGATCGACCGGCCGCTTGCGGCAGGCGATCTGCAGCGAGCGCAACAGCTTGTCGCGATCGAACGGCACGCGGCGGCCGTTGCGCTTGATCACGACGAGTTCGCGCAACTGCACCCGCTCGAAGGTCGTGAAGCGGAAGTTGCAGGTGAGACAGACCCGGCGGCGGCGGATGACGGACGAATCCTCGGTCGGCCGCGAATCCTTCACCTGGGTGTCGAGGCTCGAGCAACTCGGACAACGCATGGCTTGACCCCTTGGCCCCTAAACCGCTTGGCCCTAAACCCCTTCGCGCTAACCCTTGGCCCTAAAACCCTTTGGCCTCAGCCCTCGTAGATCGGAAACCGGCTGACCAGACGCTTGACCTTGTCGCGCACGCTGGCTTCGGCCTGCGCGTCTTCCTCGGCGCCGCTTTGCGACAGCGCATCAAGCACTTCGGCGATCATGTCGCCAACCTGCCTGAACTCGGCGAGGCCGAAACCGCGGGTCGTTCCGGCCGGCGTGCCGAGCCGCACGCCCGACGTAACAAAAGGCTTTTGCGGGTCGAACGGGATGCCGTTCTTGTTGCAGGTGATGTGGGCGCGGCCGAGCGCGATCTCGGCCACCTTGCCGGTCAGATTCTTGCGCCGCAGATCGACCAGCATCAGATGGGTGTCGGTGCCGCCGGAGACGATATCGAGACCGCGGTTCTTCAAGGTTTCGGCAAGCGCCTTCGCATTCTCGACCACGCTCTTCGCGTAAAGCTTAAACGACGGCCGCAGCGCCTCGCCGAAGGCCACCGCCTTCGCCGCGATGACATGCATCAGCGGACCGCCCTGCATGCCGGGGAACACGGCGGAGTTGATCTTCTTCGCCAGCTCCTCGTCGTTGGTGAGGATCGTCCCGCCGCGCGGACCGCGCAGCGTCTTATGCGTCGTCGTGGTGACGACATGCGCATGCGGAAACGGACTCGGATGCGCACCGCCGGCGACGAGGCCGGCGAAATGCGCCATGTCAACCATGAGATAAGCGCCGACCTCGTCGGCGATCTCGCGGAAGCGGCGGAAATCGATGATCCGCGGATAGGCCGAACCGCCGGCGACGATCACCTTCGGCCGATGCTCTTTGGCAAGCCGGACCACCTCTTCCATGTCGATGAGATGGCTGTCGCGGCTCACGCCATAGGGCACGACCTTGAACCAGCGGCCGGACAGATTGACCGGCGAGCCGTGGGTGAGATGCCCGCCGGCGGCGAGATTGAGCCCCATGAAGGTGTCGCCGGGCTGCATCAGCGCCATGAACACTTCGGCATTGGCCGAGGCGCCGGAATGCGGCTGCACATTGGCAAAGCCGCAGCCGAACAATTTGGTGACGCGGTCGATCGCAAGCCGTTCGGCGACATCGACATATTGGCAGCCGCCGTAATAGCGTTTGCCGGGCAATCCTTCGGCATATTTGTTGGTCAGAACCGAGCCTTGCGCCTCGAGCACCGCGCGGCTGACGATGTTCTCCGACGCGATCAGCTCGATCTCGTCGCGCTGGCGGTGAAGCTCGAGCTTGATGGCCTCGGCGATCTCGGGATCGCTCTGCGCGACCGTGGCGGAGAAGAAATCCTCTTCCGTGCCAGCTCCAGTGCCTTGGGCTCCGGTGACTTGCGCTCCGGTGAGTTGGGCTTGATGGGTGACCGACATTCCGCGTTCCTTGCTTCGGCTCTGAATTTCCGCCTCGTTCCCCGGGGGACGATGCTCCGCGGGTGATACACCGCCAGCCCGGATCGCGCCAGCGCGGAGCCGCAAGGCTTGGGATATTTCGGCATATAACGCCGCTATATTTAGGGATTATGGGGGTGCGGCCGCAAGCGAGCACCCTAGAGTTTCGTGGTCGCCGGGATGGCCGGCCCGCCCAGGCCGTCGCGCGAATAGATATCTTCGCGGAACTGCACCACGCCGTCGGACGCCGACCAGGCGGTGACATAGACCCAGTGCAGCGGCACCTGCTTTAACAGCTGCGCGTCCTTGCGGTCGCCGGACTTGATGACATGGTCGATTTCTTCCGGCGACCAGCCTTTGGTTTCGTCGAGCAGCCAGTAGACGAGCTCGCGCACGTTCTGCACGCGCATGCAGCCCGAGGAATGGAAGCGGAAATCGTCGCCGAACAGGTTCTTCAGCGGCGTGTCGTGCATATAGACGCCGTAGGCGCTCGGGAAATTGATGCGGATCGTGCCGAGCGAATTCTTGGCGCCAGGATCCTGCTTGAACGTGTAATTGGTCGCGTCCTCGGAATACCAATTGATCTCCGAGGGCTGCAGCTCCTTTTGCTTGCCGTCGAGAATGCGGATGTGATTGTCGGTGAGATAATCCGGCTGATCCTGCATTTTCGGAATGAGATCCTTGCGCACGATCGAAGCCGGCACCGTCCAATACGGATTGAAGTTGATCTGGACGATCTTGCTGTTGATGTCGGGCGACGGCCGGTCGGGCTTGCCGGCGACGGCGGCGTGGCGCGACACCACGACGTCGTTCTCGATCGCTTCGACCCGCGCGGCCGGAATATTGGCGACCACGTAGCGCGGCCCGAGATTGGTGGAGAGCGTCTTGAGCCGCTCGATATTGACCTTGAGCTGATCGCGCCTCGTCGTCGCCGGCACGTTCATGGCATCGAGCGTCGCCTCGCGCACGATGCCGTCGATCGTGAGGCCGTGGCGCGCCTGGAACCGCCGCACCGCCTCTTCGACATAGGAGTCGTAAATGTCGTTGCCGACGGCGCTCGGATCGAGATCGCCGGACACCGAAAGCCGCCCGCGCAGATCGACCACGCTCGGATGCCGCGTGCCGAGCCGCAATTCGTCGACCTTCGGCACTTTGGGCCAACCGCCGCGCGCGACAATGTCGTTATAGGCTTCGATCGAATGCGCTGTCGTTTCCGCGGTCGCCGCCGACAGCGTCGGCGCCGATGCCTTGGGCATGTGAATGGTGCGCGAGGCCTGATCGAATGCCTGCCCGGATTTGCCGCGGTCGGTCTCGCCGATCAGCGCATCGAGCGGCCGGTCCTCGGCCAGCGCCTGCCCGCGGCGACTGCGACCGTCGCCGCGCCGGCAAAGCGGCGCAAAAACGTCCGGCGGGAAAAGCGCTTCCCGCGCCGCGCGTATTTCCGCGAAACGTCCCTATCTTGCGATTGGCTCATCGAGCGCTGTATCTGCCAAAGCGTGAAGGCCGCATGCGGCCGCTCCGCAAAGTCGCCCCCTGCGGCCGAACTAGCACGGCAGGACTACGAACCGAAGGCCCTGCCGCGCCGTACTACGTCGCTTTTTCTGCATGGCAGGCTGGGCCAATTTGTGGCGCGGCGCCCGTGAAATCAGCGTCAGCAACGCAAAAAGGCCCCGGCATTTACGCCGGGGCTTAGACGTACGCCAGTACATGGAGAATTCTCAGGGAATTCCGGCGAATGAAGCCGTTGAGCAGAGCCCGGTCGGGCTCCCCGATTTTGTCTCGGGAAGCCCCGATAGTCGGGATCGTGCGTCGCTTTAAGTGTTAGAGCCGATAAAGGATCTGATCGGTCCAGAACCGCTCGAGCCGGTGCAGCGCCTTGTTGAGCACGCTGAACTCGTCGGCATTGATGCCGCCGACCTGCTCCACCGTGCGCACGTGCTTCTGGTAGAGCGCGTCGACGGTGTCGCGCACCTCGCTGCCCTTCGTCGGTGAGCTTGATGCGCACCGAACGGCGATCGACCCGCGAGCGCTGGTGATCGAGGAAGCCCATCTCGACGAGCTTCTTGAGGTTGTAGGAGACGTTGGAGCCGAGATAATAGCCGCGCGTGCGCAGCTCGCCCGCGGTCAGTTCCTTGTCGCCGATATTGTACAACAGCAGCGCCTGCACCGAATTGATGTCGGCGCGGCCGCGGCGGTCGAATTCGTCCTTGATGACGTCGAGCAGACGCCGATGCAGACGCTCTACCAAGGTCAAAGCCTCGAGATAGTGCGGACGGATATGGTCGAAGCGCGCCTCACGATCGGCGGGCTCGACCGTCTTTGCGACGGCTTTCATGTTGACGCCTTTCCCAAGTATCTTTTGTTTATCGACGGGCCCTGTTTCCCGCCGTATCCCGCCAACATAGCCGTCAGGGTCTAAGATCAGTTTAAATAACACACTAAAAATAACGTTTATTCGCCCGTCATCGGTGACGTATTGCCCCGTAAAATTGCGGCAAAAGCCTATACGTTTTGTTCACCGAGCGGGGGCGGCAATGTTGCGCCGAGTGTAACGCTCCGTGGCGATGAAACGCAGCGTCGTCATGAGTCTCGATTTCAGAAAGTGAAAGAGGCCGCCAACTGAGGCCGCCTATTTCCAGTACCAAGCTGGGATGTGCGTAACTACCAATTCGAAAAGCATAACTGCAGGATACAAGACTATCAAAAACGCGAGACCACTCTGCCGATACCTCAGTGCCGCCGCTGAGAGGGCGGTGACAGTCAAGAAATGCGTTCCCCAGACCGGCATAACACGGAATCATGTCGTGCCACCATCTCGGCCAGTCTGCTTCCGATTTCTGACGATTCAAACATGCACTGCGAAGAGGCCGAAGGAAATAACAAACCATAGAAAACCCATTGCGATGGCGAGAATTAAAGTGAGCGCAAAAAATGTTCGCTTATGCAGTGGTCGATGCTGCACTGTATTGCTGAATTACAGGCTCTCGCCTTCTGTCATGGGGTATCATCCCGCCGGCGCGGCAGCCTTCGCTCGCTTCGCAGTAAGCCGTCGATACGGCGTGCCGAGCCCGTGGCTCAGAAGCCTGTGAACTGGAAATCCCTGTTGGTTTTTAATGCTCGTCTACCACAGTCTTCTTCGGGCAAATGCGTGACCGGAGCCGGATTTCAAGTACCGTTCAAAAATCTCTGCCTTTCGCTGCTCCGAAAACGCGATATAGGTCACCAACCTCCAAGGAGCATATTTGGATGTGTGCGACGACTTCCCGGCATTATGCTCTGCGAGCCGCTGTTTTAGGTTTGAGGTAACGCCGACGTAGCGTTGATCCGCAGCCGCTTCGCTTTGGAGCATGATAGACTATACATCCCAGGCTCCTCCTTCGCCAGGCTACGGAGGGCATCCTGCTTCGCGGCTAAGATCGAGGCAAATCCTGCGAAGCGCGTCAGCGCGAAGCGAGGACTGGTGGGGGAGGTAGGACTCGAACCTGCGAAGGCGTAAGCCAGCGGATTTACAGTCCGCCCCCTTTGCCACTCGGGACACTCCCCCGGAACCAGCCATGAACCAGCCATGGAGCCGCGACCGGCCGGCGCCCGGCCGAGGGCGCTATATGGTTGGCGCATCAAAACTAGTCAATCGAAAAGGGCGAATTGCCATTGCCCGAAGGGGCGAATTGGCATTGCCGGAAGGGCGAATTGCCATTGCCCGAAAGGGCAATGCCTGCCGAAGGGGCGAATTGCCTTGGCCCGAACCGCGTGACAGAAGCGGCCATGCGCGAAGGAAAATGGCAAGGCCCGCGACAAGGCAAGCGGCCAAGTAAGCCTCATAGCAAGCCTGATGGGAAGCCCGGTGGGAAGCCGCACGGCAAGCCGGGTGTCCTCCCTACCGCAGTGGTAACCGTCCGCCCTATGTGCGGCGTGAGCGGCAGGGTGACGCGGCGACCGACGTCATCCTCTATGGCTGGCACACGGTCACGGCGGCGCTCGCCAATCCGGCGCGCCAGATCCGGCGGCTGTTGGCGACCGAGAACGCGCTGCGGCGTCTCGCCGAGGAAGGCATCACGCTTTCCGTCGCGCCGGAACTGGTGCGGCCGGATGCGATCGCCGCGCGGCTCACGCCGGACGCCGTGCATCAGGGGCTTCTCGCCGAGGCCGATCCCCTGCCCTCGCCCGACATCGAGGATATGGACGCCTTCCGGCATCGTGCTGGTGCTCGACCAGATCACCGATCCGCACAATGTCGGAGCGATCATGCGCACGGCCGCGGCCTTCGCGGTCGCGGCCATCGTCACCACCGCGCGCCACAGTCCCGAGGCGACCGGCGTGCTTGCCAAGTCCGCCTCCGGCGCGCTCGAACTGGTGCCGATCGTCATCGTGCAAAATCTCGCGCGCGCGCTCGCCGGACTGAAAGAGCGTGGCTTTCTCACCGTCGGTCTCGACTGCGACGCGCCGGACGATCTTTCGGCGATCGAGCTTTCCGCGCCGCTGGCGCTGGTGCTCGGCGCCGAAGGCAAAGGGCTGCGGCATTTGACCGGCGACACCTGCGATCGCCTGGCGCGGCTCGATCTTCCCGGCGCGATCAAAAGCCTCAATGTTTCGAACGCAGCCGCGCTCGCGCTTTATATCGCGTCCCGCGCCACCGGCATAAAAACACAAAGGCCCGCAACATGCGGGCCTTTGCAGTTCGTTGATCGCTTTCGCGAAGCTTTAGTAGCGACGTCCATAGCCGCGATAAGGCGCGCCCGCGCCGTAATAGCGCGGACGTCCATACATCATCGGCGCACGATAAGCGTAGTGCGGGCGATAGCCGAGGTGACCGTAATACGGCGGGGACACCGGCGCCGGGCCGTAGCCATATGCCCGGAACGTAGGGATAGTTGGAGGCGGGCGCGTAAGCCGTATCAGGTGAATAGGTGGCGTAAGGCTGCATCAGGCCGGGGCCGGAATAGACCGGGCCTTGATTGACCACATAAAGCGGCGAGACACCGCAATTGTTGCAGCGGCCGGGTGTCCAGCCACCGCCCCAACCACCGCCGCCCCAACCGACAGCGCCGCCATTGCCCCAGCCATTGGAGCGCCCAGCCGTTGCCGCAGCAACCGCCGCTGATGCCCCAGTACGAGGTGACCGCCCCAAGCGCTGCCGCCGCAGCAGGTGTTGACGGCAATCGGGGCCGGCGCGACCGGCAGCGCATAGACCACAGCCGCCGTCGGCGCGCCGCAGCCGCCGCAACCGCCGCCGCCATAGCCGCCATAGCCGCGGTAGCCGACCGTAGCCGACTAGCCGACAGCAATCGGGCAGACGCCAGCGACGTCATGCCGATCGTGAACAATGTGGCCAGAGCCACAAAGACAACGCGATGGAAAGACATGTTACTTCCCCTACTGGACTCTGCCCCCGCGAGGAGGCGGATGGGGCAGGCCGTTGCGCGGCCTGCCGGACAAAATGTTACGGACCCTTCGGACCTGGTCCTGGACCGTGATGGTTGCCCTCCAGCGGTGGCCGCCGCCGCCCCAACCGACACCCCGTCGATGTTCGGCATCGGGTACGACGGATAGATCGTCGCCGGGAGCGGACCCGGGGCTGGACGACCAGCTGCGGTAATAGCTCGGTGCCGGCGGCGGCAGCAGACGATTGGCCGGCGGAATGATCTCCAGCCGGCCATAGCCGGGGCGCTTGTTGTCTTTTGGAAAGAAGGGGGCAGGCGCCGCGGTCGGATAGCTGATCAGGAGCGGACGGTAGATCACCGTGGGCGCCACGAGGCCGGGTCGGTCGAGGCCGAATTCGCCCTCGACGACGCCCCACGACGCATCGATGCCGTTGATATAGACGGGCACTCCCGCCTTGCCGGGGATAACGATGACCGGTTCGCGCTGCGCGAAGGCAGGCGACACGGTAACCGCCAGCAGTAAGGCTGCACGCAACAAGACGCATCAGGGACCCGCAGAGGCACACAACCATAGGCACACAGGCCCGGGCACAGTACGGAGGCCACAGCCCGAATTCGTTTAAATCAGGCCATTTGCAATACTGAATTATTTGGTAACATTAATCGCTTACTACCGGCTGCGGCGGGCCGACCCGGCGCCAGATCAAGAATCGCCGGGCAGCTCCGACCGCGGCGCCCTCCCCTTCATCCACGACTTTTGACTTACGACCTCTGGCGGACAGACAGCACGCCGACCCCCGATTAACCTCTATGACGGGTAGCCTGGCATCCGACGACGCCAGCGCATGTTTGTGCCCGAACAAAACAAATTGGGGGAGGTCACCCATGACCACAGTGGCAATCAATGCGCCGCGCACGGGCGGCATGACGAGCACAGAACGGCTCGTCATTTTCGCGTCTTCGCTCGGCACCGTTTTCGAGTGGTACGACTTTTACATCTACGGAACGCTCGGCGTGTTTCTCGCCAAATACTTCTTCTCCAATGTGCCGGCGAATGTCGGCTTCATCTTTGCATTGCTCGCCTTTGCCGCCGGCTTCGCGGTGCGCCCGTTCGGCGCGCTGATCTTCGGCCGGCTCGGCGACATGATCGGCCGCAAATACACCTTCCTCATCACCATGAGCTTGATGGGCGTCGGCACGTTCTTCATCGGCGTGCTGCCGGGCTTTGCGACGTGGGGAATCTTCGCACCGATCGTGCTGATCGGGCTGCGCCTGGTCCAAGGCCTCGCGCTCGGCGGCGAATATGGCGGCGCGGCGATTTATGTCGCGGAGCACGCCCCCGCCAACAAGCGCGGCTACTACACGTCGTGGATTCAAACCACGGCGACGCTTGGCCTGTTCCTGGCGCTGCTGCTGATCCTCGGCATCCGTACCGCGATGGGCGAAGCCGAGTTCGGCGACTGGGGCTGGCGCATTCCGTTCCTGCTCTCCGCAGTGCTGCTCGGGGTCTCGCTCTGGATCCGGTTGAAGCTCGCCGAATCGCCGCTGTTTCAACGCATGGTCGATGAAGGCAAGCAGTCCAAGCGGCCGTTGACGGAAGCGTTCGGGCAATGGTCGAACCTCAAGATCGCGATCCTTGCTTTGTTCGGCGCCACCGCCGGTGAAGCCGTCGTCTGGTATGGCGGGCAGTTCTACGCCCTCTTCTTCCTGACGCAGACCTTGAAAGTGCCAGGCGTCACGGCGCAGATCATGCTCGCCATCGCGCTTTTGATCGGAACGCCGTGCTTCATTCTGTTCGGCGCTTTGTCGGACCGGATCGGGCGCAAGCCGATCATGCTTGCGGGTTTTGCGCTCGCGGCGGTGACCTACTTCTATATCTTCCAGGGCATCACGCACTTCGCCAATCCGAAACTGGAATCGGCGCTCGCCAACGCGCCGGTGACGGTCACTTCCGATCCGGCTGAATGCTCGTTCCAGTTCAAGGCGACCGGCACCGAGAAATTCACCACCGGATGTGACAATATCAAATCGGCTCTTGTGGGTTTGTCGGTGAACTACAACAACATCACCGCGCCCGCGGGCACTAAAGCAAGTGTGCAAATCGGCTCGCAGACAATCACCGCCGACACGCCCGACCTGGCTAAGACCATCGCCGCTGCCGTGAAGACCCACGGCTATCCGGCGAGCGCCGACACCAACGACATCAACTATCCGATGACGGTGTTGCTGCTCGTGATCCTGGTCGTCTACGTGACCATGGTCTATGGCCCGATTGCGGCGTGGCTCGTGGAAATGTTCCCAACCCGCATCCGTTATAGCGGGGTGTCGCTGCCCTATCATATCGGCAACGGCTGGTTTGGCGGCTTCCTGCCGGCCACCGTGTTCGCCATCGTGGCGGCCACCGGGAATATCTATTCGGGTCTTTGGTATCCGATCGCGATTGCCGCCATGAGCTTCGTGGTCGCGCTGATCTTCCTGCCCGAGACCAAGGATCGCGACATTACGCAGCTCTGACGAGAGCCAAGGAACGACGGCGGGGCGGCGCAGCGCGCCGCCCCGTTTTTATTGGCGATCACTCAATTTCAGGCCAGACCAGCCGGCGCGCGATGAAGTTGCGCAATGCCGCGGCGAGACCGCAGAGCAGCGCGAAGGCAAGCGCGGCGCCCACAAATTCCTCGACGATGACGGCCGGTGTCTGCGGCACGCTCCACGGTGCGAACAATTTGAATGCCGCCGCTCCAGCGCCGATGATCCCGCCGTACACCATCGCGCGTCCGGTATTCCATGTTCTATGGATTGATGGCGCCGTATTCGCTTCTCTGCGCATGCCGCGCGATGCTAGCGCGTTTTCGCTCCAAAGCCAGTCGCCTGGCCAGTCAGAGCTAGTGCCCCGCTAGTGCCCCGCTCCTGCCGCGCCCTGCGGCTGCGGCCGCTTCATCAGCAACCCGAACGCCGCCAGCGCGAGGAACAGCACCGTGAGCATCAGGAATACGTCGGCATAGCTCAACACCGCGGCCTGCAAGCGCACCATGCTCATCATCTTGGCCAGCGCTTGCGATTGCGCGTTGGAGCCTTGGTAGCGCGCCGTAAGCATGGCCAGCCTTTCATTGGCTGCGATGCTTGTCGGATTGACAGCCTCGTGCAACCGCGTGAGGTGCAAATCCATCCGGTCGTTGAACCAGGTATTGATCGCGGCGAGGCCGATGGCGCCGCCGAGATTGCGCATCAGATTGAACAGCCCCGATGCGTTCTTGACGCGGTCGGGCGGCAGCGTGCCCAGCGCCGTATTGGTCACCGGGATGATGGCGAACATCAGCCCGACGCCGCGGAACACTTGCGGCCACAGCAATTCCCAGAAATCCCAGTCCGATGTCAGATAGGTCATCTGCCAGGTGCCGATGGCGAAGAAGACGAAGCCCGATATCAGGATGAAACGCGGATCGAGCCTTTCGTTGAGCTGGCCGGCGATGGGGGCTGTGACAAACATCACGGCGCCGGAGACGAACATGGTCTCGCCGATCATCAGCGAATCGTAGCCGCGCACTTGCGCCAGATAGACCGGGTAAAGATAGGTCAGGCCGTAGAGCCCGATGCCGAGCACGAAGGAGAACAGGCTGCCGACCGCGAAATTGCGGTTGGCGAAAGCGCGCAGATCGACGATGGGAACGCGCGCCGTCAGGACGCGAGCAAAGAACGCCACCGCCGACACCGCGGAAACGATGGCAACGACAAAGATCGTGTCGTCGTCGAACCACTCGTAGCGCGGGCCCTCTTCGAGCACATATTCCAGCGCGCCGAGGAAGCCGGCCATGCTGAAGAGTCCATACCAATCGAAATTCTTCAGCAGCGTGAAATCCGGCTTGTCGAAATCGACCAGCAGATAGGTCGCGATCGTGACGATGATGCCGGGCACGACATTGATGAAGAACAGCCAGTGCCAGGAATAGGCGTCGGTGAGATAACCGCCGACGGTCGGACCGATGGTCGGCGCCAGCGTCGCGATCAAGCCGACGACCGGCGCCACCAGTTTTTGCCGCGGCCCCTGGAAGATCAAATAGGCCGTGGCGAACACCGTCGGCACCATGCCGCCGCCGATAAAGCCTTGGATCGCGCGCCACACGATCATGCTGCCGATCGAGGAGCTCGTGCCGCACAAGACACTGGCGATGGTGAAGCCGCCCGCCGAAATCGTGAACAGCATGCGCGTGCCGATGGCGCGCGACAGAAATCCCGACAGCGGGATGGCGACGACTTCGGCAATCAGATAGGCCGTCTGCACCCAGGGAATTTCGTCGGCCGAAGCCGACAGGCCGGCCTGAATGTCGGATAGCGACGCCGACACGATCTGGATGTCGAGAAACGCCATGAACATGCCGAAACACATGGCGATGAAGGCAAACAGCCGGCGCGGCGGGATCGGCTCGAGCGCCGCGCGCGGCTGCTGCTCGGCCTGGGACCAAGCCTGGGAAGATTTGGGCCGGAGATCGGGGCGGGACGGAAGCGTAGCGGCGATGGAGGTCACAGCACCTACTCCGCGCTTTATTCTGCGTCTGACTTCAGGTTGGGCACGGCCTCGGCGGCGTTTGCCGGCGAGGTCAGGCCGGGATCGCCATGCGATCCGGGCTTGGTGTTGACGCTGACCACGACCGACATTCCGGGCCGCAGCACGCGCTGCGCCGCGACGCCTGCCGGCACTTCGATGCGCACCGGCAGCCGCTGCACGATCTTGGTGAAATTGCCGGTGGCGTTGTCGGGCGGCAAGAGCGAGAACACCGAGCCCGAGGCCGGCGACAGCGACGTCACATGGCCGGTGATGCCGTGATCCGGCAGCGCATCGACGCTGATCGAGACCGGCTGGCCGGGGCGGATGCGGGCGAGCTGCGTCTCCTTGAAGTTGGCGTCGACATAGACGTCGTTGAGCGGCACCAGGCTCGCGACGCGCTGGCCGGTTTGCACATAGTCGCCGGTCTGCACCGCGCGATTGCTGAACACGCCGTCGACCGGCGCGTGGATGATCGTGAACGACAGATCGCGTTCGGCCTTGGCCTGCGCGGTCCGCAATTCATCGAGCGTGCGCGCGGCTTCCTGCTGTTGCGCCTTGAGCACATCGAGATTGGCGGCGGCGGCGTCGATGACCGCTTGCGCGCTCGCGATCGCGGCGGCGGCCTGATCGCGGCCTGCCTCCGCCTGTTCGAGCGTTTGCTGGCTGGCGAATTTTTGCGCCGCAAGCGCCTGCTGCCGGTCGAATTCGAGCTGCCTCTTTTTGGCTTCGGCCTGCGCCGAAATCATCTGCGCCTTGGCCTGATCGATATTGGCCTGTTGCGCGATGACCTGGCGGCCGATGCGATCTACCGTCGCCTGCTGGGTTGCGACCTTTTCCCGCGCCGAATCCGCCGCCAGCTGGTAATCGCCATCGTCGATCGTCGCGATCACGTCACCGGCATGGACGGTGGCGTTGTCGCTGATTGGAATGCTCGCGACGTAGCCGGAAATTTTCGACGCCAGCGTCGTGTTATGGGCGCCGACATAGGCGTCGTCGGTCGAAATCACATAGCGGCCCGAGATCCACCAATGCGCGCCCCGCCCCGCCCGCGACCATGATGGCGATGGCGGCCGCCGCAGCGATCAGCGCGCGGCGATCGAAGGCCGGCCATAGCGAAACTCGCCGCGGCGCCGGTTCGGAATAGTCATCGGTTTCGCCGGTCAACGGCTCGACCGGACTAAGCTTGCTGAGCGAGCGGTTCTCCAGAAGCGCCGGGAGGTGGGCTTCCGTCTCTGAGTCTTGATCTCGATCTGAGCCTTCGCCCCGATTTGAGTTTTGACCCTGATATGAATTTTGGTCGCGATACATGGCGCGCTCCACATTTGACCCCAGTTTGTACTGTCATTGACCAACCGGTCATTGACCGAACCGTTCGGTCAGTTTATATGAGACTCGGTTCGGCAAGTCAATATGACCGAACCGTTCGGTCAATAATAATTTAAGATTCTTGTGCTAAAGCACTGGCGAAGCTAATTAATCGGCGTCGCGGTGCGCGGGAGCAGAACATGAACGCCCAGGCTCAGCTAAAGACGGCCCCCACTACGGCCGACGACAGCGCCAAACGCCGCCAGATCGTCCAGGGTGCGCGGGAGATCTTCCTGGCGAAAGGCTTCGACGCCGCCAGCATGAGCGACATTGCCCGCACCGCCGGCGTCTCCAAGGGCACGCTCTACGTCTATTTCGAGAACAAGGAGCAGCTCTTCGAGGCCATCGTCCACGAGGAATGCCTCGTCCATGCCGAAGGCGCGTTCGACCTCGACCACGACAATCACGACGTCGAGACCGTGCTGACGCGGCTTGGCAGCGCCTATCTCGGATTCATCTGCACCCCGGAGAAAGCGTCGGCGCTGCGCACAGTCGCTGCCATCGCCGACCGCATGCCCGAGATCGGCCGGGTGTTTTACGAGACCGGGCCTGCCGTCGGCATCGCCAAGCTCGCCGACTATGTCCAGGCGCAGAACGACGCCGGCGTGCTCGCGGTCGACGATTGCCGGGTCGCGGCGGCGCAGTTTCTCGACTCCTGCAAGTCGACTTTGTTCATGCCGGTATTGTTCAATTTCGGCGACGCGCCTCAAGCGGATTCAATTAAATACGTCGTGGGTATTGCGGTGCGCGTATTCATGCGGGCCTATCGCACGAAGGCGTAAGTTTCACGCTGCATCGCCTCCCCTTCTCCCAAGGCGACGATTTCTCTCACGCATTCATTGGAACAGGCTCCGCCCTCAATCGTTTCCCCGCATCGGGGCTTTGCATGCGCGCGCGAGCGTCCGAACTGTGACAACATGGCCGCTTTCGTGAAAGAATTCGGTTGCTTTCCTGATAAGGTATTACGGCCGAAGACCGGATTGCCAAATATCGCATTGCAAGGAATGGCGGACGATGAATGCTTTGAAATCGCTCCAAGACCACGGCCAGGCGGTTTGGCTCGATTTTCTCTCGCGCGGCTTCGTCGCCAAAGGCGGCCTCAAGAAGCTCCGCGACGAGGACGGCCTGCGCGGCGTGACGTCGAACCCCTCGATCTTCGAGCACGCCATCGGCCATACCGATGAATATGACGACGCGGTGGCGCAAATCCTCAAACAGCAGGATCGGCCGGCCGGCGAGATTTTTGAAGAGCTTGCTGTCGAGGATATCCAGCGCGCGACCGATGTGCTCCGCCCGGTATTCGATACAACGCACGGCGCCGACGGCTTTGTCAGCATCGAAGTCTCGCCTTATCTCGCCAAAGACACCAAGGGCACCATCGCCGAAGCCAAGCGCCTGTGGCATGCCATCGATCGCAAAAACCTGATGATCAAAGTGCCGGCGACGCCCGAAGGCATGCCGGCCATCCACGACCTGATCGCCGACGGCATCAACGTCAACATTACGCTGTTGTTCGCGCAGCAGGCCTATGAGCAGGTCGTCGAGGCCTATTTGTCCGGCCTCGAGGCGCTCGCCACCAAAGGCGGCGATCCGTCGCGCATCGCCAGCGTAGCGAGCTTCTTTGTCAGCCGCATCGACACCGCGGTCGACAAATTGCTCGACGAACAGATCGCGCGCGCCAATGACCCGGACGAAAAGAAACGGCTCGAAGCGCTCAAGGGCAAGATCGCCATCGCCAATGCCAAGCTCGCCTATCAGCGCTATCTGCGCCTGTTTGCCGGGGCGCGCTGGGACGCGCTCAAAACCCACGGCGCCAAGCCACAGCGGCTGTTGTGGGCGTCGACCGGCACCAAGAACAAGGCTTATAGCGACGTACTCTATGTCGAAGAGCTGATCGGCCCCGATACCGTCAACACCATGCCGATCGCAACGATCGACGCGTTTCGCGACCACGGCAAATTGCGCGACAGCCTGTTGCAGGATCCGGCGGACGCGCAACGCGTGCTGGGCGCACTCGAACGGGCCGGCATCTCGCTCAAAAGCGTTACCGACAAGCTTCTCGACGAGGGCGTGCGGCTGTTCACCGACGCCGCCGACAAGCTCCTCGCCGCCGTCGCCAAGAAGCGCATCGAAGTTCTCGGCAAAGAGATCGATGAGCAAGACCTCGCGCTCGGCGACGAGTTGAAGAAAAAGACGGAAGCCGTCGCCGAAGAATGGCGCGTGCACGGCAATATCCGAAAGCTGTGGCTGCGCGACAAGTCGCTTTGGACCGGCGCCGATGAGGATCGCTGGCTTGGCTGGCTCGATAGCGTCGATGACAAACAGATCGCGAGCTACGCGGCTTTCGCCGAACAGATAAAGCGCGACGGTTTCACCGATGCGGTCCTGCTCGGCATGGGCGGGTCGAGCCTCGGTCCCGAAGTGCTGGCTTCGACATTCGGCCATCGCGCCGGCTGGCCGCGGTTGCGCGTTCTCAACTCCACCGATCCCGGCGCAAATCAAGTCGATCGAAGACCAGGTCGACCTCGGCAAGACGCTGTTCATCGTGTCGAGCAAGTCGGGCAGCACGACCGAGCCCAACATCCTCACCGATTATTTCTTCAAGCGCGTCGCGGACAAAGTCGGCGCCGACAAAGCGGGGCGGCACTTCATCGCCATCACCGATCCGGGCTCTGCGCTGGAAAAGCGGGCCAAGGAACAAGACTTCCGCCACATCTTTCACGGCGTGCCGAGTATCGGCGGCCGCTATTCGGTGCTCTCCCCGTTCGGCCTGGTGCCGGCCGCCATCGCCGGCATCGATGTCGCGGAACTGGTGCGGCTCACGCGCGTCATGATGCGCTCATGCGGCCCGGATGTTCCACCCGCGGAAAACCCAGGCGTCGAACTCGGCATCGCGCTCGGCGCCGCGGCCGCTGCGGGCCGCGACAAGGTCACCATGACCGCGTCGCCCGGTCTCGCCAGTTTCGGCGCCTGGGCGGAGCAATTGTTCGCGGAATCGACCGGCAAGAACGGCAAGGGAATCATTCCGGTCGACGGCGAGCCCCTTGGCCGGCCCGACGTTTACAACGCCGACCGCGTCTTTATCGACTTGAAGCTCGCGGACGATCCAATCGAAGCCGATCACGCGCGCAAGCTCGCGGCGCTGCAAAAGGCCGGTCATCCCGTCATCCGCATCGTGCAGAAATCGGCCGAGAATATCGGTCAGGAATTTTTCCGCTTCGAGATCGCAACCGCGATTGCCGGCGCGGTGATCGGCATCAATCCCTTCGATCAGCCCGACGTCGAGGCGAGTAAAGTCAAAACACGCGAATTGACGTCCGCGTTCGAAAAAACCGGCGCGCTCCCCGCCGAGACGCCGGTCTGTTCCGAAAAATCGATCAAGCTCTTTACTGACGATAAGAATGCCACGGCGCTGCGCAAGGCCGGCGCCGACGGCAACGTCGAAAGCTGGCTCAAGGCGCATTTTGGCCGCGTCGGCACTGGCGACTATGTCGCCATGCTCGCCTATCTTGCGCAAGATAAGGACAACACCGGCAGTCTGCAGAGACTGCGCGTGGCGATGCGCGACCGTCGCCATGTTGCGACATGTCTCGAATTTGGACCGCGCTTTTTGCACTCGACCGGCCAGGCCTATAAAGGCGGACCGGACTCCGGCGTATTTTTGCAGATCACATCGGGCGACGCGGCGGACCTGCCCATTCCGGGCATGCGTTCAAGTTTCGGCATCGTGAAGGCGGCGCAAGCGCGCGGCGATTTCGGCGTCCTCGTCGAGCGCGGCCGCCGCGCCTTGCGCGTGCATATCGACGGCGATGTGAAAACGGGCCTGTCCGAGCTCGCGACGGCATTTGAGCGCGCTATTTCTTGAGCGGAGCTTTTTCGCATGCAGATCGGCGTGATTGGTCTTGGGCGTATGGGCGGCAATATTTCGCGCCGCCTGATGCAAAATGGGCACGAGGTCGTCGTTTACGACCATGATGCCAAGGCGATCGCCGCCATCAGCCGTGACGGCGCGAAAGGCGCCGAAGGTCTCGACAAGCTCGTTGCGCTTTTGCGCCCGCCGCGCCCGGTCTGGGTCATGCTGCCGGCCGGCACAATCACTGAAGATACCATCGCGCAGCTCGGCAAATTACTCGACACCGGCGATATCGTGCTCGACGGCGGCAACACGTTTTGGAAAGACGACATCCGCCGCGCCAAGATGCTGAAAGGACGCGGCATCCACCATGTCGACGTCGGCACGAGCGGCGGCGTCTGGGGGCTCGAGCGCGGCTATTGCATGATGATCGGCGGCGCCAAGGAGACCGTCAATCGCCTCGATCCGATCTTTCAGGCGCTCGCGCCCGGGCCCGGCAATGCGCCGCGCACGCCGGGCCGCGACGGCCGCGATCCGCGAGCCGAAGCGGGCTATATCCACGCCGGCCCGAACGGCGCCGGGCACTTCGTCAAGATGATCCATAACGGCATCGAATACGGCCTCATGCAGGCCTTTGCTGAAGGCTTCGACATCTTGAAGAACGCGTCGAGCGAGGCCTTGCCGAAGGACCATCGTTTCGACCTCGATCTCACCGACATTGCCGAAGTTTGGCGGCGCGGCAGCGTCATCAGTTCATGGCTGCTCGATCTGACGGCGAGCGCGCTGACCAAGGACCCGAAGCTTTCAGGCTTCGAAGGCGTGGTCGAGGATTCCGGCGAAGGCCGCTGGACGGTCATGGCGGCGATCGAAGAAGCGGTGCCCGCGGACGTTCTTTCCGCGGCGCTTTACACCCGCTTCCGCTCGCGCCGCGATCATACTTTCGCGGAGAAGATCCTGTCGGCGATGCGCAGCGGCTTCGGCGCGCATGTTGAACCCAAAAATGTCGAGCCCAAGCAAGTTGCGCCCACATCATCGCACAAGGCAAAATCATCATGACGGGCAAAACGGCGGCGACCTCGGCGCGGCCGGCCGACCCGTGTTGCCTGGTGATTTTTGGCGCCTCGGGCGACCTTACCCATCGGCTCCTGGTACCGGCGCTTTACAACCTCGCCGCCTCCGGACTGCTGCCGGAAGCGTTCGGCTTGATCGGCGTGGCACGCAGTCAATCTTCGAGCGAAGCCTTCCGCAACGAGCTTGCCAAAAGCCTGCCGAAATTCGCCACCCGCGATATCGACGAGCGCGTGGTCAAACGGCTGCTGGCCTGCGTTGCCTATGTGCAGGGCGAGCCGGACGAAGAAGCCACCTACAAGAAAATCGGCCAAGAACTCGCCCGCATCGAGCGCGAGCGCGCCACCAAGGGCAACCGGCTGTTCTATCTCGCCACCCCGCCGGCGGCTTTCACGCCGATCGGTTGCCATCTCGGCAGGTCCGGTCTGGCGCGGGAAGAGAACGGCGCGTGGCGGCGCGTCGTTATCGAAAAGCCGTTCGGCACCGACCTCGCTTCGGCGCGGGACCTCAACCAACAACTGCTGGGTGTCCTCAAAGAGGATCAGATTTACCGCATCGATCATTATCTCGGCAAGGAAACCGTTCAGAACATCATGGTGCTGCGCTTCGCCAACGGCTTGTTCGAGCCGATCTGGAACCGCCACCACATCGAGCACGTGCAGATCACGGTCGCGGAATCGCTCACCGTGGGACGGCGCGGCAGCTATTACGACGCGACCGGCGCTTTGCGCGATATGGTGCCCAATCATCTGATCCAGTTGCTGTCGCTCATCGCCATGGAGCCGCCGTCGCGCTTTGCCGCCGACGCCGTGCGCGCCGAGAAAGCGCAAGTGCTCGACGCCGTGCAATTTCAAATGGACGGTGACGCGTTGCGCAATTCGGTGCGCGCGCAATATGACGACGGTTATATCGAAAATCGCGCGGTCGAGGCCTATCGCAAGACCAAGGACGTGCGGCCCGACAGCACGACGGAAACCTACGTCGCGCTCAAGCTCCTGATCGACAATTGGCGCTGGGCGGGCGTGCCGTTCTATCTGCGCACCGGCAAGGCGCTGCGCGCCAAGCAGACCGAAGTGGCGATCAAATTCCGGCAGGCGCCCGTCGCCATGTTCCGCGAAACGCCGGTCAATCGTCTCGCCGACAACTTTTTGGTGATCCGCATCCAGCCGGACGAATGCATCGGTCTCGAATTCAACGCCAAGATTCCAGGTCCCTCGGTCGCCATCGGCGGCGTCGGCATGACCTTCGAATACGGCGACTATTTCGAAGTCATCGCCCTCGACCGGCTACGAGACGCTGATCTACGACTGCATGACCGGCGACGCGATCCTTTATCCGCGCGCCGACGGCATCGAGGCGGGCTGGCGTGTGGTGCAGCCGTTCCTCGACGCCTGGCGCGACGCCGGCGGCGAAGGGCTTGCGAGCTATCGTGCCGGCAGCGAAGGCCCCGCCGAAGCCGATTCTCTTCTCGCCAAGGACGGCCGGCGCTGGCGGCCGATTGTGTGAGGCGTTGCATGGAGTCAAAGACGCGTCCGAAGGTCATCGTGGTCGCCGATACTCCGGCACTGGCTCAAAGGGCAGCCGAGCGGCTCGTCAATCGCGTGGGTGATGGCGACCGGCCCGCGGTGTGCCTCACCGGCGGCTCGAGCTCCGCAAGGACTCTATCGCCTGCTCGCCGCCGAACCATGGCGAAGCAAAGTGCCCTGGGACCGCGTGCATTGGTTCATGGGCGATGACCGTTTCGTTGCCGACAGCGATCCGCTGAGCAATATGGGCGCGGCCCGCAGCGCTTTTCTCAGCCGCGTCGGGGTGCCGCGCCAAAACATCCATCCGATCGCGACGGACACGGCCGACCCCGATAAGGCGGCGAAACTTTATGAGGACGAGTTGAAGGCGTTTTACGGCGCCGGCCGGCTCGATCCGGCGCGGCCGTTGTTTGATCTCGTCCTCATGGGACTGGGCAGCGACGGCCATACCGCGTCGCTGTTTCCGCACTCCGCCGCCCTGAATGAAAAACAGCGCTGGGTTGTCGGCGTCGCCAAAGCCGGCATGGAGCCCTACGTGCCGCGTGTCACATTGACCTTTCCCACGCTCGCGTCATCGCGCGAAATGCTGTTTCTCGTCGACGGCGCCGACAAGCGTCAGATTCTAAGCCGCGTCCTCTCCGGCGAAGATCTTCCGGCGCATCGCGCTTATTCCGATGGCGAGCTTGTTTGGCTTATTGACCGCGCCGCAGCGCCGGAGACCGCAGCATGAAAGCCGATACACCATCGGGTGACATTGCCGTCCTGGTCGTGATGGGCGTGTCGGGATCCGGCAAGAGCACCATCGCCGCCATGCTCGCGCATCGCCTGCATTGGCTGTACGAGGACGGCGACTGGTTTCACCCCAAAAAGAACATCGAGAAAATGCACCACGGCGAGCCGCTCAACGACGAGGATCGCTGGCCGTGGCTGCACGCCATCGCCGACTGGATCGACGCCACGCGCAAATCGGGCAATCACGGCATCGTCGCCTGCTCGGCGCTCAAACGCGCCTATCGCGACATCATTATCGGGTCGCGGCAGGACGTCAGGCTTATCTATCTCAAGGGCGACCAAGATCTCATCACCCGGCGCATTACCGCCCGCGCCGACCATTTCATGCCGCCGAAACTGCTTGATAGCCAGTTCGCGGCGCTCGAGGAGCCGAAGGCGGACGAACGGCCGATCACCGTGTCTGTCGTCCCGCACCCACGCGAAATTGTCGAGACAATCGCCGGAAAACTGAATATCGATGAAGCTGTCGGCGCCGAGGTCAGTCGCGCGAAGCGCTAATCGGCCAACGCTGCAGCGAGAACCATCGACCCAATGAATGAGCCGTCGCTCTCGTCGCAAGCAGGCGCACCATCCGACGACAAGCGAACCATCGACCGCCTCTTGGTGTTTTTCGCACTGGTCTATGTCGTCGAAGGCATGGGCCAGATCGTCGGCCTGATCTCGCAGCCGCTCAATTATTATCTCAAAGAGGCTTTGGGCTGGACGCCGGTCCAGGTCACCGCTTTCATTACCGTCTTCAATCTGCCTTGGATCATCAAGCCGCTCTACGGTCTGATCTCCGACTTCGTGCCGCTGTTCGGCTACCGGCGCAAAAGCTATCTCATCGTCGCCAATATCCTCGCCATCGGCGGCTATCTGTGGATCACGCGGCTCACCGCGCCCGGCGATCTCCTCATCGCGCTCTCGCTCACGGCCTATGCCATGGCGATATCGAGCACCTTGTGCGGCGCGGTGCTCGTGGAAAACGGCCAGCGGCTGCACGAGAGCGGAGCCTTCGTCAATCAGCAATGGCTGTGGTTCAACATCGCCGCCATGGCGGCGGCCATTCTCGGCGGCGAGCTGGTGGAGCATCTCGCGCCGGCACAGGCTTTGCACACGGCGGCGGCTATCGTCGGCGTTGCGCCGTTCCTGGTCATTTTCGGCACGCTGTTTTTGATCGACGAGAAAAGGGTGTCGGTCAATGTGCAGGGCATCAAGGCGACGCTTCGCGGCTTGGTCACAGCCTTCAAACGGCGCGAGCTCTTGATCGTCGCCGCCTTCATCTTTCTCTATTATTTCAGCCCCGGGCTCGCCACGCCGCTCTATTACCACATGACCGACGAGCTGAAATTCTCGCAAGCCTATATCGGCATCTTGTCGTCGATCGGCGCCGCCGGCTGGGTGGTCGGCGCGCTCCTCTACCGGCGCTTCCTGGAAGATCTGACGATGAAGACGCTGCTCAATTTGAGCATCGTGCTCGGCACGGTGACGACGCTGTCATATTTGTTCCTCACCAACGAGGCCGCGGCGGCCATCATCAATTTCTGCGCCGGATTCTCCGCCATGCTGGCAACGGTCGCGACCGTGACGCTGGCGGCCGACTACTGCCCGCCGCGCGCGGAGGGTTTCTCCTTCGCCGTGCTGATGTCCGTCATCAATCTCTCCAACTCGGTCGGCGACAATGCCGGTTCATATCTCTACGCCAATGTCTTTCACCGGGCGTTGCCGCCGCTTATTGTGATTTCGGCGGCCTTCACCGCATTTGCCTTTGTGCTGGTCCCGCTGCTCCGCCTTGGCGCCAAGCGGCAGGGCGAGCCGGCCCACGCCGGAGACCGCATGGAACCGACCGCTCCGCCCGCGCGTTAACTCGGTGCAATTGAGTAGAGTATTTTCCGTAACAGCCGAGTCGCCCTGAACTTAAGTCCCGAGGGCCCGTTCGGGACCAAGATACTGGTGCTCGATTATGTGCTCGATGACGTGCTCGATCATGCGAAAAGCCGGCGCTCTCATTGCGATAGGCGGATTGGCCGCTGTCGTTCTTGCCGCACCGCCGGCGGCAGCGTTCGGCCTGCGCATCGGGCCGTTCCATATCGGCTTACCGTTCGGCTGGCATCACCACCACCATCCGCTCTACATGCGCGCCAACCCCACAAGCGACATGGCGCGCTCCAGCGACACGGCGCGCGCCGAGGCGCCCGAGACCGTGCAGCAGGGCGTGGTATCGCCGGCGCTGGTTTATCCAGGCCTCGCATTGCCGGTGGTCTTCCAGAATATTTTCTGGCCGAGCTCATCGCCGTGGCCGTTCGGCTATCAGAACATTTTCACGACCGCCTTTGCCAAGATCCCGGCGGAGCAGGATCAGCGCCTGTGCCAGCAGCCGCTCGACGCCAATGCGATGGTCGGACGCATCAGTGGCGCGGTGTCGCCGACCGCCGATCAAATGCCGCTGTTGCAAAAGCTCGGCGGCGCGCTCGGCATGGCGTCGGGCTATCTCGCCAGAGCCTGCCCGAAACAAATTCCGGCACAGCCGGTCGCCCGATTGAAAATGATGCAATCGCAGATCCAAACCTTGGCGATGGCGATCGACATCGTGCACCAGCCGCTCCAGGATTTCGCGCAATCGCTGACGCCCGATCAGCAGTCGCGTTTTGACGGGCCGGCTGCTTCTTCCTCCTCACAACCGACGGTCACGGATCAGAACCAAGCCGGCAATATGGTGAGTCCGTGCGGCGGCGACTCGTCATCGGCCATCGACTGGTCGATCGAGCAAATCAACCGATCCGTTCGGCCGACCGACGCGCAGCGTGACGACTTGGCCAATGTCAAGCAAGCCTTCAACGCAGCCGCAATCGACCTCGATCAGCATTGTCCGGCTTCGGCGCCGTCGACCGCACTCGGCCGGCTCGAAACCGTCGAGGCCCGCCTCGATGCCGCTTGGCGCACGGTGCTATCGATGCAGGTCACGCTTGCCGATTTCGAGACCAAACTAAGCGACCAGCAAAAGGGCCGCTTCGACGCGATGAATTTCGCGTCGCGCTAGAAACATTTCCTCTCAGGGCGCGCGATTTTGCGCGTTCCAATTGCGCTCCAGATTGGCGATCAGCGCCGGGCTGAAATGGCAATAGGCCTGCTCGCGCGCATAGACCGCCATATAGCGGCGGAACGTATCGAGCGGCTCTTGGCCGACACGGATGGCGCGGCGATTGCCTGCGGAACTGACGACGCCGGAACTGGTGAAACCGTCGATCACCGTATCCAGCGCGGAGTCGATCGACGCCGTCGGGGCGACCTCATCGCAAATGAGCCGCCCCTCCGGCGTATCGCAGTCAAGGCGGCGGCCATAGAGGATGGCCTGACGCGCAATCCGATCGCCGGTAAATCGCCAGAGCCGCAGATTGGCGGCGCCGGGAATGATGCCTTCCTTGCGCGCCGGCAGCGTCAAATAGGCGTCGCTTGCCGCCAGCACATAATCGAGCACCAGCAAGAGCTGACATCCGCCGCCGATGGCGAAGCCGTCGACGACGCCGATCCACGGCTTTTCGATCGAACCGCCGATGAGTTCGTCGGGGCTTGTGTCCGCGCGCGCCACGCCGCGGAACAACTTGTTGACGAGCCCCATGTCGCGCTTGATGTACCAGACGTAAGAAATCTTGCCGTGATAGAGGTGCGTCAGATTGATGCCGGCCGAGAACAGGCGGCGGCCGCGATATTTCGCGTGCTCGACGGTATCGCCGCGCAGCACCGCGATATCGGTCGCCGGATCGAGCGTCGCGACATCGATCGCGGTTTCGAGACCGTCGACCGTACTCTCGTCCTCGGAATTGAGGAAACGCGGATGGCGCATCGTGACGAAAGCGGCCTTGCCGCGGCGTTCCAATATCGCGCCCTCGAATTCGAGCTTGCCGCGTTCCGCGAAGCGGCGGGCCTGCTCGAACGCTTCCGGCCGCGGCAACAGCATCGCCTGGCACAGATGCATGCCACATACCGCATGCCCAAGGACGCGCGACAGCAACAGGCCTTGATCGATCTCGAAGCCGTCTTTGTGCTGCTGCTGCAGCTTGTTTTCTTGCGCAAGCTGGGCGTCGCTCGGCACCAGGCCCGTCACAATGGCTGCGGCTTCGCGCACCAGATGCTCGACGCGCTTGAACTTGGCGAGATCATCTGTCAGACGCCGATAGATCGTCTCGACATGGACGGCGAGAAACTGTTCGCGTGAAGCCCGATCCCGTTCCAGAATGGCGGCTGCCGCTGCGGCCTCCGCTTCCGACCGCGCCGGCTTTGGCGGCAGTAACGCAAAGAGCTCGGCGCCTATGCGCCATCGTCGGGAAAGATTTTCCGCATCGCGCCGAAAATCGGCGGTGATCGCGTCGCCGCATTCGAGCCATGCAGCGACTGCCTCGCGCGGCAAACCGGCGCGCTCAAAGGCATTCATGCGGGCGATATCTTCCACGATTGCCATAGTTCATTCCTTGGTCCATTCCTTGGCTAATTTTTTGGCCGTTTGTCGATCACGCGCTTGGCCTTGCCTTGCGACCGTTCAATGACGCCCGGCGCCACCGCGCGCACTGTCACCGTCACGCCGACCTGCGCCTTGATCATGTACGCGCCGCGCTCGGCCAGCACCATTGTGGCATCCGGCGGCAAGACTTCGCGCGTTTCGACAATCACTTCGAGCTCATCGAGGCGGTCGGGCCGCGTCACTTCCAGGATGTAGTGCGGCGCGAACATCTGCTCGGTGGCAAGGGCTGCTTCGATCTGGGTCGGGAAAACATTGACGCCGCGAATGATCAGCATGTCGTCGCTGCGGCCTTTGATGCGTTCGATCCGGCGCATGGCGCGGCCGTCTCCCGGCAAGAGCCGCGTCAGGTCACGCGTGCGATAGCGGATCACCGGCATCGCCTCCTTGGTCAGCGAAGTAAAGACGAGTTCGCCCTCCGCACCGTCCGGCAGCACCTTGCCGGTCTCCGGATCGATGATCTCCGGATAAAAATGATCCTCCCAGATCGTCAGTCCATCCTTGGTAGCGACATATTCCTGGGCGACCCCCGGTCCGATCACTTCCGAAAGCCCGTAGGAATTCACCGCATCGAGCCCCATGCGGCGCTCGATTTCGGCGCGCATCGTCTCGGTCCACGGCTCCGCGCCCAACAGCGCGATGCGCAGCGACGATTTGCGCGCATCGATGCCCTGACGATCGAATTCGTCGGCGATGGCGAGCAGATAGGACGGCGTCACCGCGATGATGTCCGGCTCGAAATCGCAAATGAGCTGCACCTGGCGCTCGGTAAAGCCGCCGCTGACCGGGATCACCGTGCAGCCGAGATACTCGGCGCCATAGTGAAAGCCGAGGCCGCCGGTGAACAGCCCGTAGCCGTAGGCGATATGCATCTTGTCGCCCGGCTTGCCGCCGGCGGCACGCATCGAGCGCGCCATCAGCATCGCCCACATCTCGATGTCGCCGCGCGTATAGCCGACCACTGTCGGCTTGCCCGTGGTGCCGCTCGAGGCGTGGACACGCAAGACTTCGCGCATCGGCACGGCGAACATGCCGAATGGATAATTCTGGCGCAGATCTTCCTTGGTGGTGAAGGGAAATTTGGCGAGATCGTCGAGACACGTCACGTCGCCCGCCCCAATTCCCGCCGCCGCGAACTTTTTCTGGTAATGCGGCACACGCGCGGCGCGCGACAGCGATTGCTTGAATCGGGCAAGCTGCAGCGCCCGCAGTTCATCGCGACCGGCACTCTCGATCGGATCCGGCCGGCCGAGCGCCTTTGCGCGCAAATCCTGGCCGCTCATGGCGATTCCTCCCAAGCCGTTCAGGCGGCTATTCTCCGCAGTCTATGGCGTGTCGGAATCGGCGGCAATTCGTCGCGAATTGGTCGAAGATTTCGGGTCCTCGGATGGCATCCCGAGGCGATTTGTTACTAACGCAACCACATTTGACACGAGCCGTCCGTCGTTACAGACGGTTCATACGAATTGCTGAGCTTTCCGGCCGCACCGGCCGGCAATGGAACCGGTCAAAACATAATCCGCTTGAACGCTCGCCGGATTGCGATCATTAGGAATGGTCTTCCAGCCACAACTCTTAGTAGATCAACAATAGACCGCCTCTCGACAATCGACCGATTCGCTCCACTTATGCGTGCGCTATGTCTAATGTTGCCATCCTGCTGGGCACCTTCAACGGCGCCAGATTTCTGCCTGCTCAACTGTCCTCATTCGGCGGCCAGACGTGGCAAGATTGGCGACTATTTGCGTCGGACGACGGCTCGAGCGACGAGACCGTGACGATCTTGTCGCAATACCAAAATCAATTCGGCTCGGCGCGCATACACATCCGCAACGGTCCGCGGCAAGGTTTTGTCACCAACTTCCTGAGCCTCGTCTGCGATCCGTCCATAGCCGCCGACTACTACGCCTACTCGGACCAGGACGACATATGGGAACCCGAGAAGCTTTCCCACGCCGTTAGCGCGCTGAAAACAATTCCGGATCATGTCCCTGCAGTTTTCGGATCGCGCACCCGTTTGATCGACGAGGATGGGCGCGAGCGTGGCTTCTCCCCGCTATTTCGGCACCGGCCCGACTTCCGCAATGCGCTCGTTCAAAACATAGCCGGTGGCAACACGATGGTCTTCAATGCGGCCGCACGCGAGCATCTGATGGCGGGCGGGATCGAATTGGGACTTCCGGGACACGACTGGTGGACTTATCTGGTGACGACCGCGGTCGGCGGCCAAGTCCATTACGATCCGAGGCCGTTGGTCAGATACCGCGTGCACCGGCAAAACGTCATGGGGTCGAATGTCGGGCTGTCCAACCACCTCCGACGACTGCACGCCGTCCTCAGCGGCCGGCTTCGACATTGGATCGACCTCAACGTCACCGCGCTCAAGCCGCTGCGGGGGCGAATGACGCGGCAGAACGGGGCGATATTTGACCTGTTCTGTGAATTGCGAGAGCGGCCTTTCATCGGACGCCAAATCGGCTTGCTGCAAACCGGCGTTTACCGACAAACGCTTCTGGGAAATCTCGGGCTCATCGCTGCGGCGTGTCTTAAGAAAATGTGAGCCCTATTCGAAGCGAGCCGCGGCAACCATTTTACGCCACACGGAAAGTAATCCAGCCATTGCCGGGATCATGAAAAAATAGAGCAGCCTTGACGAGTACTTCGTCAGGATCTGATCTCTTCTTTCCGGAGAAAGGCTGTCTCTGCAAATCCAAACTCTATAGGCCATCCGGATTTTTCGCGACGCCATATTGAAAGCGCTCTTCTTGACGTAGGGCCTTCCACCATACTGCTCAAACAGAATTATATTTTCATCGATGAGCGCTCCGGTCTTGATGCTTTGCAGCGTCATCTGACCATCGTGTTGACGGACGGCACATACTTCGTCGGCCACATTCGCCATGGAGCCCTGCTCGAGCAGGTAGAACCACATTTCCAAATCCATGAGCAGCCACAACAATTTATCAAAGCCTCGTTGCGCCATCTGCCTTCGAAACATGACCGCGCTGGGCTCGCCGATATAGTTGGCGCCAAAAATGCATCGATTGATCACTTGCCAGCCCGGCATCGTGAAGTTTCTGCTCGCATACCTTCGCGTGGCGATTTGTTCGCCGCTCTCATTGACGAGTTTGCGGCCGCCCACCACCAATGTGGCCCGCACGTCGTCATCGAGAACGCGCGACATTCGTTGCAGACATCCGGGCACGAGCAGATCGTCGGCACAGAGAAACTTGATGTACTCACCCTTCGCACGGCTCAGACAAGCGTTGAAATTAGCCGTCATGCCGATATCGAATGGATTTTTATGGAAACGAATTTGAGGCGTTCTTGCTGCCTTCTCTTCGATCCATTCCGTCGTCCCATCGGTCGAGCAATTGTCTACGATTATCAGTTCGGCGTCTTCGAATGACTGTTCCAAAACGGAATCCACGGCCAAAGGCAGAAACGCCCCACCGTTCTTCACCGGTATGCATACGCTGATCTTGGGCGGCACTACGCGCTACTCGCAATATAAGTTCCGGGATCGATCTTACCGGTTTGTTCGGCGGCTTGCGTCCGCTCGCGCAAGACCGAGCCGCCCATGACGCCGACACCAAAGACATAAAGCCAGCCGTTGGCGAAATCGAAGAGGTGCGTATGCACAACGGAGGAGACGATATTCTCGGCCACCACCACGATTCCGGCCCACGCGGCGAAGCCCTGCCCGCGAAACAGCAAAAGATGTGCGATCCACATCGACCACAGCACGAGCGCGCCGAGCGCGCCGATCTGAATGGCAACAGCAAAAGTCTGATTGTGCGGATTGACCGTGGCCACTGCCGCCGCGCCGGTTTCGCCCGCGGTAATCAGTTGGAATTGCTCGAAGATCGAACCGGTGCCGTGTCCGATCAACGGAGCGGATTGTATGATCCTTAGCGATTCTTTGAGGAAGGACGCGTGCAACCCGATCGAGGTGATATCATTCGTCGCGATATAATCGCGGGTCTCTTCGATGGAATTGTCGACGCGCAGGCGCAAACTGGACGAGGCAAACCAAAACACCGTGCCTATGATGGCGGCGGCGGCACAAGCCGCCAAAAGCCCCCTCCATCGCGCGAGCCGCCAGCCGAGCATCACGACCAGAACGGGGACAACACCGAGCGCCGCGCGTCCCACTGTGGCGAAGGCAAAATTGACGAGAAAAAGTGCGCCGATGATGGCGAGCCCGACGGCTACGAAGGGGCGATGCCGAACCGTTTTGTCACAGGCGCTGCCAAGCGCGCCAAACCCGCAAACCAAAAAAGCCGAGCCCTGGTAGATATAGTCACGGACGGGCACGCCATCGTAGTGGCCGCGCCAGGTCAGACCCGGAGTTAGAACCAAAAAATACGATACCAGCAGCACGATGGCTGAGGAGATCAGAAACCCGCCAGCGACCCAGAATTCCGCGCTCGGAGCGGCGGAATTGCGCCAAGAGGAGCGGTATGAGCAAGAGCCGATGGAAGCTCGCGAGACCGCCAAAGCGTTCCGCCCAGCCGACATCCGCCCACAGCATGCCGATGGCGCCGAGACCCCACAGCACCACAGGCAAGCCGCCGGCAGCCGTGAGCACCTCACGCCGGAGCGCTGCCGGATCGAGCGTGGTCAGGACGGCCACAAGCCAGAATAGGATACAGGCGCCGGTCGCGCTCGTGGACCACGGCAGCGCGACCGCGACGGCAACTGCGAGGCAGTCCGCGACAAGGCAAAAGAGCCCGCGACTGGAGCGGGCGGCGTCCGACGAAAGCCTCATGGCGCAGGCCTTATGCGGTATTTCGGAATGATTCAACACTCCGCGGGATTAGCCGGAAAGCCCAATCGCCGGCACGAGACGGAGTTGGATTGACGCGCCGCCCTTCGTCAACCAAGAGCGCGGAAGCTCTATGCACATCGCCGCGCTGCCGGCAACAGAAGAACCTGGAGTGCCTCACTTGACGAAAAAATCACCCGAATGGAAATGGTCAGCTGTCAGGTGCGACATCTGAGCCACGGCGGCCGCATGGCTGTCGTCATGAATAGCAGTAAGAATGGCTGCGACATTTGCAAGTTCACTGGGATTCAGCGCTGCATGCACCTCCTGCCCATGACCCGCAACGGCAGCATGGGTAAAGTCCGGCGGGAAGATGAAGGCATCGTGGCCGCTGACGACTAAAGCATCAGCTCGATCGCTTCCGCCGACGCGCGTCTGCTCAGTCGAGGACGATGACGACACGGGCACCGGAGGATCATAAACAATGGTGCCGCCGCTGCCGTCGCTGGCAAAGCTGAAATTCGCCAGAACGTAGGAGCCATTGAAATCCAATGTCGCAGTGTTGGTCCCATCGCCGACCGTGAGGACGCCATTGGCATAGCTGTCGTGGACTGTACTGAAATTAATGTCGCGCAGGTCGATTTGATCCGAACCTGACAGAGTGCCGTTGCCAGCGAAGTTGAAAATCTCGCCGTTGAATGCCGGCGCGTCGTCGAGACGCAAGGTTCCCGTGGAACCCTCAAAGGTCACCGACCCTGAATAGCCGGCGGCGAATTCCGCACTAGCACCGACGCCGATTGTCGTCGATCCCGAACCGGCCACGGGATCATTGACCTGCAGGCTGGCGCCGGCTGCAGCCGCCAATACACCCGTATTGGTAATCGTGGTCCCGGTGTCGATCGTGAGGAGGCCGCCATTCGCCTCGATAGTACCGCTGACATTGTCTAGCGCGAGATGACCGCTGCCGTCGCCAATTACGCCGGTGCCCGCGATCGTGTTGCCCGCATTGTCCAATGTCTCGCCGGCCGCCGCGCCTTCGATGATGCCGCCGGCCATGGTTACGTTGCCGGTTCCGCTCAATGTCGTTGCCGTATCGTCGACAATGAGAGATCCAGCGAGCTGAATGTTGCCGGTATTGGTAATCGTGCTGTGGTCGATCAGCGTCGTGGTGCCGCTGGCGAGATTGACGGCTCCGGTGATCTCGGCGTCGAGCGTGGGCGCCGCAGCATTTGCCCCCGCAAGCGCCGAATTTACGGATTCGAAGCCAGCAGTGGCCTGCGCCTGGGCGGGACTGTTTTGCGGACTGAAGCTGTCGATTCCCGGCCCCACATTCGACGTGCTGCCGTTGGGATCCCATTCCCAGAGATAAGTCCCGATGAGCGAAGAACTGCCGGACTCCTCCCAGGCATGGAAAAATGCCTGATAGAGCTCGGCCTGTAGCGAGGGATCCGGACTATTTCCGGACGCCGACGGATCAGCCGCCGCGCCACTATCATTGGCGTAGCCAAGCTCGGTGAAGATCAGCGGCTTTCCTGACTGTTGGGCGAGGTTCTCGAAATATTGGATCGGCGATTGGTTGCCTATCACCGCATAGGCGCCTGGATTGCTGGCCTGCGTCGCCGGATCGAGCCAGCCATTGACCAGCTGCTGAAGCGTTGGGTTGGCGGCGTTCGACAGCGGCACATAGCAGTCGATGCCTTCGTAATTCAGCTGGCTCCAAAAACTGACTTCGTTGGCCGTGTTCCACGACGCCGAATAGGTGAGCGCGCCGCTGAACACCGCGCGCACCGAATTGATGATATCGGTCCAATAGGACAGATATTGCGAGCCGGCGAGCTGATCGAGCTCGGCGCCGATCGAGAACATTTGCGCGCCGTTCGCTTGGGCGACTTGCGCCTCGGCGACGAGCATCTGCTTGTAGCTGGCGAAGAAGGCGGCGGCATTGGTCGGCTGGTAGTCCTGGCGCCAATCGCCGACGCTATAGGGCGCGCTTTCGCTCGGATTGAGAAAATCGATCAGCGGCCTGACCATGACGGAAAGGCCAAGGCTCTCCGCCTGCGCAATCGTGTTGCCGAGCGCGGTCAGGCTGTCGGTGTAATTCGCATCGGCGACGACCTGCGAGGTTTGCGCGTCGATGCCGTAGTCGAGCGTCGTTTCGATCGAATTGGCGTCGGTCTGCTTGAGGCTTGGCAGCGAGTTCGGAATTCTCGTAGGCGCCGTTGTAGAAAGCGACATAGTCGAAGCCTTTGTACTGCAAAGAGAACGAATTCGAAACAGGCGGACCAATCGTCCCGTCGCCATTGAGGTCCTGGTTGAAAATCAGCTCGTAGGATTCCAGCACCGTGCTGTTGCCCGCTACAGCGTTGGCAACACTGGAGACGAAGTTGCCGTTATTGTCGGTGGTCCAGATAATGTACTCGCCCGTATATGCTCCTGAACCTTCCCACGCGATATCGTAGCCGCTCGCCGTCTTCACCGCGCCGATCGGAGCCCACGGGCCATACTCGCCCGCCACAACCGGCGATCCGCCGAATTCAAACTCAGGCCCCGATGATCCACCGGCTGCATAAAAGAAAAAGTTGCTCCCGACCTGGGTCAGGCTGGTCGACCCGTACGCGCTCGTGTCCGTATGGATCGTCGTCCCGATCGGACCGATCATCCCGTCGCCATTGAGGTCCTGGTTGAAAATCAGCTCGTAGGATTCCAGCACCGCGCTGTTGCCCGCCACAGCGTTGGCAACGCTGGAGACGAAGTTGCCGTTATTGTCGGTGGTCCAGATAATGTACTCGCCCGTATATGCTCCTGAACCTTCCCACGCGATATCGTAGCCGCTCGCCGTCTTCACCGCGCCGATCGGAGCCCACGGGCCATACGCGCCCGCCACTACCGGCGAACCGCCGAATTCAAACTCAGGCCCCGATGATCCACCGGCTGCATAAAAGAAAAAATTGCTCCCGACCTGGGTCAGGCTGGTCGACCCGTACGCGCTCGTGTCCGTATGGATCGTCGTCGCGGTCGAACCGATCGTCCCGTCGCCATTGAGGTCCTGGTTGAAAATCTGCTCGTAGGATTTCAGCACCGCGCTGTTGCCCGCCACAGCGTTGGCAACGCTGGCGACGAAGTTGCCGTTATTGTCGGTGGTCCAGATAATGTACTCGCCGGCATATGCGCCCGAACCCGCCCACGCGATATCGTAGCCGCTCGCCGTCTTCACCGCGCCGATCGGAGCCCACGGGCCATACGCGCCCGCCACTACCGGCGAACCGCCGAATTCAAACTCAGGCCCCGATGATCCACCGGCTGCATAAAAGAAAAAATTGCTCCCGACCTGGGTCAGGCTGGTCGACCCGTACGCGCTCGTGTCCGTATGGATCGTCGTCGCGGTCGAACCGATCGTCCCGTCGCCATTGAGGTCCTGGTTGAAAATCGGCTCGTAGGATTCCAGCACCGCGCTGTTGCCCGCCACAGCGTTGGCAACGCTCGAGACGAAATTGCCGTTATTGTCGGTGGTCCAGACTATGTACTCCCCGGCATATGCGCCCGAACCCGCCCACGCGATATCATAGCCGCTCGCCGTCTTCACCGCGCCGATCGGAGCCCACGGGCCATACGCGCCCGCCACTACCGGCGAACCGCCGAATTTAAACTCAGGCCCCGATGATCCACCGGCTGCATAAAAGAAAAAATTATTCCCGACCTGGGTCAGGCTGGTCGACCCATACGAGCTCGTGTCCGTTTGGATCAGAGTGACAGTTTGCGGCGCCAGCGTGTTAAATCCCAGGGCGTCCAACTGCTCAAGGTCGACCGTCGTAAGCGACTGAAGCGTAGTCGTTTCGTAATATTGATCGAAGGGATCATTCGGCGTGAGGTTGCTGAGAGGCGTACCAGCGTTGCTATTGGCGAAATCACTCGGATCGGAATTCTGGCCGTAGTCGGCCAACTTGGTGTTGCCGCCATCCAATGAAAAATATGCCGGCGCCGAAGGTATGCTTTCACTGAATAAGCGCGTACCCGGGCTCGAAAAGCGATAGAAATCGAAAATATCGGGTTGCGGGCTGTATGGAACGCGGCCCAGAGCGTGGGTCAATTCATGAAGCGCAACGCCTACCAGCGAGCTCTGCGAGATATCTGTTGCGAACCCGGCTCCGCCATCGATTTCAGTGCCGTTTGCCGACAACTGACCGAAAAGCTTCTCCTGCGAGGTGAAGACCTCGACCTGCGACTGCCCATTGATTGACGATCCGGTCGGCAATGCATTGAAGATGGTATCGCCCGCAGTCGCATTGGCGATCAAAGCGGCGCGAACCGACGAATAGCTTTCGAGTTGGCCGCCGCCGGTCAAGTCAGCTCCGGCTGCGGCCTCGCCGTTCGTCAACGACTCGCCGTCAACTTCGCCATAACCCACGGTGAGATTGACGGTAATATTGTCGTAAATGGCCGCGTCCAACATCGATGCGGCCGTTTCGATCGCCGATTCGAAGCTTGCCGTCGGGTTATCAGCCGCGACAAATTCAAGATTGATATGAAGGTTCCCCGATGTTGCGGAGGTACCTGACGCTGCGCCGTTGCCCGCGCCGGCCGCGCCGGCCGCATCAGCGGCACCGGTATGGGGAGACCAGTCGCCAGCGATTGCCAAGTTCGAGTCCGTCGCGGCAGCAATGCCGGTATGGCCGGCGGCGATGTTGGCCTCGACACCAAGACCTGGGTTAGAGGTGCTCCGGACCGGAGCAGTGTCGATTGCAGCAGACAAGACCGGGGCCGTGAAATTTTGAGGCGGGGCCATTAGGCTCGCCAAAACGGCAGGCGAACTGCCGGACGACATTACGGCTCCGTACGAATCAACTTCTGCCCCGACGCCATCGCGTTCTGGCGCGACGCCATCGCGGTCCGGGATCGCGGTTTCACTTGGGTCTGAGGGATCACTAGGGTTTGAGTGATCACTTGGGTTTGAGGGATCACTTGGGTTTGAGTGATCACTTGAGTCTGAGTAAAACGCTTCGTAGCCGGAAATATCCTTCTGGTCCCCTGCAATCGCACCGATCGAGCTATTGTCCCCGTAATGGACAGACGCATCCAACGATCCCGCGGGGCCGGTTGGATCGTCCAAACTGGCGGTTCCGGTGCCGGCTCCACCTTCATGGGAATGTGTGTCGCCGGTTGGGATCTGATCGCCGGAAAAGCCCGCAATACCCGTCGCGGGGGGCACACCAACGGCATCGTCAACAGGCATGGCCGACAATTGCGATCCAAGCCTATCAACCTCATTATGCGCGGCGGGTCCCGAGGCCTCGGGGGCGAACAACGATCCGGCAGCTTTGGTCGGCGGAGGTTTCATCGAACCACATGCAAAATAAATTCGACTGCCGAATCGGCTTGCACAATTAGAACACGATTACAAACTCTTTGGGAATTGACCGAGCCAATTTTAGCTCAAGATTGGAGCAAATGGGAAGAGTGCGGTCATACCGCGCTTGGTGCGCTCACGGCGCCCGGAGAACGCCATTTCTTGGTCAGGACGTCTTGGTCAGGAAGGTGCATCGCGAGCCAGATCGAGCGCTTCTGCTTTGATCTTCTTAAGACGCGCTGATCGCACTCGACCTCAAAGCGTACGATCACACGGCGCGGCGACAGACCACAAAGATCGCGCCACAAAGATCGCGCCACAAAGATCGCGAGTGGAAATGATCAATTGACCGAAGGCCTGTTCGAATTTTGCGACAGTTGATTTCCCGATCACGACTGCATATTGCTCACCGCTACGGTTTGGAGCCTCCTATGAGTTCATGCAGCCACGTTCCTGGACGAAGTCGTTGAAACCGCGCGGCGCCTGGAGCCCGAATTGATTGAAGCGCTCTGCGCCGAGCTTGTCAGCCTTCGCGACCGCGACGGTCGGCTGTTCATTATCGGCGTCGGCGGCAGCGCGGGCAATTGCAGCCATGCCGTCAACGATTTTCGCAAGCTGTGCGGCATCGAAGCCTACGCGCCGACCGATAATGTTTCGGAGCTCACGGCACGGACCAATGACGAAGGTTGGCCGACGGTGTTTGCCGAATGGCTCAAGGTCAGCCGCGCCAATGCCAAGGATGCCATCCTCGTTTTCTCGGTGGGCGGCGGCAGCCTCGAAAAGAATGTCAGCCCGAACATTGTTCGCGCCATTGACGAAAGCAAGGCGCGCGGGCTCAAAGTATTTGGCATTGTCGGCCGCGACGGCGGCTATACCAAGCAGGCTGGCGACGTTGTCGTGGTGATTCCGACCGTCGAGGAGTCTCGCGTGACGCCGCATGCCGAGGCGTTTCAAGCCGTGATTTGGCACTGTCTCGTCTCGCATCCGAAACTGCAGAAGAACGCCACGAAATGGTGAGAGCCGCGGTCTTTCTCGATCGCGACGGCGTGATCAACGCGAATGTTTTGCGTAGCGGTAAGCCTGTCGCACCGACCACAATTGACGAATTTCGCTTCCTGCCTGGTGTCGAAGACGCCGTCCGCCGTCTCAAGAACGCGGGCTATGTCGTGATCGTGTGCACCAACCAGCCTGATGTTGCGACCGGCCGCACCGCGCGCACCGCCCTCGATGCCATGCACGACCTGGTGCGCGTGAAAGCTGAAGGTCGACGATATCAAGGCTTGCTGCCATACCGACAATGACGGCTGCGACTGCCGCAAGCCGAAGCCTGGAATGCTTCTGGCTGCGGCGCGCGAACATAGTATCGATCTGGCCGCAAGTTACATGGTCGGAGACCGTTGGCGCGACGTAGCCGCCGGTCGGGCGGCCGGCTGCCGGACTATCTTCGTCGATTACGGTTACAAACAAGAAGAACCGAACGAGCCCGATTTTGCCGTCGCGTCGCTCCCCCAAGCGGTGGACATTATCCTAGCCGCCCACGAAGAGCCGCAGCATACCTCTTGAGCGCTGGTTTACTTCGGAATTCTGCCAATTGGCGAATGCCACCGCAATCACTCCACGAGGCGGCGGCACCTAACTATTTCTCGTCATCAAAAACATGCCGTTCGACAGCGGCAGCGCGATCCGCAGCCAGCCGTCGGACGAGGCCGCATAATCCATGAATGCCTTGGTACCGACGCCCTTGGCGTCCGTCGGCGCGGTGTTGAGAACGTCGCCGTGATAGAAGCAATCGTCGACAACCATGATTCCCTTTGGCGCCAGCAGCGGTTCGGTTTTTACCGCGTAGTCCATATAACGCTCCTTGTTGCCGTCGATGAACACCAGGTCGAACATCTGGTCACGTGGCAACCGGTCGATGACTTCGAATGCATCGCCCTGGAACAACTCGATCTTGCCGGCCAATCCGTTGAGGCCGAAATTGCGGCGTGCGATCGCGGCGAATTTGTCGAACTTCTCAATGGAGACCACCTTGCCGTCGGCCGGCAGCGCCTTGGCGAAACACATGGTCGACAGCCCGACGAAGGCGCCGATCTCCAACACGCGCCGCACACCCGCGACCCGGATCAGAAATTGCAAAAACCGCATTGCAATCGGATTTGACGCCATCTCCTCCACGCTGAACATGTCGCTTTGTTCGATCTTGAATTCGTCGTGCGGATTGCGGATACCGCTCGACCGACACACCGTCTCGAACAAATCGCGCATGAAGGCGTGGCCGTGGTACAGATGTGCGTGCTCCGGTTGATCGGGCAACATCTTGTCCCAGAACTGCACCTCGGGTCTCATTGGCTCGTTCCCTCAAGCTGAAATGCCGGACGCTCGCCGGGAAGGGTTTTCACGATTTCACAGCGTTCCCGTCACGCCCTGCTTGTCCAGATAGACGATGTAGGAACGGCCCCACCAGCCGATGTCGAGATGCCGCACGAGCTTCCACCGCGAGCGTGCCTGCCATTCGAGGAAAGCGCGCGCGACGCCCTTGTGCGGGCTGCCTTTATAGCCGGCAAAAAGATCGTCGATGTAAATAACCGTGCCTTCCTGCAGCAACGGCTCTACGAACTCGAATACCGGAACCGCGGATTCGTAGAGATCGCAGTCGACATTCACGAGCGCGATCTTCCGCGCCGACTTCACGTAGTCGGTTTGACGCGCTTTCGTTAGGCTGTCGGCGTAGTAGCCCTTGATGGTCTTCACGCGGTCCACATAGATGCCGTGGACTTTCACCATGTCGACAAAAGCGCCTTCCGAGGTGGTCAGCGCGCCGCGCTTCCAGATTTCGACCGAGGTATCGCTGGTCGGCTCGGGCAGCCCTTCGAACAAATCGAAGGCGTGAAATTCCATGGTTGCGAGATTGTGTCGCCGTGCCTCGGTGAGCGCCATGCGGAAGGTGCGGCAACGATGGCAGCCGAACTCGAAGTAGTCACCGTGGACGCGGTTGTCGGTCAGGAAGTCGAAGGTGCGGCGAAAGAACAGCGCCTTTTCGGTCTGCCGGTTCATCTGATTGTAGGAGATCTCGTCCTCGCGTCCCCAATCCTTAAGCGCCGCGCCGTCGGGCAACATCACCCACGGTTCACCCTCCCTGCCCTCGATTTCCGTCGACCTCGAAGAACTCTCGTCAGCCATGATTTATCTCTCGCTCGAACTCGCTCTAACTCTTCAGCTTGTCGCGTACTTCCATCGCATGCCGGATCGTGTCGTCAATATCGACGTTGTAGAGGTAGCTGCCGGCGCGGCCGACCGAAAACACGCCGTCCGGCATCATGTCGAAATACTTCTTGGCCTTGGCCTTCTCGGATTCGATCGGCAGCGGATAATATTTCGATTGCCGCGACGGGATCTCAAGCGAGATCAGCGTCGTCGGCGCCTTGTGCAGGGTGAATTTTTTATATTCGGTGATGCGGGTGAATTTCTCGCCGCCAGCGTAATAGACAAAATAAACATCACCCGGCAGCGCGAATTCGGTCGGCAGCACGATGAGATGCAGATCCCGGCCGATATAAGGCAGCTCACCGTGACATTTCTCGAACAAGATATCCGGTGAAATCGTGTTGACGATGATGTCGAAGGTGATTTTCTCGCCGCCGATCCATACTGTCTTGTTCGGAATGTCGTAGCGCTCGATCTCGGTCTTAAGATGAACCTTGGCCTCGGCGGTGGCGATGGTGAAGTAATCGTCGTAGCCGTTGTGGGCGATCGGATAAGCGGAGATCGCGGTGTCCCAGGCGGTGCGCGGCCCCTCCTTCACCGTCACGCCTTTCGGCGACCACGTGAAGTCGTCGATCAGCTTGTTGTCGTCGATCATCCACATCTTGCGTGAATAGCCATCGACGAATTTTCCGTAAAGCGTCTTGCCGATGGAATAGATCCAGAAATCCTCGAAATTCTTGGCGAGCGATGCGTTGTTGAGATTGCGGACCTCGCTGCGCGTCATTTTCGACAGCTGCTCCGGCGTGAGCCGCTGCAGCGCCGAGATGTTGATCGCGGAAAGCTCATCGGCGATTTGTTTCGCCTCGGGCATTTCGGAAATGTCGTCGGCGTGGATCGGATAGGAGTAGAACCTTTGATCGCTTTCCACATAGGTCAGGAACTGATGGTCCTGGCAGCGCCGCAGCGGCACGTAGGTATTGAGAAACTGGTAGATATGTTCCCACGGCGTGAGGAAATGGCGCGGCCCGAACGTGTAGGGATGACCGCCGTAATAGCTGGTGCGGACACCGGCACCGAGAAACGGCGCACGCTCGACCACGGCGACGTCCCAGCCGCCCATCAGCGCCAGTTGATGAGCGGCGGCGCAACCGGCAAATCCGCCGCCGATGACGAGCGCTTTTTTCATTGGCGATCGGGTCCTTGGCAGGAAGGCGCCAGGCGGATCAAAAGGCGCGCATCAAAGACATAGTGACGAGAAGAAGATGGCGGCACACGAGTCGAAGCCACCCGGCAAGTCAAGCCATTTCTACGATACCGCGGCACGGCGCAACCCCTCCGGCAACGGTGTGTAGCGGAAATCCGGAAAGGCTGCGCGCGAGGCGCTACTGTCGAATGGCCGATAGCCATTGTGCGGCATCGGGCCGCTGCGCGGCGCGCCACGGATCGGAACCGGCTTCGGCGCCAGCGCCATGGCAATTTCGGCCACGGCGCGGAATGAATGCACGTCGCCGGTCGCAACATTGAGAACGCCGCGGCTACGGCGCAGGAGGACCCGAAAGGCAATCTCGGCGACATCCTCGACCGCGACGTGATCCCGCCGTTCCTCGCCCTCGCCGAACAACACGATCTCCTGCCCCGCGTCGGCAAGCCGGCGAAACCGGTTGGGTCCATAGCCGTTGTGGGGATCGGCAGCGCCGTAGATCAAGGTGGGCCGCAGCATGGCAAGCGGAATAGTGAGCGCGCTATGAAGTGCGATCTCGCGCGCGAGATGCATGGCGCCGTGCAGGGAAGTCGGCGCCGCCGGGGAATCTTCGGTCAAAGGCACGGGCTCGTCGGCGTAGACCGCGTCCGAGCTAATATTGACCACATGGCTGACAGGAGCGCCCGCCAAGCCGGCGACCAGCGCGGCGACGATGCGCATGTTGTCGACGAGCATCGCGGTATCTTTGCAAGGCGCGATCGCCGCCGCGGCCACGATGGCATCGCCCGGCGCGAGCAATGTCCGTAGTCGCACAGCCGCATCGGGCGCCAGCAAATCCAGTTCGGCACGGCCAAGCGGCAGGCACGGCACATTCTCGCGCGCCAGCCGCTTCACAATGGCGCCACCCACGAAACCCGCGCTGCCAATGACCACGACGCGGGACGGCGGCGGCGCCCCGGCCAACAGGTGCTCTAACACTTCAGCTTCTCGCCTTGCATCGTCACCTCTCGCCCGGACAGCCCAACGTGTAGTAGCGCAGTCCCGCCTGGCGCGCAGCCGCACCGTCAAGAACCGCATAGGGATCGAGGACGACGCCGCCACGCATGGCGGAGGCGATGGCGGCCGGTGTGATCGACTTGTAGTCCGGCCAGGGCGTCAGAATCATCAGCGCGTCGGCCCCGCGCAGGGCTTCGAGCGCACCTGAGGCGCTCTTGGCCTTGGCATGACCTGCCGCTGACGCGCTGACCACAGGATCGTGCAGCACCAAGTTAACCTCGGGAAGCGTCGCAATGGTCGCCAGCGACGGCGAGTTCTTCACCGAGGCAGTGTTTTCCTTGTAGGCCAGTCCCCACACCGCGATGACGGCATCCGGCGCGCCATCGAGGACGACCTTGCGAATGGTGCTGGCGGCCCAGGTCTTGCGATGCCGGCTGTTGGCGATCCAGGCCTTGACCACGCCAGCGTCACTGCCGATGCCGTCGGCGAGGCGCACGACCGTCGCCAGATCGCGCTCAAGATTGCCGCCTGCGATGCCCAGGCCCGGCGCCAGATATGAGTGCGGCCCAATCCGGCGGTCGAGCCTTAGCGCCGGAACGATCTCGGCCCAATTGGCTCCGATGCCCTCGCACAATTCAGCCAGCGTATTGGCGACCGAAATCGACGACACGAGGCAACAATTGATGGCGATCTTGCACAGCTCGGCGCTCTCGAACCGCATCGGCAGAATTGGGCAGCCAAAGCTCTCGAGATACGTCGCGAGCGCCGCCGGCAATGACGCTGCCGGATCGGCGCAGCCGACGATAAAGCGCTCGGGCTTCGTCGCGCGCTCGACGGCGCGGCCGAAAATCAGCGTTTCGACCTGATAGAACAAAAGCCGCTCAGGCTGCTGACGTGCCCGCGTGTAACCGGGCGGCACCTGGCTCAACACCACCACCACGGCATCCGGCCGGGTGTTGGCGAGTGCAAAGTCCAGGAGCTGATCGAGACCGGCGAGATCGCTTCCCCCGGTATCGTCGGTCGGCACGTCCGGCGCAACATAGATGACGTCGCAAGCGTGCAACTCCGCCGCGTCCGATGAAAACTTGATCTGCGCGCGATGCGCGGCAAGCAGACCGTCAAGATCGGGCTCCACGATCGGCAATTTTCCGGCTTCAAGCCGCGCAACCAAAGCCGCGTCGCGATCGATGGCGCGGGTCAGAAAGCCCTTGCTGGCGGCAGCAACGGCCGAACAAAGACCCAAATGGGTCATTCCCAAATAACCGACGACCGGGCCGCTCATGCGCGCTGATCCGCCTTTTCCGCAGCCGCCGACAGCTTGCCGAGAACGCGCAGCAGCCAGCGGTCAGTGGCGAGATCGGTCCGCGTGTCATCGCGCACGAGACGTTTGAAGTGAGCGTATTCGAGTTCCCAGGTCGGATCGTCCTGCACCAGGGTAATCGACTGCTCGGGCGGCCGGCCGCTCGGCAGAATGCGGGTGCGATGCGTGAATGTGGTCGGACCCCATTTGCACAGCAATTCAATATGCGCCGTGCCCTTCTCGGCCAGCACGTCACAGGTGAAGTGATTGCGCCACGACAGCAGCGTCGTTTCGAATTCCAGCCGCGGACGAGACTTTTGCGCGGCGATGACGACGTGATCGGGCGCACGGTTTTCGAACCGGCTCACCGAGACGAGTTCAAAATCCTCACCGATGTCGCCGAACCAGAACCGCGCGGTGTCGAGCAGATGCGAGCCCAAATCCGGCAGCACCCCGGCGCCGTGGTCGCGCCACGCCGAGTCGCGAACAAGTCGCGCGGTGCCGTTCCCATAAAACATGCGGCAGCGATAGATCTCGCCGAGTACGCCGGATTTGACCAAGTCGTGCATGCGCACATAGTGCGGCTCGAACCGATGGTTATAGGCGGTGTAGCACAGCGCACCCGTTTTTTGCGCCAATGCCTCGATCGCTTCCAGCTCGCCCTCTGCGGCGGCATGCAGCGGCTTCTCGACCAGCACATGCTTGCCGTGGCCGAGCAGGTAAGCGAGGATTTTGATCTTCGGTTCATCCGGAGTGCAGACCAGAGCCGCATCGTAGCGGTCAAGCGGCACGTCCGTGATCTCGCGCCAGTCGGCCTCGCCCGCCACCGGATCGACCACACCGACACCATCGCTGCCGGCGACGCGCCGACGTTTCTTGCCCTGCACGCCGTATCCAACGATGAGTATGCGCATTACCGGCCTTTTCGCCGCGCTCGCCGATTATTGATAATTGATAAAGCGCTCGAAGCGATGCAGTTTGTCGACGACATCCTTCGGGCTCACCGGAACGTTACCCTCATGCTCGCACTCGACGGCCGCTGCCAGCGAGCCGAGCACCGAGGCGATCACGCTGTTCTTGGTGGCGAACAGAGCCAGCGTCGCATAGGCCAGAAGCGCGTCGCCGGAGCCCACGGCATCGATCACGCGCTCGGCGAAACTGTCGATGGCGAAGAACGAGCGTACGTCCTGGTCGCTCATGGGCTCGGCGCGAAATGTCATCAAGCCGCGCTCGCCAAGTTTAAGGATCAGCGTCTTGCACTTGGCCTGACGGTAAAGCTCGAGCCCCAGCGGGCGCACCACCAAATCCTGGTCACCCAGCGCGAAGCGCGCCTCACGCTCGTTCGGCGTGATCAGATCGAAGCCGCAGAATTCGAGGATGTTGCCCCAGCGGCTTGCCACCTGACTGTCGGCGACGCGGAACGTATTGGCCGGAATGGCTGCGGTCAGCACCGGGATGGTATCGCGGTTGAACACGCCGTGGCGGAAATCGCTGAACACGACGATGTCGGTGCCGGTTTCGCGGATCTGCTGGGCCAGTGTCCGCAAGATGCGCTCGGAGATCGAGCGGTTGTCCAAGGTATCGATTTTGAGCAGGTTGTAGCCGCCGGCGACGATGGCGTTTTTGTGCGTGGTCGGACGCGTCCGATCGATGATCGGCATGCAGTTGACACCCGCCGCCGTCAGATCGTTAAGCGCGAACTCCGCCAAGGCGTCACCGCCCAGCACGGTCGAGAACGAAACCTCGGCGCCGGTCGAACGCAGATGCTTGGCGACGACGCCGGCGCCGCCGACGAAATCTACCCGCTTGTCGTAGCGGACGCTCATGGTCGGCGTCTTGGTCATGCCGCCGATCAGCGCGCAGTGCGTATAGCTGTCGATGATCGTGTCGCCGACCACATGCACCCGAATTCCCTTGAGCAGATCGATGGCCCGATGCAGATCGCTGATTGAAAGATTTTCAGCGCCGAGGATCGCCATCAATTTTTCGGTCGCGATCGACGGCGGCTCGGTCTCGATGATGTGCGATGACGAATAAATGATGTCGCCCGGCGTGAAAATGATCTCGCCGCCATAGGACTCGATCGCCGCCTTCTCCTCGGCAGTACGGGGATGCAGCCCCTCGCGGGTATATTCGTAGCCCTTGGCGAAATAATCCGGCTTGATGATCGAGATGTTCCTGATCGGCGTCGGATCGTTGTCGACGACGACAAAATCGACCACTTCAAGCGCGGCCAGATTGAACGCGCGCAGCTCTTGCGGCACGAACGGACGGAAATTGGCCTTGGCGATATGGGTGTCGGCGGTGAGGCTTGCGATCAGAATGTCGCCCTTGCTCTTGGCATAGAGCAGATGGCGGACATGGCCGGGATGCACGATATCGAAGGTTCCATGGCACATGATGACCTTCTTGTCGCGCGGCCGCGGACCGACCGCGGCCGCGATCTGTTCGCTGGTCCTGATCTTATGGCTGATCAGACTCTTGCTGGCGTCATCCATCATGCTTAGGCCTGCGGCGATGACAAGGTGTTAAACCACACGGCAGTCGCTTTAGCGATCGAGTCGGGCGTCCACAATGGAGCATCGCGCCAATACTCGATGTCGTCGAGGACGCGTCGGACCCCCTCCTCGAAGCTGACTTGCTGCGACCAGCCGAGCTCGCGCCGGATCTTGCCGATATCCGCGAAGGTGCAATCGGGCTCGCCCGGGCGTTTGGGAATGTGCACCACTGGCCCGCCCAAGAGCTCGACCAGCCGATTCACCGATTGCGGATTGCCGGCGCCGAGATTCCAGATCTCGCCCTCTAACGAGCTCTCGGCAGCGAGCAGGAACGCCGCCGCCACGTCCGTCGCATAAAGGAAGTCGCGCCGCTGCGTGCCGTCGCCGATCACCGTGAACGGCTGATTGGCAAGCTTCTGCTTGAGAAAAACACCGAACACCGCACCATAGGCGCCAGAGGTGCGCGACCGCGTGCCATAGGCGTTGAAGATGCGGATCGCATTGGCCGGCAAGTGGTAGACCTTGTGCCAATGAAATGTCGCCTGCTCGCCCTGATACTTGCTCAGCGCATAGGGATATTGCGGATTGATCGGATGATTCTCGCGCGTCGGCGTCGCGGCAAGCCCGTAGCAGGATGATGAGGCCGCATAGACGAATTTTTTGACGCCCGCATGCCGCGCGCATTCGAGCATGTGCACGGTGCCTTGCACGTTGACCGACATGTATTCCACCGGGCGCTCGATCGACGGCACGATGTCGCCGATGCCGGCGAAGTGGATGACGTAATCGACGCCGGCGAACAGCGCGTCTCCGGGCTGGAAGGCACGGATGTCCGCTTGCTCGAACACGACATGGGGATTGCCCGCATGATGGGCGATATTGGCCTCACGACCGCCAACCAGATTGTCGATGATGCGCACGGCATAGCCGCGCTCGACCAATAGGTCGACCATGTGGCTGCCGATAAATCCGGTGCCCCCGGTGACGACCGCGGTCTTGCGCGGCGAAGTCATTTAGCCCCGATCTTCTTCATTGTGCGGACGTTGTAGTACCAATCGTCGTCGAAGCTTTCCGGCAGCAAATAGTTGCGGAAGCCGCGGGTCAGATCGCGGACGGCATCTTCGACGCTGCGCTTGGGCTTGAAGCCGAGCACGCGCGCCACTTTATCGGAATTGACGTGATAGGAGCGCATATCGTTGGTCGGCGTCGTGACAATCTTGATCTCGCCCTTTTCCGGCATCTCCTCTTCAACGACCCGCTTTACCATTTCGGCGATCTCGGCGATCGAATAATTCTGGAAGCCGATGTTAAATGTTTCGCCGTGTACCTTTTCGTGCGGCGCTTCGAGCATCATCAGATAGGCGTCGACCATGTCCTCGATGTGCAGGTTCGGCCGCATCTGGTTGCCGCCGAATACCGTGATGGTGCCCTTGTTGATTGCATGATTGGTCAGGATGTTGACCGAGAGGTCGAGTCGCGTGCGTGGGCTGTAGCCGCAGACGGTCGCCGGCCGGATGACGATGCAAGTAAAGTCGTCAGACTTGTGCTTCCACAACAGCGGTTCGCACATACCCTTGAACTTGTTGTAGAGCGTCAACGGCACGAGCGGATGATCCTCGGTGACGTCAGGCGAGTTGCTGACGCCGTAGACCGAGCTCGACGAGCAATAGACGAAGCGCGTGACGCCAGCTTTCTTGGCGGCAATCACCATCGGCTCGAAGCAATCGTAATTGATCGTCTCCGATAGTTTCTCGTCGAGCTCGAAGCTGGCGTCATTCGAAATACAGGCCAGATGCAGGACCGCGTCCTGGCCCTCAAGACACGTCGCCAGTTTCTCCGTGTCACGGATATCGCCGCGGACGACGCGAAGCGCCGGACTGTTCGGCAGCCGGCAGCCGAAGAAAAGATTGTCGAAGACCGTGACCGTATAGCCTGCATCGAGCAAGCGCGGCGTCAGCACATGACCGACATAGCCGGCGCCGCCTGTGACCAGGACATTTTTGATATCTGTGTTCATGCGACCCCGTGACTAACTCATCAAGATGATTAATTTCATCAAGCGCGATGCCGGCAGGTTCGCCGAGCATCACCGTGTTTGCGGCGCGCGGCGCAACACCCACATCGCTTCCGACGGCAGCTTGTTCGCTAAGCAGCCCACTCAGATCCTACCGGGATAGTGAACGCTGCACTCAGCGCATCCTTATGAAACATCTCGACCGTATCAAGCGAATACTGATCGAGATCCTTCCCGACAAGCGCCAGCTTTTTGATCAGATCTCCGGTGACGGTAATGATGTGGCAGCCGATGGCATCCGCCTGGAAAATATTGAGCAGCTCACGGGGACTCGCCCAAAGCAGCTCTGCTTTGGGCCGGCTCTCGAGCAGCTTCACCGCTTCGCGCATCAGCGGCACCGGATCGCGTCCGGTATCGGCAATCCGCCCGGCAAATACAGAAACGATTGCAGGTACGTTCTCGGCAAGACAAGCAGCGATTCGCTTGACCTGCACGTTGGTCGTCACGGCAGTCACATTGAGTTTGACGCCGGCAGCAGACAGGCGGGTGAGCAAAGGGCCGGCGAATTCGCCTTTGGTGTTCGTCACCGGAATCTTGACATAGACATTGCCGCCCCAAGAGGCGATCTCGCGCGCTTGCCCTTCCATCGCCGGGAAATCGTCGGCAAACACCTCAAAGGAGACCGGCCGATCGGGAATGAAATTCAGGACGTCCTGCGCGAATTTTTTGTAATCGCTGACGCCCGCTTGCCGCATTAATGTGGGGTTGGTCGTAAAGCCCTTAATTATCAACTTCGCGGCCGCCTCCTTGATGCCTTTGAGGTCTGCCCCGTCCGCGAAGATTTTGATTGTCAACTGATCAACAGAAGGCGATGCCATTGCTCCCCCCAACTTAGCCAGAGGTTTAGCGCACAACAGCACGCCGAGCCAAGGCCAATTTCGCCGGACAAGACTATGTGGTCGCGCCAGCAAAATGTGGCAGCCCGTTGATCGCTCTCACTGATCCGTCCCGCGGGCATGCGCGAAATCCGTCGGCGAAGGATGTCGGCCGTTGCGGTTCCATTCGGGCCTGTTCCATACAGCTAAGTGCTTGGTATCGCAAAACTTGCCGGGGCGCAGCGGCTTCGGCTAGATAGGCAAAGAGTACAGGAAGGGCTAGCAGCTGTGGCTGAAATCAATTTGTTGCGGCGCTATCCCCGCGCTAAGCGCAATGTCGGCAAACGCGCGACCGCCAAAACCGCCGAGCATATTCGCATCTCCCGGCAATATGGCTTTGAATATTTCGACGGGCCCCGCGAGTATGGCTACGGTGGATATCGATACGATGGCCGTTGGCTGCCGATCGCTCAAGACATGATTGCGCATTGGAATCTGAAACCGGGAGATCGCGTACTTGATCTTGGATGCGCCAAGGGTTTTCTGGTGAAGGATTTCATGCTGGCGCTCCCCGGGCTCGAGGCGTTTGGAATAGACATATCGCGCTATGCTGCCATGCATTGCGAGCCCGAAGTCGTAGGACGTATCCATCTTGGCGACATTCACGAAGAACTGCCGTTTCCGGACCACAGTTTCGATGCGGTCGTGTGCCTCAACACGCTCCATAACCTCGAACGGCCCGCTCTGATAAAGGCGCTGCATGAGATCGAGCGGGTCGCGAAAAATTCGCAAGCCTACATACAGGTCGACAGCTACCGCTCGGAAGAGGAACGCGATTTGTTTCTCGACTGGGTTTTGACCGCTCACACGCATGACTATCCGGCCGGCTGGAAGGCGATTTTTGCCGAAGCCAGTTATCGCGGCGACTATTATTGGACCCTCATCTTACCCGAAGAGACTGAAGCCCCATGAACGCGCCCGTCTTGACAAAACGCAATGCTCTCGACCTCACGGCGGCGCATGATCGCTGCAAACGACACCGCAAGCGCATTCTCGAGATGACGCAGAGCGTGTCCGCGCTTCATGTCGGCGGAGCATTTTCGTCAACCGAAATCGTCGATTGCATTTACTACGAGCTGATGCGGCCGGGATCGAGCGGCGCCGTCGTCGGCGACGATGCGCCCGACACCTTTCTCATGTCGAAGGGGCACGGCTACATGATTCAGGCCGTCGTTCTCGAGGACCTCGGAATTCTCAAGCGTTCCGATCTTGCAGCTTATTGTACCCCTACCGGCCAGCTCGGCGTTCATCCCGATTACGGCATACCCGGCATTGAAGCCTCGACCGGCGCATTGGGACATGGTCTCTCCATGGCGCTCGGTATGGCTTACGCGGAGATGACGCGAAACCGCGGCGGCGTTGTTTACGCCGTGCTGTCTGATGGCGAGGTTCAGGAGGGATCGACTTGGGAGGCGACCCTGATAGCCTCCTCGCTGAAAGTGAATAACCTGATCGGCTTCATCGACAACAACAACATGCAAAGCCTGGGCTTCACTCACGTCACTCACCCGAGCTTCTATCCCGTCGTCGACAAGTTTCAAGCCTTCGGCTGGGAATGCGTCGAAGTGAATGGACACGATTCGTTGGCGATCTACAATGCAGTTACCGGCCGTAAGGGCGATCGGCCACTGATGGTGAACTGCAAAACGACCAAGGGACGCGGAGTAAGCTACATGGAAAACGTTCCCATGTGGCACTATCGTTCGCCCAACAAGGCGGAGTACGAGCAGGCGGTGCGCGAGATCGACGGAGCGGCCAGATGAGAAATACTTTTTCGAAAACTCTTTACGAATGCGCCGTAGCCGATCCGTCGATCTATATTGTTGTTGCCGACATCTCGCCGGCCGGGCCAATGGCCGAATTTCAGAAGCACGCCCCGGAGCAATTCATAAACGTCGGCGTTGCTGAGCAAGTCATGATCGGCATGTGCGCTGGGCTCGCACTCAAGGGCTGTCAACCCTTCGCGTATACGATCGCAACCTTTGCGCTTTATCGGCCGTTTGAAATGGTTCGCGACGATCTGGGCTACCAGAACCTGCCGGTGACGGTCGTCGGGATGGGAGCCGGAGTTATCTATTCGACGCTCGGCGGCACCCACCATACGATGGAGGACGTGGCAGTCGCGAGCGCCATTCCCAATTTTAGAGTGCTGGCGCCGTGCGATCCGCAAGAATGCGTCGAAGCCACGCGCTGGTGCGCGCAACAGAAGGAAGGGCCGGTCTATCTGCGTATCGGCAAGGCCGGCGAGCCTAATCTCACCGCCGGTGCCGAGCCTTTTGTCTTTGGCAAACTGCGTTACCTGCAGCGCGGCTCCGATGTCTGCATTCTCTCTTATGGCGTTATCACCGCCAAAGCGATCGAAGTGGCAAAGGCCTTGGCCACCAACGGCAAATCAATCTCTGTCGTGTCTTGCCATACCGTCAAGCCGCTTGACCGCGCAGGCATTATTGAGGCGCTCCGTCACCACAAGCAGATCATTGTTATCGAGGAGCATGTTCCCGAAGGCGGGCTCGCCTCGCGCGTCAAGCAAATCGCCTGGGACATCAGGAGCGAGTGTGACCTATCTACCTTTACGCTGAAGGACGAGTTCATCCACAATTACGGCAGCCATGACGATTTGCTCGCGGCACACGGGATATCGGTGCCGAAAATTCTTGCTGCCGTGGCGTGACCTTACGTGCGAGTGCTGGTCACCGGATCTGGCGGTTTTCTCGGGGGCCACATCGCTCGCCGGCTTGCCGAGGCCGGATTTGAAGTCATTGCATTAACGCGCGGTGCTTCAGTCGCGTCGCCGAAAACGGCGGCGGCAGCACGGCGCTTTAGCATTGTTACCGCCGATCTCGTGTCCGGATCACTGCCTGCCATGGACGCTGTTGTCCACGCGGCTGCGACTTCGGCTTGGACGGGGATCAGCGTCGATCGGATGTTGTCCGACAATGTTTCGGCAATGCAGGCTGTCGTGCGTCACGCGCAGGCTGAAAAAGCTTCCGCATTTGTTTTTTTCTCGTCGGTCTCGGCCTTCGGTACGATCCAAGTGCCAGTGCTCACGGAATCCGAACCCGCGATCGATGTCGATGCCTACGGCTTGACAAAGATTCTTGGTGAGAAGCTGTTGGCAAACGTCTCCAAGACCCTGCCCTCGCTATCCATCCGACTGCCGGCGGTCGTGGGACGCGGCTCGAAACGCAACTGGCCGTCGGAGTGCTTACGCAAGTTGAAGGCCGGAGATCCGCTCGAGATATTTAATCCCGACGCCGCGTTTAACAATGTCGTTCACGAACGCGACGTTGCAGCTCTGGTCATACATGCGCTGCAACGCGGGCTGTCGGGAACCGAAACTGTTCTGGCTGGCTCAGCGGGAAAGACGACGATTGCACGCGCCGTAAACATCCTGCGCGAGGGGACCGGCTCGAAATCAGTTGTGACGGCGATGCAGCGCGACCGCCAGGGGTTTTTACTCGACGTTAACAAAGCCAGTCGTCTGTTCGGCTTCGCCCCTATGAATGTCGAGACCGCCTTACACGAATTCGTGATAGATAACGCGTAGTCTAACGGTCGCGAACCCCATAGCGCTCGAAATTTCTACCCCTATGTCCAATTACGAGCGGAGGTAAGGGATATGACGATGATGTCAGGCGTATTGCTGCCCTATGATCCTCAGTTTGTCGGCCATCGGCAGGCCGAAAAACGGCGCCAGGAAACCGGCGAATGGTTGCGGCAGCAGGAGCTTAAGTTGCAGGAGCCAAAGCAACGGCGACAATCGCCTTCGATCGTGCCCGAACACGCACCCAGCCGAGAAGAAGCCTAGGAGCTTCCGACGATCTTTCTTGAGGGCCTTCATTTTCGGGCGTCGGTGAGCTCCACGCGGTAACAATGCATCCAAAGGGCAAACCGGTCGTAGGGCACGACCTGCATCGCCAGGAGTTCTGGACCCGGAAAAAGTTGCATCGCGCGGCCTTCGCGGAGAGTCAAATTGCTCAGTGCAGCTGCGGTCGCTCGCACTTCATAGAATGTCCGGCGAATGACCGAGCCGCCCGCAAAGCCGAAATCGAATGAGAATGTCGTAAAATGGCTGACGGGTAACGAGCTTATGTCCAGCTCGATTTCCTCTTCGAGCTCGCGGGCCAAACATTGCCGATCCGTCTCACCCGGCTCGACGGCGCCGCCAAAACAGCCCCAATGGTCGGGGAAAAAAATCGTGGGCTTGGGATCGCGAAGCTGGACAAGGTAGCGGCCGGACTCGTCGATGATAATTGCGACGACTGCGTCAGCGGGTTTGAGCGGGCCAAGCGGTTCGAGATACCGAAGCGAACGCCTCGCGCCGGCAGAATTGCACACCTCAGGCGCCCTCGGCGGCCCGACGCCGGTCGTAGGTCTCTAGCACCTCCTGCACGCTTCCATCGTGGATGAGCTTCCCGTGCTCCAGAAGAAAAGCCCGGTTACACCACTGTTGCAGCACCGCACGATTGTGACTGGCCACAACAACGATGCTCGAGCGATCGACAAAACGCTGCAGGCGTTCCTGCGCCTTCTCAACGAAACGCGCGTCACCCGCTCCAATCAACTCATCAAATAGAAGAATGTCCGAAGTCGCGCTGGTCGCGATCGCGAACGCCAGGCGAACCAGCATACCCGTGGAATACATGCGCACTGGCATATCGATGTAATCACCTAGTTCACAAAAATCGACAACCTCCGCAGCCAACGCGTCGATCTCGTTCGGCTCTAAGCCGAGCAGAATTCCACGAATGTGGATGAATTCGCGTCCGGTCGCATCGGGCATCATGCCTTCCATCAAATTGAACAACGGCATGATGCGGCCGACCGTCCGAATACGCCCGCCGGTCGGCTCGTAAATTCCGGCGAGCGTGCGCAACAAAGTCGTTTTGCCGGCTCCGTTGTGGCCAATGAGGCCAACTCGCTCGCCTCTTTTTATTTCAAATGACATGCTGTCGATCGCCCGAACCACCATAATCCCGCGCGCGCCGAGCGTGATCGCGCCGCCTACATGCGACGCGCCGCCTATACGCGCCGCGCCGCGAAAAGCGCTGGCGATTGGTCTAAGCATGAGCACATGTCGCAAAGATCGGCTGGCGACGTCGTATACCGGGATGTCAATCGCAAGCTTTTCGGCTGCAATCACTGCCTCCTGGATAGACACCGAAGTCGCTTCCCGCCCGGGAAAACTGCTCTTGATGTTCATCTTATCGATCACAGCCAGTACGGAATACGCGCTCGGGCGCGCGCGAACAGCAATATCAGCAGCAACCAGCCGATGATTGCGCTACCAGCCGCCACCGCCCAGTTTGTCGCCGTCGGCGTCGAAAGCAAAAGCGGAGCGCGAAATACCTCTACAATGTGATAGAGGGGGTTTAGAGCTATCACTTGCTCCATACGGCCACCCAACTGACCCGGCTCATAAACAATCGGTGTCAGCCAGAACAGAACCGTAAAACCATTGGCCACGATCATTGGAATATCGCGAAAGCGTGTGGACAGAATGGCAGCGATACCGGCCATCCACATCACGTTCAAGAAAAATAACACAACACCGGGAATTGCGAGGATGTATGCCGCCCCAGGATACAGCCCGAACAGAAAAGCAACGACAAAGAAAATGAGGATTGAATGCGCGGCAATGATCATATTCCGCCATATGACCTGGAACAGATAGACCGATAACGGCCTTTTGACCTGAAGAATCAAATCGGCAGAGCCGATGAATGCCTGAGAAGCTTCCGACACGATTGTCGTCAGCGTGCTCCACAAGATCAGGCCGATGGCAATAAACGGCAAAAAGCGCTGTACGGGAGCATGAAACAAATAAGTCATAACGAAACCAGTGACGAATATTTGAATCCCCATCGACAACGTGGCCCAGAATGGACCCAACGTTGATCTGCGGTAGCGCATTTTTACGTCGTTCAAACCGAACAGACTCCAAAGCCGCCACGCGTGCAGCCCGGCCCAAACGTCTTCGACCGCCTTTTCGAGCTGGTGCTCTCCGATTCCCAATATAGCCAGCTGCATCTTCACCTATCCATCTCAAGCCGTCATGAGCGAGCAGAGGCCGCATCACTGCCTGAAATCGCGCAGCCTTTGCACCAGATTATTAAGCACTTCAGCTGCCGCCGGCGGAAGGTCTCCAGTTTCCGACAATTGCGTTAGCTCCGTGGCGACTGGATTGCTCCCCCTTAGGCCGGCCGGCCTTTCTGAAAGGACTAGGCCGGAATCCCCCTCATCGCCCAGGATATCGCCAGTGTTGATTGCGTCGTGACGTTGCGAACTGGTCGTACAATATGCCGCAGAGCCTTGCATAATCCGCACAATGCCGGCGCGCAGGCGCGCTCGCGCTATGTCAGACCGCCAGTCCTGTTGTGGAACTTTCTGCCAATCGGCTTTGCTCCAGCGACGCAGCGGCAACAACATATATCGGTTGAACCGGTAGCGAACCGGTGCAGGAACCCGCTTGTAGTACAGATACAGCGGCCCACGAATGCCTGAATACACCACAATTCGCAAAATTCGTCGCCCCGCTGCCACGGCGGAAACCGCAGCCATCTTCAAACCGTGGCGAAGCCTCCCTCGCAGCACCATGTGGTGAGGTGCCGCCTCCGGAGGCTGTGCACTTGAACCCTGCCGTGCGCTCGAAACCTGCCCCACCATCAACTCGGCGAGAGATCCGCCGTCCGTTGGATGACCGACGTAGTAGATGCCGCGGTCGTTGCAAACCGATCGTCCGTCCCTCAGCCGGTCGATGATAAACGCAGCCGGCATTCGCGGGTCGTTCGCAGTCTCACCCGTCATATCGACAGGGGCGCAGTCGTTACCGTGGCTCCCGGCATGGTCCGGACAGATCAACGTCGCGAGGTCGTAGCGGCTCGCAGCTTCATGCATACCGATCGCATGCAACGCGTCCGCCAAAAGCGCCGATCCCTCGCGGGTGTGAACAAGCTCGCGTTCGACATAAACCAGCGAACCGATCGCACGCCCTGGGTCTTCGTCACATCAGCGCAAGCCGCGCTGACGCGACCGCTGCGGATAGAAACCCTGGAAAAGCTTTAAGCAGCTCGTCGATATCTACCAGCGCTTCGCTGTTTCGACCTTCCATCTCAGCTAGCAAAGCGCGCTCGAAAAGCAGCGGCGGCATCGAACCATTTGCGCTTGCGGCCACAGAACCAGCTGCCTTCGACCTCGCCAACTCATCGGCAACACTTCGGTGCGGCTGCAAAGCTCGATTGTCCTGATCAGGTACGAAACGTTGACCGAGGCGACTTAAGAACTCATCGACCACTTGCGCCACCACCGCGCGCCGCCGGTGCAGCATCATACGCGCCAAGGCGGCATCGCCTGACGTCCCATCAACGATAGGTGAGATATCGTCGAGCAAGCCCCTGTGTACGGCGAGCCATGCATTTACCTGAGCGCTAGCCACGCGAGAACACCGCCTGAGTTGCCCAATTTAACCCTTTGATATTAAAAGCCTGTCGATCAAGTGTCGAGTTCCTCCGAATTCCGGCCACAGGCGATGGGGCGGATCGATGTGGCAGGGAAAGGCAAATATGATGGTTGACCGGTCGCACAGCGCACGCGGCCGCCCAAGCTGCGTGTTCACAACGGTGTTCTGGGGCGACTGGCACCGGGACATGTTCCTGGAGGTCAACTTGCCGACCATGTTGGCGGCAGGCAACCTGCCCGCCTTTACCGGCGACGTCGCTTGCGAATACCTCATTTACACGACGTCCGATGACGCGCAAATCGTGGAACAAAACGGCGCGTTCGCCCGATTGCGCTCGTTCATGCCGGTCAAGATCAAAGTTTTTGCGCCGTCAAAGACCAGGCATCCAATCGACCTGCATCGGGACATTTGGCACACGGCCACAAATCACGCGCAGAGCCGCAGAGCCTTCATTTTGTTCATGCCACCCGATGTCGTTTGGGCCGACGGCAGCTTTGCTCGACTGCGCGATGCACTGATCGCCGGCAAGCGTGCGATTTTCATGGCCTATCCCCGTGTCGTCAGCGAGACGATTGTTCCCGCAATGCTGGGGCGCCATCGGCACGGCACTGACCAAGCGATGTCCATCTCTCCGTGCGACATGATGGGGCTCGCAATCACCCATGTTCATCCACTGATGGCCACCTATGATCGCTCAGCGAGCCATTTTCCAATCCATCCGGAAATGGTGCTGTGGCCGATCAAAGACGACGGATTTTTGCTGCGCCTTCTAGCTCGCGAGCTGTTTTGCTTCGAGCCCGGAAGCTATTCGCTCAACACGCAGGCGCTGCTGGCTCGCATGCCGCCTCGCGATGACATTCACGTTTTCGACGACGCCCGTGAATTCTTGGGCTTGAGCCTGACGCCGCTGTGGAAGGATATGGAGTGGTATTTGGTAAAGAAGAATCTCGATCCATTATTCGTGGGCAGATGGTGGCTGACCTTCTGCAGTCCGGCCAACGATTATATTTCCACAATCAATCTGCGCTTTGGATGCGGCGATGGTGACGAAATGGCGTGGCGGCGCGCCGAACGCAGCGCCGACACTCTGATGGCTCATCTAAGGTCAGCGCGTGAGTTCAACCGCGTGCTCACGACGCTCGTGCAAATGAACCATACGCGGGCGGCTGAATTTCTGGCTTCCGCACTGCGCATCCAGGGCCTGGCCCGCCGCTGGCCCCATCGCCAACCATTGGTCGTGCTTGCCCCAACCGACGGAGCCTTTGCGCGCGCGGGGTTCGAGCGCATCCCGGGTGACGGCATCAGTGCAACTGAAACACGAAAACTCATCGAAGCCCATGTCGCCATGATAGCGACGCCCGGAGAAGTCGCGGAAGGCCAGATGGTGACGACGCTAGCTGGGCAGACGCTGCGCCTTATCAACACGGCACGCGCGGAACGTGCGCGCGACAACATTGTATTGCCGGTGGAGGCAATGCTGGCCCATTAGCAAAAGACCAGTCCTTGCAGCGCGTATCGGCGTCTACAGCGGAGCCGACATTTCGTTCTTCAAAGATGCAATATAAGGATTATCCGGCGGCTGCGGATACAAGTTCATTCGATTGACGATTGCCGTTTCAGCAAAATTGGCCGCCTCGCGCAGATTGCCGTTACGGGATAGCAAGAGAAGCAGCCGGCGAGCAATAACACTATTGCCGTCCAATTGCAGAATTTGCCGGTAAATGGCGATAGCCGAATTGATGTTGCCGATCTTCTCCTGATATCTGCCGAGAATTTCCCCCGATCGTACGACAGCCTCCTTGATGAACGGATTGCCCTCCATTCTTCTCCGCGCTGAGGTGTCACTAAAAACCGTCTCAAACAAACGAAATGCTTCGCTAGTTCGGCCCTCTTGATAGCTTGCCCATGCCGTCTCGAACTGGATTAACGGCGACGAGGCTATTTTCGATGACGCCGCATCAACGAGCGGCAATCTTTGACGGAAATCGTTCAAGGCGCGGATAAGCGGAACCGACAACACATCCACACCCAAATCACCATAGAATTTCGTCATCACTTGCACTAACAGAGCCGCCACGTTATGCGCCACCAGCCTGTCGTATTCATCCGATCTCTGGACTTCCCTCTTGGCTTGAAGACCCCGCAATAACGGCCGGACTTTGGGGTCGTTGAATATTTGTTCACGAGCTTGGGCTACCACAAACAAATCCGGATCAATTTCCAGCAAGCGGTCGCAAGTTAAAACTGCTTCCCGATAGCGACCGAGCCGCGAAAGCATTTCAATAAGCGCTTTTAGCACGTCAATCTGCTGCGGGAACGCCGCCAGACATCTATTCAGCGTTCGAATAATTCTCTCCGGGCGGCTGCTCCCGCGAACCTGAGGCAGGATATTACGAAGACCCGAAATAACTCCTACGGAGCGTACATTTTTCTCCAATGCGCGCGCGCAGACATCGAGCGCTTGGTCATAACGACCGACAGAAGCCAATAACTGTATGAGCAGCTCATATGCCGGCACGAATCTCGGCTGGAACCTAAGAGCTAGGCGAGCAGCATTGATCGCCTTCGCATGCTGTCTTGCAGCTTCCAACACCTGCGCGCGACCAAAAAGCCGGAAAGCGATGCTGGTCCGGAGCCGCAGCACACGGGAGAGTTTTGCACGAACCGGAGGCGGACATGCACGCCGAAGCCGTTCTGCGAATTTGCGCGAATAATCAGCTAACATTTCACCCCGATGCCCACCATTCCTGATGCCCATCGCGCCATCTTCAGGCGCCCTTTAGCGTACGGAGGCTGCTTCTGCAATCCACACTGCATCCTTCGCTGAGACGCTCTTTGGGCAATGTTTGACACAGCCGTACTGCCCATAATATCAACCATCATTACTTTCGCACCTCTAACGTATGTTCCGGCGAGATCCAGAGAATGCGGCCGCGAATTGCCCTCGTTTGCACGGTATGGGGCGCTCAATTTACCAATTTTTTTTGCCGGTATTCACTCGCAAGCCTGCTAACTCCGACAAACCTGCCTGAAGCAAGCGCGGCGTACGATTTCACTCTCCTCCTCTACACGTCGGAGAACGATCTGCTGTGGATGCAAAGTCATCCGAACTTCCGCAAGCTGAGTGAGATTGTCGAGATTAAACCTGTGTTTCTCGAGACGCTGCCAAGCGGCGCATGGCGCGGCCACTGGATCCAATGGCACCATGCGCTTCTGAGCACAGACGAATTCTCTTCTTTCATCCTTCTGATTCCGGATTGCGTGTATGCGAATCACGCCATCAGTAAAATTGCCGACCTACTGCATGCAAAGGATATTGTTTATTATTGTATTCCACAGGTTTGTTTGGAGCCGACGCTGCCCTATCTCGACAGCATTATGCAGCTTGCAGGCCCCGATGCAGCGAGTCATTTAAACCTCAGCGACCTCGATATCGCCACCCTATTCGTGCGATTCATCAATCCAAGATACGCCGTCGCCTTACAGAAACCCGAATATTTCGTGACACATCCCGAATATATGCTGCAGGCAACGCAGGGGAAAATCGAGATACACGAACTGGCATGTCACGCCCTCGCCATTAGCAGCAGGGCAAAAAACGTCTCGTACACGTTCAACCCAAACTCACAATCCACACAAATTGGCTTTCTTAATCTCTTGGCCGTGGGGGTGGAATACACATTCAAATATTTCGAACAGTATTTTCGCTGGTCCGCTTCCAACATGCAGTTATCAAGATACAGTACGCTTGCCAGCTGGTCTCACCATTTCCTCGCGCACGGCGCCAACGAATACAGCAAAACCATAACTGAAATCAGCGTTTCGGATCTCACGGCGTCGGCATTGGAGCGAAAGCCGATCGCAAGCGGCCGCACCAAATATGCGAGAGCCATTCTCGAATACAACGCGGCTTTCTATGCGATCTATTCGAGTTTGCCGGGCAATTGCCCCGCGGATGTTCGCCGAGCGATAGCTCTCGCGGTTTGTTTGCCCGGCTTCCGAAAAGCCGCCATGCGCGAGCCGAGGCCGCTGACCGTGCTGCTGCCGACATCTGGAAATATCGGGCAGATTCTTGAGACCATCTATGGCCTCGGCGATCCGCAAAGATTTTTCAAACTGCTGTTGATTTACATGTTGCCGGGACAGCTTCTGCTTAAGCTTGGCCAATCGTTCGTTCTCGAAAAAATTCCGGGCCAACCGACATATCGGCCGCGATTTCGCATTATCGACGCCGAGCTATCCAATAGCCTGTCTGACGCTGTTACCGGACGAATTTCATCGCGGGCGGCAATGCTGACCGACGATCTCTTCGCTTATTTCACAGACATCCAATACGGTATGCCTGAAAAATTTGTACAAAAATTTCTTGGGGACGGTAGTTCGGCGATCAAAGGCATCGGAAATTAGGCTGCGTCGGCTCACTCGGTGCGGCTGCAAATTGCCTCGCATCCGGCAACTACGCACGCGAGCCACGGCGTCTGATCCAATTCACAAGTTTTCGCAAAGGCCGCATCGTCCGCCATGTCCTACTTCCATATATTGTCTGCAGACTGGCGCTTAGACGATCAATTTGCGCGCTGGCCGACTCGAGCCGATGGTTGAGGTCATCCACTTTCGCCTGAAGCGAAAACCCTGCAAGACTTTCCGCGATGGAGGGACTAACGCGGACGCCCATCGTCGACAAAACATCGCTCGCATCGGGAGCCGATGGCATGGCTGATACGCCACGATAAGCTGCCGCGCCGTTTTCAACAATATCGCGACAAAGTGCTGCATAACGGCCAGCCTGCGGCGACGCCGCAAGCCACCCAACTATCTCGAAGGCATATTCGATCTGACCAAACGTTTCAGCAAGGCACGCGAGCTTAAGGCATTTCTCGATGGAGAACTGCTGCCCTTCCTTCCAAACGTCGTCGGATATTATTGGATCACGGAGGTAGAAAAAATGTCCCTCGAGGAATTGATGATGAGGCCAATTGCCATCCACGACAAAAATGCGGTCCTCGGTTATGTGGATCGGCGATCGTGTTCTGGCCACACGATTCATGCCGACGATATCGAACATATGGAACCCAGTATCGCTGATGAATTTATACACATCGCCAAATAGCGGGGCACCAACATAAGTCGCGTTGAATGTCTGCTCGACGAGGAGCCCGAGCGTGTTCTTCAGCAAACCTTGGGCACCGCCGAGAATATCGAGTTCCGCCCCTTGGACATTGAGCTTGATGAAGTCAACGTCAGCGACCGCTTGAGTTCTACCCCAGTCGTCTAGGCAGACAGCGTCGAGGCTTGACTTTTCGCTGAGCTCGAACTGCGATGCGAGCGTCAAACTACGCGTGTAGCACCACCGGCCTAGCAAACGATGATTGGGTTCATAGAACGAATTCGCCGCTGGCTCCGCGTATCTGTAGAACTCAACTGGCCCGGTGCGGCCCGCTAGTGCAATCGGGTAGAAGTGAAAATCCAGACCCGCGGCCCTCGCCGTCTCGTTTAGTCGATCGCACTCGTGCACATCGGGCTCGAACCCGTGACACTGTACGCCATTGGCGGGAAGCTTAGTCCAGCGAGATGCGGCAAGCGCATCGAGCGCACCGGCGTCGATAATCACAATTGGCGACGACAACGCCCGATCGTAAATCAAATCGCAGAGAATGAAACGCCTGCCCTTGAGATAGTCTTCGCCGATCGAGGCCATCACAATTCACAAACGCTCACAAGGAATTCCTTACCATGCCCATTGACTAACACGACGATCCGTCTGAGGCAATTTCCCTACTAAATGATCTTGGATTCGAACCAGTTAGAATTCGGCGAAGCTTCGAAGGCGACATCCACATTGACCAAAACCGGCGAACACCAATCGCCGAGATCGCCGTTGCTCGCGTAGTTGTTTCGGCTTCCCAAATCAGCGCTACCGCCGCCGATCAAAAATGCGCCGTGCTGCCGGGACCGCCGGTCTGCGGATCGCGAACGCCCGGCGCGCATGGCACGCCGATCAGCTGGCACGCCGATCAGCCCGACATCGACACTGCGGGATGAGGGTGCGCGAAGGCTCACACCGACATCAAGGTCGGCTTATGCACCGTCGCTTCTGGCGCATCCGCTCACGGTCACCCACGACGACGAATGGCGTGAAAGACGAGGAGTACGCAACTCCTGCTCCAGCCCTCGACGAATAAGGCGCACGATGGATAGATTCTGACGAAAGATGTTGAATCTAGAGATAGATTGTGCGATCTTGGCTCCGCTAACTTTTAGGTGTGTTGGCGTGACATGGCCTAGACACAATGCGGGATAAATACTTTGGCTCCCATGAGTTGCAACCTCGTGAGGAAGCCGACAAGATATCTTCCAATCGAAGCTTCGGCTTGGTTTTTGCCGCGTTCTTTGCGCTACTCGCCGGGCTCAGCTTTTGGCATGGAACTGCGCGTTGGCCGATCTGGCTTAGCCTGGCTTGCCTTGCTCTTGTGCTGGCCTTGGCCGCTCCGCAACTCCTTGCACCCCTAAACCGGATCTGGGCAAAAATCGGACTGCTGCTTCATCACATCGTCAGCCCGCTGTTCCTTGCACTCCTCTTCTACGGCTGCGTCGTACCTGTCGGATTTTTGATGCGGTTGAGCGGCAAAGATCCACTCCAACGCCAATACGAGCCGAAATCCGGGAGCTACTGGATCAAACGCGTACCTCCCGGCCCTGACGCAGCCTCATTCAAGAACCAGTTCTAAGCAATGATCATCTCGTTCCTGCGCGAGTTTTCGGCGTTTTTGCGTGTGCGCAAGAAATATTGGCTGTTGCCCGTACTCGTTATGATGGCGCTGTTCGGCGGCTTGATCGTGCTGACCAAGGGCTCAGCAGTAGCGCCGTTCATATACACGCTGTTCTGAGGCCGCTGTGCGTATTCTCGGGCTGTCCGCTTTTTACCACGACAGTGCCGCGGCCATCGTTGAAGACGGGCGGGTCGTAGCGGCCGCCCAGGAAGAGCGATTTACCCGCAAGAAGTTCGACGCCAATTTCCCGCGGCGCGCGATAGACTATTGCCTCGACGAGGCTGGGTGCAGACTCGGCGATCTCGACTACGTCGTCTTTTACGACAAGCCGTTCATCAAGTTCGAGCGTCTGCTTGAGACTTATCTGTCCTACAGCCCGCGCGGCTTCACATCCTTCCGCATGGCATTGCCGCTGTGGCTGCGCGAGAAGCTGTTTCAAAAGTCGCTGATCGCCGGCGAACTAAGGGCGCTGGAGCCACAGTTCGATTGGCAAGAGCGCTTGCTGTTTTGTGAGCATCACCTCAGTCACGCCGCGTCAGCATTCTATCCTTCGCCATTCGATACTGCTGCGGTGCTCACGCTTGACGGCGTTGGCGAATGGACAACGACGGCAGCGGGAATCGGCGAAGGAAGCAATCTCACCATCCAAAAAGAAATCCATTTTCCGCATAGCCTCGGTCTCCTCTATTCAGCGTTCACCTACTACACGGGCTTCAAGGTCAATTCCGGCGAATATAAATTGATGGGTCTTGCTCCCTACGGAGAGCCGCGCTATGCGCAACTCATCCTCGATCATCTCATTGACGTGAAGCACGATGGCTCCTTTCGCCTGAACCTCGACTATTTTAACTACTGTACCGGTCTCACGATGACGAACGAGCGCTTTCACGCGCTGTTCGGTGCGCCGCCGCGAGATCCGGAATCTCTGCTAGAACAAAAACACATGGATCTTGCCGCTTCCATCCAAGCGGTGCTCGAGCAGGTCGTTCTGCGTCTCACCCGAAGTCTCGCGGCTGAGACCGGAATGCAGAACCTTTGCCTTGCCGGCGGCGTCGCGCTCAATTGCGTGGCAAATGGCAAAGTGCTGCGTGACGGCGCGTTTCGAAATATCTGGGTTCAGCCGGCCGCAGGCGACGCCGGCGGCGCGTTGGGGGCAGCGCTTGCGGCGTATTATCTTCACGCTGGCCAGCCGCGCCTCGTTCCTAACGTTCTTGATGGCATGTCGGGTGCCTATCTCGGACCGGCGTACAGCCAGCAAGACATCGACACACGCCTCACCAACTGTGGCGGGCGCTATAAGACTGTCGACCAAAATACGATGTTGGACATTACTGCGCGCGCCCTCGCGGATGGCAGCGCAGTCGGCTGGTTCCAAGGACGCATGGAATTCGGGCCGCGCGCGCTCGGCAATCGGTCGATCATCGCCGATCCCCGCAGCGCCGCCATGCAGAAGAACCTTAATCTGAAGGTGAAATATCGAGAGAGCTTCCGTCCGTTTGCGCCCTCGGTTCTGCGCGACCATTTGACGGAGTGGTTCGAACTCGAAGTGGACAGTCCCTATATGCTCATGGTCGCTTCGGTCGCAAAGCAACACCAGCGCGTCATGACCGAGACCGAGGATTCGCTGTTCGGCATCGATAAACTCAACATCGTGCGATCGACCATTCCCGCGGTGACGCATGTCGACTACTCAGCACGCGTGCAGACCGTTCATCGGGAGACAAATCCGCTATATTACGATTTGATTGAGCGGTTCAATGCACTGACTGGATGCCCGGTGCTCGTCAACACGAGCTTCAATGTCCGCAGCGAACCCATCGTGTGCACGCCCGAAGACGCCTTTCGTTGCTTCATGGGGACTGACATCGATCTGCTCGTCATCGGCAATTCCGTGTTGCTTAAGGAAGAGCAGGATCCCTCGCTAAAGGTCGTCTATAAGGATCAATTCGAACTCGATTGATATTGCCGTCCTAGGTCAAAAGATTGCAATGACGGGCGGCTGTTGCGGTGTAGACTGAGCAAAGCCAACTTGGTGTGTCGTTGGAGGGTGAAGTTCGATGGGCGGCATCTTGACCAGGTTTTGGCATTTTATCTGTCGATTAGCTGTTCCCACCGGACTCGCGATTAGCAGTGTCGCCATTTGCTTGATCGTTCTGGAAATCGCGTTGCGCCTCTGGGACGGAGTGCCCGTCTTCTCAACACAGAATTTTGTCGCTGCTGCTCTCGATCAAGTGCACGGACACGGCATCGTCGATTACGATGCGCGCTTGGGTTGGGTCCAAACTCCGGGAGTTGAGCGCCCCAACCTTAAGATGACGACTGGCGAATACGGGGTCCGAATGTCGAGTGCGAAAATCGTCCCTTTGCCGCCAGGGGCGGTGCTTTTAGTAGGGGATTCTTTCGCCGCCGGCTCGGAGGTATCAGATGCCGAAGTCGTGGCCGGCGCAACTGGAACAATTGCTCGGAATAAAGATCATCAACGCGGCGGTTGGCGGTTATGGCCTTGATCAGATTGTATTACGTGCCGAGACGCTCGTCCCGCTGCTCAAGCCGCGAACGCTGCTTGTGCAGACCCGATTGGAATATGGCATTTCGGTGGATCGGATGAGTGTGTTCGGCGGTTCGCCAAAGCCTTATTTCACGGTAGAAAGCGGCGAGCTTGCGCTCCACAATGAGCCTGTACCCGCGCTCGCCTCCAACCGCAAGGAGATCGGTCGGGCGCGCGCCGTATTCGGTCACTCCTATCTCGTCCAGTATGTGATGACGCGCCTCAATCTCCTCCAATGGTGGGTGGCGGCGACTTACCGAACTAAAGTCGAGCTTACGCCCGGCGAGGCCGTGCAAGTGGGCTGCCTGCTGATGCGCCGAATTGCCGACATCGGCGCCCGCAACAACATTCCCGTCGCCCTGATCGTACAATATTCGGCACTGGAGCCGACCGAACAGCCATTACACTGGCAGCACGATCGTGAAGTGCTTCTCGCTTGCGCGCAACATCAATCGCTCGAAGTTGTCGATACGTTCGAAGCCCTCAGGTCCTCGTACCAAAATAGCGACTTAGCTTCCTATCAGCGGCTTTGGCTGATGCAGGATCACGGCCGCATTTATGGACATATGTCGGCTGCGGGCAACCATCTGATCGCAACCATTATTGCCGGGCAGTTATCTCGCGATTTCAGCGAAATCTTCCCAAAACCAACAAAAGCAAATGCTGCAAACGAGCACAGCTTCTCAAAAATCGAAATAGATGAATTTAGCCGAGCTCCCCTGGCTGACCGTTATGGCAATCGCCCACAGGGCCACCAAGCTCGGCCACAGGATTTCCGGCCGCAAGCGCACCGCGGCAATTCTGATGCGCCGGTTGTCGTCGTATCTGTGAAGAATGAAAAATACGACAATCAGCAATATCTCGAAGAAGTGCGTCGAGATGTAGTCGAGCGTTCCAGCCCAGCTTCCAGTAGCGACGCCCGACAGGATATCGGCGGCACGCCCAAGTCCCGGTGCGCGAAAGAACACCCATGCCAGAGTGACGAAGTGAAAGGTCAGCAGGACACCGATCCAACGCGGCACGCGGTCGAGCCAAGTCCAATGGAGGACCTCTCTGGCGGCATGCACCGCGGATACGGCAAGTCCATGCAATATGCCCCAGATGACGAAGGTCCAGCTGGCGCCGTGCCACAGGCCGCCGAGCGTCATCGTGATCATGATGTTGCGAATTTCATTGAACTTGCCGCCGCGATTGCCGCCCAGCGGAATATACAGATAATCACGCAGCCAAAACGACAGCGTCTTGTGCCAACGGCGCCAGAAATCAATAATTGAAATCGCGCAATACGGCTGTGCGAAATTGTTCGGCAATCTTATTCCCAACAGCATGGCAAGTCCGATCGCCATGTCTGTGTAGCCGCTGAAATCGCAATAGATTTGCACACTGAAGCCATAGATTGCCAGGAGCGCCGCAGGCGCGGTCGGGGGACCTGGCTGGTTATAAATCGTGTCGACAAGCCCCGCGAGCGTGTCAGCTATCACGAGTTTTTTTACGAGACCGATCGTGAAAAGCGCCACCGCCGCTGTCGGCTGCAGGCTCTTTCCGCGCCGCGGGTGCTCCAGCTGCGGAATAAGCTCTATCGGCCGCAGAATTGGGCCCGCTATAAGATGCGGGAAGAACAGAACGTATGCCAGCAGCGTCAACGGCGGCGTCTGGCCGGGAAATCTCCCGCGATAAATGTCAACAATATACGCCGTCAATGTAAACGTAACAAAGGAAACGCCAAGCGGCAGGGTCACATTCAGCAGCCTGCCTCCGCCGGTGACGGCGCCGAACACGTCATTGTAAAAGAAATTCGAATATTTAAAAATCACCAGCGGCAGGAACAAAAGCGCGATCGCAAATCCGGCGCGCCATTTTCGGCTCGTCTCTTCCTTGGCGCGCAGCATCCAGATCGCGCCCAAATAGGCGATCGCCATCAATAGATAGGGAAGCCAAACGTATTCTACCTTCCACCACGCGTAGAATATCGTACTGCCGCAAATAATCAGATGGCGGCGCCATTGCCTCGGCAACAGAAGATGGACAATGAAGTAGGCGGCGAAGAATACGAAGAAGACTGGCGAACTAAACAGCATAAGCTACCGATCGTGAAGTACTTTGCGCCAGCCACAGTGCGCCCACAGTGCGTTCTCGACGAAGTCAGTTCTGGACCGCGGTCGCGGCGGCCGCGTTGCCAGGCGTTGACAGGACCGGAAATATCGCGCGCGCCATTAATTCATGGCCGAAAGCATTGGGATGCGGGTCGCCGGGCATCGCCCATAGCCGTTCCGGCGGATAGCCCTGCATTTGCGGGTAACAGATCTATATAACCATAGCCTTCCTCGGCAGCCACACCACGCATGATGCTCGTGAACGAAACCCAACTTGTAATCGATGAGGTTGTGGACATCAGGAATCATGGCAAGATAAATGCGGATATTATTGCTCCGGGCATATGTTGCAAGGTCGCGCAGCTTGGATCGCATGATCTGAAAACCCACCGCCGACGGATCATAAGCATTGCGATAGTGCTCGACCAAAGACGCCTCGCCCTCTTTGTCGAACAAACGGTGATAAGCAATCCAAAAGTCACAGCCAATTCACTGTGGCGAAGTAGAATGTTTCCGCCGCCGGGAGGCAGCGCCTCGGCATCGCGCAAAAAGTAATGGACGACGATATCGGTCGGGTGCAGGCCCGTGAGCTCTTTGAAGAACCGGCTGACATAACGCTCGGCATTGTAATTTCCGACGCCCCCGTTCAGCACTTGGGCGGGCTCCCCCGCATCACTTAACATTCGCTCGAGGCGTGCTTCGACCGTGCTTTCCTCGGGCACACCCCAGCCAAGCGTTATCGATCCACCGAGAAAAAGAATGCGCCGTCGGCCCGGCTGCAGCAGCCGCGACTTCAGGACCGCGAAGCCCCCAACTATTCAAACGGACTACGGTACTTTGCAAAAGCGCGCTCTTTGATCGCACATGATCGAAGTCAAGAGCGGCATCGTCGCTTTTCTGCTTTAACTCATTTGAGTAGCGCCACATCTCGATATCGTAATTCGTCATCGAGCTGTTCTTTATTCGCAGCAGGCCCTCGGCTCCCAACAAGCAAATCGTAATCGAAAGGACCATAAGCGCGGTCGATATGACGCCACTGCGGATCCGGCTCATGTGTCCCGTCAAAGCCCCTGTTGGCCCGGCCTATACATTTGGCCGTGCACTACGCGTCACACTGCAGACCCAACCTACGGAACTGTGATCCTCCAAGCGCCGCAAACGGTTAGCATAGGGTCCCACGCCATTCAACGCCAACCTCGAAATGGACGTCGCACTGGGTTGTGATCCTCGCACTAAACGATTAGATCGCGATGCCGTTGGACGAAATCCGCCGCCAACGCGCTTGCCCCGAACGCATCGCACGATTGATAGATTTGATCGGCGCGGGCGCGCAAATCAGACACATCGGAATTCTGCGGCAAGGTCCCGTCCTGACGCCCGAGCATCTCGACTACCGCGCCGCAAATGAGATCGGGATCGGCGTCCTCAATATAGACACCCGCACGGTCGGCCAGATAACGGCGAGAGTGGCAATACGAGAACGGCTCTTGCAACAACTTCGCTCAGAGTGAGGTAGCTGCCATTCAAAGATCGCCGCGCCATTTTCGGAACGAAGATATCGAAAGCATGCAGCGGCCGATGCGCCGGCGGCCACCAATTGGTAATGACCGAAGGTACGCCGTAGATCGGCGGAATAAATACCGGGCCGGAACCAGATCCGATCATGAAGCGACATTGTGCGGCAATGAAAACATCCATCCAATCGGCACGCAGGTCGCTATGGCAGTAGTCGATTACATTCGGAAGCGGAGGCAAGGGCGTCATGCTGGGATCGCCCATACGAATGACCCACCCGCCGCGACGTGTTAGTTCGGCAATCGCGGGCATGTAGGTCGCAAGGTTAGCATTGTGAACCCCATGCATTCCGGCGTGGCGCCCATCGTAGGTGCCCTCGCGCACGTGCAGAGCGACAAACCAACCGTCCTTCGGAACCCCGGCACCGTAGAGCGCTGCCCAGCCCAGGTCCTTTATGTCAGCGGGCAAAGTGAACAGGGCTCCCCTGCCCTCTTGTTCCCAGCGCTTGTAGGTATTGCTCGCGACCTCCCAGAAGTATGTGGTCGCCCCGTTCGGCAGGCGCGGCCCTAGATAATCATAGTGCAGAGCCTGCACGGCGGACGGACTGAAGGGCAAGTCCGCAGGATCGTCGACAAGCCGCAAACGGGCCGCCATCTGCTGCAGGAGAAAGCGATTTGCTATCTTGCTGTCGCGCGGCACATACCAGATCGTGTCCTTCGGTCGCGCCCCTCCAAAATGCCGAGCTTGAGCACGTAGTCGATTGTCGCGGTATGACCGATGTGGCGCGCCCACACATTGTCGAGCACGCGATAAGGAAGCTTGCCAACACCGAGCCGCTCGGCTTCCGCTTGATCGAGTTCGTTGGCTTGAGCGAACAGCGACATGGCATCACGGAAATCGTCCAAGTCCATGATAGAGACACATCGATCCCAACAAATAATCGTCGGTAGACGCGCGACCTGCGTGAATCAAACGGTCGAGACATGGCCACAACTCTTCAGGCTGGTCGTGCTGGAACAGGTCATGTCCAAGCGCAAGAAGAAACATCTTGCCGCCCGGCGACGACACCCACCGGCTCGGCAACAATCGCAGAACCAGAGGAACCAGTCGCGGAACTCGCAACAAGGCGGATATGCATAAGCGCCGGAACCACGACTGGAAATGACTGTAGGGGATCGTGACCAGGCGCGACGGCCGGGAAATGGTTTTTGCCGCTTGGCTTAGCGTAAAGTCGCTCACGCGACGAAAAATAAATTGAGACACCGTCCTGCCCGTTCAAAAATTTCGGAAACCGCAACCGCGGCCTTCTAAGCCCGCACTACCTAGGTTCAGTCAATATCGTTTACGACCCGTCGGAGTGCATACCAAGGTGCCGCAGCTAGGCTGCGACCTACGCTTGCCTACCCTCCGTGATGTTCGTCTCCGATCTTAAGATAGTCGTCAAGGCTTACGACGTCGTCCTGGTCTACCGAAATTCGACGCGCCAATGGTCGGAGCAGCGTCGCTGTCTCGGAAACGACGCCCGCGACAATGATCGCGGCTCATCCTTCAGGCGTTCGCAGTGCGCCTGCTGCGGATATTGCCTCACCGCGTCCGCCCCATTAAACATCCGGCAATGGCTGGATTTATCTTCGTCTCGAGGGACATTCGCTTCGGTTGCAATCGCTGCGCGGCCTCGCTGCGTTATCCGTCGCGGTGGGCCACAGCTTCACCGTTATGTCCAATGGCCGGATTGAAGATGCGCACTTCACGCTGCGCGCCGGCAATACGCTCCTTGCCGCCGGCGAAATCCTGGTGCAGCCCAATACGGCGGTGATCGTATTTTATGTGTTAAGCGGCTTCGTGCTCGGCAAGTCGTTGCGCCGCCACGCTTTGGCCGACAATGGCCTCTGCCAGTTCGTGGCGTTCGCAGTGCGGCGACTGTGGCGGCTTTTGCCGGTGATGTGGTTGTCGATCCTGTTGGCAACCGCCGTCGCCATTCTCGTTCGCCATGTGCCATTTGAGGGCACCACCGTTTGGTTCAACCAGTTCCTGTCGGTTGCTGTCAGCCCCGCTATCCTGCTGCAAAACCTGCTCGGCGTGTCCTACTCGCTTAACAGCGTGTTGTGGTCGATCCAGATCGAGCTTGTCATGATCGCGCTGTTGCCGCCGCTGGTGTGGATTTCCGAGCGCACCTCTCTGCTGGCTGACAGCGGCATTGTTGCGGCGCTTTATGCCGCGCCACTGGCGCTCTGGAGTGAAGCACCTATTTTTGCGATGTTTACTTATTGCTTCTATGTCGGCGTGACGCTGCCGAAGTTTTTGTCGCATCCCAAAACGGCGCGCTGTCTCGGCAATAGCTTCGGCCTTCTCATCGCCTTGGCGCTGCTATTGCCGATCGAATATCTCTACGTCTCCAATCGCCTGTGGATGCCTTACAAGTTCCTGATCGATACGTTGGTTAGCGGGTATGCAATCGCCTTCGTCCTGTTGCGACCCGACTGCGGTCGGGCCCGCTTCCTCGACCATCCGATTTTGGTTTGGCTCGGAGACATATCGTACAGCTTTTACTGCTATGCAATGCCCATATTGATCTTGGTGGCTTGGACGCTGCTGATGATCGTGCCGCGATCAGTCGCGATAAGCGATCTTGGGGCAACAGCGATTGTGCTTGCTTGCGTCGTCCTCTGCCTCACGATCTCACTGGTTCTCGCACGCATCTCGTTTGTGCACATCGAAACTCCCTGCATAGCGATCGGCCATCTTTGGTCAGAAACGGAGTCCAGCAGTGATCAAACTACTGAGCGCTAGGCTTAGAAATCGCTGCTGATTGCGTCGCGCATTCGAAGGAATTGATCCGCTGACAGGCTCCGAACTGCATCAACGATATAGACCCTTATTGCCAAATCTTGGTTGGCCTCAATTGGCCGTTTGAGCGGACCGTTTCTGCATTTCCGCGTACACACCCTGAATCGGCGTGACGAACTTTGCCGGGCTTCTCTCGGTACGCCGCAGCGCCACGAAAATCAGATCGAAGACGACAAAGATCGGAAGTGCGGGATCAGGATTTTGCGGCACTTCAATCTTGCTTCCGAACCATGATTTTTTCGGCGTCGACGGCCGTCTTGCCCACCATCTTTTCGAGTGCACGCCGCGTCGCCTCCGATCGAAGGTTGTCGTAAAACAACAGCGCCGCCTTTGTCCCCAATGCATGGGTATCGTCCATATCGCGGAGTTGAATAGGCAATGTCCCGAAATCAAACGGCTCGTCCACGATGGGCCGCGCCATTCGCGTGTTGATGTTGTCGCAATAGCTGAAATCCACGATCTCATATTCATTCGCCTTCGCCATATCGAGATAGGCGCAAGGGTGGATATTATAGAAGCCGTGGTCGATGTAGCCGTAACCAGGCAGGGCGTGCAGTACCAAGCCGCCGGCCTTTAGATGGTTGTGGATGTTCTCGAATGACTGGCCGATATTGAAGACGTGCTCGGTCGTTCCGAAGTTCGTCACGACATCGTATTTTCCGACCTCCTCCGGCATCGGGAAATTCAGATCGAAAGAATAATCCGCGCGCGGATCGGTAAGGTCGAGCGAGCGGTAGCTGTTGCCTCCGAAAATCGAATAGAAGGCCAACTGCGCATCCGCCTTGGGCTTAACTCCATCGCCGAATATCGTATCGATCGTTTCATTGCAGACATCAGGCGGCAGGTGCCGCCTGGCCACGCGCCGAAGTGGCTCGCGTTCAATCCAAAGGTCTTGCGGACCGAGATCAAGCACTGCAGCGTTTTGTGGAATTTTCGATTTTAGCGCGAGCGCGCTCAGCCATTCAATGTGGATCGAACCGATTGCCATAAAGCGACACCCTGCGTAAGCAAGCCTGAACGTGAACGCGATGATATACTATGAGCTTGTCCACATGAAACCCGCGCGATGACGCACTGGACGGCGAGATCACAAGCCGGATTTCGTCCTATCTTCCTGTTTCGTCCCGAAATACTGACGTCTGAACCAGCCACTCCAAAAAGGCGCGCGTATATATCGCGGAACTGGCCCCGTCGAGATGACTGCCGCCATCCGTCGAACTGAAATTTTGCGGATCGGGCGCAAACAACGGCGCGCCGAGCGCCGAAGCAATCTGCTGAGCGCGTCGATAGCATGAGAATTTACTTGGGATTTGTGTTAGGATAATCGGCCCCTCGATACCCGTTGCAAAATTACGCGCGGCCTCTACTTCCTCGGGCGGCGCAGGACAATCACTTCGCGCGGCTTCCATTTTTGGCATGTCAGTCCGGAGGCGATTGGGCCATTGATCGAGATACCAGTTGCCGCTCCGATCCGATCTATAGGAGGCGGGCCTATCGAAGCCGAAAAACGTCTTGGCCCGCCAGCGAAGATCGCGAGATACAACATTTGCGTAGGCTTCAAATATTCCCGACTCTGCCATCGTGTGAGCTTCGAAACCCAAAGGCGCCGCCGGATTAAAGAAACTTCCTTGAAAGTTACTCAAAGCATCCGCGTATACGTCAACGACCCATACGCGCGGATGAAGTTTCCATTTTGTTATCAGCAGTTGACTAAATTTGCTATTTAGAACTCCGGCGAAGGATAGATTGAAAAGCTTCACGCCGTGCTTTTGCGCAAAATCATCGGCGGTGCGCCAATCGATCGCAAAGGCAACGCGAGATGTTCCTAGAAAAACGACGTCCGCTTGACGCAAATTGGCTACCGAACGACCAATGCCGTTGTAGAAAATATCGGTGTCTTGTATTTCCTGTTCCTTGAGCAAATAGTTCGCGTACCATTGATCGTCGCCGGGCAGAACGATGGCACCAAAATGATCTTGTCCGCGCGAATAGCCGAATGCGGCTATCGCCGCCAGGCAGCCTACAATCGAGAAAATAAGAGCACGCCACCATTGGGAGGGGCTGTGCGCACGCGAATTCTGAAATAGGAATTTGAGCCACGAGCTTTGCATGGGCTGTCTTTACATCGTCCGCGCGTTGCTTAGCCTTGTTTCATCGCCCAGATACCACAGATCGGCCTCCTTGGTTGCCGGGCGAACTCAGTAGCAAGCCACCCTGCATGGGCGGCTATCGGCAAGTGACTGTCGATAGGCATCCGCCCGCGCCAACGCATGTCCGTCGGCAGCGCATACCGATTGTCCGAGCTGATTGCCGAAGCGTCGCAAAAATGATTGACGCGAAACGTTCCCGAACGAGCGGTTAAATCGCTGCGCGTCGGCGATCTACGGCAGCAGGAACAGACCGCGAACAACATCGCGCCCGGAAATTCAAATTCGGCGCAGCTACCTCGGGCCGAAGCGACCACCCGGCGCCAACGAGGCGACGGAAACGATATTGCCTGCGTCCCGGCAACACTGTTATCCCGAGACTTCCACGCGTCTGGAGTCAGCAATGGACATCGGTAAGGTCGTGATACTCGCCGGCGGCCTAGGCAGCCGGCTTGCCGAGGAGACCGAGATACGTCCGAAACCGATGGTCGAGATCGGCGGCCGGCCGATCCTCTGGCACATTATGAAGATCTATTCGCAGTTCGGCTTGAACGATTTCATTATCTGCCTCGGCTACAAGGGCTACGTCATCAAGGAGTTTTTCTATAATTACAATTTGCATATGGCGGACGTGACTTTCGATCTGACGGAAAATTCCACCATCGTGCATCACCGTCGCGCCGAGCCGTGGCGGGTGACATTGGTCGAGACCGGCGATAGCACGATGACCGGTGGTCGTATCCGTCGGGTGCGCGAACATATCGGCGAGCGTGATTTCTGTCTTACCTATGGCGACGGCGTCGCCGAAATCGATATTTCGGCACTGCTGTCATTTCACAAAAAGCACGGTCTGCCGGCCACGGTCACGGCGGTTCAGCCGCCGGGACGATTTGGCGCGCTCGATATCGGAGCACAAGATCGGGTGCTTAGTTTTCACGAAAAGCCCCACGGCGACGGCACCTGGATCAACGGCGGCTTCATGGTGCTGTCGCCGCAAATCATCGATTACATCGAAGGCGATGCGACGGTTTTCGAGCAAGAGCCGTTGCAGCGCTTAAGCAGAGAAAACAAGCTTTCCGCCTATCGCCACACCGGCTTTTGGCATGCGATGGATACGCTGCGCGACAAGCGGCATCTCGAGGATCTCTGGACCAGCGGGAGAGCGCCGTGGCGGACCTGGTGAAGCCGTCGCCGGCATTCTGGTCCGGAAAACGCGTTCTTGTTCTCGGCCACACGGGGTTCAAAGGCACTTGGCTTAGCCTTTGGCTTCGTCGCCTCGGCGCCGAGGTTTCGGGCTGCTCGCTACCGGCGGACGAGACGAGCCTGTTCGCCGCCGCCGGCTTGGGAGCGATCGTCGAAAATCACTACGCCGACATTCGCGAACGCCGCGCAGTCAGCGCCGTCATCGAAAAGATTCAACCCGAGATCGTCTTTCATCTCGCGGCCCAGTCTTTGGTACGGCTGTCCTATCAGGAGCCGGTCGAAACCTATGCCACGAATGTCATGGGCACGGTCCACGTCCTCGCCGCCGTCAGCGCCGTGAAGTCGGTTCGCTCCGTCGTCGTGGTTACAAGCGACAAGTGCTACGAGAACAAAGAATGGCTGTGGGCCTATCGCGAAGATGAACCGATGGGCGGCCACGACCCCTACAGCAGCAGCAAAGGCTGCGCCGAATTGGTCACGGCGGCGTGGCGCAAATCCTTTTGCGAGTCGGCGGGACGTCGCCTTGGCATTGCGTCAGCGCGCGCCGGAAATGTGATCGGTGGCGGCGATTGGGCGCAAGACCGTTTGATTCCCGATTGCATCCGCGCGCTCAAATCGGGCCAAGCCATTGGCATTCGCAATCCGGCCTCGACGCGTCCATGGCAGCACGTGCTCGACCCCTTATGTGGATATCTTGTTCTGGCGGAGCGGTTGCACGACGATCCGACGGCCTATGGTCAAGCCTGGAACTTTGGGCCGGCCGACGGGGATGCTCAACCCGTCGCGTGGATCGCCGATCGCATCGTCAATGCCTGGGGCGACGCTGCGCGCTGGGAAAAGGTGGCGGGCGATGAATTACATGAAGCGAGACATCTCAAGGTCGACACCTCCAAGGCGCGGCTCCGCCTCGAATGGTCTCAAGGCCTGCACTTGGCGGCGGGGCTGAAGTGGACCGTCGAGTGGTACAAGAGCTTTCTCGGCGGCCAGCCAGCCTTGATGCTCACCGATCAACAGATCGAGCGATACAGCGAACTGAAAGCGCGCCAAGCATGAGTCATCGTTGCCGATTTTGTGGTGCGCCCGTCAGACAGACCTTTGTCGACCTCGGCAAGTCACCGCTCGCCAACGCCTTTCCGAGCAAAGAAGACGTCGGCCGCGGCGAGATCTTCTATCCGTTGCACGTGTATGTCTGCGAACGGTGCTTTCTCGTTCAGCTTCAGGAATTCGAGCGCGCGGAAAACATCTTCAGCGACTATCTCTATTTTTCGTCCTACTCGGAGCTCTGGCTGCGCCATTGCCGCGATTATGTCGGGCGGATGATCGAGCGATATTCGCTCGGCGCCGGCTCGCTGGTCGTCGAGGTCGCCAGCAATGACGGCTATCTCCTGCAGTACTTTTTGGAACGCGGCGTCGGCATTCTCGGCATCGAGCCAGCCGCCAACGTCGCCAAGGTCGCACGGGGCAAGGGCATTCCCTGCGACGTGGCGTTTTTTGGCATCGACACAGCGCGTCGTTTGGCCGCAACAGGCCAATCGGCGGACCTGATGGCTGCGAATAACGTCCTCGCCCACGTTCCCGACATCAACGATTTCGTTGCCGGATTCAAAATCCTGCTCAAGCCGGAAGGAACGGCGACGTTCGAATTTCCGCATCTGCTGAATCTGATCAGGGAACGGCAGTTCGACACCATCTATCACGAGCATTTTTCGTATCTCTCGCTACGCGTCACCGACGAGATTTTCGCGCGTCATGGCTTGCGGGTCTATGATGTCGAGCGGTTACCGACCCATGGCGGCTCGCTGCGGCTCTTCGTCTGCCACGCCGATGCCCCATATCGGAGAACACCCGAGGTCGATGATCTGCTCACGATCGAGCGAACGGCGGGGCTCGACCACATCGAGACCTATGCCAAATTTGCCGGCTCGGTGGTCGGCATCAAATGCGACCTGCTGAGCTTTCTGATCGAGGCGCGCAAAACCGGTAAATCGGCGGTCGGTTACGGCGCGCCGGCAAAGGGCAACACGCTATTGAATTATTGCGGCATCGGCCCCGAGCTTCTCGCCTACACCGTGGATATCAGTCCCCACAAGCAAGGCCGTTATCTGCCCGGTGTGCAGATTCCGATTTACGCGCCGGACCACATATTCGAAACCAAGCCCGACTACGTGCTGATCCTGCCGTGGAATATCAAAGATGAGATCATCGAGCGGATGGCCGGAATTCGGCAATGGGGAGGCAGGTTCGTCAGCGCAGTTCCCGCATTGACGGTTTTGCCGTGAGATCTGCGACACATGCTCATTGAGACGGTCACACCGACCGCGCATTGAAAGATACCTCAAATGTCGGGGGCGCCACGGTCAAGCAGCGCTCGTTGTAAAACGGATCGCGGATCGTTTCATGCGACCACTTGGTATGGTAGCATCGCATTTCATCGAGATTTACCGATAGCGAACGCGACTTCAACTCGAAGTGATACAATTCAGCGTGCGGGGTATAGACGACCTGGTATCCGCAGGCGCGCACTTTCATACAGTAATCGATGTCATTAAAGCTGACCGCAAGCTCTTCCGAGAATCCGCCAACGGAACGATAAATCGACGCGCGGGTCATCATGCACGCCCCGGTGACGGCGATGAAATTACGAACCCCCGAAGTACTAAAAAAATACCCGTCATCGCCGCGATGAAACAGACGCCTGACGTGGTCGGGCTTGCTCCGGTTATGAACGACACCGGCGTGCTGTATCTTGTCGTTCGGATACAGCAATTTTGCGCCAACAACGCCGACGTGTCGCTTTTCGAACTGCATGAGCATTTGCTCGATCCAATCGGCCGTGATCGGCTCAATGTCGTCATTGAGCAGCAGCAGCATATCGCCGCGAGCAATGCCGACGCCTAAATTGAGCTTTTTTGCTATGTTTATCTCGGCTGCCGTATAGGTAACAAATCTGCAGCCGTATTTTTCGAGCTGTTGCCTTCGCTCTTTTTCGATGTTTCCATTGTCAACAATGACAAACTCAATATTCTTATACGTCGAGACGGCGCTGATTTGTGATACGCAGTTGAGAACCAAGTCGGTCAGCAATCCCTTGAGTCGCACGATCCTCCCTGCGGTCGGTATTACAATGGAAACCAACGGCTCGCTTTTTAGTTGGACAGCCACGCGGTAGCAGGGAGGATCGCTCCGGCGCTCGGTGACGATACCCGACCGGCCTGTGCGTCGCAGTCTTTCGGCGAGAGCGCGCGCGGCATTTTCGTGCTCAAACTGCCGGGAGCGTGAGGAGCGATGACACAGCACCTTTTCGACATGCGCGATGCGATCGGCGTGTTCTGTGAAACGTAGAACAAAATCGTAGTAACTTTCGCTTGGCAGGCAACGTTGCGCCAGCTTCGTTCGAAAGCAGGCCGGCACCCCGACATAGTTGAACGTTTCGAGATAGTCAGGACTCCAGTCAGGCTTGAAAAAGGGATCAATTCTCTTGCCGTCCGGTCCGAGCCGATCCTCATCGGCATAGATCATATCGATTTCCGGCGACGCATTAATAAGGCTCGCGAACTCGTAAAGCGCCCACGAGGATAGCCGGTCGCCTCCCGCCACGAATACCAGGTAATCGCACGCGAGGTGCGATGCCGTTTTGCCGACATTGCTGTTTTCTGCAAATTCAGGAACTGGCTCCGCATTTTCTTTGTCGATAAAAAATATGTTCCAATTCTCGTACGATTGCTTTCGGATCAACTCCATCGTGCTGTGAGCATCTTCGCCGTTGCGGACATCGACAATGACCCCGAAAACGGGACGAACTGTCATCGTTTCGACGTGCTTGGCGATCGCGGATGTCTGTTGATTTTCCAATGAGCGCTGAATGTTCATCCACTGTTCATAGCTGAGGCGGACTCTTAATCTGCGACGCAGCGCGACCAGCGGTTTAACTAGGATTTGCAAAAAGGGGTAACGGAGAAGCACCTCCATTATCGCGGCCTTAAAACGAGACTGATGCAAGAAGTGCGATGACAATGTCTTCTTCCGTCGTCAGATAAGCTCTTTTTCGTTTAGTCTTGACGGACGTACTCCGCCAAAATCCGCGTTGAATTGGATCAGAGTCTAGTTACCGTCGTAATTCGGGTCGAACCAGGAGTTCGGCGGCTCCCAAGCGCATTTTTTTAAAAATCCCCGACGGGCGTCACTTCCGGTCTGGTATTCGCGAGTCTGATTATCGGCAACGATCAAATTGGACTGTTTATCGATCCAGAAAGTCGAAGACAATTTCCAATCGGAAATGCCATAGCGGACGCCTCGTCGATCCACCACGACTGGCGCAGAGTCCCGCGGAAAGGATTTGTCTTGTCATTGAGCTTCGACCACTTTCAAACTTGTAGGCGTCCATTTTTCGCCTAAACCCGGCATTGCCCTTAGTCAGAGACAAGAAGAGCTCTCTCCTGATCATGAACGCGTTGGAACGAATGTGCGGGTTGGGGTAGCGACGGAATTTAAAGAGCAGCTTTGGATAGCGACTCAAGTTGATCAGGGCTCCCGCGACGAGGCCCAGCGAGCGCCTGCTGCGCGCAGCCCTTTTGGGAACAATGTTCGGCCGAGCTGAGATATTACCTTTGCGGTAAAGACCAAGAAAATGCTGCGGATTGCGAAGCAGCGAACTCGCGGCTGCTTCCACATTCGAACTGATTGACTGCCATGAACCGGTCGCGCCAACCAAGCCGGTACCGGGCATATTCAGCGCCGCGTCGAAATGCGCGAGCCAATTGTCAGCAAGAATTTCGCTGAACGTATTCAGAAACAGCAATTTCGCGTTTGCGACCGATTTTGCCGCCGCAACGTAAGAGCCTATGTCATACCCGGTATCGTCGACCTCGATCGTGTTGATCGGAAGTGATCCGAACAAGGCGCGCGCCTCAGCGAGCGCCTGCCGATCCGGGAAACCCTTCAATATGACGTGTAGATCATGTCCGAGGCCGGCCGGATGCGCCCGATAGCTGTTCAGAAAAGTCCGGACCGGGGTCGCTCCCTCGACGAACCGGTAAAGATAGACGACCCCGTTATCGGCCACCTTCGAACCCCCCATATTCGCCAACGAAACGTTTGCGAGCGACACGTTTGCGAACGACCATGCCGGCGACGGCTTTAAGGCAGCAACTCGCAAGCCTGCCGCCTTTAATCCCGTAATTGCATACCTCCAGTCAATGTTGTTATTTGAGCCCGGCATAGATCGGGTTCCCGCATGCAAATTCGTCCGACAGCGCTTCCGGGTGTGATGCTCGTTAGCGCATCGCCCCATAAGGATGAACGCGGCCTGTTCGCCCGGACATACGATTCTGCGTTATTCGCAGCGGCCGGCCTGCCGACCGAATGGCCGCAATGCAACACGTCTTGGAATGCCAGCAAAGGCACGCTGCGGGGAATGCACTTCCAAGCGGCGCCGCGCCCCGAGCCCAAGCTCGTTCGTTGCACCCGCGGCCGCATCTACGATGTCGTCGTCGATCTGCGTTCGGATTCGCCGCGTTTTCGCTGCTGGACCGGCGTCGAGCTGTCCGATGCCAATCGCGATGCGCTCGCCATCCCGGCGGGTTGCGCGCACGGCTTTCTGACCCTCGAGGACAATTGCGAAGTCTTCTACATGATGGGTGAGACCTACGTGGCTGAATTGGCGCGCGGCGTGCGCTGGAACGATCCGGCATTTTCGATCGCGTGGCCGGCCGATCCGATCGCCATATCCGAACGCGATCGGAGCTGGCCGGATTTCGCTACATGACGCGCGTGATGGTGACCGGACCGTCGGGTTTCATCGGCACGCATTGTCTGCGCCGGTTGCTGGCGGAAGACTGCGAAATTCACGCTGTCAATCGCAGCGGCAGCGGCCAGATCAACGGCCGCGGCGAGCGCCGCGTAACGTGGCATGCCGCCGATCTGCGCGACGCGGATCAAGCCGTCGCGGTCGTCGCCAAGATACGGCCTACGCACCTCCTGCATGGTGCATGGATCGCAACCCCGGGCAGCTATCCACATTCGCCGGAGAACATCGATTGGCTGCAGGCCAGTATCGCCATGGCCTCGGAATTTGGCGCCCAAAGCGGGGCTCACGGCGGGGCCCGCTTTGTCGGCATCGGCAGTTGCGCCGAATACGCCCCCTCCGATTTGCCGTGTGTCGAGGACGAAACGCCCATTCGGCCTTCGAGCCTCTATGGCAAGTGCAAAGCCGCGTGCTGGCTCGCCGTGCAGGCGGCCGCTCAGCACTCAGGCTTTTCCGCGGCCTGGGGCCGGCCGTTCCTGCCATACGGCCCCGGCGATCCGCCGCACCGCTTGGTGCCATCCGTGATCGCGTCGTTGTTGTCCGACAAGGCGGTGCAGACAACGCACGGCAACCAAAAACGAGATTTTATCTACGCGCCCGATGTGGCCGATCTTCTTATACGCCTACTGCTCTCTTCCGAGCCCGGAGCATTCAACGTCGGCACCGGCGAGGCGACTACCGTCCGTTTCGCCGTTGAATATCTCGCCACGCGGCTCGAAAAACCGCAATTGTTGCGTTTTGGAGCGATTCAATCATCGCCCGGCGACCCGGCAGTTCTGGTCGCTGATATGACGAAGGTTCACGAACGGCTGAAATGGTCGGCACCGACCGGCATTCGGGACGGTCTCAATCACTTGCTCGATTCCGCCATGCCGGAACGACGCGCGTAGTGCGCCGTGACAAGTCTCATCGCCGCGGCGGGATAATGAAAATCACATAGCGCTGGGTGCGGCCGGGGATACCTAGAAAGTTGCGCGTGATGTCGACATCGACGCGGCTACTTGCCGGATCTCCGGCAGCTTTCGCGGCCGCCGCTCCCACCCAGTCGGGGCTGTCGGTCGAACAGACCAGTGCCATACCGCGCGCGGCAAGCTCTGCGTCGCTTGGCTCTAAAGCGCCTTGCGACGTCCGCGGCCAGTTGTGACCGTCGGCGTAGACTTCATCGGCGATGCGGCCTTGGAATGACCGCCACGGCAGCGGGCGCGGCCGATCCTGCGCGTAGGCGATCACCTCATCGGCTACGTCACAGCCGACATAGCGCAAAGGTTCCGGGGTCGCCTGCCGCCAGGCGCGTTCGGTCTCGGCCGCCAATAAGCGGCCATGGGCGGCCGGCGGCGTTACGCCCGCGCGGTGGATAGCCCATGCGATCACCGGTGCGGCGATCAGCATCACCAACGGCTCCGCCGCGGCTACCGCCACGATGCCCTGCCGGCCGGTCGCCGAGATTTTCAGGTCCGGCGGCGACAGCAAGAGCACCGGCAGCAGCGTCAATGCCGGCATCGACCAGATCGGGCTCAGAAGCATGCCGCCGAGGAGCGCCCCCGCAACGGGCAATACCAGCGGCGCCCAAAACGCGACCGCAACCAGCCGCCGCTCGCGATCCGACGGCCAAATCATTTCGGCGATGACAGTACGCCGCGGACGCGCTGCCGCGAGGACGAAGACCACCGGGGCGGCCGCAAAGGCGGCCGTGCCCGCCAAATAACTCAGCCCTTTGCCTGCCGCGTCCGCAAACGAGCCGGTGACATGCATCGCAATTGCGTAGTCAAAGGAGACGAAGTCATGCTGATAAATCCAAACCATATGCGGGCCAAGGACGGCAAAGCCGGCGGCAATCGTCACCCATGGCGCGGCGGAGCGCAGATAGGCGAAGCGGCGAGGATCGGCCAGTGCGGCGATCAGCAGCCCGACGAGCAGAAACACCGACCAGTACTTTGCCAACATGCAAAGCCCTGCTCCGGCGCCGGCCAGCGCGCCATATTGCGCGCTGCGGTTTCTGTACGATCGCAGGAACGACAGGGTCGTTGCCGCCCATGTCGGCAGCAGCACCGAGTTCGCGTTGAACTTCAGCGCATGGAAATTGTAAAACGGGATCAACATAAGCAGAGCTACGCCGACGACGCGCTTCTCGACTTCAAGATAATCCGCCGAAAGGCGCCAGACGATCCACAGCGCGATCGTCGGCATCAACATCGCCAACAGGTAATAGGACCAGTCCGCCAGCGGGAAAACGCGAAACCATAGCCACACCAGCCACGCCCCGAACGGCGGGTGCTTGGGATAGCCGAGGCTGAGATCCCGCGACCAGGAAATCAGCTCGGCCATGTCGGGATGGAGGTCCTGGCTGCTCTTGGCAATGCTGCCGTAGAGCGTCCATGCCGCAGCATAACCGATCAGCAGCACCAGCATGGCGCGGTCGCAGCGCGCCGCATCCACCATCGCGTCGGACAGTCGCTGAAATCGATTGCGCGCCGAACGGATCAATTAGGCCGGGACCATCGGAGTGACTGTTATCGGGATGACGACACAGACTTTAGCTCGCCCGTTTCCCAATGTCCCAAACATTCGGCCAGGCGAGATAGGCCGCGGCCGTCGACCAATGTGACGTCGAGCGCCTCGGTCAAATCGCCTGCAATTCGATCATCGGATCAATTCTCGAAAAAGCGATTCCTCGGCCGCGGCAGGCCGAGATGGTCGCGCAGCGTCGTGCCTTCGTAGGCGCGGCGGAACAGGCCGCGGCCCTGCAATTCGGGAACGACCCGCGTCACGAAGTCGTCGAGCCCGCCCGGCAGATAGGGAAACATCACGGTGAAGCCGTCGGAGGCCTCGGTTTCGAGCCATTCCTGCATCTCATCGGCGATCGTCTTCGGTGTGCCGACCATGGCGAGGCCGGAATAGCCGCCGAGCCGTTGCGCAAGCTCTCGCACCGTGAGGTTATCGCGCTTGGCGAGCGCGACGGCGCGCTCACGCCCGCTCTTCGAGGCGTTGCTTTCCGGAATTTCCGGCAGCGGGCCATCCGGATCGAACTTCGACGCGTCATGGCCGAGCGCGATCGAAAGCGAAGCGATGGCATTGGCGTAGTTGACGAGGCTATCGAGCTTTTGCCGTTTCGCCCTCGCCTCCTCCACCGTATCGCCGACGACCACGAAACAGGCGGGAAGAATTTTCATGTGCTCGCGCGCGCGGCCGAGCTCTTTCATGCGGCCCTTCACGTCGGCATAGAATTTTTTGCCGGCGGCGATATCGCTTTGCGCCGTGAACACCGCCTCCGCCGTTTCGGAGGCAAGCTTGCGGCCCGACTCCGAGGCGCCGGCTTGGACGATGACCGGCCAGCCCTGCACCGGCCGCGCGATATTGAGCGGCCCGCGCACCGACAGGAATTCGCCCTTGTGACCGAGCACGTGCATTTTCGCCGGATCGAAGAAAACGCCGCTGTCGACGTCGCGAATGAAAGCATCGTCCGCCCAGCTGTCCCAAAGCCCGGTGACCACATCGTAGAACTCGCGCGCGCGTTCATAGCGCTCGCCGTGGTCCATGTGCTCGTCGAGCCCGAAATTCAGCGCTGCGTCCGGATTTGAGGTGGTGACGATATTCCAGCCGGCGCGCCCTTCGGAGAGATGATCAAGCGAGGCGAAGCGCCGGGCGATGTGGTACGGCGCATCGAACGTGGTCGAGCCGGTGGCGACAAGGCCGATGCGTTCGGTCACCTGCGACAGCGCCGACAACAGCGTGAACGGCTCGAACGAGGTCGCGGTGTGGCTGCGCTTGAGCGCATCCATCGGCATGTTGAGGACAGCCATGTGATCGGCCATGAAGAAAGCATCGAACTTCGCCCGTTCCAGCGCCTGAATACATTGCTTCAAGTGGGCGTAATTGAAATTCATGTCCGGCCAGGCGCCCGGATACCGCCACGCGCCGGTATGGATGCTGGCCGGGCGCATGAACGCGCCGAGATGGAGTTGGCGGGAGGCTGACATGCTGAAATTTCCTGTGAGGACGGATTTATTCGAGAACCGATTTAATCTAGGTACGCCGCGGCCGGTGCGAAAGCGCCATGGACATAACCGATCAGCCAAAAATGCACCCGTAAAGGCGAAATTCGTCCCAACCGGCGCGATAGCGCGACATGGATCGTTGTTGTGCCGCGATCAACCGGCCAAGTTCAACCTGCCAAGTTCGGAAGCGGCTGACCGAGCCCCTCTTTGATCGCCTTCTCATAAGCGCGAATTGACAAGACCATGCCGTCTTCAATCGCCACGTCTTCAATCGCGACGCCGAGGGACTTCAAGAGGGTAATATCTGCCTCGGAAGTTCGGCCGGGCGCTCGGCCGGCGACGACATCGCCGAGACCCAGCAAGCCTTCGCCGGCTGTCAACAATGCCCGTTGCGGTTGACACCTATAGTAAATAACCATACGGTTTTTGCCGCGCTGCACCAACGATCAACAATCGTTCGCGCGAAGAATGAATTTCTTCATGGAGCACATTTAGGGAGCAACCATGGGTCGCCTCGTCGCCGCATTCGGTTCATCCCACAGCACAATGCTGTTTTCGTCGCTCGACAATTGGCTTGAGCTGTTCGATCACGTCGATTGCAAGGCGCCGATCAATGATCGCGACGGTACGCCGCGATCTTTTGAGGAGCTCCTCAAGAACACGCCGAAGAGCGCCGCCGCCAAGATTTCACACGACGCCATCGTCGCGCGCCACGGCGCGACCGCCCAGGGCATGAACCGTTTGGCGGCCGGCATCAAAGCGGCGCGGCTCGACGTTTTGATCGTGGTCGGCGACGATCAGCGCGAGATTTTCAAGGACGCTTGCCGTCCCGCTATCGGCGTCTATTACGGCGACAGCATCCGCAACGCCGCAGCGCCCCGCGAGCCGACCAGCGACTGGTATCTGCGCGACCAGCGGCGAAGGCTGGAAGACGGCGCCGACCGGCTTTACCCGTGCCATGCCGGCTTGGGCGCCCATATCATCAAGGGCTTGATGGAACGCAATTTCGATGTCACCGCGGTGAAAACGCTGGTCGGCGATCAATTCGAAGGCCACGCTTATTCGTTCATCCATCGGCGCTTCATGACGGAGCACGTCATCCCGATCGTGCCGGTCTTTCTCAACACCTATTATCCGCCGAACCAGCCGAGCCCGCGGCGCTGTTTCGATCTCGGCTCTGCCATTCGCGAACTCGTGGCGGATTTTCCGGACGATATCAGAGTGGGCATCCTCGCTTCGGGGGGCCTGAGCCATTTCATGGTCAACGAGGACCTCGACCGCAAAGTTGTCGGCGCTCTTGAGCGCAAAGATCACGGCACGCTGACGTCGTTGCCGCCCAGTCTCCTGCACACCGGATCCTCCGAAATCCGCAATTGGATTTGCGTCGCGGCGGCGGCTTCCGATCTCGATCTCGACTGGATTTCCTACGTGCCGGCCTATCGTTCGCGCGCTATGACCGGCGTCGGATTGTGCTTCGCGCACTGGTCGTAATAAGCTCGTGCAGTAGCGGCGCAACTAAGGACAAACCCAAGGACAAGCTCTATGCCGGTCAGCAAGATTCGCGGCGTCAATATCAATTGGGAGGTCGTCGGCGCCAAAGGACCGTCTAAAGGTCCTTGGATCGTCATGACCAGCGGCGGGCGGCGGAGCTATGCGGAGTTCATCCCGCTCGCCAACAAGATCGCCGCTTACGGCTACCAGGTGCTGCTGCATGACCGGCGCAATACCGGCGCCTCGGAAGTGCTGATCGAGGGCGACGAAGGCGAAGAGATACCCTGGACGCGCGACATGTATGAACTGACGTCGCAGCTCGACATCCAACCCGCTTTCTTTTGCGGCTCGTCGTCCGGCGCCCGAACGTCGATCTTGTTCTATCTTCGCTATCCCCAAGCGGTGCGCGGTCTCCTTCTGATGCGTGTCACCGGCGGCGCGTTCGCCGCGGGCCGCTTGCCGGAAAACTACTACGGTCAATTCATCCGCGTTGCGCAACAGGGCGGCATGGCGGCGGTCTGCGCCACCGAGCAGTGGAGAGAACGCATCGCGTCGAACCCTGCGACACGCGACCGGCTGATGGCCATGCCGCCGCAGCAATTCATCGACGTGCTGACGCGCTGGAACGAAGTCTTCGTGGCCGGCGGCAAGTACCCGGTCATGGGCGTCAGCGAGCCGGAACTGCAATCGATCAAAGTGCCGACCATCGTCATTCCCGGCAACGACAAGACCCATGCGAGCGGGAGCGCGCTGTCCGCCCACAGCGCAATCCCGGGCAGCGAGCTGCACCGCCTGCCGATCGAGGATCAGGACCTTCCGCTCATTCCTTTCCCGGAATGGGCGCCCTATGAAGCCGAGATCGCCCGCACCTTCGCCGACTTCATGGCGCGCACGATCGCGGCGGAACGCAAAGCGGCGAACTAATTTTGCAGATTGATCATCACCCGCGCCAACAGCGTGTGCAATTGATGCACCTCCGCTGACGACAATCGCCGCGTCGCGCGCTTATTGATCTTGCCGATGAGCGGCAGGATCTTGCTCTTGAGGCGCCGCCCTGACGCGGTCAGGTAAATGTTGACCTTGCGGCGATCCGTGGCGTTGCGCACCCGCGTGATCAGGCCCGCGGCGGCCATGGCTTTGAGCACCGCCGTAAGCGACGCCTTTTCCACCATCATGCGCGCCGCCAGTTCGACCTGGCTCAGCCCCTCCTCCTGCCACAGCACGCGCAGCGCCGACCACTGCCCCGTCGTTATCCGGTGCGGACCAAGCTCGTCCGCCAGCGCTTTCACAAAAATCCGATAGGCATATCTGATCTGGTAACCGAGGCTCTGATCGGTGCTCATCGGCGGAAAATTCGCCAACGCGCCGGTATTTTCCCTCGCCGGCGCGGCGGAGCGAACTGACGATCGTCGTGGTGGCATTTGGAGAATCTCGCGCGAAGGAGCAACTATGACGTGAAGTGGGCGATGGCGTCAAAGGATAAGACGAGGACACCCCATCGTGCTTCGCCGAGGCTGCAATTCGCCGCACCCCAAAGCATGGGCGATCCCAGTTAGGTTGACAATACCGTATCGTAGCATACTATCTCGCGAAGAATGCGCGGCGCAAAAGCCGCCGATAACGCCGATACCCAAGAACAAGAACATGCGGAGGAAACGACGATGCCGAGGCAACGATCCGCAATCTCGCCGACGAAGCGCCGTCAACGCGGTGCGCCGGCCAAACGCTCCGCCAGAACCATCGTAGCCTAGGAGGTCGCGCGATGTCGAACTACGACCAATTGATCGACGTGTCCGGCGGCAGTATCAGCCGGGAGATCTTCATCGACGATCGGATCTACGCCGAGGAACTGGAAAAGATATTCGCCCGGGCGTGGCTGTTCGTCGGCCATGCATCGCAGATCAAAAATCCAGGCGATTTCTTCGTCTCCCGCATGGGCGAGGAATCCGTCATCCTGTGCCGGGATCGTGAAGGCAAGATTCACGTTTTCCTCAACACCTGCCGCCATCGCGGCATGAAAGTATGCCGCTACAATTCCGGCAATACCGGGCTGTTCACTTGTCCCTACCATGCTTGGGGCTATGCGACGGACGGGCGGCTCGTCGGCGTGCCGATGTACGACAATCTGTATGAAGGCAACCTGGACCGCTCGCAGTGGTCGCTAATCGAGGTTCCTAAACTCGTCAATTACAAAGGCTCGATCTGGGCGTCCTGGGATGCCGCCGCGCCGAGCTTCGAAGCCTATCTCGGCGATGCCAGGGCGCATCTCGATTTTGTGCTCGATTGCCGCGACGGGCGTGAAGGCGGCTCGGAGGTTTTGGGCGGCATCCAGAAATGGACCGCGCCGACCAATTGGAAATTCGGCGCCGAGAATTTTCTGGGCGACAGCTATCACAATATCAGCCACCGCTCCGTGGACCTGGTCGGCATCGGACCAAGCGCGCAATCCGGCGCGAAGGGACGGCGCGACAATCAGAATCCCAAGGGCCAGGATATTTGGGTGAGCTACCCGCAAGGTCACGGTCTGCACAGCGCCATTCGCCCCGAAGACGACGAATATATGCCGTCGTTTAAGGACGACGCGGTGGTCGAGGAATATTACCGGCACTGTCACGAAGAACGCAAACGCAGGCTCGGCAAGAAGGCGCGCATGGTGTCGAAGACCGGCACGATCTTCCCCAACACGTCCTATCACGGCCAGCAGCCGCGCTCGCTGTTCTCCTGGCACCCGAACGGCGCGCGCTCGACCACGATCTGGCGCTTCTTCTTGGTCGACCAAGACGCGCCGGCCGAGGTCAAGGACTTCCTGCGCCATTATTACATGCGCTATTCCGGCCCCGCCGGCATGACCGAGCAAGACGATCTGGAGAACTGGAATTACGCGACGGCGGCGAGCAAAGGCACGATCGCGCGGCGCTACCCGTACAATTATCAGCAGTCCATGCATGCGTTCCGGCAAGACGACCCCGTGCCGGGCGCGGTGAGCTTCCAGATCACCGAACAGAACGCCCGCAATTTCTATCGGCACTGGGGCGAATGCATGAGGGCGGGCTGACGCCGCAAGTGGGCTGACAAGCAGGTGAGCTGACAATGGACTCGCGAGTGGTTATCGTCACCGGCGGGACGTTTGGCATCGGCTCGGGCATCAGCCTCAGCCTCGCCCGCCGTGGCTGGCGGGTGATCGCCTTTGGTTTGGACGCGCCGCAATTGTCGAGCATCGCCCAAGGCGGCAGCAAAATGCTGCAGGCGGAATTGCGCAAGGAAGCGCTCGAAGCCGATGTGCTGGACGCCGACGTCTCCAAGGCGGCTGACGTCCAGAAAGTCGTCGACTTCGCGATGGCGCGTCATGGGCGCATCGATGCGCTGGTCAACAATGCCGCTATCGGTCCGCTGGGCAACGTCTTGCAGACGCCCGAGGATGTTTGGGACCGCGTCATCGCGGTGAACCTCAAAGGCGTCTATCTGTGCTGCAAAGCCGTGCTGCCGCTCATGATCGCGCGCGGCGGCGGCGCCATCGTCAATATCGGGTCCGGCGCCGGCTGGGGCAAACCGAACATGGCCGCCTATGCCGCGAGCAAAGGCGGCCTGCTCGCGCTCGGCGCCGCGTTGGCCTACGACCATTTTCAAGACGGCATTCGCGTCAACACCGTTATCCCCGGCGGCGGCGGCATCGTCACCGGAATGAGCCTCGGCCGCGTCGGCGGCGACCCTGAAAAGATCGCGGCACGGAAGGTCGCCGGCACCGTCGCCAAGCGCAGCACGATACCCGCGGATGTCGCCAACGCGGTGGCCTTCCTGCTGTCGGACGAGGCGGCGGTGATCTCAGGAACGATAGTGGACGTCGGATGCTTCGCGCATCAAGGAGGAAGGGCATGAAGGGACATAGGGCATGAAGGGACTTGCATACTTCCAGCTCAAGGCGGACGTGGAGGACTTTCTCTACGCCGAGGCGGAATTGCTGGATCAGCGGCAGTTCAACGCGTGGCTCGACATATTGGCCGACGACCTCGTCTACTTCATGCCGATGCGCCGCAACGTGAAGTTCGGCAAACATGCTGCGGAAGAGAATACCCGCTTCGGCCAAGACATCAGCTGGTTCGACGAAGACAAGTGGACGCTGTCGAAGCGCGTCGAGCAGATCATGACCGGCGTACACTGGGCCGAGGAACCGCTGTCGCGCGTCTGCCACATCGTGAGCAATATTCAGATCCTGGAAGCCCTGCCCTCCGCCGAGGCCGCCAAGGAAGTTTCAGTCCGCAGCCGTTTCCTCGTCTATCAAAACCGGATCGAGGACGAGGTCAATTTTTTCGTCGGCAAGCGCAACGACCTCCTGCGCAGCACCGGCGGTTCATGGAAACTCGCCAAACGTGAGATCATATTGGATCAGAGTGTGCTTCTGTCGAAAAACCTGACGGTGCTGTTCTGATGTTGGCGATTCAAAACTTACAGCCGGGCGTCAAAGCTCAGGCTCAAGAAAGACAATGCCGTCGCCGAAGTCGTGGACAATCCGAACGACGGCGCGTGGCTCATGATCCGCCGTATCGAGCCCGGCGCCGGCGAAGAACTTTGCCACGTCGACGACGTGCTTGAACTGCTTTGAGAGGCTTGGCTATGCGCCGAACTCTGATCGCCGTCATCGGCATGATGTACGGCATCCTTCTCCTCGCGGCGCAGGCGTCCGCCCAAACCTATCCGACCCGGCCGGTGAAATTGCTGGTGCCGTTTCCGGCCGGAAGCTCGACCGACCAGGTCGCCCGTATTCTTGGCAATGAGCTGCAAGGCACGCTCGGCCAGCCTTTCGTGGTCGACAACCGACCAGGCGCGCTGGGCTCGATTGCCGCGGACGCCGTAGCCAAGAGCCTGCCGGATGGTTACACGCTGCTGCTGACGACAAACTCGCCGCTTGCGACCAATGTCAGCCTGTTCAAGACGCTGTCCTACGATCCGGTCAAGGATTTCGCGCCGATCGCGCGGATCGGCGTCACCGCTTTCGTGCTCATGGTGAAACCCGACTTCGAGGCCAAGAGCCTTGACGAACTCCTGGCGCTGGCGCGCGCGCAACCCGGAAAGCTTTCCGGCGGCTTCGGCGGCGGCGGCGGCCAGGTGTCGCAGGCGCTTCTGAAATCCATGGCAAAGGTCGACATTGTCGACGTGCCCTATCGCGGCGTGCCGCAAGCGGTGACCGATACGCTGGGCGGCAATGTCAATTTTTCCTTCGTCGATCTCGGCAATGCCGGTTCGCTCGTCAAGGGCGGACAGTTGCGCGCGATCGGCGAGACGCTGCCGCAACGCACCGACTTGGCGCCGGGCGTGCCGGCCATTGCGGAAATCCTGCCCGGCTACGAAGTCGTTGCCTGGTTCGGCCTCGTCGCGCCAGCAGGCACGCCACCGGAGATCGTCGCCAAGCTCTACGACGCGACCGCAGCAGCGCTTGGGAAGCCCGAGGTCAAGCAGGGACTGGCGATGACGGGTACCGAAGTCTCAATGCTCAATTCGGCGCAATTTGCGAAATTCATCCAGAGCGAAATTCCCAAATGGGCGGAATTGGTCAAGCTGTCCGGCATGCACGCCGAATAGACGGCAAAATGATTCGATGAATTTGCGGCGAAGCCGCGCCGCTAAAAACAAAGGTGGGACAAAATTACCCCCTTCTTGGTGGTCAGGACCATGGGGCATTTCAAGCGCTCGAGCGCGGCTTTGGCGTCTTCGTTGCCCAACGCCGCGGCGCGCTCGTAATAGCCCTTGGCCGCCTCCTGGTCCTTCGGCCCGCCTCGCCCATTGGCCGAAAACGAGCCCATCCATTCCAGCGCGCCCGGATGATTTTGCGCCGCCGCTTTTTCAAACAGCGCGCGCGCGCCGACATCGTCCTGCGGGCCGCCTGTGCCCTGGGCCATCATCAGGCCGAGCTGGAATTGCGCTTCGGCCGAATTGGCATCGGCCGCTTTCGCAAGCATCGCCCTCGCCTCGGCGGGGTCGGACGCGCTCGCGGCGCTGCCGGACAGCGTCATGAGATTGGTGGCGCCCCGCGCATTGCCGGCCGCCGCGGCGCGCTCGAAATATTTGCGTGCCTGCGCGTCGTCCTTGGGCACGCCGGATCCGGCGGCATACATCACGCCGAGCTCGACCATCGCCGACGTGCTGCCTTTGTCGGCTGCCTTGCGAAAGGCAGCGATAGCCGCGGGCATTTGCTGACCGGCGGCATAGGCCCGGCCGAGCTGATAGAGCGCGCGGCGCGACGAACCCGACGCGGTGCGGCAAAACTTGATCGCGGTCGCGACATCTGACGGCACGACGTGGTCGACGCCTTTGACGTCGGCCGGCTTGTCCGGATCGGCGGGATCGGCGGCCAGCCGGTCGCACAGCACGAGATCGGCCGATTGGGCCTGGGCTCGCGAAGGGGCGAAGGCTGTGGCGATCATCGCAAGCCCGGCCACAAGCCCGATACCGCAGCAATAAGCCATCGAAGTCGTCAGAGGTCTCTTCGTCATGCCTTTGAATTCTATCACGATCGCGGTGATATTGTGATCGCGGCTCCAGCCGCTGGTTTACGGCCAAGCGCGCGCAGCAGCCAATAGACCGCGACTATCAATGCCGCCCTTATCGTCGCGCGCACGAACGCCTCGAGCGGCAACGCGCCGGCCTGCGTCGCAAGCTCAAGCCCGCCGGCCATATAGACCCTCCCGACCAGGACGAGAACGTTCATCAGCAACACCGCGCTCACGACGCTTAGAACCAGCGAGCGCGGAGCGATCATAAAGAAAATGCCGTAAATCAATCCGGCGATCAGACAAGCCTTCACCATCAGCGGCCCATCTTCCGACAGCAGCTCGACCAGCGGGCCAAAACTCTTGCCGTGGAATATCGGCCAGACTTCATAAATGCGGACCAGAACGCGTGTCAGACAAGCGCCTGCGGCACCGGCGACGAAGCCGGTAACGGCCCGCATCGCCCATCCCTTTCCACTCAACCCAGTCCTCCCACTCACCTCTTCCAACATCGAGCCCCCTTAAGCTTTCGCCCGCGCGCAGGCCTCCTGTATCACACGATGCGCTTCTTCGACGCCAGCCCAGCGTATGACCTTGACCCATTTCTTGGGCTCGAGGTCTTTGTAGTGCTCGAAGAAATGCCGAACCTGCTCGATGGTGATCTCGGGAAGATCGGCATAGGACTTGACCGCGTCATAGCGGCGCGTGAGCCGCGACGCCGGCACCGCGATGATCTTCTCGTCACGTCCCGCCTCGTCTTCCATGAACAGCACGCCGACCGGCCGGACGCTCATCATCGCGCCCGGCGTGATCGCGCGCGTATTGACGACCAGCACGTCGCACGGATCGCCGTCTTCGGACAGCGTGTGCGGGATGAAGCCGTAGTTTCCGGGATAGCGCATCGAGGTGTAGAGGAAACGGTCCACCACGAGGATGCCGGAGGCCTTGTCGATCTCGTATTTGATGGGCTCGCCGCCGATCGGCACTTCGATGATGACATTGACCTCGTGAGGCGGGTTGGCCCCGACCGGGATCGCGTCCATCTGCATGGCCTGTCTCCTTCAACGCCTGTGCCCGTCGTGCCTCTGTAGCCGGACTTGGCCGAACATCGCAAATAGGCCCGCCGATTACCGTCTCTTCACATATGTCCAATTTGTAATCGCGAGCGCTCGAACCGGCGCGTTGCTCGGGTGCGTCCAACCGATATGGGCGCGATATGATTTGGAGGATGCGCAATGAAAAGCACTATTTTAGCGGCCCTGCTGCTGGCGGGCGGCGCAATGTCTGCCTACGCCGATACCGACGTCTGGACCGCGAGCCCCCCGCGCAGCGACGGCGAATTATATCCGGCAAATCGAGTGTGCAACGAACAGTACGGTATGCCGCAAAACGGCATTCCTACGAGCGCGGCGTACAAACGTTGCATGACGAGTCAGGGCTGGAAGTTCGTGAATACGAAACACGACGACACCTGGGTCAATCACAGGGGCATGACTTGCCACCCCATCCTCGGCGGATTTGGCAGCGAGTGCTCGAGCTTTTGAGCAACACACGACCTGCGCTGGGGCTGGCAGAACCTGCCCCAGCAGTTCGTTAAAACCCACCCATTCACGCTTGACTTGCACGCCTCCCGCCTATCAATTCGGCGAGAATCCATGGCCGAGGATTTCGGTACCAATCGGTAACCGGCAAAATGCTAAGCCATTGATGAGCCGGGTTAGCTCAGCGGTAGAGCAGCGGTTTTGTAAACCGTTGGTCGGGAGTTCAATCCTCTCACCCGGCACCAATCTTTTCAATGACTCAGCGCGCCGGCCTCGCCTCTTGACCGCCGGCGTCGACCAATCTTCACGGCCATAACGCCAAACTGCCGAACCCTATTTCTTCACCTGCCAAAGCGCTGCCGCTTCTTCGTCCGATAGGCCAGCGTTGCGAGCAATGGCGTAGCCGAGGTCCCAGGCCTTTGGAGCGCGGCGCCAAAGTCCTCGAAAGTATTCATATGTTTCCGGTTGGACGAACTCAAAATCCCTGCTGACAGATCTGACAGCGGTCAGTGCATCGAAGACAACGAAATCGCCAACGTTTCGAAATTGCCGGAGACCTTCTAGGCCATCGAATAACTGTTCGTAGGCGCGTCGGCGTTCCCAACCAAGCACAGTGACCATTCTTCGCGATGTACTGAGCCAGCTCTCCTTCGCTATCTGCTCAATCCCATAAATAATGCCTTCGATTTTGGCTCGCTCAAAGTTGGCCTTATCAGGATCAATGGTATCCAGAAGTCTCCAGATAGATCCGAGCCCGTCGGCGAAGCTATCTATGTCTCGCGACAGCACCTCTTCCACTTCGACTCGATCAGCTGTCGCCCTTTTGGCTTCGGCCTCGATCTGTGACTGAACGCCACTCCAGGCGAGCCAACCCGCCGCTAACGCGGCAATCGATGCGACCATGCCTCCGGCGAGACCTTCGTAAGAACCCAACGCGCAACCGATGACCATCGGAAACGCAGGCTTGCAATTATGGGGACCCCACGCCAAGGCGGCAGCGAGGACAGCGACCATCACAACAAGACTCACAAGAATAATGCCACCTACCTGCATCCACCTGTTCGCCGCCCACTTCCACAGCACGCTAGTCGCGTTGCTTCCTTGGGCTTGCGCGACCTCAGCTTCGAACCTCTTATCCTGGCGCCGTTGCCGCCGAAGCACCTGATAATTCCGCCAGCGAGAACGGACGTAGGCGAACATGGTCAGCACCCGAAAAAACTCGACCGGAGAGGGTTCGAGCGGAACACCACCTCGAAATCGCGCCGAACCGGACGGCCGGGTTTTATCCCGTGGCGCGCTTGCCCTCCCGCCGTTTGGATAACGAAGTCGGCTACTTCAAGCGCCTCGTCCCCCTTCGGCATGATGCCGTGATGAACGTTCACGCTCTTCCCGTCGATGACGACCGTCGAGGGGCCGAAATATCTTTCGAGCAGCTCGTCGCCGCGATCCGACGCTTCATGGATGAAGGCGACCTCGACAGGAAGCGGCACGAAGCGCGGCGTAAGCTCTTCCCATCGCCTCCGCAGGAGGCCGGGCATCGCCTGGATGGGTTTTACATCGTCCGGCAACTCGGTCTTTTTCGTCATCGTGACGGCGAAGCGGCCGAACTCCTGATCCTTGAAAAATCGGTTGAGAGCCTCGAGCTGCTCAATGGTCGGATCACGAAGATCGCTGGCGTGGAGCGGAACGTCCGGGCCGCCGAAATGCTGCGCCTTCATCTCGCGCCAAGGTCGGCGCAGGTTCTGATCGATCGCCGCGGCCAACAGCGCGCAGCCGCCCATGCCGAAGACCGGAAAGTCAGGATCGGCGAAATCCTCGTGTCCGGTTTCATCGACGAAATACATGAGGCAATGCGGATGCACCTCAAGGACTTCGCCACTCTTGGCCTTCCGGACGTTCACATCGCTCTCGCTTTGGGGTCACGACCGAAGAAAACGGCGAGGAAAAGAAATAGCCGCCCACCACCGAGTGTACCCCCGCACCGGGTCTCGGGCTACTTACTTGGCGCGGCGCCTGCCGAGTGGCCGCGACCGCCGAGCATTATATCGTAGCAGCCTCTGATCAGAGTTCTGCTCTTCCCGCAACATTACCACCTGACGAAAGGGCAGCTTTAAGAGCGCCCAGAAGCGCGATAAATTGCAGGAAACCTGTCGGGAGGTCCGTACAATCCGGACACCCGGCACGAGTTAATCCATTGTTCCTGACGTTGCTGACGGCCTTACGCACGGGGCCAGGTCTTCAATACACTTTGGGCAATCGTTTTCTGCCAAGATGACTGGCATCCGATCGTGAAGCTCAGCCATCACGCCGTTCGGATCGCACATCAGGATCGTGCAGCTCAGAGCCGCGTCGCCTGGGGCGTGCCTCCTACCGGCAGCCGAAGCCCAAAGACGACCAGCTTTTGATCGTCCATTTCCAAAAGTCTTCAGGGGAGATCGGGTCAGTTCCGTAGGCCTGAGAAGCTGCCGCCACGTCTTGCCCGGCACCGCGCGAAGCCACCGCGGCCAGAGCCCGCGCCAAAGCCGGTAAGGATTGGTCCCCGTCCCCGTTCAATGCGTCGCATTCGCAACTGACACGGAGCTAAACAGGGAAAGGCAAAAACCCGATGCTATTGCCGCCCCAGCCGGGATGCTGAATGGTCGCGCCTTTGTTGCCGCAGGTCGTGCAATGGGCGCACTGTCGGAGCTTGTCACTCGATTCCTTCGCGCCCCAGCGGATCACCGCGACGGCGCACGCGAATGGCGCACAATGCTGACACCGCTCGCAGTGCATCCATACCCAAGGCGTCGACCGGTGAAGATCGCCAAGCGTCGGGCGCGGCCTCGCTGGCGATTTATGGGTACGCCGTGACTGCCAATAGGCCAGATCGCGTAGGCTGAGGTAATGGGGCTCGCCGCTCATGCGACGAGTTCAGATAGGCGCTGACGAAGGGGAAGCCAGCCGCTAGGGATAGTGCTTAAATGAAAACGGGCGCCAACTGAGGATACCTACATGACCAGCCGACAACTTGCTTGGGTTCTTGGCGGCCTGCTGCTAGGCGCAATCATTTGGATTGCGCTGCGCACCATTGCCTATATCCAAGGCCACAATCATGCAGTTTTGACGGCGACGGCATTTGTACTGATCGGCGGCCTGCTCGGATGGATCGGCACAAAAATTTTTCGGATCAAATAGGTTCACACCAGTCTCGTCGCGCGCGTCGCGCGTGATACCCGCCCAGCCGTTTTCGTGCTAAGTTCAGCGGCATGTCGGATAGCCTCGCGCAAAAATTATGAGCCTGATGAAATGCGGGGGCGATCAATCGAAAAAATTGTCTGCACGGTTAGACGGACGTCAAATCGCGGTGGAGGAACGACCATGACGAGAATTGCATCCTGGCTGATTGTGACTATTGCGATCGTGCTCGCCGTGTTCGGCGGCAGGGCCATTTCCGCGCAGGACAAATACACTGTGCAGATCCCGGGCGGCCTCGCGTTCTCCGAGTTCAGAGGCTACGAAGACTGGGCTGTCATCTCGACCAGCGACAACGGCGGCAAGTTCGCCGCGATTTTGGGCAATCCGGTCATGATGGACGCCCTTCGGGCAGGCGTGCCCGGCAACGGCAAGCCTTTCCCGGACGGCGCCAAGATGGCGAAAATCCATTGGATCCCGAAAACACAACAGACGTATCCCGGTCCACCGAGAGTACCCGGTACCCAGTTGAACGCCGATTTCATGGTGAAGGACAGCAAGAGGTTCGCGGACAGCGGTGGATGGGGGTGGGGCACGTTCGACTATGACGCGGTGTCCGACACGTTCAGCCCCGGCACTGAGGCAGACAATCCACCGCAGGGACACGACGCGAAGTGCGGGTTCGCGTGCCACACGATAGTGAAGACCAGAGATTACGTTTTCACGGAGTATGGGCACAGGTGAACGGGCATGAGCCGCTTCGGCAACAAGATTGTACCTACAAGCTGACGAAGCAGCGCGGGGAAAGCGGATCCCGCTTTCCCGTGACGGGGAGTGAATGAACTGGGGTAAAGTTGATAATAAGACGGACCTGGTGCGCTCATTTAGGAAGCCTTGAAAGCAGCATCAGAGTAAAGCTAATGATCTCAGTCGGGGGGTCTGAAGGAAATGGGCACCCGGCATCACCTTTTCGCCTGAGCACTGCTTCGTCTGAGACTTGCTTCGTCTAAGACCTGCCGAGGACATCACAATGAGCAGCACGCCTTCCCTTCCGCTCCCCGAACTCGAAGACCGCATCGCCATTACCCGCGACAACATCCGGCAGCTGATCGAACAAGCCGCCGCCAATTCCGGCGCCGGAGATGAGGATCGCAATGCGGATCGGATTGCGCAGCAAACCGAAGAGCTCGAAAGGCTGGTCAAGCAAAGGGACGCGCTGCTGAACAAGAAATAGCCGCGATACCGTCGCCGCTATTCCCGATTACAGCGTTACCTGCTTGTCGCCGCATTCCTTGCAGGTATAAGCCACCCGCGTCTGCCCCGGCGTCGCCGAGACGCGGTTCGGCGCGCCGCACTTGCCGCACTTGGTTTCGATGCGGGTATTGCCCTGCTTGATGGTTACGGTTTTCCGCTCCATCGCCTCGCGCACAAGACGTTCAGCTTCGTCGCGCATCTCTTGCTTTGACATTCGTGCTTTTCCGCTTGTTGGCGGGCTCCTCCTACATGAGATTGCGGCCGGGCACAACGAACCCGGAAGCGGTCGCGCGAGTTTGCCCCAAATTTCCTGCTGCGGTATCCGGTGCGCCGGTGCTACAGAATTGCGGCCAATATTACAGACTTGTGCCGCTGCGGGACACACCGGAGCCTACGATGAGCGACGCCAGAAACGACAGCCCCCACGTGCAAGGACCTGACGTGCAAGCGCCCGACGTACAGGTGGTCGACGCCACAACGATCGCCGACCTTATCGGCAAAGCCGAAACCAGCGCGCGCCAGCGCACGCATCTCTTGCTGCATGGCGGTCATCACGACCAGGTCCAGCGCATGGTGATCATGTTGGAGCCGGGAACTTACCTCCGTCCGCACCGGCACAGCGAGCAATGGGAAATACTGGCGCTGTTGCGGGGACGCTGCGATCTCTTGAAGTTCAGTCCGCAAGGCGAATTGACCGGACGCATCGCAATGAGCTCAGCGTCGCCGCTGGTGCAGATCCCAATCGGCACGTGGCATGGGCTTTTCGTGTGCGAGAAGGAAACGATGCTGCTCGAGGTCAAGCCCGGCCCCTATCGGCCGAACGAGTTCGCCGACTGGGCGCCGCCGGAAGGCGACCCGGCGGTGCCGCAATATCTCGAAAGCCTCGCGCCATAGTCGGGCGCGCTACTGGTAGGGCCAGCAGACAACTGCGGCGATCGCGAGCATGACCAGCGCGGACAGCCCGAGCGACCAGTGCACGCCGATAAAACTGCCGAGCAGCCCGACGGAAACGCCGCTGAAGGCGCGCAAGCCCGAGGCTCGCCATATTGAACAGGCCGATGACACGGCCGCGAATATCGACCGGCGCATTCACCTGGACCAGCGTCTGCGCCATGGCGTTGAATGACAATTCGAAGAAGCCGGCGCTGAACAACAGCATAAGCGCCAGCGGATAGCGCGTTGCCAGCGAAAATCCGGCAAGCGACACGCACCACAGCATCGCCAGAACGATCGCCGTGCCTGCTTTCGGCACCAGGAGCGCCCTGCCTTCGAGCACGATGCCGGCAACGAGGGCGCCTGCGGCATCGGCGGCGAGCAGCATGCTGTACGACACGCCGGGATCGCCGTGACCGAGATCCTGGGCAAAGCCCGGCATTTGCGCGCTGTAAGCATTGCCGACGAAGAACGACGATGCGCCGGCCAGAAGCGTCATCGAGACGATGACCGGATGTAAAGCGATATCGCGCGCGGTCTGCACGATGTCGGCGAGGCCGCGCACTGCGCGCGGCGGCGGCGCCCCGCCGGCGCGGAATTTCGGACCGTAAGGCGCTTTGATCAGCCACAGCACCAGCGGGAGATAAAATAGCGTGTTGAGCAAAATGCCGTGCGCGGGGCCGAGCCACAACAAGATGGCGCCGCCGACAGCCGGGCCGATCAACACGCCGACATAGCGCGCCGTCGCATTCAGCCGCACCGCGCTCATCAGATCGTCGCGGCCGACGATGTCGTAAAGCAGCAATTGGTTCGGCGTCTGCCACAACACGCCGGCGCAGCCGTGAATCACCAAGAGCACCATGGCGTGCCACATCTGCAACGTCCCGGTGATGAAGAAATAGCCCCAGCCGAGCGACGCGGTGATGAACAACAGCATGCCGCATTGGATGATGCGGCGCGGATCGACGCGGTCGGCAAGCGCGCCGGTCGCCACCGAGAACGCCAGAAACGGCAGCCAATGCGACAGCACGGCAAAGCCCGCCAAAGCCGGAGAATGAAATTTCTGAAACAGCACCCAATAGCTGATGACGTGCTCGATATTGTCGGCCATCATCGCAATCACAAAGGTCGAAAACTGCGCGCGAAAGCCGGAATGGCGCATCGCCGCGAAGGAGCGCTGTGCGGGCGCCGGTCGGACCGTTTCGGGCATCCGGGCCGTATCGGGCATGATGTTCAAGGCGGCACTTTCATGGGAGAGAGCGAGGACGCCGCAGACAAGCGACACTGATGTTGGAGCGGCTGTGTGCCACTATATCGTCACACCGCCAAGCGACGATCCCGCTTGCGGCCCATGCAAGAATGCGGCCCAAATAATTCGTTATGCTGGCTTGGAACGATACCAGGCTTGGAACGATACCAGGCTGTATTTGGAATAATGAGAAGGAGCGATTGTTAGAACCCGGCATGACGCAAGACCGCACGCATGACACCGATACCAAGCTGACGCGCCGGGCATTGATGACCGGTTCCGCCGCTGCCGCACTGGCCGCCGGCGCCGAGCCCGCCGCGGCCGAAACGCCGCCTGCCGACAAAGCTGTGCCCGGCATTTTTCGCTACAAGATCGGCTCCTATGAACTGACCGCGCTCTACGACGGCATCTGGTATCGCCCGATCACCGATGCGTTCATCAAGGCGCCGTTTACCGAAGTCGAGCGCGCGCTCGAACAGGCCTTCATGCCGCACGACAAGCTCGCGACGCCGTTCACGACGCTCATCGTCAATACCGGAAAGAAACTGGTGCTGATCGACACCGGCACCGGCGGCCAGATCGCGCCGTCCGCCGGCGCGTTGCGCGACAATCTCGCCGCGGCCGGCATCGACGCCAAAGCGGTCGATCAGATCGTCATTTCGCATTTTCATCCCGACCACATCAACGGCATCAAGGACAAGGACAATGCGCTGATCTTCCCCAATGCCGAGATCATGGTGCCTGAGCCGGAATGGGCCTACTGGACGAACGACGCCAATATGAATGCCGCGGAAGCCGATCTGAAACTCACCTTCCGCAACCAGCGGCGGATTTTCTCCGACATCGCCGGTCAGGTGACGCGATTCGATCCGGGCAAGGAAGTGGCGCCCGGCATCGAGACGCTGGCGGCGGCCGGCCACACGCCGGGCCACACGGTGTTTGCGATACACTCGGGCGGGCAATCGCTCTTGGTGCTGGGCGACACCGCGCAGCACCCCGCGGTGTTCGCGCGCCATCCCGATTGGCAGGCCGCTTTCGATATCGACGGCTCCGCCGCCGTCGCCACACGCAAAAAAATCTTCGATCGCGCCGCCGCCGACCGCATGCTGGTCACCGGCTATCACTTCCCCTTCCCTGCCTGCGGCCATCTGATCAAGACCGCGACCGGTTACGAGCACGTTCCGGTCGAGTGGCAACCGAATCTCTGATCGCAAAAAGATCGGAGGCCGGCGGTGACGCCGGCCTCCCTGATCCTCGCGGATTCTTCGTTTTCGTTAAGTGCGGATCGAGGCCGCACCTGCGGGGACGACTTCCAGGCAGCACGATCTCGACGGCTCGTGCGTAAAATTCCGACTTGCGGGCCTGACGGGGGTCTGCCGTCAGAGACCCGCAAGTCGGTGCGTGCAATCCGGGCCTCGGTTCGCACCGGTTGTTGGGTGCATATTCCGGATTACAGGCAAGCGTTTCCGGTTACGACCGCTTCGCGGCAGTGCCGGTATTGACTTGATGCGTCTTGACGGACTTCACATGCCGCGCCTGATGCATCTTGCCGGACTTGAGGTGAGACCGGCTTGCGACGTGCTTGACGGTCTTCTTGTGCAGCTTGGCGTGCTTCACCGTCTTGCCCGGATTTGCCGTCTCCTTCGTCTTGGTCACAGCCGGTGCCGCCATCGTGCTAGCGGGAGCGGCCGCGGCTTTCGCCGGAGCATTTTGGGTCGCGGGCGCGGCGGCGGGCGCCATCGCCGAGCTGGACGGTGTGGAAGGTGTGGACGTCTGCGCAAAAGCCGGGCCTGCGATCAGCGCGGTTGCGAGCAGGCCGGCGGCGAATTTCCTCAACATTTTTGTTCTCCTTGTTGTCCCGCGGCACCGGCTGAAGAGGTCGTCTCTCAAGACCGTGCCGTTGTTGGCACAAGATCTACGCCCCGTGCACTGAACGCGTCCTGAAGTCGGCCAGCAGACTTCGTTCACCTACGTGAAATCTTTGTAATGCAAGCCGTTTTGCTCTTTCGCCGATTGCCGGAACTAAAGCTGCCTGCCGGCGGATGAAGTGCTACGATGCTGGTGTTCTTAAGTTGCACTGCACCGCAACCGGAGAGACGTCATGCGCAAAACGCCGTTGCTTGCTGCCGCCATCCTCGTGAGTTCCATCGCCATCACGCCGAAATTCGCTCTCGCCGTCGAAGGCGCCAATCCTGCCGCGCCCTCATCGACGTCGCAGCCATCTGGCAACCCGAGCGGCACCAAGAAGGCCAAAAAGAAAACCGACAAATCGAGCTCGGCCGAGGATTTCTTGAAGGGCTGGCACAAGGCCTATGCGCTGGTTTACGACAAGCAGGACTACGAAGGCGGCATCGCCGCGCTGCGCTCGATGGGCTACGACGACAATGCGGATGTGGCGACGCTGATCGGCTATGCCAGCCGCAAGCTCGGCCGCTACGACGACGCCAAGCTCTGGTACGATCGCGCGCTCGCCGCCGACCCCAACCACGCGCAGACCTGGTCCTATTACGGCATGTGGCACGCCGAGCAGGGCAATATCCTCAAGGCCAAGGACGATCTCGAAAAGGTCGCCAGCATCTGCGGGACCACGTGCCACGAATACACCGCGCTGAAAGCGGCGATCGACGGCACGGTGACTTACTGAATTTCCGGCGTTCACCCGCTCATTCCCGTTCACGCGGGAGTGAGCGGTTTTGAAGTTATTTGGCCTTCCTACCGCTGCGACACGCCCTGCGTTTCGGCGACGATCCACGCGTGGTAGTCCGGATCGACGCTTTCAACCGGAATGACCAGGATCGCCGGCGTCGTGTAGGAATGCAGCTTGCGCACCGCGGCACGGACCGGCTCGGTCAGCGTGGCGCGGGTCTTGATGATCATCACCACCTCGTCACCGCGCTCGATCGCACCCTGCCACCAGTAGAGCGACACCATGCCGGGCAGGATGTTGACGCAGGCGCAGAGCCTGCGCTCGACCAGCGCCCGGCCGACCTGCTCCGCTTCGACAATGGACGGAAACGTCGTATAGACGAGCATCGCGCGTTCCAAACTGCCGTCCATTCCACCCCTCCCCGCTCAGCCGGGCCCGATATGTCGAAGCGCCCCGCCAAACCCCAATCCAAGCACATCGCTTTTGTCGCAAGCGACGTGCCGCAGGCGGAGCGCGCGCGGCAGCGGCTGATCCGCCGCTACGGCGATACCGCGCCCGAAGACGCCGAAGTCATCGTCGCGCTTGGCGGCGACGGGCTCATGCTCGCGACCCTGCAACGGTTCATGAATTCCGGCAAGCCGATCTACGGCATGCATCGCGGCACCGTCGGTTTCCTGATGAACGAATATGCCGAGGCGGAGCTCCTCGAACGGCTGGCGGCCGCGCAGGAAACGGTCATCCACCCGCTGATGATGCGCGCACGCGACGAAGTCGGCCGCATCCACCGGCACCGCGCCATCAACGAAGTCTCGCTGTTCCGTCAGACCTATCAGGCGGCGCGCTTGCGCGTTCTGGTCGACGGCAAGGAGCGCCTGCCCGAACTGGTCGCCGACGGCATCATGCTGGCGACGCCGGCCGGATCGACCGCCTACAATCTTTCGGCGCAAGGCCCGATCATTCCGATCGGCGCGCCGCTCTTGGCGCTCACGCCGATCAGCCCGTTCCGGCCGCGGCGCTGGCGCGGCGCCTTGCTGCCGGATCGCGCCGATGTCACCGTCGAAGTGCTCGAAGCGGAGAAGCGCCCGGTCGCCGCGGTCGCCGACCACGACGAGGTGCGCTCAGTCCGCTCCGTCGACATCAGCCTCGATCACAGCAAGTCGATGCACATGCTGTTCGATCCGGGCCACAGCCTCGACGAGCGGATTTTGGGCGAGCAATTCGGACACTAACTGCCGGATCAAAGCTTAACCAAGCCTTAACGACGTTTCTTTACGTTCGCGCTTGCGAGGATGGGCGTCTGGGCGTCCGCCGCGCCGGAGTCTCTATGTTCCGCATCGACTTCAACCGCTTGCGCTTCCTCGTCGTCGAGGACAGTGCGCATATGCGGCGGATCCTTCGCACATTGCTGAATGGATTCGGCGCGCGGGAAGTCTATGAAGCCGAGGACGGCGCCTCCGGTCTCGAAGCCTTCACCCATTTCATGCCGGATATCGTCTTCGTCGATTGGGTGATGCCGATCTTCGACGGCTTGGAATTGGCGCAGATGATCCGTCAGCCCGGCGCCAATGCTAATCCTTACGTGCCGATCATCATGCTTACCGGCCATTCCGACAAGAAGCGCGTGATGATCGCCCGCGATGCCGGCATCACCGAATTCCTCTGTAAGCCGCTCTCCCCGAAGTCGCTCTACGAACGCATCGCCAATGTCGTCGCCAAGCCGCGCCCGTTCGTGAAAACCAAGACCTATTTCGGGCCCGACCGGCGGCGCAACGTCAATCCGCATTACGGCGGTCTGGAGCGGCGCAAAGCCGTCAAGACGGATCTGCTGCGTCCGGACCATCTCAACGACAAAGCCAGGGTCTTGACTTGACCTGAAGGAGCATCAACGGAAATGCCGCGAAAAGAGATACGCAAGGATCAAGCTCCGCTGGTCGTCACTTATGCCGATCACGAAGTGATCACGCCGCCGAACGAGCTGCGCAAAGCCATTGCGCCATCCAATCCAAGCGACGACGATCCGGTCGCGCGCGCGGAAGCGGCTTTGGTCCAGCTCTCGTCAGAATTCTCCACCTGGATGCTGGCGGAATGCGAGCGGATCGAAACCGCGCGCCAAGCCATAAAACTCTTGGGCATGACCGATCACACCCACAGCGCGCTGTTCCGCGCCGCCCATGACGTCAGAGGCGAAGCCGCCACCTTCGGCTACCCTGAAGTCGTGGGTGTCGCCGATAGCCTGTGCCGGCTCCTCGAACACACGCCCGAGATGGCGCAGATCCCGCTGCTCCTGGTCGACCAGCATGTCGACGCCGTTCGCGCCATGACGCGGGAAAGCGCGCATCCCGACAAGGCCGAAGTCGCCGGCGAATTGGTGCGGCGGTTGCGCGACGTCACCGACGACTTCCTCAAGCGCGAGAACGACTTTCGTCCGGATTATCTGGAAAGCATTTTCGCGCCGCCGCTCGTTCCCGGCACCGCGCAAACCTAGCGTCTACGTAGCTACGCCGCGGCCGATTGCTCGTCGTAGTCAAGCGCGACAAGCTCGTCGCAGAATAGCCGCGCTTCTTCGCGCGCCGCTTCCGTTGCGAAACGCCGCAAGAGCGTGAGCAGCGGCGCGAGCTCGTCGAGATCCTCGTCTTCGCACCGCGTCAGCACGCGCTCGATCATGCGCCGCTTGAGCCGCGTCGCGCCGCCGGGCTCCAACAGGAAACCTTCGCGCATCGCCTCGATGGCCTCCTTGAAGGCCGGGAAAGTCGACGGCGGCAATTGCGCTTTTTGAAACAGCGCCCGCAATCCGGCCGCGCCGCGATCGTGAACCAGCCCCGACACGCGCGCGACCGGCATATCGGCGAGCTCCGCCAAAGCTTCTTCGAACAGCACGATATTGCCGGAGAGGAGCGCGCGGAGAATGAGGCCGGCGGTGAGCTGGCCGCTCGCCGACAAATGCCGGATCAGCGGACCGAGCTCGGTCTGCGGCGTATCGGCGGCGATGGTGACGGTCGCCTTCTCACAGGCCTCACGCGCGACGCGACGGGCATGGTCGGCGTCGAGCCAGGCGCGGCCTGAGACAAAGCCGGCGAGCGTCTCGGACAGTTTGATGACCAGCGCCTGCCGGGTCGCGGCCGGAATATCGTCGCGGGCCAACAGCGACTCGCGGATCGCCGCGAGATGGCCGAAACGCTCGACGATGCGGTCGGTCGAGAACGGCGCGATATCGGTGTCGAAATTTTCCACGAGGATCAGGCAGGATTCGGCGACGCCGACTTCGGCGATGGCCGCAGCCACCGAACGCGGCAAAGCGGCGCGGCTCGCAATCGCCGCCTGGATCGCCGCACCTCCGGTCGCTACCGCATCGACCAGATCGGCATCGACGAAGAGCGGCGACAGCGCGTAGACCGGCGCCGCGATCTGCGGCTGATCGGCGGCGAGCGCAAGCACGATTGCCGGAGGCGCGTCCGGGCTTGCGGCAAGCGCATCCGCCAGCGAACGGCGCACCAGCGGCGACGGATCGTCGAGCAGCATCAGCATGGCACCTTCGGCGGCGCCGAGATCGTCGGGTGACAGATCCGAGTAAAGGTAGGCTCGCGCCAGTGCGCTGGTGGCTTCGGCGCGCTCGCTGGCGGGCGCGGTGCGGATCCATTGCAGGAAATCGCGGACGATCATCTTGCGCTCAGGTCACGCGGAGGAAGCACTGATTCCAATGCTAGATTTCCGGGATTAACAAAGCGTTCACCATAAATCCCCGCGTGTTTGTTGTGTTTGTTCATAGAGCCCCTGCCGACGCGGTCTAGCCGCTCGTGCCGTCGTCCTTGAAGAGATCGCCCAGGCCAATCGGACTGACGCCCGGAGTAGCGCCCGACACACCCCAGAGCTGGCTGACGACCGAGGCGATCGGGGTGGAGCGGCCTGGATCCGAAAACAGGCTGTAGAACGCATCGGTATTGATCACGGCGCGCTGTGGCGTTGCAGCGGCGAATGCGCTGGTCATGCCGGCGGTGTCAGGCACGGCCGCGGCCGCAGTCTTGGTTGCGGTATTGGTTGCGGTACTGGCCCCGGTCGGATTCGCATTCGTGATCACATTCCTCGTGATCGCATTCCTCGTGATGGCATTGCTCGGCCGGTCCAGTATGGGCAACGGAGGAATCGGGACAGCCGAAGCAGCGGTGGAAACGGCGCTCGGGCTCGTTACGGCCTGCGCCACGCTGGTATTGCTGACCGGCCGTTCCCGCGCGGCGACGTCATAGCGGGCGGTCAGCACATCGCGGACTTGCGCGAGGCTGCGCGCGGCGCCCGTCGAGCGATCGTAGAAGATCGAAGAATTGGCCTGGGCCGCATGCGGAAAAAGACTGGCGGCGGACGCGTTCGGATTATCGCCGGCCGCCGCGATCAGCTTCGCCGCGCCGCCGACGCCGAGAAAATGCGCGATATAGAGCTCGCCCTCGGAGGGCGAGCGGCCGAGCTTTTGCGACAACAGCGTCGCATTCGCTTTGGTGAAGGCGCCCGCCATCACCGCATTCGCGGTCGGATCGTTGCGCAGCTTGAGAATGGCGCTGCGCATCGACGGATCCGCCACCTCGTATCTGCCGGAGGCAGTTTTGGTGATGGCGTCGGCATATTGGCCGTAGCCGAGCGACGCGCCCGACTGCTTCATGGTCGCGAGCCAGGTCTGCTCGATGAATTGGAACAGACCGCGCGCCGACGACGTTGACGCGCCGGCCTGCGGATTAAGGCCGGATTCGACCTGGGCCGTCGCCAATAGATATTGGAAGCTCGTGCCGGTGGCCTGAGCTGCCTGACGAATGGCGCCGATCACCGCCGAACCGGCGGTGGAATTGCTGGAATCGACCAGCATGCTTTGGGCTCCCCTTGCCGGCTCCCACCGGCTGTCTTGAGCGTTAGCGATCATTAACGATTATGGTAAATGGGAACTTAACGCGGCACGGCATAAGGACGTATGGAGGCGAAAATGACCCAGCAAACGGCGATCAGGCACAAGCGCGGCGGCCTTTATTTCGAGGATTTCATCGTCGGCGAGACCACCGAGCACCGCTTTACGCGGACCGTCACCCAGATGGACAACATGCTGTTCTCCAACATGACGCTCAATCCGCAGCCGCTGCATATCGACCGGCATTTCTGCGAGCAGGAGACCGAATGGGGTCAGCCGCTGATGAATTCGCTGTTTACGCTAGGCCTGATGATCGGCATCCAGGTGTCCGACATGACGGTCGGCACCACCATCGCCAATCTCGGCATGACCGACGTGAAATTCCCCCACCCGCTGTTCGAGGGCGACACCGTGCATTGCTCGACCGACGTCGTCGGCAAGCGCGAATCGAAGTCGCGGCCCGGCGCCGGCATCGTCGAATTCCATCACCGCGCCTTCAATCAGGACAACAAACTGGTCGCCGAATGCCTCCGCCAGGCCTTCATCCGCATGCGGCCGAAGTGACCGTTACACACGGATAGATTTGGCAATATGCGCTCGCTTCTTTTCGTCCCCGCCGACAGCCCGAAGAAACTCGACAAGGCGATGACGAGCGGCGCCGATGCGCTGATCGTCGACCTTGAAGATTCCATCGCGCTCGAAGGCAAGGCGCGCGCCCGCGACAGCGCTGCGGCATTTCTCAAAGACGCGATGAAGAGTTCTTCGCGACCCACCATGATAGTGCGCGTCAACGGCTTGGCGACCGGTTTGACCGATGCCGACCTCGACGCCATCGCGCCGGCGAAGCCCGACGCCATCATGCTGCCGAAGGCGGAAGGCGGCGCCTCCGTTACCCACGCCGACGCCAAGCTTGCCGTGCGCGAAGCGACGAGCGGCTTGCCCGACGGCCATATCAAGATTCTGCCGATCGCCACGGAAACCGCAGCTGCGCTCTTTCTTGCCGGCACTTTTGCCGGCTCGAGCGCGCGCCTCCTCGGTCTCACCTGGGGCGCCGAGGATCTGTCCGCCGACCTTGGCGCACAGGCCAATCGCGATGCGGCGGGCCGATTTCTCGATCCCTATCGGCTGGCGCGGGCGCTGTGCATTGCCGGGGCCGCAGCGGCAGCGGTGCCGGCGCTCGACACCGTCTACGTGGATTTCCGCAACGCCGACGGCTTCCGGCGCGAATGCGAGGAAGCCTGCCGCGACGGCTTTGCCGGCAAACTGGCGATCCATCCGGCGCAAGTGCCGATCATCAACGAGGTGTTCACGCCCTCGGCGAGCGCCGTCGCGCACGCGCGCGCGGTGATCGAGGCGTTCGCGGCCGCTCCCGGCGCCGGCGTGGTCGGCATCGGCGGTGTCATGTACGACCAGCCGCATCTGGTGCGCGCCAAGCAATTGCTGGCGCGCGCTGCGCGGTGGGAATAGGCGGATTAGACGAAGGCGTAATCCGCCATTCTTCGTCGTTGCGGCGGGTTACCGGCTTCGCCTAACCCGCCCTACGCGCCAATCCGCTCTGCGCACTTCGGCCGTCGCCGTAACATCCGCTGCGAATTTCCTCGCATGTACAGCCATGAACTCTTGGCGCGCACGACAGGTGTCCGACGATTTGCGCGCCTGCGCGTCGGCGTCGAGCAAGGACGCGACGTTTTACGGTTGGCGCGTCGTCGCCGCCGCCTTCTGGCTCGCGGTGTTCGGCTGGGGTCTCGGCTTCTATGGCCCGCCGGTCTATCTGCATGCGGTGCGCGAAGCGCGCGGCTGGTCGCTTATCCTGGTCTCGACGGCCGTTACCGTGCATTTCCTGTTCGGCGCGGTCGTCGTCGCCAACTTGCCCGGGCTCTATCGCCGGTTCGGCATACCGGCGGTTACGAAGGCCGGAGCCTTATCGCTTGCCGCAGGCGTCACCGGCTGGGCCGTAGCGCATGAGCCGTGGCAGCTGTTTGTTGCCACTCTCTTCAGCGGCGCCGGTTGGGTCACCATGAGCGCAGCAGCGGTCAACGCGATCGTCTCGCCTTGGTTCGTGCGCACCCGCCCGGCGGCGCTCTCGTGGGCCTACAATGGGTCCAGCATCGGCGGCGTCATATTCTCGCCGCTCTGGGTCGCGGCGATCGGGTTCTTCGGCTTCCCATTGGCCTCGGCGATGATCGGCCTCGTGATGATCGTGATCATCTGGATTCTGGCCGACGTATTTTTTGCAAAGCTGCCGCAGGACATGAGCTTGCGCCCGGACGGCGACGCGCTTGGTGCGGCGGCCGTTGCCGTCACGTCGGCGTCAGCACGCCCGCTTCCGGGCAGCCTCTTGTGGCGGAATCCTCAATTCATCACCTTGGCGCTCGGCATGGCGCTCGGATTGTTTGCGCAAATCGGCCTGATTGCGCACCTGTTCTCGCTCCTGGTACCAGCGCTGGGCGAGCAGCTCGCGGGCCTCGCAGCGGGCGCTGCCACGGCCGCAGCCATTGCCGGCCGTAGCATGGTCGGCTTCTTGATGCCGGCGCGAGCCGATCGCCGCCTCGTCGCATGCGCCAGCACCGTCGTGCAAATCCTGGGCTCGCTCGCGCTCTGTCTCGCGGCCGGCGACAATGTGCCCTTGCTGCTCCTCGGCGTTGTGCTGTTCGGGGCCGGGATCGGCAACACCACATCACTGCCGCCGCTCATTGCGCAGATCGAGTTCATGAAAGAGGACGTGCCGCGCGTCGTCCCCTTGATCATTGCCATCGGACAAGCCGCTTACGCTTTCGCCCCCGCGAGTTTTGGATTGATCCGGGAGCTTGCTCCGAAATCTGGCACGGCATCGGCGGGAGCGGCGCCCTACTTATTTGGCGCCGCGGCAGTGATTCAAGCTGCGGCGATCATCGCATTCCTGGCTGGTCGGCGCCGGTAGAGCGCGTAGGGCAGCGTTGCGGCGCCCAGTGTGCCTTATGCGCAACGGTTGCCAAAAAACCGTCACACGGCCGTCTCGAACACCACTTTCGTCCCATTCATGCACTCTGGTCGCGGCCGCCGGGCTCGTGACGTCGCGATCGACTGCCGCGCTCGGCAAACGAGTGATCGAGTGAATCGATTGGGCTTGGTCTCTTCGGATTGATGCCAGTCGGTGTCTAGTAAGGAACCATATGATGTACATGAAACTTGCCGCTCGCGGCGCAGTCGCGGCTGCGGCGTTCGGCATTGCACTCGCTACGATGGCACTCGCTGCGAGCACTCCTGCCCGTGCCGATACCCAGATCGGTTTGTTGAACTGCCGCAGCGCGGAGACGGCAAGCTATATCGTCGTGTCCAGCCAGCCGTTGAATTGCGTCTTCACCCCGAGCGCCGGTGGTCCGGTCCAATATTATCAGGCCAATCTGCGCCGCCTGGGCGCCCAAGCCGGCTTCAACAGCAGCGTCACTTTGGGATGGGCCGTCTTCGCGCCAAGCCTGCATGTGGGACCCGGCGCGCTCGCCGGCACCTATGGCGGCGTTTCCGCCGGAGCGTCATTCGGCGTCGGCGCCGGCGCTAACGGCCTCGTCGGCGGCAACAGCAACTCATTTGCTTTGCAGCCGGTCAGCGTCGAGGGCCAGTCGGGCTTCAACGTGGTTGCGACCGCGACCGAAGTCGAGCTGCAAGCCGTGATGCCGGTCCATCACGGGCATCGTCACCACTGACGTGTCGCGGAGCGCGATCGTTGAGCGGTCGCGCTCCCGCCGCCAGCGCATTTGCACGCGTCAGTATTCGTCGCGTTGCGCCCGCAAGTTCCGCAAGTTCCGTTGAACCAACAACGACCCGACAAAGATCACAAAGCGGCCATCGCTTTTTAGCGCGCGATTAAGCCGCGGGTGATGATGTGTTCGCGGGTTACGCAGCCGGACCTGTTGATCCCTGGCGGCTCAATCACGCCCTTCCCCAGCAACGTGATTGAGCCGCTGATCCGGCTTTTGCGGATGACCAAGTTTCGCGGATGATCAAGTGAGGAGCAATTTCAATGGATGCCACACTCTCCGAGGCAAACGATCAGACGGCTGCTGCGCCAGCGAGCGAAATTCCGGAGGCCGCGCCTCAGAAGGCTCCTGCCGACCTTGAGCAGCAGTCAAAGCCCAAGCTCGAAGTCGACGCCGAACGCATTAGAACCTCCATCGCCCGGCTGACCTCGAACTCGATCGGGGAACTCGAGGGCCTCGCCTCCGAACTGCAGAAGCTCGATGACTTCATCAAGTTCGAGACCGAACGCGTTCAGCGCGACGTCGAAAGCCTGTTGTCCGGCATCAAGATCATCGTCGAGACCATCTCACCCTGGAAGCGGTCGGCCACCGTCTCCAGCGCACCGACCGGACCGGCGCGAAATGTATTCGCCGGCGGCCGCGGCCAGGATACGCGACGCAATCCGGCGAGCGCGTAAGTCAACCCGATCAATCTTTGCGATAGGCCGCTTTCGGATCGAACACGCGCTCGTCGCGGAATTCGAGCTTGGCCGCGCCAGGCTTGCCGAGCGGCACGGCGCGATAAAAGCACGAGCGGCGCCCGGTATGGCACGCGGCGATCGCCTGCTCCACCTTGATCCACACCGCATCCTGATCGCAGTCGACGCGCATTTCGACGACGCGCTGGGTGTGCCCTGACGTCTCGCCCTTCTTCCACAGCGCGCGGCGGGAGCGGCTGAAATACCAGGCTTCGCCGGTCGAGATGGTTTTCGCCAAGGCCTCGGCATTCATATGCGCGACCATGAGGAGATCGCCGGACGCGGCGTCGGTCGCGACGCAGGTGACCAAGCCGTCGGCGTCGAATTTCGGCGTCAGCGCCAAGCCTTCTTCGAGGTCGGCGTCCGATCCGGGCGGGGCAAATGGCGATTTTTCCGACAACGAAAGCCCCCGCCTGTTGCGCGCACTCCCGCGCGACCTCTCGCGCGAGAATTTTACCGCGTCTTTTCGCTGCCGCGCCCCGCGGCGCCGATCAGCATCATGAACCGCATCTGGTCGTCCGGATTGTCACGGAAGCTCCCAGTGAAGCGCGTCGTCACCGTCGAAGCGCCCGGCTTGCGCACGCCGCGGACCGTCATGCAGGTGTGCTCGGCTTCGATCATCACCGCAACGCCGTGCGGTTTCAACACTTGTTCGATCGCGGTGGCGATCTGCGAGGTCAGATGCTCCTGGGTCTGCAGGCGGCGCGCATAGGTATCGACTAGACGCGCGAGCTTCGACAGCCCGACCACGCGCTCGACCGGCCGATAGGCGACATGCGCCTTGCCGTAGAACGGCAGCATGTGATGTTCGCAATGCGACGTGAACCTGATGTCGCGAATGAGCACGAAATCGTCGTAGGCCTCGGTCTCGCCAAAAGTCCGCGCCAGCGCATCGGCCGGCACTTCGCGGTAGCCGCGATAGAGTTCGTCGAGCGCACCGATGACACGTTTTGGGGTATCGACCAGGCCCTCGCGCGCCGGATCCTCGCCGATATAGGCGATCAGCGCCCGCACCGCGGCTTGCGCCTCTTCGCGAGAAGGCCTTTTTTCGACCGGTGCTGGAGCGTTATGGACGTGATCCGAAAGCTGCCCTGTGGAGGTTTCGTCTTTCGGCCAGGGCTTGGTACCCGGCTTAACAACTGCGTCCATCCCTGCTCCCATTTCACCGGCCGGATGCCGGAACTTCAAATTCGTCAAGTCACCGCCTATATAGTGATTTGTCAGGCGGAGACAATAAACCCCGCCAAAACCGCGATTTTACGATGCTGGATGAAGTCTATAACAAGCGCATTATCGAGCTTGCCGGCACCATCCCGCGGATTGGGCGGCTAGCGGACGCGGACGCGTCGGCGACCGCGCTGTCGAAGCTCTGCGGCTCGACCGTGACCATCGACCTCAAGATGGACGGCGAGACCGTCACCGACTTCGCCCATGAGGTGAAGGCCTGTGCGCTCGGCCAGGCTTCTTCCTCGATCATGGCGCGCCATATCGTCGGCTCGAAAGCAAGCGAATTGCGGGCGTTGCGCGAAGGCGTTCGCAAAATGCTCAAGGAAAACGGCAGCCCCCCGGGAGGCGGCAAATGGGCCGATATCGCGGTGCTCGAGCCGGTCCGCGACTACAAGGCGCGCCATGCCTCGACGCTTCTGACCTTCGACGCCGTGGTTGACGCCATCGGCCAGATCGAGGCCAAGCGGGCGAACGGGAAAGCCGCCAAAGCGGCGGCGGAGTAATTTGTCCCCGGCCGCCGACAGTTTCCGCCACGCCCCGCGCCTGCTCGGGCGCGGCCTGGTGAAAATCTATCGCTACACGCTCTCCCCGCTCATCGGTTTCGAGTGCCGGCATCTGCCGACGTGTTCGGACTATGCCGACCAGGCGCTGGATCGTTATGGCCTCTGGGCCGGCGGCTGGATGACGCTGGCGCGGCTTCTGCGCTGCCAACCGTGGGGAACGTCGGGGCTCGATTTTGTGTCGGATGCAACTCCGGCGAATGCGCGCTGGTATCTGCCGTGGCGCTACGCACGATGGCGCGGGACGAACGCAAAGGTGCACTCGCCCTGACGTCCACGTCCGCTTTTTCACGAGCGACAAGGCGCACCTTACGCATCGAGATCAACCGTTAATCAGCGCGCGGCTCACCCGAGTTATCGGGACCATAGACGTTCAATGTACCCGTCAAAGCCATGCCGTCCAAAGAACGCGCGTGCGTCTTCATTGAATGACCACACCTCGAGCGTCAAAAGCGCAATCCCCAAGTCTCGCCCCGATGTACGCAACGCGTTCAGCAGGGCGCTGCCGACACCTCGTCGTCGATACTTCGGGCCGACGCTAATGTGATGAACATGAAATCATCTCGTAGGCATATGTCAGCGATGTCTCCGGCCGTCGAAAAATTTCCGCATAGACATAGCCTGCCGGATCCCCGTCAACGAAGGCCAGCAATACGATGTTGTCGGCTTTTGTCAGAAGGGCGCCGGTTTCCTCCGCCGGGAATGAACTTGGCCCAGGCGGCTTGAACCGCTCCGGTAACTTCGCGGCGTGGACAGCTTGAACGTCGGCGTTGAGCGCCGAGACCAATTCCGCGTCATCTCGCGTCCCTTGTCGAACGACAATGCGCATTCGCTTGCCTCGCGCACGACTGGCCGGACTTTGCGGCGGCGGAGAATAAGGCTCAACGGGGCCGGTCCACAGCGGTTTGACGAGTGGATCATACAAAACGCGCTTTTCACCAACAATTGCCATAAATCGAGCACGACCATATATAGACGCTCGCAAGACTAACCGATTGATTCTAGGCGCTTCGCTTACGCTGCACCCAGTAGGCAGCGAGTGAGCAACAGGAGTGAACCATGGTCGCCGTGACCTTTCCCGACGGCGCGCGTCGGGAGTATCCAGACAACACCACCGGCCTCGACATCGCCAAGGGCATTTCGCCGTCGCTTGCCAAGCGCACGGTGGCGATGGCGCTCGACGGCAAAGTGGCGGATCTCTCCGACCCGATCGAACACGACGCCAAGATCGAATTTCTGACCCGCGAGGATCCGCGCGCGCTCGAGCTGCATTCGCCACGACACCGCGCACGTGCTCGCCGAAGCGGTGCAGTCGCTGTGGCCCGGCACGCAAGTCACCATCGGCCCGGTGATCGACAACGGCTTCTATTACGACTTCTTCCGCAACCAGCCGTTCACGCCGGAGGATTTCGCGGCCATCGAAAAGAAGATGCGCGAGATCATCGCGCGCGACAAACCTTTCACCAAGGAAGCGTGGTCGCGCGACGAGGCGAAGAAGGTGTTCCGCGACAAGGGCGAGCTGTTCAAGGTCGAGCTGGTCGACGCCATCCCGGAAGATCAGCAAATCAAAATCTACAAGCAAGGCGACTGGTTCGATCTGTGCCGCGGCCCGCATATGACCTCGACCGGCAAGATCGGCAATGCGTTCAAGCTGATGAAAGTCGCCGGCGCCTATTGGCGCGGCAATTCGAACCGCGAAATGCTCTCGCGCATCTATGGCACTGCGTTTGCCAAGCAGGACGAGCTCGACGCCTATCTCAAACAGATCGAAGAGGCCGAGAAGCGCGATCATCGCCGGCTCGGCCGCGAGATGGATCTGTTTCATTTTCAGGAAGAAGCGCCCGGCTCGGTGTTCTGGCACCCCAAAGGCTGGACGCTGTTTCAGACACTGGAAATCCTATATCCGGCGCCGGCAGATGGACGCCGGCTATGCCGAGGTCAACGCGCCGCAGCTCATCGATTCCTCGCTCTGGGTCGCATCCGGCCACATGGCGACCTTCCGCGAAGGCATGTTCCTGGTACAGCCGCGCGAGGAGGACGAGCGCACTTTCGTCGTCAAGCCGATGAACTGCCCCGGCCACATCCAGATTTTCAAGAACGGGCTGAAATCCTACCGCGACCTGCCCTACAAGATCTGCGAATTCGGCAAGGTGCATCGCTTCGAGCCGTCCGGCGCCTTGCACGGGCTGATGCGGGTGCGCGCCTTTACGCAAGACGACGCGCATATCTTCGTCACCGAGGAGCAGATCGCCGCGGAGGTCATCAAGGTCAACGATCTGATCCTGACGATCTACCAGGATTTCGGCTTCGACGACGTGCGCATCAAATTTTCCGACCGCCCCGATAAGCGCATCGGCGACGACGCGGTGTGGGACAAGGCCGAAGCCGCCTTGATGAAGGCGCTCGAAGCGTCGGGCCGGCCGTGGGCGCTCAACAAAGGCGAAGGCGCGTTCTATGGGCCGAAGCTCGAATATGTGCTGCGCGACGCCATCGGCCGCGACTGGCAATGCGGCACCGTGCAGGTCGATCTCAATATGCCGGGCCGGCTCGGCGCCTTCTATATCGACGAGCATTCCAACAAAGTGACGCCGGTGATGCTGCACCGCGCGATGTTCGGCTCGCTCGAGCGCTTTACCGGCATCATGATCGAGCATTATGCAGGACACATGCCGCTCTGGCTCGCCCCGGTGCAGGCGGTGATCGCGACCATCACGTCGGACGCCGACGACTACGCGCGCGAAGCGATCGCCGCGGCGCGCGCGCTCGGGCTGCGGGTCGAGGCCGACCTGCGCAACGAGAAGATCAACTACAAAGTCCGCGAACACTCGCTGGCGAAGGTCCCCGCCCTCCTCGTCCTCGGCAAGAAGGAAGCCGCCGAGCGCACCGTCTCCATCCGCCGGCTCGGCAGCGAGCAGCAGCAGATGATGCCGCTCGATGCTGCGCTTGCGGCGCTGGCGCAAGAGGCCGTGCCGCCGGATGTGAAGCGGGTGAAGAAAGCGGCGTAGCCATTCCATAGCGCAAAATGTGCTGAGAGCGCCCCGCTGGATTCCCGCTTCCGCGGGAATGAGCGGCAGACATGACGCGCCCCCGCGGTATCCCGTTATGGCGGCCAAAGCGGACATGGCCGTCCTCAAGTTAGTGGTAAATAAAGCAACAATTTTACACACGTTAAGATCGCGGCTAAGACCGTCTACACCGGCTGCGACTCCCGCGGCGCGAGGGCCAAAGTGATCGAAACGTCAGCGATTTCGGCCACAAGCGGCCTCGCGACCGCGCACGATCCGCTGGCGAGAATGCGTGATTTCAGCAGCGCTTTGCAGCGCGGCGACACGCAGGCGGCTTTGGAAGCGGCGCGGGATGCCTGCCTTGCCGCCCCAAATACCGCCGAGGCGCATTACGCTTACGGCCAGGCCTGGATGGCCGCCGGCAAGCCGGCGCGCGCCGAACAGGCCTTTGCCATCGCCGTGAAGCTCCGCCCGGGCTTCGCCGACGCCTGGATCAATTTCGGCCTCGCACGCTACGCGCAAGGGTCGGTCAATGATGCCAAGATCGCGATGACCCGCGCCCTGCAGGCGCAGCCCGGCCATCGCGCGGCGACGAGCAATCTTTCGGCGCTGCTGCGGCTCACCGGCGGCTACGAGATGGCCGAGACGCTGCTGCGCGAGGCGCTCGCGCGCGACCCGCACGATGCCGCCGCGCGGTTGAACCTCGTCGCCGAGCGCCTGCAGGAAGAGCGCCCGGCCGAAGCGCTCGCGCTGCTCAACGAAGTCGACCCTCCTGCCGACGATATTCCCGCAGCGCGCCACTGGCATTTGCAGCGCGCGCTGGCGCTGATCGCTCTCGGCCGGCCGGACAAGGCGCGGACCGCGCTTGGCGAGTTCGATGCGCTCGGTCCCGCGCCGCCGGAGATCGCGCCGCTGCGGCTTTGGCGCGACGCGCTGCTGGCGCTCGCCGAAGGCCGCCGCGCCGACGCGCGCGCTTGCGCCGAAGCGATGGAGGCCGCGCTCGGCGATATGGGGCCGGGCGCCGTCTTCGAACACAGGATCATGGCGCGCTACGACCTCGCCAAATTCTGGTCGCGCGAGCGCGACGACGCCAAGGCTTTCGTGCAATGGCGCGAGGGCCATGCGCTGCTGCGAACCATCCAGCCGTTTTCGCGCGAGGCGGCGCAGGCCTATGACGACGCAGCGATCGCGACCTTCACGCCGGAGCGCTTCGCCGGCGGGGCCCGCGCCGGCAACGCCGATCCCGCGCCGGTCTTCATCGTCGGCATGCCGCGCTCGGGCACCACGCTCGCCGAGCAGATTCTCGCCGCCCACCCGCAAGCCGCCGGCGCCGGCGAGCGCTCAGCGCTGGGGCGGCTCGCCTGGCGGCTGGGCGGCGGCGAGAGCGCGGAAGCGCTCGCCCGCATCGCCGCGCTCGACCGCGAAGCGCGCTCGACGCGGAAGCCGAGGCCTATCTGAAGGAGCTGCACGCGCTCGCGCCGGGCAAGAGCCGCATCGTCGACAAGATGCCGGGCAATTACCACTACGTCTGGCTGATCGCGCTGCTTGTTCCCGAAGGCCAAGATCATTCATTGCGTGCGCGATCCGCGCGACATCGGCTTTTCGATCTTCACCTTCCGCTTTCATGGCGAGCACGGCTACGCCCACGATCTCGCCGATCTCGGCTGGATGATCGGCGAGCAGAACCGGCTGATGAACCATTGGAAAGCGGCGCTGCCCCTGCCGATCCTGACGCTGCGGCTCGACGACTGGGTGAAGGATTTCGACGCGACGCTGGCCCGCGTGCTCGGCTTTGTCGATCTGCCGCCCGATCCGGCCTGCGCGCGCTTTTATGAAGCCGACAGCCCGGTGCGCACGGTGAGCCGCTCGCAGGTCAGGCAGCCGGTCAATGCGCGCGGCCTGCGCGGCCTCGGCCGCTGGCGCGCGCATGCCGACGGGCTCGCTCCGCTGATCGAAGAGCTCGAACGCGCCGGAGCGCTTGAAGGCTGGCGCGACGGCGATGACGCCCGATCGGCCGCAACCGATAATTTCGACGACGCCTCGCCCCTTCCTACCGCTGAAAGGTCGCCACGATGACCACGCTCTCGACCACCCAGACCAATACGTTCAACTACACCGGCGCGATCGAGACCGTCACGATCGGGACATCGGGCTATTACGACATCATGGCCGACGGCGCGCAGGGCGGCCGTTACAACAGCAACAGTGGCGGACTCGGCGGGCTCGGCGCGATGGCGAGCGGCGAAATCTTTCTTCAGGCAGGCGCCAAGCTCGAGATCGTCGTCGGCGGCGCGGGCGGGACCGGGGCAGCAACGGCGGCGGCGGCGGCGGCGGCAGCTTCGTGATCGAGACCAATAACGGGTCGGGCACCGTCAATGTCGACGAAGTGATTGCCGGCGGGGGCGGTGGCGGCGGCACCAGTGCCGCGGGAGGCCCCGGCAGGACGCAGGCGGCCGGCGGCGCCGGCGGCGCCGGCCGCGGCGGCTTCCGCGACCACCCGGGCGCCGGCGGCCTCAATGGCGCCGCAGGCCAGGGCGGGTCTAACAGCGACAGCGGCTTCGCCTTCGGCCGCGGCGGCGGCGGCGGCGGCGGGTTCACGGGCGGCGCCGCGGGACGTAGCAGCGGCGGCGGCGGACAGAGCGGAAGCACATATGGCGTGAGCTTCACCGGCGGCGCGGGATCATCCTTCATCACCGGCGGCAGCGGCGGATTTGGCGGCGGCGGCGGCGGCTATAAAGGCGGCGGCGGCGGCGGCGGTTTCGGCGGCGGCGGCGGCGGCACTACCGGCGGCCAAGGCGGCGGCGGCGGGTCCTTTGTCAACGCGAACGCAATCGATGTGACGAAGATCGCGGGGACCAACCCCGGCGATGGCCAAGTCCAAATCGCCCTGGCGACCCCGCCCACGATCACGGGCGGCTCGATCGCGCGCGCCTTGGTCAGCTCGACGACGGGCACGCCTTTTGCCGGCGTCACGATCGGCGACGGCAATCTGGGCAACCCCATCGACACGCTGACCATCACGCTGAGCGATGCGACCGCAAAGCTCGCGGTCGGCGCCTCACATCCGGCGGGCGTCACCTTCACCGGCGGCAATGGCAGCTACACGTTGACCGGTTCCGCGGCCAACATCACCAGCGAACTCGACGCTTTGACGCTGACCGCCGCCCCCTCGACCGTCACTGGGGCGGTCGAGGCGCTGACCTTCTCCCTGTCCGACGCCTCCAGCGGCTATCCGCTGGCGGCGACGACGGCTTCCGTGACGGCCTTCAGCACGACTTACACCTATACCGGCGCGATCCAGACATTCACGGTCCAAACCTCCGGCTATTACGACATCACGGCCGAGGGCGCGCGGGGCGGCGGCGTCGACCTCGGCTACTCCGGCGGCCGCGGCGGGTTCGGCGCGATGGCGAGCGGCGCCGTCTATCTGCAGGCCGGCGCGCAGCTCGAGATCGTCGTCGGCGGCGCGGGCCAGGCTGCGTTCGCTCTCGACGACGATGGCGGCGGCGGCGGCGGCGGCAGCTTCGTGATCGAGACCAACAACGGGTCGTCCGCTGTTGACATCAATGAGGTGATCGCCGGCGGCGGCGGCGGCGGCGGCCTTTTAGGCGGCGTCGGCGGCGGCGGCAGAACGCAGGGGACCGGCGGCGACGGCGGCCACAGCTTCGTTGGCTCCCCTGGCGGCGGCGGCGGAGTCAATGGCGCCGCGGGCGGCGCCGGCGACAGTGGCAGCATATTCACCAGCAACGGCGGCGGCGGCGGCGGCGGCGGAGTTCACCGGCGGCGCCGGCAGCGCGATTCACCGTCGGCGGCGGCGGGCCTCCCGCACAGAATGGAAGCGTGAATGGCGCAACCTTCGCCGGCGGCGAGCGCGGTGACAACTTTTTTCTAGTCGGCGCCACAGGCGGCTTCGGCGGCGGCGGCGGCAGCGGTCAGGGCGGCGGCGGCGGCGGCGGTTATGGCGGCGGCGGCGGCGGCGTCGGCGGTCGGCGGTGTCGGCGGCGGCGGCGGGTCCTTTGTCAATGCAAGTGCATATGACGTGGCGAAGACCGCCGCGGTGAACAGCAGCAACGGCATCGTCACCATCACGGCCGTGACCGTCCCGCCGATCATCACGGGCGGCTCGACCACGCTAGCCGCGGCCGGCTCGACAACGGACCAGCCTTTTGCCGGCGTCACGATCAGCGATGTCAACGTCAATTCGCCAACGGACACGCTGACCATCACGCTCAGCGATGCGACCGCAACGCTCGTGGTCGGCGCCTCACATCCGGCGGGCGTCACGTTCGCCGGCGGCAATGGCAGCTACACGCTGACCGGTTCCGCGGCCAACATCACCAGCGAACTCGACGCCCTGACGTTGACCGTGCCGTCGACCCTCACCGGGGCGGTCAACGCCATCGAGGCGTTGACCTTTTCCCTGTCCGACGCCTCCAGCGCCAATGCTGCGGCGGCGACGACCACGCTGACGGCCGACCTGGTGGCCCCCCACCCACCGACCATCACGGGCGGGTCAACCATCGACGCGTTGCCCGGCTCGACGACGGGCAATCCTTTTGCTGGCGTCACGATCGGCGACACAAACCTGAACTCGCCAACCGACACGCTGACCATCACGTTGAGCGATGCGACCGCAACGCTCGCGGTCGGCGCCTCACATCCGGCGGGCGTCACGTTCACTGGCGGCAATGGCAGCTACACGCTGACCGGTTCCGCGGCCAACATCACCAGCGAGCTCGACGCCCTGACGCTGACCGCGCCGTCGACCCTCACCGGGGCGGTCAACGGCGTCGAGGCGTTGACCTTTTCCCTGTCCGACGCCTCCAGCGCTTATACGCCCGCGCCGACAACGGCCACGCTGACGGCCGACCTCGGGCCGCCCCACCGACAATCACGGGCGGGTCAACCATCGACGCCTTGCTCGGTTCGACGACGGGCAATCCTTTTGCTGGCGTCACGATCGCCGACATCAATCTGAACAACCCCGTCGACACGCTGACCATCACGTTGAGCGATGCGAACGCAACGCTCGCGGTCGGCGCCTCACATCCGGCGGGCGTCACGTTCACCGGCGGCAATGGCAGCTACACGCTGACCGGTTCCGCGGCTGATATCACCAGCGAACTCGACGCCCTGACGCTGACCGTGCCCTCGACCCTCACCGGGGCGGTCGACGGCGTCGAGACGTTGACCTTTTCCCTGTCCGACGCCTCCAGCGCTTATACGCCCGCGCCGACAACGGCCACGCTGACGGCCAACCTCGTGGCCGCCCCACCGACAATCACGGGCGGGTCAACCATCGACGTCTTCGCCGGCTCGACGACGGGCAATCCTTTTGCAGGCGTCACGATCGCCGACATCAATCCGAACAACCCCGTCCACACGCTGACCATCACGTTGAGCGATGCGACCGCAACGCTCGCGGTCGGCGCCTCACATCCGGCAGGCGTCACGTTCACCGGCGGCAGCGGCAGCTACACGCTGACCGGTTCCGCGGCCGATATCACGAGCGAACTCGACGCCCTGACGCTGACCGTGCCCTCGACCCTCACCGGGGCGGTCGACGGCGTCGAGACGTTGATCTTTTCCCTCTCCGCCACCACGAGCGTCTATCCGCTGCCGCCAACGACAGCCACGCTAACCGACGGCATCTTCGCGCCGATTTTCAGCAAGACCTTCGACGAGACCGGCGCGATCCAGACATTCACGGTCCAAACCTCGGGCTATTACGACATCGCGGCCGATGGCGCACAGGGAGGCGTCGGCGGATTCGGCCACAGCGCCGGGGGGCTTGGCGCCTTCGCGAGTGGCGACGTCTATCTGCAAGCCGGCGCGCAGCTCGAGATTGTCGTCGGCGGTGTGGGCGGTGACAACGGCTCCGGCGTCGGCGGCGGCGGCGGCGGCGGCGGCAGCTTCGTGATCGAGACCAACAACGGGTTGGGCGCCGTCAATGTCAACGAAGTGATTGCCGGCGGCGGCGGTGGCGGCAGTTATGGCCGCGGCGGCGGCGGCGGAACACAGGGGACCGGCGGCCCCGGCTTCGGCAACTACGGCGGCGGCGGCGGCGGCGGCGGAGTCGACGGCGCCGCGGGCCTGCGCGGCAATTCCTATTTCAACGGCGGCGGCGGCGGCGGCGGGTTCACTGGCGGTGCAGCCGGTCAAAACGGAAACATAAATGGCGTGACCTTCGGCGGCGGCGGCGGGGGCAGCCTTTACCGCGGCGGCGGCGGCGGCGGTTTCGGCGGCGGCGGCGGGGGCGCCAGTGGCGGCGGCGGCGGCGGCGGTTTCGGCGGCGGCGGCGGGGGCGGCAATGGCCCCGCCGGCGGCGGCGGGTCCTTTGTCAGCGGCAGCGCGCTCGGCGTCGCGAAAGTCGCCCAGACCCATGGCGGCAATGGCCAGGTCACCATCACGGCCGTGACCGCACCGACGATCACGATCGCGTCGCCTTCGGCGCATGCGACCTCGGCGGGGGCGCCGGTCGATCCGTTCACAGGCGACGTGATCGGCGACCCAAACGTCGGCAGCCCGACCGAGACGCTCACCGTCACGCTGTCTGCGGCGGCCAACGGCGTGCTCAACGACCCCGACGCCGGGACGGATGGAAGCTCTTACGATCCGGTCACAGGCGTCTATTCGATCTCCGGCACGGCCAATGACGTCACCAGCGCCTTGCAGCTCCTCGCCTTTGATCCCACCGCGGGCGTGTATGGCGACACCACCTTCACCATCTCGGACCTCAGCTCGGCCTATCCGCTCGCGGTCAGCGACGCCTCGACCACCGTCTCCGACACGCCCTGCTATTGCCGCGGCACGCTGATCGCCACCGCGCGTGGCGAGGTCGCGGTTGAGGCGCTGACCATCGGGGATCGCGTCGCGACGCGCTCGGGCGCCTTGCGTCCGATCAAGTGGATCGGGCGGCGGAGCTATGGCGGCCGCTTCATCCTGGGACGCACCGATATCCTGCCGGTTTGCATCAAGGCCGGCGCGCTCGACGACAGCGTGCCGCGCCGCGATCTGTGGATCTCGCCGCACCACGCCATGTACTTCAAAGACATGTACTTCAAAGACAAGAATCTCGAAGGCGTGCTGATCGAGGCCAGGGATCTCGTCAACGGCGTGTCGATCGTGCAGGCCGAGCGCGTGGAGAAGGTCGAATATTTCCACATCGAGCTCGACAGCCACGACGTGATCGTCGCCGAGGGATCTTTGTCGGAGAGTTTCATCGACGACGACAGCCGCGGCATGTTCCACAATGCACACGACTACGACACGCTCTATTCCGATATGCCAAGCAAGCCGGCGCAGTATTGCGCGCCGCGCTGCGACGACGGCTATGAGCTGGAAACCGTGCGCCGCAAGCTCGCGCTGCGCGCAGGCGCTTTCGGTCAACGACGGCACCGGCACGCTGCGCGGCTATATCGATGCGGTCGGCGAGAGCGCCATCGAGGGCTGGGCGCAGAATGCCGCGCATCCGGAAGCGCCGGTCTGCCTCGACATTTATGCCGGCGGCCGGCTGATCGGACAGATTCTCGCCAATCATTTTCGCGAGGACCTCAAAGGCGCCGGCATCGGGCGCGGGTGTCACGGCTTCGAGTTCACGTCGGCGCTCGATCTTTCGGGACACCCGATCGAGGTGCGGCGCTCGCTTGACGGTGCTGCGCTGGAATTTTCGGCCAAGTGTCACGCGCGTTCGGGCCGCCGATGATATCTGCGACACGGCGACACCCGAACGCCACCGTGCATCGTCGGGCGGCAAGCGGTTAGACGACCAACGCTCAGTGCGTCGAAACCTCGACTTCACGATCGACGCCGGTGATGACCTTGAAATCCTGTTGGTAAGTGCGGCCCTCGTTGCGCGCGATGACGTGATAATCGCCTTCGGCGAGCACCAGGCGCGGGAAGGCGCCGATCAATTCCTTGATCACGTCGCCGCCGGGCGTGAGCACCGTCCATTGCGTGTTGGCAAGCGCGTCGCCGCCGGAACTGTTGACCAGCTTGAGCGTGATCACCGCCGCACGATGCGTCACCACGATATCGGTGAGCTTCGCGGCGTCGACATGGACGTCGGAACGCACGACGGAATTGCCCTCGCCGTAATTCGACACGATGTTGTAGGTGCCTTCCGGCAGCAGCACGACGTCACCCGTTATGACGTTCTGCGCGATCGGCCGGCGCGTCGACGTGTCGAACTGGCTGCCCTTGAAGACATCGAACGCGATCTGCCCGGGCGGGATGCGCACGTCGCCGACGCGGCCTTCAAGGCGAATGCCGCCGGCCGGAATGTCCAAGACTTCGCGGACGGCGTCTGCGCGCAATTGCACCGACTTCGCGGCGCTGGCGAGGCCAAGGCTCGCGTGCACCACATAACTGCCCGGCGGCAGGACGAAAGTCGGCGTTGCGCCGCGGTCTTCTTTGATCAGCGGGAACACGCCAGTGGCGTCGGGCTTGGCGGCATAGACGCGCCAGATCAGCCCGCCGTTGATTTGCGCCGCATCATGGCCGTAGCGCGCGGTGACGGCGAGCGCCACGCGCCCGGCCGGAACGGCGGGTATGGATTGCGCCGTCGCCGGCGGCAGGACGGGGACGGAAGGCGGTCCCAATGGACTCGGCGTGACGATCGTCGCGCCCGGCGATCCGGTTCCCGGTATCCCAGTTCCCGGTATCAGTGGCGCGGATGCCGTCGCCTGCGGCGCCATCAGGTTGCGGGTTTGTGCCAAAGCCGGCGCCAGCGCGGACAGGACGAACACCGCCACCGCCCCGACGCAGATCGATAACAGTTTGTCCCACCCCGACATCGCGGCTTTTCTCGATCTCAATCACGGCAATTTCAAGCCGCAGTCCATCCACCAAGCCGCCCAAAGCGCAGCGGCGAGCGTTGCATGTAGCTAACTCGCCGCCCCTTTTCACCTTACCCTGGCGTCGCCTCGCGATCTGTGGCTCACAAGCCTTGGCGCGGCGCCCGCCGCGAAAACAGTCCGCGAGGATCAGGTGAGTACGCAAGACACTGCCAACCAAGACATTCCCGGCAAAGTCGCGGATGCCAATCGGGCCGACGTCAAATCCAACACTCCACCGATCGGGCTTGTGCTCGGCAGCGGCGCGGCGCGCGGCTTCGCGCATATCGGCGTCATGCGTGCGCTCATCGCGCACGGCATCAAACCGGACATTATTGTCGGCACGTCGATGGGCGCGCTGGTCGGCGGCTGTTATGCCACCGGTCAGCTCGATACGCTCGAAGCCTGGGCGCGCTCGCTGACCATGCGCCGTGTCATCGGCTATCTCGACGTCAAGCTCGGCGGCGCCGGTCTGATCCGCGGCGGCCGGCTGACGCACCAGCTCGAGGAGTCGATCGGCGACCACAATATCGAGGATCTCCCGATCCGGTTCGCGGCCATCGCCACCGAGATTGGAACGGGTCATGAAGTCTGGCTGACGCGTGGCTCGCTGGCGCTGGCGGTGCGAGCGTCCTACGCGCTGCCCGGAATTTTTCCGCCCATCCATCTCGGCGGACGATGGCTGGTCGATGGCGCGCTGGTCGATCCGGTGCCGGTGTCAGCGGCGCGCGCGCTCGGCGCCCGCGTCGTCATCGCCGTCAATATGAACGCCGACCGTTTCGGCCGCGGCGCCACCATTGCGAGTCATGGTTCGGATCCGGGCGACGATCAATCGGTTGCGCCGCCCGCGGAGCCGCGCAACGGCTTTGCGCGCTTGCGCGGCATATTCGGCGCGGAACGGGCGCTCAAGCGTCAGATTATTGCTCGCGACGATAGGCCGGGCTTTTCGACCGTCATGGTTGAATCGTTCAACATCATGCAGGATCGTCTGACGCGGATGCGGCTCGCCGGCGATCCGCCTGACGTGCACATCACGCCGCGGATCAGCCCTATCGGCTGGTTCGACTTTCACCGTGCCGCCGAGGCGATCGCGGTCGGGCAAGCGGCAACGGAAAAGGCGATCGACGCGATCAACCAATCCATTGCCGACTTGAGCTAACGCCGATTTGAGCTAATGCCGATTGAGCTAGGGCATGATCCGGAAAAGATCATGCTCCAGCAAAAGAATTCTATCGCGACGGCGATTGCTGGGCGCAAACGTTCTGGCACGTCAACTGGGAGGTCGAGCAGGCAAGCTGGCATGAGGTTGCAGTACTGGACAATCCGCCGCCGCTGACCGGAGCGACGCAGGTGGTTTGGCAACTTGCCGCCGTGGAATTACACGACATCATGCAGGTGGTGACCGCCGAGGTCACGTTCGTCGTCTGCGGCGGGACTGCCGTCGAGGTCTGCGCGAAGGCGGTGTTCGCGGCCAAAATGCCCGACCAGACCGCCGTCGAGACGGCCAACACGATCGCTAGGCGCCGCATCCTCGCCTCCTGAATTTAGGCAACCATCATACCGCAATGAGGATCACACAGGAACATGACCGGACCGTGCCAGCCGCACAATCCGGCAGCCTCGGTTCGCATCGACCTATCGCGAGATTTTAAGTCACGCGGTCAGGATGTAGTCATGCATCGCCGCGGAGTCGCATTCCATTTCGTGCAAGCGATACTTGACCACGTCACCGATCGAAATGACGCCGATCGCCCGCCCCTGATCGACGACAGGGAAGTGACGGAATTTGCCCTCGGTCATGCGTTCCATGATGCTCGCGACCGTTTCGTTCTCGGTGCAAGTCGAGACTTTCCGCGTCATGGTTTGACTGACCGGCTCGCCGAGCGCGGCCGAGCCGCGTTCCGCCAGCGCGCGGACGATATCGCGCTCCGACAAGATGCCGACGATGCGGCGATCGGCGCCGAGAATAAGCACCGCGCCGATGCGCTTCTCGGCAAGCAGCGCGACTGCCGAAGCAAGGCTCGCATTCGGCTCCATATTGACGACCTCGCGGCCTTTATTGGCGAGGATAATGCTCACAGTCATTTAAGCCTCCCTGGTGCGCCGCGTGGCGCCGAACCGGATTGCTCTCCGTCCCGGCGGACCGCGGTATGTTTTTCACCGCTTTGGCTTCACCGCTTGGCCGCACGTGATGGCGATCGGCGGCAGTGAAGGCAAATGTCTAATGCTTTAGGTCGGCGCCGGGTTCCGTCGACGAAGCTCAGCAGCTACGAATCCGAGAAATCACGCTGCAACGCAGCATCAAACATTGGCGATGCAACATTGGCCGATGCAACATTGGCCGACGCAACATTGGCGACGCAACATATCGCCGACAAATCGGTGCGGACCTGAGAAAGAATTCTCGCAGGCCTCTGCCGTAATCGCAAATCACAATTTGCCGGCTGTTAGAGCGTGCTAGAGCGCAATCGTTTCATGTTGAATCGATTGGCGCTCTAGCATTTTGACGGCGCATGATCTTTTCGGAAAACCGGTATCCACTTTTCCGGATCACGCTCTAGAGCTTCGCCGGATCGATTTGGATCAACCGCTCGCTTCGGTATCGAGCGCCGCGCGCGGCGCGATCGGATCGAAGGCGTTGAACAGAAACAAGCCGGCGAAAAAGCCGCCGACATGCGCCTGCCAGGCGATCTCCTGCCCCGCGCCTTCACCGAACGACACCGTGCCGAGACCGAACAGCGCGTTCAGTCCGAGCCAAACCGCGACGAAGAGCAGAAACCGCGGATCGCGAAGCGTCGTGGAAAGCGGCACCGCCGGTACGCGATAGGCATCGTCGGTGTCGCCGCGAAACACGGCGAGCGGCCCTCCTTGCTGAAAGACAAAGCGCATCGCCGCAGCCATGGCGCCCGAGATCGCAGCGGATGCGCCGATCATCGGTTCGAGTGCGCCCCAATGACTGACGAGATGCGCGAGCGCGCCGGCCGCCGACATCACCAGCATGAACAGGATATAGCGCCAAGCGCCGAATCGGCGCGCGAGCGCCGTGCCGAACGGCAACAGCCACGCCAGATTGAGGCCGAGATGCATCAGATCGGCGTGCAGGAACGCGTAGGTGAAGAAGGTCCACAGATCGGCGGCGAACCCGCCCGGCACGATGCCGGGCGCCAGTTCGGAGCCGTAACGGGCCGGGATAAACGCGAAGGTCAGCAGAAACTGCAGATCCTGCTCGTCGGTCAGCGCGAACAGGCGCAGCACATGCACCAGCAGGAGCACGACCACGGTCGCGATGACCACCACCGGCACGTTGAAAATGGGCTCGCGAATCTTAGGTTCGCGAATCTCGGGTTCACGAATCTTGGGTTCGACGTGTTGCGTCACAAAAATCCACCGTCCTCGCTTGCCGAGATAAGCGGATATCCGGGCCGGGACAAGCGGGGGGCGCGGAAAGACCAAGGTCGCACGATCACGGGGAGAAAAACGACAAGAGGGAGGACGTCTAAGCCCTCCCTCTTGCAGCTTGCGCGGGGTTACCGCGCCGACGCCGATGAGTTCGGGCTCTCCCGAACATCGCCGGCGGCGGTCACATCCCCTCGCCTCCCGTTATCTCTTGCGCGATCTCTGGTGCGATCTATTGCGCGCCACCGTCGGTGGCTGAGGCCAAAACTTTCGCACACAGTTGAACGTTGCGTAGAGCCACCCTAGGCGGCCCGGTCCGGGCCGCCAATGTCAAGGTTTTGTTAATCTTAATTGCGCGCTAGCACCGCCGCCTTGCCGCCGCGACGCCGGGCGGCACGCCCCCTGCTCCGCATCGTCCCACGCAGCCGTGAGCCGTCACACCTGTCCCGATCGGGGACAGATTTGCCGGCCCGGCGCGCGCTCGTGCAGGGAGTGAGCGACTATGAAACATGCGGCAAGCCGCGAACTTTACGCGTATTGGGACGAGCGCCGCGGCAAGCGGCCGGCACCCGAACGCGCCGACATCGAGCCCGGCGCGATCCGCCACGTGCTCAGCGACGCTTTCATCCTCGCGCTCGACGGCGGCGCCGGTCACCCGTTCCGGCTGGCCGGCACGCGGGTCTGCGCCTTATTCGGCCGCGAGCTCAAGAGCGAGCCGTTTATCGGGCTCTGGGCGGCCGCAAGCCAGCCGACGATTGTCGACCTCATGACGATCCTCGATCAGGAACAGGTCGGCACGGTCGCGGGCGTTACGGCGAAGAGTGGCGACGGCGAAGCTATCGATCTCGAACTCCTGTTCCTGCCGCTCCTTTCGACCCGGCCGAGCCTCGCCCGCGCGATCGGGATCCTGGCGCCGGTCAAAGTGCCGAAATGGCTCGGGTCGAGCCCGATCGGCGCGCTGACCCTCGGGCCACGCCGCCATATCGGCGCCTCGCTCGAAACCCGCATCCTGCCGCGCTTTATGGCGCCGCGCCGGCCGTTTGTTGTTCACGACGGCGGCCGCCGCCTAGCCCCTGACGGGGGGCTAACGGGCCATTAACGTCACACGCCTAGGTTTTCTTCTTGCCCCAGCAGGCAAAGTGGAACGTATGGCGCTCGCGGAACGACTGCCAAGTTTGAAGGCCCTGAACGAGGACCGCCGCCGCCACCAGCGCGTGCGGGTAAACCTGCTTGGCCGCTATATGCTGGCCGACCGCCGCGAATTTCCCTGTCAGGTCGTCAACATGTCGCCGGGCGGCATAGCCTTGATCGCGCCGGTCGCCGGCGCCCCCGGCGAGCGCGTCATCGCCTATGTCGACCATCTGGGAAGGCTCGAAGGCCGCATCGCCCGGCTGTTCCAGAACGGCTTCGCGATGACGATTTCGGCCACCGAGCGCAAGCGCGACAAGCTCGCCGCCCAACTCACCTGGCTCGCCAACCGCCATCTTCTCGCTTCGCCGGAAGACCGCCGCCACGGCCGCCGCGTGCCGAAGAACCCGTTAGGCCAAGTCATTCTGCCGAACGGCGTCAATCTGACCTGCCGCATCATCGACGTTTCGGAATCCGGCGCCGGCATTGCCACCGATCAGCGGCCGCCGATCGGGGCGCTGGTGACGCTCGGCAAGATCCAGGGCCGCGTGGTGCGCCACCTCGACGAAGGCTTCGCCATCGAATTTACCCGCTCGCAGCATCCCGACTTCGTCGAAGAGAACGTCAGCGGCGGGTAAACGGCATTCCGACAATTTTCGCTTTGCCCGCGGCGCCGCTTTGGCGCCGTTTCCATACCTGGATGCCTTCCCACGGTTCCCTAAGCCTTGGCCGGCTCGCGCCGAACGAGCGGAAAGTCCGCATTGGCAGCGGACAATCGATACATAGATAAAATTTAAATCAAAATAGATTAGTTCGATTTTTATACAATATTCGCGATAACAACCCGCAGTTTTTGCCGTCTCTTGAGACAATATTACTTCAAATTGTGCAGCTCTACTTAGCGCCGCCGCAAAATCTTTGTGCGAAACGTGACCCCGACGAGATGGGAAGGGGTCACAATGCGTTCCGGACCGATAACAATCCTCAAGCGCGGGGCGGCTGCGAGCGTGATTGCGCTCGCGCTGTTGACGGCGCCCACCGGGGGCAACGCGGCGGAACGGCCGCAATATATCACCGTCGGCGACGTCACGCGGGCGCCGATCGGCTGGGTCGAGTTCTGCGTCGAATACGATCCGGAGTGCAAGACGACACCGTCATTGCCGCGCGACGTCGTGCTCACCGCCGACGCCTGGAAAGACCTGCAGCGCGTCAATCTCTGGGTCAACACCAACATCAAGCCGATGACCGATATGGATCATTGGGGTGTCGTCGAGCGCTGGAATTATCCCGACGACGGCTACGGCGACTGCGAAGACTACGTGCTGCAGAAGCGCAAAATGCTGATCAAAGCCGGCTGGCCGCGCGAGGCGCTCCTGATCACCGTCGTGCGCGATAGGAACGGCGACGGCCATGCCGTGCTCACCGTCAAGACCGATCGCGGCGAGTACGTCCTCGACAACCAGACCGACGACATCGTGATGTGGTCGGAGACCGGCTACCGCTTCGTGAAACGCCAGTCGCAATCCGATCCGAATGTTTGGCTTTCGCTCGGCGACGGGCACCCGGCGCCGGCCACGGCATCGGCGCGCTAGGCGCGAGCAACACCAAAGAAGGAGTTACGCGACCCCGGTCACGTCCCCACCCCTCCCCGTCCCCAGACCGGGTTCGCGCGCGGCCGGCTCTCCCCCAGGAGCCGGCCGCACCTTTTTTGGGGACTGCGCTTTGACCTGAAGCTGATGTCGAAGATGACGCCGAGCGACGGATGCGGTCGACATAACGCGCTGCCTGACAGTACTCCTCGATAATATCAGGGCCGTATGATGCAAGACCGCCGTTGGTTACGAAGAGGCGGAGTGGACAGACGGCACTCATCCAATTGACGGATCGCTTTTCAGGCTGCTCACTAGGCGCAAGTATGATTCGCAGCACGGATCGCGCCTTGCATACCTGTTAGGCATCAAGTGTTTCGCGGAAGTGCAGCAGAGCAGCAACTATGCGCTGGGACTGCGACTTGGCCGCAGCGCACTCGAACAGAGGCAACGCATTTCCCGAGCCGGGCCGTTGCTCATTGCCTCCACTAGAGGCGCAACAGCGTCATTGGGGCGTTGGACGACATCAGCTGCCTGTCACGCACTGTCCGCTTCAGAGGTTATCGAGCGATGCAGAAATCGGCCCCCTTCTGGAAGTTCTTCAACGAAGAGGCCGCCCCTCGATTAGGCTTTAGAGAAAAGACCTTTCGGAAAATATTTGAGTATCTTGATGAGTTTTCCCATCCGCTAGTCATTGTGGAGACCGGCTGTGCTCGCAAAACTGGAAACTGGGAGGGTGACGGCCAAAGCACGGTGTTGTTTGATAAATATATCTGTTTGAAGGATTTTGACTCTGTAGTGTACTCCGTCGATATCAGCCCAAACTCCGTCGCCGAAGCAAAGAAACTCGTCGGTCATCGGGTTCAGCTTACCCAAGACGACAGCGTAAAATTCTTGAGGCAGTTGACGGATCGATTGTTAGACGAGGGCAAAACGATCGATATGCTCTATCTCGACTCTTTCGATCTAGACTGGGTTTACTGGTATCCGTCCGCGGCACACCACTTGAAAGAACTGTGTGTGGCCATCCGCAGCATCCGAAAGGATACTTTAGTTGCTATTGATGACTGCCCACGCGATGGTCCTTTTATTTCACGTTCGCCAAACCAGCTAGACTTTGTGGCAACCCCCTCCATAGGAGGAAAAGGCAGATTGGTTGCCGAATTTGCCGCGGCTTACGGAGCCAAGCTTGAATTTGCGGAATACCAGGCAGCTTGGACCGGGTTCTGACCCACTTTGCACTGCTATAGATGTCGGTAAACGGCCGGGAAGATCCGCCGGCAGGTGCAGGCGCTCCTAACAGGCCACGCTCAGTGGCTATGATTGAGGCCAAACCGAGCCGCCAGCAACAGGCTCACAAAACAATCGCTAACTTGAACACTCATGTTTTTGGACGTAGTCGTTTAATTCCGCCTGGATGCGCGTGATCACTCCGTCCCAAACGCGTGTCGCATCCTGCCGAAACAGCCGAGCGCTCGGGTACCATGGAGTGTCTTCACGATCGAGAAGCCACCGCCAACACGTGTCATAACGATTGAGCAGCCAAAAGGGCTTGCCGAGCGCGCCAGCAAGATGTGCGACCGGGCAGTCCACGGTAATAACAAGATCGAGATTCTCAACAAGAGCAGCGGTGTCTGCAAAATCCTCGAAGTCGTCCGTCCAATCGATAACATGTTCGCGAAAGGAGCTATTACGCAACTGCGCAACGCCATCATCACCTTTTTGCAGACTGTAAAATTCGCAGCCTTGGATGTCGAGCAGAGCTGCAAGTTGATCAAAGCTAATGCTGCGGTACCGATCGCCTCGGTTGGCCGCAGGCTGGTGCTTCCGCGGGGCGCCGGCCCACGCTAGACCGATCCTGACTTTATCGTGTTGCCCGACGCGATCGCGCCAACGGCTTCGTTTGTTCTCAGGTGCAGATAGATAAGGTACCTGCCCTGGTATGTTTTCGAGCCGCGTTTCAAAAGCAAGCGGTAAGCTCATCAATGGACAATGCAGATCGAAAGCCGGCAATAGACCGCCTTGAGCGACGATCCGGAGCTCGCCAGACAGTGATCGCATAAGGTCGGCCACCGCGGCCGGAACTTCCAGGACAACTCGTGCGCCCAGCTCGGAGACCAGAGGCACGTAGCGACAGAACTGAAGCATATCGCCGAAACCTTGCTCCGCATGTAGCAGAATGGTCTTGCCAGCGATCTCCTCGTCTCCCGAGCCAAAGTGGCCGCGTGAAGTCGCGTTTGGCTATCTTTAGATCCGGAGTTTCCCATCGCCATTCGTGCTCCTGCCAGCCCCGCGCAAAGTCGCCAATCAAAAGACAGCACGACGCCAAACCATAGTGCGCATTGGCAAAATCCGGTTTGCAGCTCCAACGCCCTTTCATAGCTTGCTATCGCCTCATTAAACCGCCCGAGCTCTTTGAGAGTGTTGCCGCGGTTAGCGTAGGCCACGGCGAATTCCGGTTCCAGCGCCAGCGACCGCTCATAGCTTGCGAGAGCCTCCTCATGCCGTTTCAACTCGAACAAGGCGTTGGCGCGGTTACAATGCGCCTCCGGCAGCTCCGGCTGAAGCGTGATCGCGCGATCGTAGCTAGTCAGCGCCTCGTCTAGCCGCCCTAGCTCTTTCAGGGTGTTGCCCCGATTAGAGTGTGCAGCCGCATGCCCCGGCTGCAGCGCGAGTAGCCGATCATAGCATGTCAGAGCCTCCTCGTGTCGCTTCAGCGCATGCAGAGCACTGCCGCGATTGCAATGCGCTTCGACAAAGTCCGGCATTAGCGCTACTGCACGGTTATAGCTCGCCAGTGATTCATCGTGGCGCCCAACTCTATCCAGCGCCACGCCACGGGTGTTATGAATTTCCGGCGCGTCCGCATTTGCAGGCAACGCTTTGTCACAAATTGCGAGCGCTTCCTCGAACCTGTTTAGGTCGATGAGAGCATTTGCCCGATTCTGCAAAGCACCAACATGATTCGGATCGAGCTCCAGGACTTTATCGTATTTGATCAGCGCCTCGTCCAGGTGCCCGAGTTCGCTCAGTGCCAAACCCAGATTATTGAGCGCATCGACGTGAGTTCCCACGCATTCAAGCGCTAACTTGTAACTGGAACAAGCATCCTCGAAACGCCTGAGTGTCAGAAGCGCATTGCCGCGATTGTAGAGAGCGTCGGCGTATTGAGGCCGTGCCGCGAGCGCGCGGTCGCAACTTTCTATCGCCTCGCGGCATTGCCCCAGCTGCAACAGCGCAACGCTCCGATTACTTAGAGCTTCGGCATCGGTCGGGGCGATGGCAAGAACGGCGTTGTACATTGTAAGCGCGTCAGCCCATCGTTTCATCGCCACCAGCGCGTTGCCGCAGCGGTTGAGCGCGGGAAGGTATTGCGGCCGTACGGCCAGGACCATTTGATAATCGGCAAGCGCCTCTTGGTGACGTCCGAGAACGCAGAGCATGTTGCCGTGCTGGTAACGCGAATCGACGGTAATCGGGAGCCAAGTTCAGCGCCTTCCCGAAGCTTCCTAATGCTTCAAGGTGGCGGCCAAGATTATTCAGTGCCAGCCCTCGGTTGTAATGGGCAGTAGCATCTGCCGGTCGCATCTCCAGCACTTGCTCGAAAGCGGCTAGCGCCGCCGCGTGGTGCTTGAGCGCGTCGAGAATAACGCCGCAATTGGCTAGCGCTTCTGCCGATCCGGGTCGAGTGTTGAGCGCCGCGACGACGAATTGCAGGGCCTCGGCGGAGAACCCTTGCTGATGCCTAAGCACTCCAAGAAGATGCAGCGCATCGAAGTTGCCTGGGTCGCCCGCCAGCGCACTTTCATAAAGTCGCTTGGCCTCGTCGAGACGCCCTCTCTGGTGGAATATCAGCGCCTGTTGAACATCACGGATGGCTTGCACCTCAGGAGCGACCGCCTGCCGGTCCGCGCGTGGGTTCTCCAAAGGACCGCTCCCAGGCGCCGAATCCGGGCGCGAAGCTTGCCGCAGGTCGCCAAGCTAAACTTCTAGTAGCGTCGCCCAAGATGGTTAATCAAACGTGAACTCAGCAATGCCCTCGAAATATCGGGCCAATCCACCGCGTAGAGCGGCATCTTATTCGATGGGCTTCAGCATCTTCGCATATTGCTTGAAGCGCCGGACATAAATGTCGGCGCCGCCGGCGATCATCTTGATGTCGTCGTCGGCAAGCGGACGCAGCACGCGCGCCGGCGCGCCGACGATCAGCGAGCCCGGCGGAAAAGTCTTGCCTTCGGTGATCAGCGCGCCGGCGCCGACCAGGCAATTCTCGCCGATGCGCGCGCCGTTGAGCACGATCGCGCCCATGCCGATCAGAGCTGTTGGCGCCGATGGTGCAGCCGTGCAGGATGACATTGTGGCCGATCACGCAATTGGGCCCGATGGTCATCGGGTAGCCGGGATCGGTGTGCAGCGTCGCATTGTCCTGGATCTGCGAGCGCTCGCCGAGCTCGATCCATTCATTGTCGCCGCGCAGCACCGCGCCGAACCAGATGCTGGCGTCGGTCTTGAGCCGCACCTTGCCGATCACGGTCGCGTTCGGCGCGATCCAATAGCGGCCCTCCGCCGGCAATTCCGGCCGATGGCCGTCGAGTTCGTAGATCATGCTGGTCTCGTCATGAAATGTAAGAAACGCGCCGACCCAGGCGGAATCGTTCATTGATTGCACGGCCAAAGCGTGCCTGAGAGGAATTCGAAGTCAAGGATGCGCGGAACGCGCACCGCGTCCCGCGGCGGCCGCTACGCGGCCGTCCTTGAGTTCGAATTCCTCTCAGGCAAAATGGTGGGCGTGCAATCAATGAAGACTTGGCGCTGCAGGGAGCGCCATCTCAGCGTAGAGCACCGCCTGCAGCGCCAGAACCACGACGGTGCCGGACATCAGGCTCCACAGGCCGGCGATCACGGTGGCGACCATGACGACCTCGCCGCGGCGGCGTTCCATGCGGCGGCCGCGCAGCGTGTTGCGCATGATGATGAAGGGCGCCGAGAAGATCAGGAGCGGCACCGCGGCAAAGCGCGCCGGCACCGGACCGATTTCGAGCAGCCGGAAGCTCGGGAAATGCGTGCTGAACAGGCGGAAGCCGCTGGCGCAGGTCCCGGCGACGGCAAAGCCGAAAGCGAGAGCGAACAGAGATTGAATGGTTTCCGACGAAATGGCCGGCAGTATCGCTTGCAACATTCGGGCGCTTCCCGTGGCTTAAGTCCCTTGAGGGAAAGCCATTGCAGAGGAGCGGCCGGCCGCTACGAAATGCTTAATTAAGGGTTAATGACGGCGGCCTCGACGGGCCTGCTCTCGAGTGGATTTAGCTGCCCGGAGGCTTAGGCCGATGGATTCCTTTGGCTTGCGGGCACTGCGTTTTGCGGACGCTGGTCTTGCCGGCGCTGGCTGTGGCCGTGGCGCTCAGCTTCGCCTCGCCTGTTGCCGCGTCGACGCTCAACATCGTGGCGATCGGGGCCAGCAACACGACCGGCTTCGGCGTCGGCGCGGGGAACGCCTATCCCGCGCTGTTGCAGGCGCTGCTGCGCAAGAAGGGCATCAACGCCAATGTCACCAATGCCGGCGTCAACGGCGACGTCACGGCCGGCATGTTGAGCCGGATCGATGCCGCCGTGCCCAAGGGCACCGACATCGTCATTTTGCAGCCGGGCGGCAACGATCTGCGCTTCTTCGGCACCAAGGCGGCGCGCACGGCCAACGTCGCGGCGATGACGGCGCGGCTGCGCGCCCGCCACATCCGCGTCATCGTCTACGACCCGGACCCGGTCCCGCCGGATTTCTATCAATGGGACCACATCCACTTTAACGCCGCGGCGCACGCCAAGATCGCGGCCACCCTCGCCGCGCAGATCTCGGCGCAAGTCGCGGCGCAAATCCGGCGCAGCGAAGCCGCAACCGGCCCCGGCGCCGAGCGCACCGGAAGCCGCTCCGAGCAAGCCCTGATCCCAACGCGAATCCGCCGTGCGATACTGCGCGCTGATTCGCATCGGGATGATTTTGCCCGCATGACGGTGGACGCAGTTCCCCGACGCCATTCACGCGCTGAGCCGCGCGCCGCGGCGCGCGAGCAACGGCGCGCGCGCCGCGTTCTCACATGGCCTTTCGCGCTCTTGGTTCTGCTCGTCGGCGGCAGTCGCGGCGGTCGTGTCCTATCTGCTGTGGCCGACTTGGCCGAGCACGCCGGCAGACCTCGACGCGCCGGCGATACCGATCACGGTTTCGGGCGTGCTGTTCGACGTGCCTCCGGCCGCGATTCGCGCGAAGGTGCAGCGGCATCCCGGACAGCAAGATCGGATCGACCTGGTCTTTGAATGGCCGTCGCTGACGCCGCCGCAATCAGACGATGGCGACCGGCAACCGCTCAATCCCGAAAATGCCGCGGCCGAAGCCGCCGCCACCGCCGCCAAACGGTTCTTCGTCACCATCGCCGCCTTGGGCGCGGTGCTGCCGCCGCTCGAACGCTTGCGCACGATCTATCCGCGCTATGTCGAGACGCAAGCCACGGCCGGCGCCGACGGGCTTGCCATCCTGCCGTTCCGCGCCGGCACGCCCTATGAGAGCGAAGACCTGGTCTATTTCGGCACCAATCCCGAACAGTTTTTCGCCCGCTGCACGCGGCCCGGACGCTCGGTGCCCGGCACCTGCATGCAAGAGCGCGTCATCGGCGCCGACGTGATCACGATACGGTTTCCGCGCGATTGGCTCGGCGATTGGCGCAATGTCGGCGCGGGCTTCGACCGCCTGATCGCGCAACTGCATCCGGGAAGTAACGGGCTGATCCCGGAAGCATGCCCGGAGCGCTATTAAATGCTTTCCAAATCGGTGGCGAGAATCGCCATCTGGAAATTGTAGGAGCGCTCGTCGTCCTCGTCGTCGACGAACAGGACGCCGATGAATTCCTCACCGATATAGATTTCGGCGGAATCTTCCTTCTTCGGCCGCGGCACGACGCGGATGCGGGCATTGCCGAACAGCTTCTTCAAATAAGCGTCGAGCTTTCTGACTTCCTGAACGTCCACCGCGTATCTCCTAGAGCGTTTTCCCGAAAAAAGCCCGATTTCCGGGTTCGGAAAAGATCAAACAATATTCGTCATGTCACATTCGCGAAGTTACTTCCCGAAGTTACATTCGCAAAGTTACCTGGCACGCCGCATAGCACTTCACGCGGCGGATTTGAAGTTCGGCCCCGGCACCCCATTCAGCGCATCAGATATCGTCAGGGAACATCTGATCCATTAGGAAACATCTGATCCATGCTGCGCGCCGGTTCCGGGCAGCCGGCGACGCCGACCACCCTCGCCGGCACGCCGGCGACCGTCACATTGTTCGGCACCGGCTTGATCACGACCGAGCCGGCGGCGATGCGCGCGCAATGGCCGACTTCGATATTGCCGAGAATTTTGGCGCCGGCGCCGATCATCACGCCGTAGCGGATTTTCGGATGACGATCTTCGTGCTCCTTGCCGGTGCCGCCGAGCGTCACGTCGTGCAGCATGGAGACATCATCCTCGATGACCGCGGTCTCGCCGACCACAAGCCCGGTGGCGTGATCGAGGAAAATGCCGCGCCCGATCTTCGCCGCCGGATGGATGTCGCATTGGAGAACCGCCGAGGAGCGGCTTTGCAGGTAAAGCGCGAAATCGCGGCGGCCTTTTTCCCAGAGCCAATGCGCCAGCCGATGCGTCTGAATGGCGTGAAAGCCCTTGTAATAGAGCACCGGCTCGATGAGGCGGTGGGTTGCCGGATCGCGATCCGCCGTCGCCATGATGTCGGCGCGGAACGCTTCCGCCGATCTCGGGCGCATCCTTGATCGCATCCGCATAGGCCTGGCGGATCAGATCGCTCGATACGGCGGCGTGAAGGCGATCCGCCAGCCGGTGCGCGACTGCCGCTTCGAGCGTGTCATGATGCAGAATCGTCGAATAAATGAACGTGCCGAGCTCGGGCTCGCGGCGCGCAACGTCTTCGGCCTCGCGGCGGATACGCCCCCAGACCGGATCGACGGTGTCGAGAGCCGGCTTTGCCTGATACTGCGCCATCGGATGTCTCCCCGGAAACGGCGTGACCGCCTACCACAACGGCGTGACGTTCTATCATATTGGGCGGCAGGTGCCCCAAATCCAAGGGGCGGACTATGCGGCGGCTCGAAATGGCGCCGTTTATAGGCCAATGACCGTAAAAATCAGGCCATTGGCCTAGTATGGCTGGTATTTGGGCCATTTACGGCCGTTTCGACAGGAATTCCAGCACCCCCGCTTTATAGGTCCGGTCGCCCACCGCCAGCATGTGATCGCGCCCGGGAATGACCAGAGCCTGCGCGCCCGGAATAAGCGCCGCAAGCGCTTCGGGCGAACCGGCGATCGGATCGGTGCCGCCGACCGCGACCAGAAGCGGAACGGCAATTCGGCCGACCTCGGCGCGGCTGAGCATTTGCCGCGAGCCGCGCAAGCAGGCGGCGAGCGCCCGGAGATCGGACTTGGTTTGTTCGGCGAAGGCGCGAAACAGGTACGCGACGGGATCCGAAATGACGGTACCCGGCGGCGCCTCCAAGGCGTCGGCAATCGTGTCCGGCAGCCCTACGCCTTCGACCAGCCGCAGGCCGAGACCGCCGAGCACCGCCGAGCGCGTGTGCTCGGGATGCGTCAAGCGCCAGAAAGGCGGTGTTCCGCGCGCCCATCGAATAGCCCATGACATCGGCGCGCTGCAGGCCGAGATGCTCGATCAGCGCGCGCGCATCGCTCGCCATGATCGAACTGTGATAGACGGCAGGATCGTAAAGCTTTGTCGATTGGCCGTGGCCGCGATTGTCGAGCGCGATGACGCGGCGGCCGGCGCGCGTGAGTGTCGTCACCCAACCGGGCGCGACCCAATTGACTTCCTTGTTCGACGCAAAGCCGTGGATGAGCACGATCGGCTCGCCCTCGCCTTCGTCGAGAAACGCAATCTCCACGCCATCATGGGTAAAACTCGGCATGCCGCGACCTCCAATCGGGCGCGACAAAGCACGCGCGCGGTTTTACCGCAACGGCACTGGCAGCATGGCGAGTTCGGCACGTGCAAGCTCGGCGCGTGCAAGCCGCAGCTTGCGCCGTTGCAGATGCGCAAGCGTCAGCCGCTCGACCGTGGCTTTGCACGACGAGCAGAAACCGAAGAGCGCGAAGGCCGCCCAGAACACCCACATCGACAAATCGAGCGCGCTCGCGGCAAGCACGATGGCGCCGCGGCCGAGAAGCTTGACGATGGCGCGCGTCTTGCCGCCTTTGGCGGTGGAGAGCCGCGCCAGACGCGACATATCCTTCGGCTCCTCGGCAATCGCGAGGCTATCGAGCGCCGCCTGCGCGCCGGCTTTGCTTTCGACCCGCCCGGTGTTCTCGGCGAGTTCGACAAGGCCGCCGGCGCCCTCGACCTTCACCGCCTCGCGCGCCGCCCGCACCGCCAAAACCGGATTGAGCCGGCCGGTCCGGCGCGCCGCTTTGATGACGCTGAGCCCGACCCGCTCCGGCGCGCCGGCGCCGAGCGTGGCGTAGGTCGCAGCCGTGATGCCGATTCCCACGCCGGCAAGGCCGAGAATCCACGGATCGTATTTCTGGCCGGTGAGATAATGCGTGCCCTCGCGCGCCGCGTCGCGGATGTCGCCGAACACGAAGAGGTCGCCGAACGCGGTCCCGGCGAGGCTCGCGAGGTCGGTCGGCTCGCCGGTCCACAGGCCGTGCACGAAGCGCCCGGCCGTATTGGACGCCGAGGCGTGCTTTTCGCCCGCGGCATCGACCGCGTTGGCGAGCGATGGATCGATTGGCACGGCGCGGTCGGACGCCAGCGCGACAAAGCTCTGCGCCAGATCGATATCGTCAGCGGCCAAAGCCGCACGAATTTGGCCTTCGGCAACGTCGCGATTGAACGTCCGGTCGAGCGCCTGATCGGCGATCTTGACCGGGTCGTCCGCCGTGGCGTCGAATTGCGTACGCGCGGCAATGCCGCCGCGGATCAGCATGAAGGCCGCAGCGGCAAACAGCATGGCGGCGGCAATCGCGAAAAACGGATGCCGCGCAGTCCTGATCAATAGCTTCTGGCCCATTTTCCCGTCCGTAATCCGGCACCCAGGCAGTCAAATGCAGGTTGTTAGATGGCGACCGGCTAGATGGCGACCGGCTACTAAATGGTATGATGCCGGCCTCAATCCAGGGAGGTATTGCGTGAAATTTGCGGCTTTTTGACAACGGCGCGCAACGCCTTGCTGGAATTCGGCAACTTCGCCCGCTATGGTGCCGGGCGGCCGGGGTTTTCCCCGCGACGAAAAGGCGAAACTGGAAATCCAGCGCATGACGGATTTCGGTAGTCCCGCATTTCCATAACGATCTCGGCGTTGCGGTCATCGAGATCGGCGCCACGGAATTCATGTGCGTCGGCGCGCTGCCGCCGTTCGACCATCCCCACGTCTATTGCGACATGGGTGACGACGCCGAATACATTTGCCCGTATTGCTCGACGCTTTACCGCCATGACCCAAAGCTCGCTCCTAACGCGGCGCGGCCGGCGGAATGCGCCTTGAATAGCGAATTGGTCTAACCTCAAGTCCATGTCAGTCTTAAGGACCATGCCGTGACGTCCTCGCGCACCGTCATCGTCGCCGGTGCCGGGATTGGCGGGCTGACCGTTGCGCTCGCGCTGGTGCGCAACGGCTTTCGCGTCATCGTTCTCGAGCAGGCCGAGCGCCTGGCCGAAACCGGCGCCGGCATTCAGCTCTCGCCCAACGCCGCGCGCGTCTTGACCGAGCTCGGACTTGGCGAGCGGCTGCGGCCCCATGTCGTGACACCGCATGCGGTGCGCGTACTCAACGCCAAAAACGGCCGCGAAATCGTACGCATCCCGCTCGGCAAAGCGGCCGAAGAGCGCTACGGCGCGCCGTATTGGATCATCCATCGCGGCGATCTGCAGGCCGTGCTGGCCGCGGCGGTGGCCGCCGAGCTCGACATCTCGCTCAAGCTCGGCACGCGCATGGAGGACTTCGTCGCTCATCCCAACGGCGTCACGGTGTCGGCGCGCCGTGGCACAGGCGCATGGAACGAGCACGGCCACGCGCTGATCGCCGCCGACGGCTTGTGGTCGATCTCGCGCGAGCGCTTCGGCTTTAGCGAGCCGCCGCGATTTTCCGGGCGCACCGCGTGGCGCGCGCTGGTGCCGGCGAGCGAAGTGCCGCCCGAATTCCGCGAGCCTTTGATCCATCTCTGGCTCGGGCCGGATGCGCATCTCGTGCACTATCCGGTCAAAGGCGGCAGACTAATCAACATCGTCGTCATCACGGCCGACGGCTGGCAGGCGGAAGGCTGGAGCGAGCCGGCCAGCCGCATCGACCTCTTGCCGCGGCTGACGGCTGAGCGCTGGGCGCCGGCCGCGCGCGCATTGGTGCGTTTGCCCGAAGCCTGGCTGAAATGGGCGCTGTTCGACCGCCGGCCGCTGATGACCTGGTCGCAAGGCGCCGCCGCGCTTTTGGGGGACGCCGCCCACCCGATGCTGCCGTTCCTGGCGCAAGGCGGCGCGATGGCGATCGAGGATGCGGTGGTTGCGGCGCAATGTCTCGCGCGCATGCCAAACGATGCCGAGAGGGCGCTAAAATCCTATGCCGCGATACGGCGCGGGCGCACACGGCGCGTGCAACGCCAAGCGGCGCGCAACGGACAGCACTATCACCTCAAAGGTGTGTCGGCTATGTTGCGCAACGCAGCGATGGGCGGTATGGGCGGTCAGCATCTGCTGGGACATTACGACTGGCTTTACGATTGGCGGCCGCCGGCTGCCTTGTCGATGACCTGACGAACTGCACCTGACGAACTGCAGCTTACGAACTGCACCTGATCAAGCAAACACGATGTCGTCTTCCGCACCCTTGTTTCCGACCACCATCGCCGGCAGCCTGCCGAAACCGGCCTGGCTCGCCGTGCCGAATAAATTGTGGGCGCCCTGGCGTCTCGAAGGCGAAGAGCTCGCAATCGCCAAGGACGACGCGACGCTGCTCGCGCTCAAGCTTCAGGAAGATGCCGGCATCGATATCGTCGGCGACGGCGAACAAGCGCGCCAGCACTTCGTGCACGGCTTTCTCGAATCAGTCGACGGTATCGATTTCAACAAGCGCGTCGAGATGGGCATTCGCAACGATCGCTATAAAGCGATGTGCCCGACGGTCACCGGCCCGTTGCGGCTGCGCGCGCGCGTGCACGCGCGGGAGGCGCGTCTGGCGCGCGCACATACGACGCGCAAATTGAAATTCACGCTGCCCGGCCCGATGACGATCGTCGACACCATCGCCGACCAGCACTACGGCGATCGGGTGAAACTGGCGATGGCTTTCGCCGATCTGCTCAACGAGGAATCGCGCGGCCTCGCTGCCGACGGCGTCGACGTGATCCAGTTCGACGAACCGGCGTTCAACGTCTACATGGAGGCCGCCGCCGGCTGGGGCATCGAGGCGCTGCATCGCGCCATGGCCGGCGTCAAATGCACCAGCGCCGTGCATATCTGCTATGGCTACGGCATCCCCGCCAATATCGAATGGAAGGCGGCGCTCGGCGCCGAGTGGCGGCAATACGAGAAGTTTTTCCCGGCACTGGCGAAGAGCCGAATCGATCAGGTCTCGCTCGAATGCATCAATTCGCACGTGCCGATGAGCGTTCTAAGATTACTAGACGGTAAGGATATATTGCTCGGCGTCATCGATGTTGCGACCGACAAGATCGAAACGCCTCAAGAAATTGCAGCCGTGATCAATGAAGCGGCAAAGTACGTGCCTGCGCAAAAAATCGTCGCCAGCACGAATTGCGGAATGGCCCCGATGCGCCGCGAAATCGCCGCATTGAAGCTCGAAGCACTGGCCCGGGGCGCGGCGCTGGCACGCCAGAACAACCACTGACCTTCTCGGCCAACGCCGTAAAATCTCAACCTTAAGCAAATTCGGGATGCGCTCGAATCCCGTCGGGTAGCATTTTCTTAAAGTTTAGCGGATTGGATGGGGAAAATTGAAAAAGGGAAGCGCAATGCAAGTGCCGTATGTGACCACCGTTTCGTTCGCCGACCGTGATGGCATGACGGTGAACCTGCAATATGGCGTCGCCGCGCCGAGCGAACGCGAGGCGCGCAACGAGTTGCAGCGTCGCTTGATCAATCAAGAGATCTACAATTATTCGATTTCCGAAATCCGGCCCGCGACGTCGAGCGAAGCGCAGGAGCTGAACCTCCCGGCCGGCACCATCATCCTGTTGAACTGAGAATCGCCCAGCCTGGATTGGCTTTTGGTGCTTCGTCATGCCCGCGCTCGTCGCGGGCATCCACGTCTTTGGAGCCGGCATCTAGACCAAAGACGTGGATGGCCGGAACAAGTCCGGCCATGACGTCATCGCCGTCACCGATCGCTGCGCGACAAAACCTCGATCAATTCGCTGACCTTACGCCGCTGCTCGGCCTTGTTGCCGGACGCGATGGCGTGCTCGACGCAATGCGCGGTGTGATCGGCGAGGATCTCTTCCTCGGCGCGGCGTAGAGCCGCGCGCACCGCCGAAAGCTGCGTCACGATGTCGATGCAATAGCGGTCGTCCTCGACCATGCGGGTAAGGCCGCGGACCTGGCCCTCGATCCGCCGCAGCCGTTTCGTCACCGATGTCTTGGCATTTGCTTGCATGCGGCCTATATACCCCTACCGGGTACCCGTTTCAAGAGGCTTGACCGTGGCTCATTGTTCCCCCGCACACGACCACAGCGCCCATTCTCACGGCGCGCCCGCCACAACGAGCGACACGACGAGCGACATGATGAGCGATATGGCGATCGATCCGGTGTGCGGGATGAAGGTCGATCCGAAGCACAGCCCGCACCATCACACCTATCGCGACCGCGACTATCATTTCTGCAGCGCCGGCTGCCGCACCAAGTTTGCCGCCGATCCGGAAAAATATTTACACAAGGCCGCGGTGTCCGTTGCGCCGCCGGCTCCGGAAGGCACGATCTATACCTGCCCGATGCATCCGCAGATCCGGCAGGCGTCGCCGGGCTCCTGCCCGATCTGCGGCATGGCGCTCGAGCCCGAGGACGGTAGCTCAGGCGACGGCTCAGAGCTCGCCGACATGACACGGCGGTTCTGGATTTCGCTCGCGCTCACCGTGCCGGTCTTCGTGATCGAGATGGGCGGACACTTGGGGCTGTTCCATCTGGCCACCAGCATCGCGACGCCGGCGCAATTCATTTTGGCGACGCCCGTCGTGCTGTGGGGCGGCTTCCCGTTTTTCGTCCGCGGCGCGCAATCGCTGCGCTCCGGCCACCTCAACATGTTCACGCTGATCGCCATGGGCACCGGCGTCGCCTATGCCTATAGCGTCGTCGCAGCCCTCCAGCCGGGATTGTTTCCCACAGCTTTCCACAACATGGGGGGCGGCATCGCGCTTTATTTCGAGGCCGCCGCCGTCATCACCGTTCTCGTCTTGCTCGGCCAGGTCTTGGAGCTGCGCGCGCGGGCCTCGACATCGCAGGCCATCGGCGCCTTGATGGGGCTTGCGCCAAAACAGGCGCGGCGCATCAAGAGCGACGGCAGCGACGAGGATGTGCCGCTCGAGGCCGTCATGGTCGGCGACCGGCTCCGCGTTCGCCCCGGCGAGAAAGTGCCGGTGGACGGCGTCCTCGTCGACGGCAAATCCGCGGTGGACGAATCGATGATCACCGGCGAAGCGATGCCGGTGACCAAGGACGTCGGCGCAAAACTCATCGGCGGCACGATCAATGGCCGAGGTGCTTTTGTCATGCGCGCCGAAAAGATCGGCCGCGACACCATGCTGGCGCGGATCGTCGACATGGTGGCGACCGCGCAGCGCTCGCGGGCGCCGATCGCGCGGCTCGCCGACCAGGTCGCCGGCTGGTTCGTGCCGGTGGTCATCGCCGTTGCGCTCCTGGCCTTCGCGGCATGGGCGGTGTTGGGGCCGCAGCCGCGTTTTGCTTACGCGCTGGTCGCCGCCGTCACCGTCCTCATCATCGCCTGCCCTTGCGCTCTGGGGCTCGCGACGCCGATGTCGATCATGGTCGGCGTCGGCCGCGCCGCGCATTTCGGCATCCTGATCAAGAACGCCGAAGTGCTGGAGCGCATGGAAAAAGTCGACACGCTCGTCGTCGACAAGACCGGCACGCTCACCGAAGGCAAGCCGCAGGTTGTCGGCGTCGTTGCCGCATCAGGCTTCGATGAGACTGCACTGATCCGGCTTGCCGCGAGCGTCGAACGTGCGAGCGAACATCCCCTCGCCGCTGCCGTCGTCGCGGCTGCCGCCGCGCGCAACATCGCGCCAGCGGCGGTGAGCGGCTTCGATGCACCGTCCGGCAAAGGGGCGCTCGGCACGGTTGAAGGCCGCAGTGTGACGCTCGGCACGGCACGATTTCTCGCCGAACGCGGTGTCGACGCGACCCCTCTCGAAGGCGAGGCCGAACGTTTGCGCGCCGACGGCGCGACTGTTGTCTTCGCGGCCATTGACGGCAAACTCGGCGGTCTCCTCGCTATCGCCGATCCGATCAAGCCGACGGCAAAGGCTGCGCTTGCGGCGCTCAAAGCCGACAAGATCGCGATCGTGATGTTGACCGGCGACAGCGCGACGACAGCGCTTGCCGTCGCCAAGAAGCTCGGCATTGCCGATGTCGAAGCCGAGGTCTTGCCGGAGCGCAAGAACGCCGTGATCGGCGAATTGCGCCGCGCCGGCCGCGTCGTCGCCATGGCGGGCGACGGCATCAATGACGCACCGGCGCTGGCCGCGGCCGATATCGGCATCGCCATGGGCAGCGGCACCGATATTGCGATGGCGAGCGCCGGCATGACGCTGGTCAAGGGCGACCTCACCGGCATCGTACGCGCGCGCAAGCTCTCGGTCGCGACCATGCGCAATATCCGGCAAAATCTGCTGTTCGCCTTTCTCTATAACGCCATGGGCGTGCCGATCGCGGCCGGCGCGCTCTATCCGCTGTTCGGGATTCTCTGTCGCCGGCCATTGGCGCCGCCGCCATGGCGCTGTCCTCGGTCAGCGTCGTCGGCAATGCGCTGCGGCTGCGTAACGTGAGGCTGTGAGCGCTCAAAGCTATCCTCTATAGTCGCCGGCATGATCACGACACCGTCACCGGCCCACGTCGCGCTGCTCCTGGGCTTGAGCTTCTTTCTCGGGCTCGCCTTCGAGGAATATTTCGCTCATACCGACGAGCGGCGGCCCGGCGGCATCCGTACATTTCCGATGCTCGCGCTCGCGGGCGGCGTGCTTTATCTGTTCGATCCGGAGCACTTCATTCCCTTCACCGGCGGCCTCCTGGTGCTGGGCGCGTGGCTGCTGATTTTCTATCTCGCGCATGTCAACGAGCACAAAGCGCAAGACGACGAGCCGCGAAAAGGCGAGCTCAATGTCGGGCTTGTCGTGCCGCTGCTCAATGTCATCGCTTATTTGCTCGGCGCGGCGGCACTGGCGCTCGATCCGTGGGTTGCCGTCACGATGACAGTGGCTTCGGTGCTGCTCCTTACCGGCCGCGAGCAGCTTCACGGGCTGGCGCGGCGCATCGAGATCAGGGAGATCGTCACCGCCGGCGAATTTCTGATCCTGACCGGGATCGTGCTGCCGCTTTTGCCGGACCATCCGGTGACGACGCTGACCGCGATCACGCCCCGGCAAGTCTGGCTGGCGCTGGTCGTCGTCTGTTCGTTTTCCTATGCCAGCTACCTGGCGCAGCGCTATTGGGCCGCGGCCGGCGGCGGGCTGTGGATGGCGGCGCTCGGCGGCCTTTATTCGTCGACCGCGACCACCGTCGTTCTGGCGCGGCAGGCGAAAGCCGATCCGGCGCTCAAGCGCAGCGCTCAAGCCGGCATCACGCTCGCGACTGCGATCATGTATCTGCGGCTGTTGGCGGTCGTCGCCATCTTCAACATCACGCTGGCCCGCGCTCTGGCGCTGCCGCTGTGCGGTCTCTCTCTCGTCGGCTTCATCATCTGCGCCCTGCAATATTGGCACGGCAAGCCGGCGAATGAAGCTCCGCCAACGCCCCAACAAGCATCCATGCCTGCCGCTGCAAGCAGCAATCCGCTCGAACTCGGCGCCGCCGCGATCTTCGCCGCACTGTTCGTCGCGGTCTCCATCGTCTCCGCCGTCGCCAAATCGCAGTTCGGAATTTCCGGCATCTATGGGCTCGCGGCCGTCGTCGGCGTCACTGACATCGATCCCTTCGTCCTCAACCTGGCGCAGGGCGGCATTTCCGGCGTGCAGACCGCCGACCTCGCGGTCGCGATCCTGATCGCCGCATCCTCGAACAATGTCTTGAAGGCGATTTACGCGGCGAGCTTCGCCGGCGGACGCGCGACGGCCCCGAGCGCTATTGCCCTCGTCGCCCTCGCCGCCACCGGCCTCGCCGCGGCTTATGCGACGGCGATGCTCTCACATTAACACCAGCCCGAGCCGGCGCAGCGCCGATCAGCGGATCGACTGGTCGCTCTGAAACTGCGTGCTTTGCGGCTGGCCGCTCTGGGTCTGGAATGACAGGCCGCAATTTTTTTCCGCTGCCGTGCGCTGCAATAGCCCTTCGTCTTCGATCACTACATTATAGTCGGCGCGGTAAGCGAGCGAGCCTACGATCGCGCCGCCACCGCTTTGGTTGGCTCGATCCATCAGGCCGCGCAGCTCTTTCTCGCGCGTGCTCACGAGCTTCCACCGCGCGGCAAGATCGTCGCATTTGAAGACGGCATACCGGCCGGGATCGATCAAAAACTCGTCCCTATCGTTCGAGGTGCAGCCGGCAAGCGCGGGCGCCAGCGCGACGGCGGCGACACCGAGCAGCGCAAGACTGCGCGGCACGTGCGTCCGCGCCAAGTTCGGTCAGCCAATAGCTTGACCGGCGGCCTTACGATGTCGCCGCAAATCCCCATCAAATACGCCCACCCGACCCGCGCCAATTCCCCACTATGCCTCGTTGGCAGTCTCCTGAGCCGCAAATATGGCAAAGGACAAGCTTCGGCCCAACCGGCCAAACCGGCGTGGCTTGATACGGCCGGGCTAAAAGGCCGCGATGAATTTCACGCCCAGCGTCGTTCCGTCCCGCCGCATGACCTGGCAAAACCGCCGTGTATCGCCCTTCGGGGTGAGGAGGAGCGTGAAGATCTTCGGTAGCTCGTCGTCATGCGCGAGAACGAGCCGCGCACCGCCTTCCGAAATATCGGCGATCCGGCACGGAACGAGCGGCTTATCCTTCGCCGCGACAATCCTCGCATTGAAAGCGAACGGCCGCCGCGGCTTTTTGCGCAGTTCGGCGTGGTCCCTGTAATTGCCGATAACGACCATCAAAAATTCCAGGCCTTCGCGTATCGCATGTCCGGCGCAAGTCCGACGCATGACCCGCAGGCGCTCAACTGGCGCACGACTGGCGCTGCGTTGCGGAAGCCATAAGTTATGCCGAGGCTATTAAGGAGCCGTAAATCGAGACCGAGGCGGCGCACGTTATCGCCGTGGCGTCAATGACTTAAGCCGCTCAGACCGGCGATGAGGCGGCGCCACATTGGCATCGCGCGCGCAGCATCGCCGCAACAATATGCGCAAACAAAATCTGGCCATATGTGTCACTATTGTTGCAATCTCATGAGCACTTGGTGACGCACTGTGACAAAGCACTTGGTGACACAAAAGCACTTGGTGACACGAAAGCACTTGGTGACACGAAAGCACTTGGTGAAACAAAACCTAGCCTGCAGAGCAAAGCGATGAGCCTCGATTGGCTGACGTGGTCTAATCCGGTTGCGGTTTGGTGGTGTTGTTTGGCCGCGATCAGCGCGGTCAATATCGCGCTATGGCTCAAGCTTCAGGCGCATGCGAGCCAATCGGCGATCCGGACCTCGACCGGCATATTGGCCATCGAGCCATTGATGCTGCTGGCCGCCGCTTACGTCTTCGGCTGCGCTTTCCGCTCGATCCTGCCGCGCGCCGATGTGCAACGGATCTGTCTGTTCGACACCTGGCTGTCGAGCGTGCATCGTCGGCCGCTCGGTCGCCACCGTCGCCGAGCTGTGTTTTGCCATGCAATGGGCGATCGTGTTGCGCGAGCTCGGCAGGATCACGCCATTCCGACACGACAAAGAATATCGCCAAAGCGATCGTGCCGCTGATCGTGCTCGCGGAATGTTGTTCCTGGTACGCGGTGATCTCGACGAATTTTCTCGGCAACGTTTTGGAAAATACGATTGTGGACGGTCGTCTTCGTCGCTGATCGGGGTCGCGCTGATGCGGCTCGTCGTTGAGCTTTCGCGGCGTCGGCGCGAATTTCGCATTGCGGCCGCGGCTGCCGGCGTCGCCGGCTTATGTCGTGTTCATGTCGACCGTCGACGTGCCGATGTATTTCGCGCGCTGGCAGGCGGAACTTGGCGGACGGCAGGCAGTTCTCGGCTTGTTCGCCGGGCTTGCACGATCTCGCCACGCACTGGGTCGTCACGCACGATATCGCGCCAGTGGCAGGACGAGATTCCCTGGATGTCGCTCTATTTCAGCGCCGCGGTCTGGTCGAGCCTGATGCTCGGCGGTTTCGGCCTGGTGCGGCATCTCGTGCCGCGCTACCGCGTGCGCCGGCCGCTGGTGAAACCGACGCGGCGGCCGATCCCGTCCCGGTCCGTTGCGTCGTGACAGACGTATGCCAGCTGCCCCGTGCCGGCCGGCTTCCAAATAACGAATTCAAACACGAGGCGCCATGACGATAGGCAGTTTGCCGCGAATCCGATACCGTAATCGGCGCTGATTCGCTTTGCGCGGGCTTGTTGCAAAGCCTTGTTTGCAAGGGCCGTGCAGGTGACGGGCATGATCATCACAGTGGCCACCATGAAAGGCGGCAGCGGCAAGAGCACGCTTGCGAGTTGTCTTGCGGTGCATTGGCATCTGCGCGGGCCGGCATCCGACCCTGATCGACGCCGATCCGCAACGCTCCATCATGCGGCTTGCCGCACGCGAGCGCGCGCTCGGCGGCGTCAGCCGTCGTCGAGGATGCGACGGAAGAAGCCTCAAAGACCGCGCGGCGTCTCGCCGCGGCCGGCCTGGTCATCATCGACACGCCGGGCTTTCGCTCCAAGACGACGCTCGAATGTCTGGCCGCCGCCGACTTCGTGCTCGTGCCGGTCAAGCCGTCGCCGTTCGATGTCGACCGCATGCTCGATACGCTGAGCATCCTGACGGATCGTCCCGACGGGCGGCGGCCGGTGTTCCGCTGCTTGCTGACGCAGACGACGCGCAATTCCGTGATCGCCCAGCCACATCCGCGCCGAACTCGCCGAAGCCGGCTTGCCGGTGCTTGCACACCGAAATGCAAAACCGGGTCGCCTATCCTGAAGCGACGCTGTGGGGCGCCACGCCCAGCCTGATCAGCTGGAAGGGTCCGGCCGCGCGCGAGATCGCCGCCATTGCCGACGAAGTCGATGCGGTGCTCGGCGCCGCGCAGGCGGCCGCATGACCCGCAAACAGCTCCCCAAGGCGATCACGCGGCCGAGCGAGAACGTCCACGCCTTCGCCAACAGAATGATCGCGGACGAGGTGGCGCCCGAACCGGCGCTGCGCCCGGCTGCCATTTTCAATAAGACCGAATTCAACAAGACCGAGGACGAGCCGCTTGCAGTGTCATCGGCGCCGATCGCCAACGATTCCACGCCCGGTGCATTCGCGCTCCCTGACGAGATGGCGGCCAAGCGCCGCGGCTTTGCACGAAAAATCGTCGAGCGGCACCGCACCTATGCCGCGGTCGGCGGCCTCCTGCCGGTGCCGGTGGCGAACATCGCGGGCGTCACGGCGATCAACGTGCGCATGGTGCAGCAGCTGTGCGAGCTTTACCAGGTGCCGTTCCAGCGCGACCGCGCACGCGCGCTGATCGTCAGCCTTATCGGCGGCGCCGCGCCGGCAGGTTTTGGCGTCGCAACCTCGTCGACGCTGATGTGGATCGTTCCGGGCGGCCTGCTCGTCGGTCTCGGCGTCTCGGCGATCACCGCCGCGGCCTTGACCCGCGCCATCGGCCAGGTTTTTGCCGAAGAGTTTTGAGAACGGCGCGAACGCAGGCGGCTGATCACCCGGCTTCCGCCGGGGCGGTTTTGACGCCCTATTCGAAGCGTTAGCGACTAAGCCATCGCAGCACGCGGCACGCGCCGGTGCACCGTCGTTTTCGCGGCGCGCTCCGGTGGCCGCGCTTCGCCACCGCCGCCGGCTTGTTCAATCGCCGCACGCGCCGCGAGACGCCGACGCACTGCTTCCACCTCGTAGCCTTCATCGCGCCGCGGGGCGCAGTAATGAGCGGGCGCCCGCTCTTCGTCTCCATAAAGCGCGTCATAGTCCTGCGCGTTGTGGAACATGCCGCGATTGTCGTCGTCGAGGAATGTCTCCGACAATGCGCCTTCGGCGATGATCACGTCATGGCTGTCGAGCTCGATGTGGAAATACTCGACCTTGTTCACGCTCTGCGCCTGCACGATCGAGATGCCATTGACGAGATCCTTAGCCTCGATCAGCATCCCGGCCTGCTCATCAGCAAAAAACATCGCATGGTGCGGCGAAATCCAGAGGTCGCGCGCCGGCACGTTGTCGGCGAGCGCGCCCGCCTTGATGCAGACCGGCAAAATATCCTTCCGGCCCATGATGAACCGGTGGCCGTAGCTCCTGCGGCCGATCCACTTGATCGGCCGCAGCGCGCCCGAAGCCGTCATGACTTCGTCGCCGATTTCGAGCGTCTCGACGCTCGCGTTGCCGCGGCCAGTGCGGATGAGCGTGCCGGCGCAATAGCAAGGCGTATAGACTTCGACGTCAGCGATGTACGCGCCGTTGGTATTCGAATGGATGCCGCCATGGTCATCATAGCTCTGCCCGCTGGCTCCGACGCCAGCGTCACTGGAATCAAACAACCAAACAGCTTTGCTCGTGGCGCTGCCTGTGGCCACGATCCAATATTCCGTGCCGGCGGCGAGCTGCAGGCCGGACGGCGCCTGCAGTTGAACCAGCGTGGCGTTGTTGCTGAGGCTCGCGTCGTCGATCACCCCGAGCGTCGCAATCGACTGCCCAGGACGGCCGCCATCGTCGCTGAACAGGGACACCGTGACGCTGCCGCCGTCCGATGGCGTGGCGTCCGCCAGATAGAGGGCAACCTCGTTAAGCGAGCCGGCGCTGGCATTGCTGAAAGAAAATCCGGCCGCACCGTTTTGAATCGCGTCATCCGTGCCGGCTACGGCCTGCCCGGTCGTATCATAGTCAGCAGACAGCGAGCCCTGCACGGTTTCATCGACGGTCGCGATGTACGCCCCTTGCGCATTCGAATGTACGGTACCCCTGTCATCAAAGCTCTGCCCCAAGGCTCCGTAACCGGCGTCACTCGAATCAAACAACCAAACAGCTTTGCTGTTGGCGCTGCCTGAGACCACGATCCAGTATTCCGTGCCGGCGGTCAGCTGCACGCCCAGCGGCGCCGGCAGATCGACGAGCGACCCGCTCGTGCTGAGGCCGCTGTCGCGGATAGTGCCAAGCGTGGCAAGCGGCTGCCCGGGATCGCCGCCATTGTCACTGTAGAGGGACACTGTAACCGTGCCGCCGTCCGACGGCGTGGGGTCCGCCAGGAAGAGGGCAACTTGGTGGAGCAAGCCAGTGGCGTCGGTGGTGAAAGAGAATCCTGCGAAACCGCCAAGTTCAATCGCACTGTCGGTGCCGTGCGGGTTTTGCCCGCTCGTGTCGTACGGGTTGTATGAGAACACGCGACTTTCCTCCTCGCCCAATCCACTCAAGGTAGCATCCTGCCCCGCGAATCGGCAATTCCTTCTTCCCGCGTTCAGGTTGTGACGTTGGGTTGAGCGGTATCGCGATATTGCGGCCGTGCGCTCGGCGGACAAGCAATTCCTGTTAGTCGGCGCGCTCAGCCACGGCGAGTTCGGCATCGCGCCGATCAGCTGCGAGCTCGTCTATCCGCCGATACTGGATTGGCTGCACGCCCATGCGGCGGTGACATCGAGCATCAGCTGACCTTCATCGAAGGTCCGGCGCGCGCGTAGCGACGCCTGATTATCCCTGCTCAGTTTTCCGGTATGCCGGATTTGGCGCTGGGGTCGCCGCTGCGCGGCGAAATCCGGCCGCGTTGCGCTTGCCGTCATTGGCGGTTGCCGGATCCTCCGGCATGCCGCAGGCCGGAAACGGCGTGCCGAGCAGCATGCGCCACAGGCCCTTGAGATCGTTGTCAGGTTTGCAGGGTCGGCCGATCATGGATGCAACTCCTCGGCTTTAATGCGTCGATGCAATATAGGAACCGCTGCGGCTCGTCGCCACCGCGCATGCTGCTTGCATTGGCGTGAAGGAGCTTGCACTTGGTGCGGACGGCCGGACTCGAACCGGCACAGGGGTTTCCCCCCGAGGGATTTTAAGTCCCTTGCGTCTACCATTTCGCCACGTCCGCGGAGCGGACTCCGCCACAAGTCCGCAAGGCGCGGACTCCGTATGAAGCCCGCGCCGGCGACCTTGTAGCATCCGCCGCGCATAGTCTGGAAGCGACGCCGGCGGCGTTTCGCGAAACGTAGTGGATTTTGCGGGCAACAGAAGCGGCAAAGGCGCCCAAGCGAATTGGCCGCCTGCCCGAAAGCGGGCGCCTATGGCTGCTTCTTTTTAGGCGCCGGCGTTGGCGCCGTCGGCCGGACGACCGCCCATGGATCGTTCGACTTCTGGTCGGGGATCTTGTTGGTCGCCGACTTGTAGGCCTCGTCGAGTTGCCGCTGCTTGTCGACTTCTTCCTGAGTCAGCGGCCGCTTCGGTTGCTGCGCGAACGGCGAGAAGCCTAATCCGCTGTCGCCCATAGTGACGCCTTGGGCGGAGGCCGCCGCCGTCAACAGAATGAGCATCGCTCCCGCGTAGCCTAATGTTCGCAGCATCGTTCCCATCGCGAATTCCCTCACGTGTCTGGACCCTTTTCAGTCCTTGAACACTTAGTCCTTGAACACTCAGTCCTTGAACACGTGTCCCCAGAGCGCATCCCAGTCGGTGCCGGATAAGTCGGTCACGCGACCGTCCCTCTCGAAAAACTTGTTAGGCACTTGAAACATGGCAAGCATAAGCCCGCCTTCCGGCGTCCAGGCGACGTGGCGGCTGCCGGCCTCGCGCCAGACGAATTCGCCGGGGCCGACACTCAAGCCTTCCGCCGGCCCTTCTTTGTCGACCAGCCTGCCTTCGAGCACATAGGTCTGCTCGATCCGCACGTGCTCGTGGTCGGGCAAGGTTGCGCCCGGCGCAAACCGCATCAGCGCGGTGACCAGTCCGGTTTCCTTGTCGAGCAAGAGACCCTTCACTTCGCATCCGGCAAATCGCGTCTTTTTCCATTCCATGGCGGCGGGCCGCACGACATGCGAATGCGTGTCCAGGGTGTCGTGCTGCGAAGATTTTCGGCGTGATGGCGTCCACGGCGGTCCTCCTGATTATTATGGTCCGGACCATAATAGCCGACGCGCCAAAAGCCCCGCCATGGCTTCTTGAGGGAAACGGCTTCTTGAGGGAAACGGCTTCTTAAGAGGAAACGGCTTCTTATGTGAAATGCCTTCTTCGCGGACCAGCATTGCCGGATCGCGATGCCGCCGAAACGCAAATGCCGCCGACCGGCGCCTATTCACGGGATCTCGAAAACCGTCGTCTCGTCGGCCATACCGCGTAAGGCGGCGCGTTGCATCGTCGGGTGCAGTCCGGATTTCT
>CAVXHE010000004.1:0-240940 GCA_963761595.1 uncultured Alphaproteobacteria bacterium
TCAAATCCGTGCGCAAGGAATTGCGTCCGCGACGCAGTTGATCGCTGCGCGGCTCGACCGGTTGCCGGTCTCGTCTTGGCATATTCGTGTCCGTCTGATCCTCGGTATCGCCACGTTCTTCGATGCCGTCGATCTGTTGGCGATCAGTTTTGCACTGCCGGCGATTGCCGGGCCCTGGCATCTTTCGCCGCAGCAGATCGGCATGGTCATTTCGGCCGCCTTCTTCGGACAATTGATCGGGGCGCTGGCCGCCGGATGGGCTGCCGAAATGTTCGGCCGCCTGCGGACCGTCGTGATCGCGACCGCGATTTTCAGTGTGATGAGCCTGGCTTGCGCCTTCGCCTGGGACGCCCAATCGCTCTCGGCATTCCGCTTCATCCAAGGCATCGGACTTGGCGGCGAGGTTCCGGTCGCCACCACCTACATCATCGAACTCGCCCGCCAGCAAGGACGGGGCCGCTTCTACATTCTTTACGAGCTGGTCTTCGTCTTCGGCCTGGTGATCGCGGGCTTGCTCGGTTATCTCATGGTGCCGCGTCTTGGCTGGGAATCGATGTTCTATCTCGGCGCCGTGCCGGCGATCCTCGCCATCTTTCTGATGCGCTTGTTGCCGGAATCGCCGCGCTGGCTTGCGAGCCAGGGCAGGGTGGCGGAAGCGGAAAAGATCGTCAGCCAAATCGAGCAGCAGATCGAAGCTTCGGGCAAAAAGCTGCCGCCGCTGCCCTTGCCGGAGCAAGTCCCGGCATCCGTCGGTTCTTCGCCGTCGCCCGCTGTGCCATTGCGCCGCTGGTTTGAGATGCTCGATGGCGCCTATCGGCGCCGGACCTTGGGCGTCTGGGCCATGTGGTTCTGCTGCTTCTCGACCATCTACGGCCTTAATACGTGGATGCCGACGCTCTATCGGGTCCATTTCAATCTGCCGCTGTCGCAGGCCCTCGGCTACGGCCTGATCGTTCAGATCTGCGGCATTGCCGGCGCGATGCTGTGCGCGTTCACGGTCGACAAGATCGGCCGCCGCGTTTGCTTCACCGGCGCGCTGTTCGGCGGCGGCGTCACGCTCCTCGTCCTGGCGGCGCTCGGGGCCGATAGCGCGACGATGCTTCTGGTCTTCGTTTCGATCGGCAGCTTCTTCATGTCGGCCGTGGCGATCGGACTTAATCTCTACACCGCCGAAATTTATCCGACCCGCATCCGCGCCTTCGCCAGCAGTGTCGGCGGCGCCTGGCAACGCATTGCCGCGGCGACCGGGCCGAATGTTGTCGCCTATCTCTTGACCACTTCGGGCTTGAGCGCGGTGTTCAGCTATTTCGGCGTCATCGCGGTCGTCGGTGCAGCGATTGCCGCGGGCTACACCGTCGAAACCAAAGAGCAGCCGCTCGAAACGGCGTCTGCTGCCTAACGTATCTTGAAAATCAGCTTGCCGCGGAAGTGGCGCGACTGGCTGAGCCGGTGCGCGTCGGCCGCTTGCGACAGTCGGATAAAGCTTGACCTCGGGCGGGCGGATCGCGCCGTCGACGAACAGCTTTGCGATCCGGTCGAGCGGCGCGCGGGCGCGCGCGACCGGCGGCCGGAGCGATGTCACGTCGCTCCGCGTCGGCTTCGGCGCCTCCATGCCTGACGCGATGAACGCGGCGCGGCCGCCCGGTTTGAGCACCGCGAAAGATTTTATCGCGACGTCGCCGCCGACCGTATCGAATACGGCGTCGCAGCCGGACACGAGTTTGGTGAAATCGGCCGTGGTGTAATCGATGATTTGGTCGGCGCCGAGGCTTTTCACATAGTCGCGGTTGGCCGCGCTCGTCGTCGTGATCACATGCGCGCCGATATGTTTGGCGAACTGAATGGCGAAGCCGGCAACGCCGCCGGCGCCGCCTTGAATGAGGATGGTCTCGCCGCGCTTGAGCTTCAAAGTATTGTCGAGCGAGTCGATCGCCGTGAGACCGGTAAGCGCCAAGGCCGCGGCGTTCCACATGCGACAGCGCGTCCGGCTTCTTGGCGATGATCGCGGCGGTGATGGCGAGCTTTTCGCAATAGGTGCCCTCGCGGCCGGCATTGAGAACGCCGAATACCGCGTCGCCCACCTTGAAATCGGTGACACCTTGGCCAAGCGCGCCGATCACGCCGGAGAAATCGCGTCCCGGAATGAAGGGGAGGCTTTGCCGTCGAATGCCGCTGATAGGACCCGGCGCGGAATTTCCAGTCGGCGGCATTGACGCTTGCCGCGTGCACATCGACGACCACCTCGCCGGTGCGGCCACGGGATCCGGCAGGTCGCCATATTGCAGGACTTCCGGCCCACCAAATTCCTCGAAATATGCAGCTTTCATCGCGATGCGCCTCCCCGGACCGGTTATCGATTTTCGCAGCGGTCGTGGCTGACGAGTTATGGCTAAACGAGATGACCGCGCCGCCTTGGTTTCGCAGGCGCAGTGCGGTTGCACAAGAGGCCGGCCGCTGTGGCGAGTGGGGCAAGAACCAGTGCAATCGGACCGTTTTTCAACGCCCGGAAAAAGCTCTATATCGGCTGGGTCCGGCGCAAAGATATCGGTGGCGGGGAGGATGTCATGAGGAGGTTCGCAGCCGCCACGCTGGCCGCCATGATGGCTGCCACGTTGGCTGCCATGATGGCCTTCATGGCATTGGCGCTGTCTTTTGCCGCGGCGCAGGCCAAGGGCAAGGTGATCGGCGTCTCCTGGTCCAACTTCCAGGAGGAACGCTGGAAGACCGACGAGGCCGCCATCAAGGCGGAGATCGAGGCTCGGCGCCAAATACATCCGCCGACGCGAGGCGTCGCCGGAGAAGCAACTCGCCGACATCGAGGGTCTGATCGCGAAGGGCGCGAAGGCGCTGATCGTGTTGGCCAGGACAAGGCCGCCATCGTGCCGGCGGTGAACAAGGCCGTGACGAAGGATGCCAGTGGTCGCCTACGACCGCCTGATCGAAAAGCCGGACGCGTTCTACATCACCTTCGACAACAAGGAGGTCGGCCGCATGCAGGCGCGCGGCCGTCTACAAGCTGTCAGCCAAGGGCAACTACGTGATGATCAAGGGCTCGCCCACCGACCCGAACGCCGACTTCCTGCGCCGGGCCAGAAGGAGGTGATCGCCGATGCGGTCGAAGAAGGGCGACATCAAGATCGTCGGTGAGGAGTACACCGATGGCTGGAAGCCTGCAGGTCGCCCAGAAGAACATGGAGCAGATCCTCACCAAGATGGGCAACAAGGTCGATGCGGTGGTGGCGTCCAACGACGGCACCGCCGGCGGCGCTGTGGCGGCGCTGTCGGCCAAGGGCATCCGCGGCATGCCGGTGTCGGGCCAGGACGCCGATCATGCGGCGCTTAATCGCATCGCACTTGGCACACAGACCGTCTCGGTATGGAAGGACTCGCGCGAGCTCGGCAAGGAAGCCGCTTCCGCCGCCGTCGCGCTGGCCGACGGCAAGCACGCCGAGGAGGCCGGCCGAGTGGAGCGGCGGCGAGAAGAAGGTCGCGATCTCCTCGCGCTTCCTCACGCCGGTGCCGATCACGCGCGACAACCTCGACGTCGTCGTCAAGGCCGGCTGGATCAAGAAGGACGAAGTCTGCAAGGGCGTGACGCCCGGCACCGTCAAGGTCTGCGATTGAACGTGCTCGCGCGCTTCCTCAAAGCCGCCGAGCTCGACACGCGCCTGCTGGGCATGGTCGGCGCGCTGCTGCTGATCTGGATCGCCTTCCATGTGCTGTCGGGCGGCGTGTTCCTCACCCCGCGCAACCTGTGGAATTTCTCGGTGCAGTCGGCGTCGGTCGCCATCATGGCGACCGGCATGGTGCTCGTCATCGTCACGCGCAATATCGATCTGTCGATCGGCTCGATGCTCGGCTTCATCGGCATGGTGATGGGCGTGATGCAGGTGGAGCTGCTGCCGAAGTTTCTCGGCTTCGAACACCCGGCGACCTGGATCCTGACGCTCGCGGCCGGGCTCGTGCTCGGCGTCGTTCTCGGCGGGTTTCAAGGCTTTCTGATCGCCTATCTGGGCATTCCATCTTTCATCGTCACCCTTGGCGGCCTCTTGGTCTGGCGCGGCGCGGCCTGGTGGGTGACCGGCGGGCAAACCGTTGCGCCGCTCGACGCTACATTCAAGCTGATGGGCGGCGGCCCGGAAGGCGCGATCGGCGCCGCGTGGAGCTGGGCAGTCGGTCTGGTCGCTTGCGCCGCGGTCGCTGCGCTTCTTGCGCAACAGCCGCGGCCGGCGCAAGAAATTTCACTTTCCGCTGCGGCCGATGGCGGCCGAAGTCTTTGCTCGGCGGCATGGCCTGCGCGCTCATCCTCGGCGCGGTGGCCGTGGCCAATGCTTATCCCTGGCCGATCGGCAGCGTGCGCCGTTACGCGCAAGCAAACCATATCGCGCTGCCCGATGGCGGGCTGTTCATCGCGCACGGCATCGCGATTCCGGTCCTGATCGCGATCGCCGTCGGCATCGCGATGACGTTTCTCGCCACGCGCACGCGCTTTGGCCGCTATGTCTACGCCATCGGCGGCAACCCGGAGGCCGCCGAGCTTGCCGGCGTCAATACGCGCTGGGTCATCATGAAGACCTTCATGCTGATGGGGCTGCTCGCCGCCATCAGCGCTGCCATATCGATCGCGCGCCTCGACGCGGCGACGAATTCCGAAGGCACGCTCGCCGAGCTTCTGGTCATCGCCGCGGCCGTCATCGGCGGCACCTCGCTCGCGGGCGGAGTGGGCACCGTGGCCGGCGCCATGCTCGGTGCGGTGCTGATGCAGTCGCTGCAATCGGGCATGGTGCTGCTCGGCGTCGATACGCCGTTGCAGAACATCGTCGTCGGCGTCGTGCTTGTGCTCGCGGTGGCGCTCGACACTTGGTATCGGCGCCGGGCATGATCCCGAAAAGTGGAAGCCGTTTTCGGATAGATCATGCTCAACCGAAAAATCCTAGGGCATCGACGGCGTTCCTCTCGTCGAGATGCGCGACATTTCGCTGTCGTTCGGCGGCATTCATGCCGTCGATCGCGTGTCGGTCGATCTTTACGCCGGCGAAGTCATGGCGCTGGTCGGCCATAACGGCGCCGGCAAGTCGACGCTGATCAAGATTCTTTCCGGCGCCTATCAGCGCGATTCCGGGACCATCGCCATTCGCGGCGCGGCTGCGGCGATCGCCAATCCGCGCGACGCCAAGCGCTACGGCATCGAAACCATCTACCAGACGCTCGCGCTCGCCGACAATGTCGACGCCGCGGCAAATCTCTTTCTCGGCCGTGAATTGCGCACGCGCTTCGGCACGCTCGACGACATCGCCATGGAGGCGGAGGCGCGCAAAGTGATGGGGCGCCTCAATCCGCATTTCGCGCGCTTTAAGGATCCGGTCAAAGCCTTGTCCGGCGGCCAGCGCCAGTCGGTCGCCATCGCGCGCGCGATCCTGTTCAACGCGCAAATCCTGATCATGGACGAACCGACCGCGGCGCTCGGCCCGCAGGAAACGGCGCAGGTCGGCGAATTGGTGCGGCAGCTCAAAGCCGACGGCATCGGTATTTTCCTGATCAGCCATGACATCCACGACGTGTTCGATCTGGCGGACCGGATTTGCGTGATGAAGAACGGTGCCGTCGTCGGCACGGCGCGCGTTGCCGACGTCACCAAGGACGAGATCCTCGGCATGATCATCCTCGGCAAGTGTCCGCGCGGCGCCATGGCGGGGCCGGGAGCAGTCGCCGCGCGGGATGCCGAAGTCGCGCTGCCGCCGAGGGACATTTGAAATCTGCGAATATTTGAAAATCGACGCGGCCGTTGCTCGAGACTTCCGCCTGTCGCAATTATTTCATCGATCCCAGCGATGTTGAATTTCTCAGGGCGCGCGAATGCCCGCGCCGATCACAAAAGCAAAAGATCGGCTTCGAGAAGCAATCGTGGAGGCGGCGAATGGACACTCAAACTGACACCGACACGTCCGAACTCGACCGGATGCAGACCGCCTATAAGGCGGCGGTCGAGGAATGGCTGGCTGCGATCAAGCAGGAAGAGGCCCTTGCCTCCGTCAACCACACGATTGCCGAAGTCGACAAGTGGGAGGGGGCGCATTTCGCCGAAGACGAGGTTCGCAACAAGGTTAAAGCCGCCAAGAAGAAGTACGAAGACGCGCTGCGCGAAAAATTCTTCGGTTTCTAATAGAAATAACTCGTTTTCAGTGCGATTCTCGTGTCGCGGGCTTGCGGCACCGATTTTGAGTTCGAAGCGACGATTTCGAGCATTTTGCCGCGGCCGCCATAGAATTGTACGGTTTCCGACATAAGAAGCTTGTGCTAGGCAAGTTTTTGATGTTACGGGGCAGCCGCCAATCGGCGGGTCATTGTCCGCTTTTGCACAGAACTCGCCGCCGTATCCTCTAATCATTGGGCTCAATTGGACAGTCGAACCGCGGCTCTTTCTGATATGGCATCCGACGCGCGCAGCTGGACGAGTATCCTCGCGCGCTACCGTGGACCCAATGACTTTCGCAGCGCAGTCGAGATCGCGATCACCTTTGTGCCGCTGGCATCGCTGTGGGCGCTGGCCTGGGCGATGCTGTATTTCGGCTTCTGGTGGCTCTCGCTCGCTTTGACCGTGCCGGCCGCGGGCTTTCTGGTGCGGTTGTTCATGATCCAGCACGATTGCGGTCATGGCGCCTTTTTCGGCCATCGCCTGGCCAATGATTGGGTCGGCCGGGTGATCGGCGTGCTGACGCTAACACCTTACGACTTCTGGCGCCGCACCCACGCCGTCCATCACGCGAGCTCCGGCCACCTCGAACGCCGCGGCATGGGCGATGTCGATACGCTCACGGTGCAGGAATATCTCGCGCTCTCGTTCTGGGGCCGCCTGCGCTACCGGGCCTATCGGCATCCGCTCGTCATGTTCGGAATCGGGCCGGCTTATCTGTTCATCCTGCAATACCGGCTGCCGGTCGGCCTCTTACGCAATGGCTGGCGGCCTTGGCTCAGCACCATGGCGACCAATGCCGCCATTGCCGCGATTGCGGCGACGCTGATGTGGCGCATCGGCGTCTGGCCCTTTCTGCTCGTGCATCTGCCCATAGCTCTCTTGGCGGGCTCGGTGGGCGTCTGGCTGTTCTACGTGCAGCATCAATTCGAGAGCACATTCTGGGCGCATGAGGGCAGGTGGAGCTTTGAAGAAGCGGCGCTGCACGGCAGCTCGTATTACGACCTTCCGGCGGTGCTGCGCTGGTTCACGGCCAATATCGGCGTCCACCACGTCCACCACTTGTCGAGCCGCATTCCGTACTACCGCCTGCCGCGCGTTCTCAAAGACCATCCCGAGCTTCGCGGGGTGAGCCGCTTGACGCTGTTGCAAAGCTTCCGCTGCGTCCGCCTCGTGCTGTGGGACGAAAGCCGGCAGCGGCTGGTTTCCTTTCGCGAGATTCGCGAGGCATCCGCGAACGCCGTGCCGACGCATGCCTAGCGCAAGCCGTGCGGCTTCGATTCTAGTTTTTACTTCGTGATCTTCGTGATGTCCGGGTGCCTGCAGCCGCAGCTGTAGTAGCGAAACGGCGTCGTCGAAGACTGGTCGCCGTCATACGACACCGTGACACGCGATGGGCAGCCCTGAACGGCGGGGTTAGCTTCCACCGTCAGGGCGGAGAGATGTCCGCCGGCATTGCACTTCTTAGAATTCTCTTGGCACGTGAAGCGGAGGCACTGGTCCGATACCGCATCCTCGGCGACGGCCGCTTGGCCGTGGGCTAAAGTGAAAATTGCCAGAGCACCAAGGACCGCGGCACGCGACGCCGCGCGACAACGCATGACGCAAAAACTCATTATGTTTTTTCCCGACAGAATGGCTAAAATCCAAGTGAAGCGAGTCATAACAACCATTGCCACGATGTGATAGTCGATTTGTTGCCTTATTGGCAGACCGCCGCCGCGGGTCAACGCCTTGGCGCAAAATCGAGCCCGCGGCGCGTTCGCGGAAATGGCATTGGTAATCCAACCTGAGGGGCTGAAAATGAAGAGGATGACGGTCTTGGGCTTGGCCCTTTCTTTGGCCCCTTCTTTGGCCGCTTCTTTGGCCGTTTCAACGTTGCTGTCGCGGGCGGCTGTCGGTGACGAAGTGCGGCATACGACGTTTGAAAGTGCGCTGTTGGGAACGTGGGCGGAGACCGCAGAACAGTGCACAGCGAAGGACAAAAACAATATCCATATCGAAAGCGCGAAGTACGGCGATGGCGCCGGAAGTTGCGATGTGGGGTGGATCGTGGAGACGGCGGCTCCGCAGGGCACGAACTATGCCGTGCATGCGATGTGCACCAGCGCGTCGATCCCGCCCAAAACTCAAGTCGTGAATATTCTGATCCGGCCGAAGGACAAAGACCACGCCCTGATGGGACGGTCGTTCGACGGCTTAAAGACCTACCAGCGTTGTCCCGCGGGCTAATGGCCCGGGTTGATTGCTGATCCCGCAAGCGGCATGCTGACGAAAGCCGGCCGCTATCTTCGGGAGCAAGCCATGAGACTTCCCCGTCGCCAATTCCTGCATCTTGCCGCCGCCAGCGCGGGCTTAGCCGTCTCCCGCGCCGCCTGGGCCCAAGCCTATCCGACCCGGCCGGTCCGCATCATTTCCGGCTTCCCGCCTGGCGGCATCAACGACACCTATGCGCGCCTGATCGGCGGCTTTCTGTCGGACCATTTCGGCCAGCAATTCATCGTCGAGAACCTGCCGGGCGCCGGCGGCAATCTCGCCGCCCAAGAGGTCGCGCGCGCCGTGCCCGATGGCTATACGCTGTTGCTGACGACATCGGCCGACGCCTGGAATTCGACGCTCTATAACAATCTCAGTTTCGATATCGTGCGCGACTTCATTCCGGTCGCGACCATGTCGCGCGGCGCGGGCCTCCTCGTCGTCAATCCGCAGCTTCCCGACAAATCCGTTCCTGAACTGCTCGCCGACGCCAAGGCCAATCCGGGCAAGATCACCGTGGCCTCGGCCGGCGTCGGCAGCGCGCCGCACATGTTCTGGGAATTGTTTCGGAGCTTAACCGGCGTCGATATGGTGCATGTGCCCTATCGCGGCGGCGGGCCCGCGGTCGTCGACCTTCTCGGTGGCCAAGTGCAGGTCTATTTCGGCACCTTTGCGTCATCGATCGCCCATGTCAGGGCGGGGAGGCTGCGCGCCTTGGCGGTGACCAGCGCGACGCGCGCTAAAGTCTTGCCCGACGTTCCGGCTTTGGCCGAATTCCTGCCGGGCTACGACGCCAGCATCTATGTCGGTATTGCCGCCCCGCGCGGCACCCCCGCCGCGGTGGTCACAACGCTCAATGCGGCAATCAATGCCGCGCTGACCGATGCCAAGATCACGCAGCGCATCGCCGATCTCGGCGACACGCCGCTATCGCTGTCGCCGTCGGATTTCCAAAAGCTCGTCATCGCCGAGACCGAGAAATGGCAGAAGGTGATCCGGGTGGCGAATATCCGGGCGGAGTAGGGCTTCCCGAGCGCGGTTTGGCGGCGGAATTCTGATGTGGGATGCCTATTCTTTGGACTTGTTGAATGGGAACGTCGAAAGCCATCGTGAGTTGAGGCCGGGAATACCCGAATTCCATTCGGAGGCAAGCTATGTCCGGTCAAGCCTTGCGCTGCGCCCATTGTGGCGAACCGCTCGTGGTGACTGCATACGGCGTGTTGGCCTGGCGCGCCGGCAATAATTTTGTCTGCGATGAGTTTTGCGCGGACGGAATTGAGCCGGCATATATCGACGCGTCAGAGATCCAGCTGCAGCCCGGTCTCAAGATTGAAGTTCGCTGATGGCGTCTGCGGCGAGCGAAGCGGCATCCGCTTGCCCGCGCCGTACTCATTACTCATTCAACGCAGGATCGCGTGTATCAGCGCCGCCGCGAGGTTGTTGGCGGCTCGTACCAATTGTTTCTCACGCAGAAGTCACTACCGCCAGCAGCAGTCGCCATGCATTGCGCATAGGTTGTAAACCCGCAGTTCGTGGCGCCGCCGCCGCCGCCGCCATATATCACGCACCACGGGTAGTTTTGGGCACGGACGGGCGTGGTCATCACGGCAACAACGCCAACACATCCCAGTACGAACGATAAATACCTCATCGCGGCCTCCTCGGATCGTAGTGGCACTCTGCGACTAACGCCGCGCGGCCCACTTTATTCACCGGCACTTGGTGGAGGTCTCTCAAGCGCGCCGCAGAGAACCGTCCGGCGAGGGCATTCCACGCATCATGGCGCCGGGGTAGAGTGCCAAATCGTCCATGCGCAGCGGCGCTTTTCATGTGAGGGGGAACTTATGATGCAAGTCTTGTCGGGATTGAGAGTAGGCCTCATCGCCATCGCGGCGTTGCTCGGCGCGGCGTCGGTTGCGAACGCCGACGACGGCACGATCAGGATCAGCATCTTCAAGGCCGGGTTCATCGTGGGGGGCTCGGCCGGCAGCGGCGTGCTGACGTTCCAGGGCCGCAACTATCCGCTGTCGATCGGAGGGTTGAGTTACGGCTTCACCTTCGGCGCCTCGGAGACGCACTTCCATGGCACCGTCAGCAATATCCGCCGCCCGTCCGACGTCGCCGGTGTCTACGCCCAGGGCGGCGCCGGCGCAGCCGCCATCAGGGGCGCGCAGGCCGTCGTCCTCGCCAACCAAAGCGGCGCCGTGCTGACGCTCGTCGGCGAGCAGAACGGCCTGATCGTCAGCCTGGATTTGAGCGGACTGGCGTTGTCGCTGAAGTAAGCGGCGAAGCGTCTCGCTGTTCGAGTGGATAACGGGCGGCCGGGGCTGCGGGCGCGACCAGGTTTTTATTGGCGACCCCGGCTGGATTCGAACCAGCGACCTTCAGCTTAGAAGGCTGTTGCTCTATCCCCTGAGCTACGGGGCCGTAAGGGTTTTTTCTGGCTAGGCACTTTTTAGGCACGCGGGGCTCGGGCCAGGACCCGGCGCTATATAGCATCACTTGCCGGGCGGGACATGCTCGTGGATGAGCATTATCCCCTGGCGCAGCGTCAGGCGCTGGTCGGGAAATTGGAGTGCGGCGGCGTCGAATGCGAACGTTTCCCGGCGAGCGCTGACTTGTGGGTCCCAAAAACGAGTGCGTTGGTGCGGCTGACGTGTCCGCTTTGCCCCGAAAGCTGCCGCGGCAGTCCATCGCCGGCATGTCCGCTAAGGGCCAAAACCGGACAACTCGATTGCCGTCGCAGGGCGATGATCCGCCGTTCGCCACAAAGTAAAAACATTTGGTAAAGTCGGTAGCGTCTTCGGGAGGGCCCTTTTATGCGACGGACGACAAACCCCTCACTCAGCCGGTCGGCGCATCGGAGGCACATCTGGCGGCTCATGCCGTGACGCTTCGAATTGACGGATCCGATCCTTGATTTCTGCTAATTCCCGCTCGACAAAAGCTATCCGGTCCAGGGTGTAGTCAATGCCCGAGTGATTCAGTGCTTCTGACCACGTCGCCACTTTGTTCATCAGACGACGAAACGCCCCGGGTCCCCCGCTCATGTCAGGTGTCATGGTCATTTCCTCAGTGAATTGTTTCCGATAACCCGTCAGACGCGCCGCGGCAGGAGCACCAAGTCGACCGCTTCTTCAGCATCTTTGAGGAGCGTCTTGCGCGGCGTGCCTATCCGCGCACGCATGGTCAGGCCACGAGCAAAATCCGTGACTTGGATCGCGCGCACGGCTACCGGAAAGTCAGGCGGGATGTCTCCCACACAGATCCCGTCCCGGAAACGGCGCTCCACCAGCGCCGCGGCGCCCGCGACCGTGCTCTGCAGGAACCGCCGAACCTCAGCGTCGTTCACGAGCGGCGCGACGCACAGCAGAAGGCAGCCCCGGGCGGACCCTTTCTCGGTCGCACTTTCGACGGCGTACCTCAGAAAGCCCGCGATCGAGTCGCGAAGACCCTGTGGCGAGAGGAGTGCCTTCGCGGCTGATGCGCCCTTCCGTTCTGCGTACGCCCTAAGGACGCGCAAGAATATCGCCCGCTTGTCCCCAAAGACGGCATACAGGCTCGGCCGTCCCACACCCATCCCGGCGACGAGATCGTCAATCGTCACTCCGTCGTAGCCTTTCGACCAGAACACCTGAGTCGCCTTTTCCAGGGCCCCCGTCTCGTCGAAGCTGCGCGGCCGTCCACGGGGCCTAGCGGCATTTTGAAACATTTGGTTCAAAATCCCTTGACAATGGCCGTCGGCCATCGCACCAATATATAACCAAACAGTTCGAAAATGACAAGGCGCCCCTACCTCGCCGGGGCTCCTTCGACCTTCACCCTTCACCACGGAGACGCCCATGAAACATTCGGTCGCGCTCGTCACCGGCACCACCTCCGGGCTCGGTTATGCGGCAGCCAGCATGCTCGCCACCAAGGGCTACCGCCAGGTCATCGTCACCGGCCGCAGCCTAGCCCGGGTACTGGAAACGGCCGCTCAGCTCGCAGCCGAGACAAAGACCCAGGTCTTCACGCCGCTGGAGCTGGATCTGGATACGCCGTCCAGCGTCCAGTCCGCCCTCGCCGAGCTCGTCAAGCGAGGTCGGCCGATCGATTTCCTACTGCTAAATGCAGGGTTGGTCGGAGGTAGGGAGCGCGTGCTCACTGCGGCGGGCGTCGAGGCTTCTCAGGCCCCGCTAATCGGCCATCATCAACTGACTGTCGGCTTGCTCCGCGCCAACCTGCTGAGCCCCAACGCGCGGATTGTTATCTCCGGCGCGGAACCTGCCCGAGGGGACGTGCCCCTGTTCAGCTTCACCGACGTGGCGGCCTTCGCGGCCACGCATCACCAGGGTGACCGAAGTGCCGCGGTGGAAGCCTTGCTGCGTAACGGGCCGAACGTGAAGTACGTGCCCAACCGGGCGTATGCCGACGCGAAGCTCATCATCGCTTGGTGGGTCGCGGCGCTGGCGCGCCGGCTACCCTCCGGCATGGCCGTATACGCCGTGTCGCCCGGTAGCGCGCCCGACACCAAGGCGGTGCGTAACGCTGGCCCGGCCTTGAAGTGGCTGATGATCCCAATCGTGAAGCTCATTCCCGGCATGTCCCAGACGCCGGAGACCGCGGCTCGTCGGTACCTCCAGGCATCGGAGTTCGGAACCGACGTCTCGGGCCAATTCTTCGCCTCGGCGCCCAAGAAGATCACCGGCCCAATTGAGGCGATGCGTCACCCGCACTTTCACGATCGCGCCAACCAGGAAGCCGCGTGGCAGGCCGTCGTCAAGGTCTCTGGCGTCGACTTGTCTTACCCAGCATCCTTGAGCGCGGTGTCCTGAAGGAGCGCTCAGCCAGAAGTCGTAAAAGCGTGTCTTCGATGTTATCACTTCCGAGTAGAGTCTCGCTGGCCTGCGTGTCTGCTTTGGGTCACGTGTGGACGGCGCCCTGGCAAGAGCTTTTTTGACGTAGCTGCAGCATTGGTCGGGTGCGGTCACGTGTCCGGCCTGTTGATGCGGCAGGTATGGCCGCTGGCCCTAATGCTCTGCGCGGATCGGGTCCCAATCGTTAACGCGCACTTGTAGAGTGCGATGACCCAAACGGGTTCTCCCGATCCCCGGAACGACCGTATCTGCATTACGTCGTCATGCCCTCGCCAATTGGTGTTGCCGATCTATCTGCTGGCGTCGGTCATGCCGCCATCGACAAAGTCGGCTCGTTGTATCTGTCGCCGCGAACCATGATGGCCCAGGCTATCCGTGCGATCTTGTTGGCGAGCGCCACCGCCGCCACCTTGGCCATGCGACGACGCCGACGCTCTTCTTGCCTTCGCGCTTCATCTGCTGGAGTGCAGACACGGTGACTTTGGCGAACATAATTACGATTTCACTTTCAGCATGGCAGCGAAGGGCTTGGCTGGGTCAGCCAACGCTTCATAATCAACCGGGATCTTCCGCTCTATCAGACGGCGCACTGCGCTGAGATCACGCTGAGCGTTGATCCCGAGAGCATAGGAGATCGCACCATCCTTTGTTTCAAGCTGCAGTGCGCTTTTCCCTGGTAACATGCGACGAACCCGCGTTGCCGCGGCATCTGGCCAGCCAACACCTTGAATGTAGAGATCGTATTGCTCGCTCCAGTATGATGGCACGGTTTGGTAGCTTTCATTTCCTCCGGCTGCATTTCGGCCGGCCACGGCCCCGTGATCTTGAGCGTGGCGCCAATTCTCCAACCGCACCTCTCCCTGCGGCGTTGGAAAGAGCGCGACGTCACCAGCGGCAAACACATTCGGATCGGATGTTCGGCATCGCGCGTCAACGACGATGCCATCTCGGACGCTAAGTCCGGCGCTTAAAGCGAGTTGGTAGTTGGGCTTCACCCCGACGCCCACGAGGACGACGTTGGCGACACAGGTTTGGCCATTGCTGAGCTGGAGCGCAATGCCGTCACGATCTCGTTCTGATACCTGCGTTACGAAGGAGGAGAGAGCGAAAATGACGCCCCGCTTGCGGTGCTCCGCCTAAATCATTGCGCCGGTCTCTTCGTCACAGGCGCGCGCCATGATGCGGGTTGCGGAATCAATTACCGTCACGCCGATGCCGAGTTCGGCTGCGGAAGCGGCAACCTCCAGACCGATCAAGCCCGCGCCGATCACAATGAGACGTCTACAGGTTGCGAGTTCGGCCTTGATTGCACGAGAATGGGTATCAGTACGAAGGTAATGCACGTGTGGCATTCCCACGGGCAGCAATGGCAGTTCCCGCATGAGGGAGCCGGTGGCGATGATCAGCACATCGTACGGCTGCGTATAGCCGGCAGTGACAACTCGCTGCGCGGCGCGGTCAATCGCCTGGCACCGGGCGTTGAGCTTGACTGTGACGCCGTGTTTGGCAAGTCCATCCGGACCTATGATCGGCGCATCTTCCGGTTGGATTTTGCCAAGCAATACGGCTTTGGATAATGGCGGCTTCTCATACGGCTCACACGCTTCGTCAGTCATTAGTGTGACATTTGCCGTTCCATCTTTCTTTTTAGCCTCCACTGCCGCAGAGACCGCAGCTGGTCCGCCCCCGATGACAACAATGCGTCGTGTCATTTCCGCCGCCAGCCACATTCATAAAGAGGTGTAGAAAAAACCAAATCGTTGTGCGTCATTGCCGTTTGCAAAGCCTTTGTTCAGGGATTCATTTCAATCCGTCTCTATAAAAACCTTGCCGCCATCGACAGTGGCTCGATAAGTCTTGATAGGAATCATGCACGGCGGAGCTGCCACCTCGCCTGTCCTTATGTTGAATTGGCCATTGTGGAAGTTGCATTCGACCAGATCACCGTCGATGTAGCCGTCAGACAAAAGACCGGGGCCGTGTGTGCAAGCGTCATCTGTAACGTAGAATTCGCCCTCGACGTTAAAAACTGCAACGGCCAGCCCATCGACCTCAACTCGTAGTGCGGTACCGACGGCCACCTTGTCGATTTCGCAGAGTTCAATCTTGGCGGACATTTCCGAGACTACACCGTTGCATGTTCTCTATCGGCCTGAACCACAAGCGCTTGCTCCGGGAAGAGCTGGTCGGGTGTTAAGACCAAAGCGGCTGAGCGAACGCGCTGGTGTTCGGAACTGACGCCGGGCGGTGTCTGTCCTTTTTCCATGGCCTTGAGCGCGCGAAGCATGCGATGCCGCGCCATGATAATGCCGTTGTCCGTGGAAACCAGGTTCTCCTTCGTCCGGTCGACGACCGGCCCCATGCTTTCCTGTAATGACGCGTCCTGCATTCCTATGCCTTCGACGCCGCTAAAGGTTTCTCCGCGCTTTTGCGCCGTACGGTTTATCAAGTAGTCGTTATGCTTGTTGGCAAGTGGGTAATAGGTGCCAGGAGTGTATTTGACGTGGATGCCGTGTCCGTCTTCCATCGCTTTGCGCTCTTGTTGTTTGAGCGGCCGCTTCACCTTGTATTCAAAACTCCAGGCCCAGCAGTTCTCATCGTCGATCGGGACCCAGAAATGTCCGTGGACCGGATGGTCGGCCCGCGGAGGAATCATTGTGAAGGCGGGCATCACCCATTGCGTGATGCGCCAATAGTAGTTGCCGTTTTCGGCATTGCGGCGGGCACCGATATGGAGGCCGCCAGGACTTTCCATGACTTGGAAGACCGGCTTCATGTCGCCGAGATTGTATTGGTTGCCCTTCGAGCCCTTGAACAATGGGTCGCGGTTGAGCTCACCGGAGTGAAGAAAGGAAACGTGGCTCGAAATCGATGCCACCTTCCATTGCCTGCAGCCAATTAAATTCTTGCAAACGCTTCGATACGAAACGGTGGTCCGCCGGCACCGTGGCAAATTCCCACTCCGGTAATGGTGGCTGCTTTTCTGGCGGGCCCATATACGTCCAGAGGATGCCGCCGCGCTCGACCAACGGGTAGGACAGCAACTTAATCTTTTGACAGAAGCCGCTTTCACTCGGCTCGGATGGAACGTCGACACATTGACCCGCATGGTCGTACTTCCAGCCGTGGTACGGACATCGCAGGCCGCTCTGCTCATTACGACCAAACCAAAGCGAAACACCGCGGTGTGCGCAAAACTCGTCGTGTAAGGCATACCGGCCTTGCGAGTCGCGCCAAGCCAAGAGCCGCTCCGAAAGAAGCTTCACCCGAACCGGCGAGCATTCGTTTTCGGGTAGCTCCTCGGCAAGGAGGGCTGGCTGCCAGCTGGCGCGGAACATGCGCCCCATCGAGGTGCCTGGCCCAGTCGCAGTGAGCAGATTGCTTTGTTCTACCCGTAGCATTTCATCTCCGTCACAAGAAATACCGATGCACTGCGAAAAATGGAATTCGGTGCGATGCGGCTCTTATTGCGCCTTCGTCGCCAGCCCGCGCGCTTTGATTAACTCGGTCCATTCGCCAATTTCGTCGCGGTACATGCGCTCAGTGGCGGCAGCATCGAGGGCAAGCGGTTCAAAGCCGTTCTGACGTAGTTTCTGCTGATAGATCGTATCGCTTGTAACAGCGAATACCTCGCGAGCTATTCGCTCACGGATCGGTTGCGGTACGTTTGGTGCGGCGAACACGCACTGCCATGCGGTTTGATCGACGCCAGAAACACCACCCTCCGCCATCGTCGGCAGATTCGGCAGAATCCCAAGGCGATGCTTATTTGCCACCGCGAGCATCTTTAATAAGTCGCTGTCGACCTGTTCCGCGGCAACGGCCGAACTCATCATCTCGGCATCTATGGAGCCGCCGAGTAGATCGGTAGTTCCCTGAGAGCCGCTCTTGTACTGGACATGCTGCATGCTGACCCCGGTTTGCTGCATGAAAACCTCGCTTACGAGATGGGCAAGGCCCCCGTAACCGGTGGCTCCGAAGTTGAGCTGACCGGGCCGTGCTTTTGCATAGGTGATAAATTCTTGAAGCGTGTTGACAGGAAGATCTTTCTTCACAGCCAGGATCGCCGACCATTCCGCTACCATCGCAAGCGGTACGTAGTCACGCCGCGGATCGAACGGATAGTTCGACTGCATCAACGATGGGGTAACGTTCGCGCCAAGCGAGCCGAGAAGAAGAGTGTAACCGTCGGGCTCCGCTCGAAGAAACTCGCGGATTCCAACGACGCTGTTACCGCCGGGTCTATTTTCGACGATTACCGGTTGGCCGAGCCGCTGGGTCAGGCCTGAGGCAAGGATTCGCGAAACCAGATCGACTGATCCGCCCGCCGCAAAAGGCGCAATCAGCGTAATTGTACGTGACGGATAGTTATCCTCAGCGAAAGCTGTAGTGCTGGCCGAAATTACTGCGGCAAGCGCGAATGAGAAAAAAGCACGCCGGAACATTCAATATTGCCTTCGCGCGAAGGCTTGGCGTGCCCGCGGGGATAACCGCGTCACCGTCGCCCGAAAAATCGTATTTTGTGAACTTCCGTGATCCTGGGTATCCATATCTAAACAGCCACAATAAACACCGCGGCTCATCTATATTCCTCCTGGTGATCGGGCGACGCGCTTTACACGACGGTGTCGCGCTTATCTGACATTTCGTTCGGCGCGACATACCACTTCGGATCCATGCGACACTCGACGGCGTTACCCTCAAGCGTCTCCTCAAACTCCCTGCGCAGGTACGGATCCTCCAGCCAGTAGGGAATCGCTGTGCCACCTTTGTCGAGATCGATAGCGGTATAGTCAGTGTGCTTGGCACCAGGAGCACCCGGATCCCGACCTGGATTGTGGGGTCCAAACCATGCGGTGAGCCGAAACGGATCCTTCGAGACACTAAAATGTTGATGAAACCAACGCGCGCCGCCAGGCGCCGCCGTGACCATGCCGAACGGACCATAATCGAGCCGCATGATCTCGTCGGTGTTGCCATCTTTCCACGGTGTCGGACCGGCACGCTCCGGCCAAGAGTACGTATATCCTTTGCCTTTCAGGCAGATGAGTATAGCGGCCGAAGTATGTGCATGAGCCTTGGAATAGCGGCCGTTCTCGTGCTGAGCGATCCAAAAATAGAATTGGTTCTTTGTCATAAAGGGTTCAATGCGCCGATAACCGACTGACCGCCTGTTATCGAGCGGGAGTTCGCAGTTTACGACGTCGGGTATGAAGTTAGTTCTGCGCATGGCAAGACCGCGTACCGGATCGGGCTCTACGTCATCCTTCGGTTTGAAAAAATCATCTGCGCCGTTAAAGCGGTCACGAAAGACGAACGAGTTGTTGAACACGGCGTCTACGCTGTTAAGAAGATTAAGAACGTTCGGCGCTGTGTTCCCGGAAAGCAAAAGAGCGCCGCCGGACGCTGCATTGACGAGCCGGTAATTGGCATTGACCGGGATTGAGAACATCGAGCCCTTCTGCCATTCGAACACGTGCTTCTTAGTATCACCTTCTTGCCAAAGCTCCGTAGTGCCTCGTCCTTCGACGACGAGGAAAATCTCCTCGTACATATGTTTTTCGGGGTTCAGTGCACCGCCCGGCGGCACTTCGATTACGTAGCAGCCCCATTTCGTTTCTGTCCCATAAAGCTGGATGAAGTGCCCGCGGCCACCTCTTCGCTTCCAATCATGTAGCGGCAAGTTTGCTACGCTTGAAATTCCGATGTCGCGGAAAACTGGAATGCCTTCGGATTCCATCCAGGCGTCGTATGGGGTCGGCTGTTTCTTGAATTCGCCGAATCCGGCTTTCTTGACGCCAGCTGGCTCGTGCCAGTGAGCGCCATCAGTTATATCGTGCATTAAAACTCCCGGGGATTTGGCTCGTTTTTGATCTTCACTCGTCAATATAATCGTCGTAACTACTCATGCAGTCCAATGTTGCTTTTAATAGAAATCATATCCAAAATGCATAAGCAAATGAAGCTTTCTCGAGGATTTGAGGGATGCAAAAAAACGACTGGTATCTCCTAGAGTGCTTCCGATTAGTGGGCCGACATCAGCACATCAGCCGCGCCGCCGACCAACTTGGGACTAGCCAGCCGGCAGTTAGCAGGAGCATTGCGCGATTGGAAAGTAAGCTTGGGGTACGCTTATTTGAGCGCGTTGGACGATCTGTTGTGTTGACGAAAAAAGGTCGCTCGTTCCTACAGGTCATTGACCGCGCCCACGGTGAGATCGAGGAGGCTGAAGGCCATTTGTTCGGACAATCTGAGGATGCGTCGAGAATTGTTGCGTTAGGATTCTTACGAACTTTGGGAACTAAGTTTGTTCCACAAGTTCTTCGCCGGTTCAAAGAACAATACGCCGAAATTGATTTTTCCTTCTCACAGAACAACACGACAGCTATTGAGGAGGCGCTGGAAAAGGGAGACCTTGACCTCATATTTACAGCCGTTCCGCCGAGCCGACCTTCGCTGGCCTGGGAGAGATTGTTTGATCAGGAGCTGGTTTTAATTGCTAAGCGGACACACCGGCTAGCGGGCAAGAAGACGGTCCGCCTCCGAAATTTGTCGCACGAACCGTTCGTTACGTTTAAGCGCGGTCACGTCGTAAGAACTCTCACGGAACGCCTGTGCAGCGAAGCTGGTTTCGTCCCGACAATTAGTTTTGAAGGCGACGATTCGAGCAGCATCCCCGGCTTTGTGGCCGCCGGCTTTGGAATTGCTATTGTTCCTAGCGATAGCAACCTGCCTTCCGGCGTCGTAATCCTTCCGACAGCTGGGCCGCTTATGCGCCGTCAGATTGGGCTTGCTTGGGTAGATGGGCGCTTCATGCATTCACCTGCGCGGAAATTTAAAGAACATGTTTTGAGCGATGTGAAAGTTTCGTTCACGAAGACCGCGCGGAATCAATCGACGAACGCCAAATGACGCAGCCATCTACCATGCGGAATAAGTCCGCATTGGTCCATAAGCGCCCACTGGCGCAGTAGTTAAATCGCGACGGTGAGGATCGGCCTTCGAACTCCGTCAACTTGCCGGAGCTTGTGGCCGAGCGGCCGCGTGCGAACGGCGCGATCGGTTGCAGAGGGACCTCGCGATTCTTAGAATTCTTCCCATTCCGGGCTGTCTTTGATCGCGGCGGCGAGCGCGGTCTGCATCCGTCCGACCGGACCGCCGCCGTTCATGCCGGCTGCTGCCTTAGGTTTGGCGGCGGGCTCGGGCGCCGGAGCTACGGCGGCCGCTTCATCACGGGCCGCACCGATATTCTCCCGATCTGCATCAAGGCCGGCGCGCTCGATGCCAATGTGCCCAAGCGCGATCTGCGGATTTCGCCGCACCATGCGATGTACTTCAGAGATACCAATATCGACGGCGTGCTGATCGAGGCCAAGGATCTCGTCAACGGCGTCTCGATCGTGCAGGCCGAGAGCGTCGACGAGGTCGAGTATTTCCACATCGAGCTCGACACGCACGACGTGATCATCGCCGAGGGCGCGCTGTCGGAAACCTTCCTCGACGACAACAGCCGCGGCATGTTCCACAACGCGCACGAATATGATGCGCTTTACCCGGACGTGGTCACGGCGCCGGCGCATTATTGCGCGCCGCGGCTCGGTGAGGGCTATGAAGTCGAAGCGGTGCGGCGGGCCATTGCGCAACGCGCCGGCCTCCTTCGCGCGTCCGACGGACCGCGCACCGGTGAGTTGCGCGGCTATATCGACATCGTCAGCGAAACCGCCATCGCCGGCTGGGCGCAGAGTGTCGACCATCCCGAGGCGGCGGTCTGTCTCGACATCTATGCCGGCGACCGGCTGATCGGGCAGGCGCTGGCCAATTGCCATCGCGAGGATTTGAAGCGGGCGGGTCTTGGCAGCGGCCACCACGGTTTCGCGTTCACGCTTCCGGCTGGACTGGCTATCGGCTCCGACACGGTGCAAGTGCGCCGCTCGCTCGACGGGGCTGCCTTGTTGCTGTCGGCGGAGGCAAAACGTATCCCGCTGCATCAAGCGGCAGCATGACGTTTTTAGGTCGCTTTAATTTCACGTCGAGAGCAACTCGCGGCCCATTTCCGGCGGCGCGGCACGTCAGAAACCACTCCGCCACTTAGAAGGCTGTTGCTCTATCCCCTGAGCTACGGGGCCGTTCTGCGACGATCTTATATAGAACGGCCCGGCCGAAATTCCTGGGTAAATGCACAACACCCACCGCTTTCGGGGACGCGGCTTGTGGAAGGCATGCTTTTACCGCCAAAGCGCGCGCCGTGAACGCGTTTGGCGCCTCCGACGTCTAAAGCTCGATGCCGAGAAGCGCCGCAAAACCTGCCGCCAAACAATTTGCCTCCAAACTATTGCAAAACGTTAAGTTCGGCGGCTCGGATTCGGCCACGACCTCGACATGATCTTTGCCTCAAATTTCACTGCGGGCCGGATCGCTCCGCGGTTGCCCGCCACTACTACCCGGTCCTGGGAGGATATTTCCGATGCTCTCGTCTTTGCGCGCCGGCCTTCTGGCTGCGGTTGCCGCAGCCTGCCTGGCCGTTGCCTGCTTTTCCGCGGCTGCCGCGAACAAGCCCTTCACCAATGACGACCTGACCAGTAGCGCGGTCGAGCTCGAGGCCCAGATCAAGTCCGACGCCGGGACGGCAACAAAGCCGGTCGACCAGCTCAAGCGCGACGCCGATGCGGCCTTTGCCAAGAACGATTTCCGCACCGGCATGGCGGTGCTCGACCAGATCGTGGCAGCCGCGCCCAATGATGCCGGTACCTGGCTCCGTCTTGCCCATACCATCCAGCAGATCCGCCCGGGCAATGACAATGAGCGGGCGATGCTGCTCGAACGCGCTTCGAGCGCGGCCTACATCGCCTATCAGCGCGCGACCGACCGCAACCCGGAAGCCGACAGTCTCGCTTTCCTCGGCACGCTGTTGAGCCAGCGCCAGATCTGGCGGCCGGCGCTCGATGCGCTTCGGCTCTCGCTCGAACTGCGCGAAACAGCCGATGTGCGCGGGCAATATGAGCGGCTGCGCGACCAATACGGCTTCCGCGTGCTCGATTACACGGTCGACGCCGATACGGCGTCGCCGCGGGCCTGTTTCCAGTTCTCCGAAGACATCCCGGCACGCACCGATTTCTCGCCCTTCGTCGCGCTGGCCGGCACCGACAAGCCGGCGCTGTCGGTTACGGAGAAACAGCTTTGCGTCGAGGGGCTCGACCATGGCCAGACCTATAAAGTCACGCTGCGCGCCGGCCTGCCGTCGGTGGTGCACGAGACGCTGTCGAAATCGTCGGACTTCGCCATCTATGTGCGCGACCGCAAGCCGTCGGTGCGCTTCTCGACCTCGGCCTATGTGCTGCCGCGCACCGGCCAGCAGGGCATTCCAATCGTCAGCGTCAACACCAAAACCGTTGCGGCCGAAATCTATCGCATCAGCGACCGCAATCTGATCGACACGATCTCGACCAACGGTTTCGGCAATGGCGATTTCCAGAACAGTCTGAGCCGTTCGGACGTGCAGCAATTGCAGGATTCGCGCGGCGTCCAGGTCTGGAAGGGCACACTCGCCGTCGACGCCAATGCGGCGCTCAATGCCGAAGTGACGACCGCGTTCCCGGTCGATCAGGCGGTCGGCGCTCTTCAGCCCGGCGTCTATGTCATGGTGGCGCAGGCCAAGGAGCTGAAGGATCTCGACAACAATTATGAATCGCTGGCGACGCAGTGGTTCATCGTGTCCGATCTCGGGCTTTCTGAATTCTCCGGCAAGGACGGCATCCATGTCTTCGTCAATTCGCTGGCGACGACGGATGCCAAGAACGGCATCGAGCTCAAGCTGATCTCGCGCGGCAACGAAGTGCTGGCGACGCGCCAGACCGATGCCGCGGGCCACGCGCTGTTCGAGCCGGGCCTGGCGAACGGGGCGGGCGGTGCTGCGCCTGCGCTCCTCGCCGCTACCGATCCCAAAGGCGACTACGCGTTTCTCAATCTGCAATCTTCGGCCTTCGATCTGACCGATCGCGGCGTATCGGGCCGGCCGGCGCCGACCGGGCTTGATGCCTTTGTCTATGCCGAGCGCGGCGTCTATCGTTCCGGCGAGACGGTGTATCTCACCGCGCTGTTGCGCGACCCGCAGGGTTCGGCGGCGCTGAACACGCCGCTGACGCTGGTCGTCGAGCGCCCCGACGGGGTCGAGTTCAAGCGCACGCAGATCGCAGACCTTGGCCTCGGCGGCCACACGCTGGTGCTGCCGATCAATTCGAGCGCACCGAGCGGCACTTGGCACGTGCGCGCCTATACCGATCCAAAGCTTCCAGCGATCGGCGAAACCACCTTCCTGGTCGAGGACTACGTGCCCGACCGGATCGAATTCGATCTCACCGCGAAGGCCGATCATCTGTCGCAGAACACGCCAGCCGACATGAATGTCGCCGGCCGCTTCCTCTATGGCGCGCCGGCCTCCAATCTCGACCTCGACGGCGACGTGACGATTTCGGCCGCGAAAGAGCGCCCGGGCTTTGCCGGCTATCAGTTCGGCCTGGCCGACGATGAGACCGATGCGACCAAGCTTACGCTCGACGATCTGCCGTCGACCGACGATGCCGGCAAGGCGACGTTTCAGGTCAATCTCGACAAGCTGCCGTCGACCACGCATCCGCTGCAGGCCGACGTCACGGTGCGCATGAACGAGCCGGGCGGCCGCGCGGTCGAGCACAAGCTCACGCTGCCGATCACGCCATCCGGCAACATGATCGGCATCAAGCCGCTGTTCCAAGGCCAATCGCTTCCCGACGACGCGAGCGCCAATTTCGACGTGATCGTCGCGGCGCCGGACGGCAAGGCGCTGCCGCAAAGCGGGCTGCACTATCAGCTCCTGCGCATCGACACGCATTATCAGTATTACAAGCGCGACGGCGTCTGGGATTTCCAGCCGGTCAAGACCACGACGCGCGTCGGCGACGGCACGATCGACGTCGCGCCCGACAAACCGGGGCGGATTTCGCTGCCGGTGCACTTTGGCCGCTACCGCCTCGACGTCGCCGCGGCCAATCCGAACGGCCCCGATACGTCGGTTAATTTCGACGCCGGCTGGTATGTCGACGCCAAGGCCGACACGCCGGATATGTTGCAGGTCGCGCTCGACAAGCCGGAATATCACGCCGGCGATACGATGACGGTCGCGGTCACAGCGCGCAATGCCGGGGAGGTCACACTCAATGTCGTCGGCGATCGTCTGCTCGCGACGCAGACCGCGCCCGTCAAGGAAGGCACCACGCAACTCAAAGTGCCGGTCGGCCGCGACTGGGGCGCGGGCGCTTATATTGTCGCGACGTTACGCCGGCCGCTCGATGCGCCGGCGCAGCGCATGCCGGGCCGTGCCATCGGCGTGCAATGGTTCTCGATCGATAAGACGGCAAAGACGCTCACCGTTGATTTGAATGTGCCGACGCTGCTGCGGCCGAATACGGCGCTCCATGTACCGGTGAAGGTCTCCGGCCTCGCGTCGGGTGAAGAAGCCCGGATCGTGGTCGCTGCGGTCGATGTCGGCATCCTCAACCTCACCAACTACAAGCCGCCGTCGGCGAGCGGCTATTATCTCGGCCAGCGCGCGCTCTCGGCCGACATCCGCGATCTTTACGGCCAATTGATCGACGGCATGCAGGGCTCGCGCGGCGAAATCCGCTCGGGCGGCGACGAGGGGGCGCAATTGCACGGCAGCCCGCCGACCGGGCCCCCGGTCGCGCTCTATTCCGGCCTCGTCAGTGTCGGCAAGGACGGCACCGTCGATATCGCGTTCGATATTCCCGACTTCGCCGGCACGGTTCGCGTCATGGCGGTGGCGTGGAGCAAGGACAAAGTCGGGCAGGGCACTGCCGACGTCACGGTGCGCGATCCGGTCGTCCTCTCGGCGACGCTGCCGCGCTTCCTCCTGCCGGGCGACCGCTCGAATGTGCATCTCGATCTCGACAATGTCGAAGGCCAGCCCGGCGATTACACGATTGCGCTTACGTCGGCCGATGCGGTGATCGCAGGCGCGGGCGCCACGCAAAAACTGACCTTGCGCGCCAAGGAGCGCGGCTCGGTCGAGGTTCCGATCACGGCAGACAGAGCCGGCAGCGGTGCGGTGAAGGTCGCCGTCAGCGGGCCGGGCGGCTACGCGCTCGAGCGCAGCTACACTTTGCAAGTGCGGCCGCCGGCGCAGATTTTGGCGCGGCGCACGGTGAAACAGATCGCCAAGGGCGAGAGCTTTGCATTGTCGAGCGATATGTTCGCCGATCTCGTGCCCGGCACCGGCAGCGTGTCGGTCTCGGTCGGCACCTCGACCGCGCTCGACGCCGCAGGGCTTCTCGCGGCGCTTGATCGCTATCCGTATCGCTGCTCGGAACAAATCACGAGCCGCGCGCTGCCGCTTCTTTATATGAGCGATCTGGCGAAAGAAGCGCATGTCGCGCTCGACGCCAATACCGATCAGCGTATCCGCGACACCATCGAGGGCCTGTTGACGCGGCAGGGCAGCAACGGGTCGTTCGGCCTGTGGAGCCCCGGCGGCGATGACGTCTGGCTCGATTCTTACGTCACCGACTTCCTGACCCGCGCCCGCGAACGCAAATTCGCGGTGCCCGACGACGCGTTCAAACTTGCATTGGATCGCCTGCGCAATGCCGCCGCCGATCTCACCGATCCGGGCAAGAACGACGGCACCGATCTCGCTTATGCGCTCTATGTGCTGGCGCGCAACGGCACGGCCCCGATCGGCGATTTGCGCTATCTCGCCGACGCCAAGCTCGACATGCTGACGACGCCGATTGCCAAGGCGCAGATCGCAGCCGCCCTCGCCATGGTCGGCGATCACGCCCGCGCCGAACGCGTCTATGCGGCGGCGCTTGCCGACATCGCGCCGAACCCGCCGCGGGATCTGGCAAGCCGCGCCGATTACGGCTCGACCTTGCGCGACGCAGCGGCGCTGGTCACGCTCGCCTCCGAAGGCGGCGCTTCGGGCGCGACCGTTCAAGGCGCAGTGGCGCGGGTCGAAGCGGCGCGCGCTTATCTGCAGCCGACGTCGACGCAGGAAGATGCCTGGCTTCTGCTCGCGGCGAGCGCCATGGCTCAAAATATGGCGAAGAACGCCGGCAAAGTGTCGCTCGACGTCAATGGTGCAGCGGTGACGCAGCCGCTTTACCGCACCATCACTGCCGCCGACCTCAAGGACCCGCTGCGCGTCACCAATAACGGCGACGATCCGGTGAAAGCGGTGGTGACAGTGAGCGGCGCGCCGGTGACGCCGGAGGCTGCCGCCGAAAACGGCTTTAAGGTCGAGCGGGGGAATTACACGCTCGACGGCGATCCGATCGATGTCGCCAAAGTAAAACAGAACACCCGCTTTGTCGTGGTGCTGAAAATCACTGAGGCGCAGCCGCAATTCGGTCGCGTCATCCTTGCCGACTATCTGCCGGCCGGTTTTGAGATCGACAATCCGCATCTCGTCTCATCCGGCGACACCGGCACGCTGCCGTGGTTCACCGACGCCGCGGACCCGGTCTCGACCGAATTCCGCGACGACCGCTTCACCGCGGCCTTCGAGCGCAAGAGCGGCGATCCGGCGGTGTTCAGCGTCGCCTATATCGTGCGCGCCGTCGCGCCCGGAAAATATGTGCGCCCGCAGGCGAGTGTCGAGGATATGTACCGCCCGGATCGCTTCGGGCGGACGAATAGTGAGAGTGTTGAAGTAACGACGGGAAAATGACACTAAGTAAGTCGCGCATCTTCCTCGTCGCCGCATCGCTTGCGTGCTCGGCAGTGCTGGCCGCGTCGTGGGCGTGGACCGCCTCCCTCGGCCCGGCCCCGCTCGGCCAAGACCTCGAATTCTCCAAGCAGGTGCTCGACCGCAACGGCAAGCTGTTGCGCGCTTACGCCACGACCGACGGCCGCTGGCGTTTGCCGGCGAAAGTGTCCGACGTCGACCCGCGTTTCTTCGACGTGCTGTTCGCCTATGAGGACAAGCGCTTCCGCTCCCATCACGGCGTCGATCCGCTGGCGGTCGGGCGCGCGACATTGCAATTCGCGACCAGCGGCCGCCTTCGCTCCGGCGCCTCGACACTAACCATGCAGGTGGCGCGCCTGGTCGAGGGGCGCCATCCGCGCGATCTGCCGGGCAAGCTTAAACAAATGCTGCGCGCCATCGAGATGGAGCGCGCGCTGACCAAGGATCAGATCCTTGCGCTCTATCTCGATCTCGCACCCTATGGCGGCAATATCGAGGGTATCCGCGCGGCGTCGCTGGTCTATCTCGGCAAGGAGCCGCGGCACCTGACGCTTGCCGATGCGGCGCTCTTGGTGGCGCTGCCGCAATCGCCCGAGCCGCGCCGCCCCGATCGTTCGCCCGATCTGGCGCGTGCGGCGCGCAACCGCGTGCTCGACCGTTTTGCCGCAACCGGTAAAGTGCCGGCCGACGAGATCGCGCTCGCCAAATCCGAGCCGGTGCCGACAGCGCGGCATCCGATGCCGATGCTGGCGCCGCATGCGAGCGACCAGGCCGTCGCGCAGGATCCGGCAGCGCATCTGTTTCGTCTCACGATCGATGCCGCGATCCAGAATAGTCTCGAACAGCTCGCGCGCGAGCGTGAGCGCGCACTTTCGGCAACGCTCGGGCCCAATATCTCGCTCGCCATTCTCGCCGTCGACAATGCCACCGGGCAGGTTCTGGCCCATGTCGGTTCCCCGGCTTATTTCGATCTGCGCCGGGCCGGCCAGGTCGACATGACGCAGGCGGTGCGTTCGCCGGGTTCGACGCTGAAGCCCTTCATCTACGGTCTCGGCTTCGAAGACGGCTTCATCCATCCCGAGACGCTGATCGAGGATCGCCCGGTCAGCTACGGCGCTTACGCGCCGAAGGATTTCGATTTCGGCTTCAAGGGCACCGTGAGCGTGCGCGAAGCACTGCAATTCTCGCTCAATGTGCCGGCCGTCGCCGTGCTCGATCGCGTCGGCGCGGCGCGGCTTGCGGCGCGGCTGACGCAGGCCGGAGCCGTGCTGACGCTGCCGGACGGGCAGGCGCCCGGTCTCGCCATGGGGCTCGGCGGCGTCGGCATCAAGCTCGCCGACCTGGTGAAGCTCTATTCCGGCATTGCGCGGCTCGGCCTGGCCGTGCCTTTGACCGAACGCATGGATGCAAATGCGCCGGAAGCGCGCCGCCTGATGGAGCCGGCCGCGGCTTGGTATGTGAGCAATGTACTCCTCGGCTCGCCGCCGCCGGAAAACGGCGTCTCCGGCCGCATCGCGTTCAAGACCGGCACCAGTTACGGCTATCGCGACGCCTGGTCGTTAGGCTTCGACGGCAAGCACACGGTCGGCGTCTGGGTCGGCCGGCCCGACGGCGCGCCGGTGCCGGGACTGATCGGCCGCGAGGCCGCGGCGCCGATCCTGTTCGATGCCTTCGCGCGTCTCGCCGCGAGCGCGCCTTTGCCGCACGCACCCGCTGGCGTCGTCTTTGCGTCGAACGTAAAGCTGCCGCCGCCGCTGCGGCACTTTCAGCCGGGGCGTCTCGCCGGCGCGACCGCAGCGCCGCCGCTCCGCATCATGTTTCCGCCCGACGGCGCTCGTCTCGACCTTTCCACGACCGACGGCAAACCCGACCCGGTGGCGCTGAAAGTGACCGGGGCGGTTGCGCCGCTCACCGTTCTCGTCAATGGCGTTCAGGTGGCGAATGCGGGGCGCGGCGCACTGTTCTTCAACCCGGACGGTCCGGGTTTCTCGCGGGTGACGGTCATGGACGCTTCGGGCGCTACCGCCAGCGTCGTCGTTCGCGTCGACGACGCCGCTTCAGCCGCGAACGTGACGGCGCGGTGAAGGGACGAAAAGCTGCTGTTCGTCAAGGCTTTCCGATAATTCTTGAAGGGGTTAGCAGAATCCGCCCTTATATGAGGGGCTTCGGTTCCATGCAGCTGGAACGATGCGTCTTTCGGACACGGCACGATCCCTGCTAGGATCAAGCCGGACGCCGATCGCGCGTTGCTGGGGAGTTGTATTGTGAGTACGACGCTTGTCGAGCCGCTGACCGGAAAAGCGCTGGTAACCCGAATATGGAAGTACACGTTGCGGCGGATCTTGTTTCCGCTATGCGTGCTCGCCCCGTTTGCCTATTTCTTTCCCAAAATCGCGATCTTGTACGTTCTGTGCGGCGCCTATGACGTCAGCCGGAACTCGGGATTGGAGTTATCGACGCTGCGGCGGTATTTCATCGGCAACGGCTTCCCGACCTGGCTCCTGTCTCCGTTCAATACGCTGTTGGATCTGCTGTCGCTGCCCTATGTCAATAAGGGCGTCTATCGCCTGGAAGATCTGCCGCCGGCCTATCAGGACGAGGTGACCCGCCTGATCGAAGCGGCGAAGGCCGCCAATCTCGTCGCGCAACTGGAAGAGGCGGCGAAAGAGCATCCGCGGACGATGATTTTCTTCCGCTGGTACGGCGTCAACAAGGACACGTTCCTGAATATTCCGGCGTTTCACCAGCCGTGGAAATATATCCAGACGATCGGGGTTTCGGTTTTCAATAAGAAGGTTTTGACCTCGAAGCATTTCGGCTTCCTGCGCGCGTCGTTGCGGATTTTATATAATCTCAACGACATGAATGATAACTCCGCCTATATCGTCGTCGGCGACAAAACCAGCTATTGGCGCGAGAACAAGCTTTTCATATTCGACGACACGCTCCTGCATCAGTCGGTCAACGAAACCGATCAGACACGCTATTGCCTGTTCGTCGACATGATTCGGCCGACGCCGTTTCCGGGCGTCATGCGCGGTGTCGTCTCCGGCGTTCGCATGCTCACGCAAAGCTTCAAGTTCATCTATTACCAGAACTGGAAGCTCATCGAGCGGTAGTGGTACAACAGGCTTGTCCATTAAGCGCCGGATGAATTGGGCGGCTTGCAGCGGAACGGCATGAGCACGACAAGCAGCACGGCGCCGCGGTCTTCATGGCCTGCAAACGGCTTTGCGGGGCTCCTCGATTACGCCGCGGCTTCGAACCGGCGGGCCGCAGCTGTGCTGATCCTGGTCTCGCTGCTGGCTTTCCTGCCCGGGTTTTTTCAGATCCCTCCGGTCGATCGCGACGAGGCTTATTTCGCGCAAGCCACCAAGCAGATGATCGAAACCGGCGATTACGTCGACATCCGCTACCAGGACGCCGTGCGTTACCGCAAACCGGTCGGCATTTATTGGCTGCAAGCGGCGGTCGTGAACACGGCGAGCGCGCTCGGCGTGCCCAACGCGCGGGAAAAAATCTGGCTCTATCGCGTGCCGTCGCTCATCGGCGCCATCGGTGCGGTATTGGCGACGTTTTGGTGCGGCCTCGCCTTTGTCAGCCGGCGCGGCGCGTTCCTCGCCGGCGTGATGATGACCGTCTCGACCATTCTGGGTGCCGAAGCCCGGCTGGCCAAGACCGACGCCGTGCTGCTGTTCACGGTTGTGCTGGCCATGAGCGTCTTGGCCCGCGTTTATCTGGCGTTGCGGCGCGCCGACACCGCTCGGCCGGGATGGGGACTGCTGGCGATATTTTGGACCGCGCTCGCTGTGAGCATCCTGGTCAAGGGACCGCTTATTCTGATGGTCGTCGGCCTGGCCGCGGCGGCACTGTCGATCCTCGATCGCTCGGCGCGCTGGCTGTTGGCGCTGCGCCCGCTTGCCGGTTTCCTGTGGCTCCTGCTTATCGTCTTGCCGTGGTTCATCGCGATCTACGCGCGCGTCGGCAGCGAGTTTCTGGTCGCTTCGGTCGGCGAAGACATGCTCGCCAAGGTCGCCAATGCGAAAGAGGCGCACGGCGCACCGCCGGGACTCTACGTGCTTTTGTTCTTCGTCACCTTCTTCCCCGCTTCGATGCTGGCGGGCTTGGCGGCGCCCGCGGTCTGGGCGGTGCGCAAAGAGCTCGCGGCGCGGTTTCTCCTGGCCTGGCTCGTGCCGTCATGGATCGTGTTCGAAGCGGTCATAACGAAGCTGCCGCATTACGTGCTGCCGCTCTACCCCGCAATTGCCATTCTCACGGCCGGAGCGGTGGAGACCCGCGTGCTGTCGCGGCGGCCGTGGCTGGTGCAAGGCATCATCTGGTGGTTCCTGGTACCGGGGATCGTCAGCGTGCTGGCGATCGTCGGCGCGGTCATGATCGCTCACGATCTCGTGCTCTTGGCCTGGCCGTTCTTTGCCGGTGCGATCGTGTGCGGCTTGTTCGCCTGGCAACTCTACGATGACGACGGCGCCGAACGCGCCTTCATGCGCGCCGCCGCGGCAGCGGTGCTGATGGCGTTCGGCATTTACGGCGTGGTCGTGCCTTCGCTCGGCGCCAGCGGCTTCCCGGCGCTGGCGCTGTCGCAAGTGTTGAAAGATGCCGCTTGCGAACATCCGCTCGCCGCCAGCGCCGGTTACGAGGAGCCGAGCCTCGTGTTCCTCACCAGCACGGCGATACGTTTCACCGATGCCGAAGGCGCCGCCGATTTCCTCCGCCAGGGCAGCTGCCGCTTTGCCTTCGTCGATGCCAAGCAGGAGCGCGCCTTTGCGCTCCGCGCGGAAGCGATCGGGCTGCATTACGACCGCGGCCCGCGCATCGACGGCTACAATATCAGCGTCGGCAAGCCGCTCACCATCGCGGTCTTTCAATCGGCGAGCGCGCCGTGAACGGTGGCGATCCGAAATTTTCTTCGGACAATTTCTGGCAGGCGCTTCTCCGCAACACGGCGAAGAACCTCGAAGCGTGGACGCTCGCTATCGCGACACCGCCGCCGGCGAAGATGTTGCGCCCGCATCTGCCCGCCATTGCCGCTTCGGTTGCGACGCTCGTCATTGTCGTCGTTTCGATGTTTGTCGTGGACGCCGCGGCGAGCGCTTGGGCGCTCCAGGAGCCGCAATGGTTCAGGGATGCTTTTGAGAAAATCACCGATTTCGGCCTGTCCGGCTGGTTTCTGTTTCCGTTCGCATTTTTCGTCCTGTGCCTTGCCGCCATGATATCGCCGGTACTGTCGCCGATGTCGCGGCTCGTGCTCACCGCGCTTGCTGTGCGCTTCGGCTTTCTGTTTCTGGCGATCGGCGTGCCTGGGCTCTTCGTCACCATCGTCAAGCGCCTGATCGGGCGGGCACGCCCCTATGTCGGCGTCTTCGACCATCCGTTCGACTACCGGCCGTTCATCTGGCGGCCTGAATACGCGAGCCTGCCGTCGGGCCATGCGACGACGGCGGTCGCCGCCGCGATTGCCATCGGCGCGGTTTGGCCGCGCACGCGCGCGGTGATGTGGATCTATGCCGTCGCGATCATGGCGAGCCGGGTCTTCGTGCTGGCGCACCATCCGAGCGACGTCATTGCCGGCGCGCTCACCGGCGCCGCAGGCGCATTTCTGCTGCGCCGCTGGTTCGCGGCGCGGCGGCTTTTGTTCTGCCCGCGGGATTTGCGCGCCTATCCCGGGCCGTCGATACGGCGGATCAAGGCGGCTCTGCACGAAGTGTTTTCCGGCCGGCATCCCAACTATATGAATTCGCTGAAAATTCCGGCGGATTGAACCCGGGCCTAATGCCCTTTAGAAGCTTGCGGGCATAGCCGAAACAGCCAACATGTCCGAAAGTCATATGTCGCAGAACAGCGGGAGCGATGGTCCCGCAATATCGGTCGTCGTCCCCGTGCGCAACGAGGCCGGCAATGTCGCGTCGCTCGTCGGCGAGATCGCGGCGGCGTTGCAAGCCGCGGCGCCGGACCGCGCGTTCGAGATCGTCTATGTCAATGACGGCTCGACCGACGGCACCGAGCAAGAGCTGTTGCGCCTAATGGCGGAGCGTCCATGGCTGCGCCAGATCAAGCATGCGCAGTCCTGCGGCCAGTCGGCGGCGATCCGCACCGGCGTCAACCAACGCGCGCGGGCCAATCGTTGCGACCATCGACGGCGACGGCCAGAACGATCCGGCCTTTATTCCAAAGATGATCGCGGTGCTCGAAGACGGTGCGCCCCGCATCGGCCTCGTCGCCGGCCAGCGCGTCGGCCGCAAGGCGTCGGGTTTCAAGAAACTGCAGTCGCGCATCGCCAATGCCGTGCGCGGGGCGGTGCTCAAGGACGGCACCCGCGATACCGGCTGCGGGCTGAAAGCATTCCGGCGCGATCTGTTCCTGTCGCTGCCTTATTTCGACGGGCTGCACCGGTTTCTGCCGGCTTTGGTGCGCCGCGAGGGCTTTGACATCGGCTATGTCGACGTGGTCGACCGGCCGCGCCATTCCGGCGTCTCGAATTACGGTTTCTTCGACCGGCTCTGGGTCGGCATTCTCGATCTCGCCGGCGTCTGGTGGCTCATTCGGCGCAAGAAGCGCGTGGCGCAATCACAGGAGATAACCCTTGCTCGTTGATCTCTCGCACGCGGTCGGCGCTTATCTCTCCGACGTCTTCATCACCCGGCTCGATTGGTGGGTGCTGCTCGGCTTCATCGCGCAGTTTATGTTCACCATGCGCTTTGTCGTGCAGTGGATCGCGAGCGAACGCGCCGGCCACAGCGTCATCCCGACGGCATTCTGGATTTTCTCGATCTTCGGCGGTGCGCTGCTTCTGGTTTATGCGCTCTACCGCAAGGACGCCGTGTTCATCGCCGGGCAGGCGTTCTCGTTCTTCGTCTATGCACGCAATCTTTATTTCGTGATGCGCGATCGCAAAACGGCGGCCGAGGCGGCGTAAGACAAGATCTTACGTCTTCGCCGCCGCCGCCATTGCCGCAAAACCACGCTCAAGATCCGCGCAAAGATCCTCCACCGCCTCGAGCCCGATATGAAACCGCACCGTCGGGCCGCCCGGCGCCCAGGTCGTTGCGGTGCGGACCGGCGCGCAGTCGAACGGAATGGCGAGGCTTTCGAAGCCGCCCCAGGAGGCGCCGATGCCGAACAGTTCGATCTCGTCGAGGAAGGCATAGACCGCTTTCTGCGGCACCGGCTTGAGCACCATGCTGAAGAGCCCCGACGCCCCGGTGAAATCGCGCTTCCAGATCGCGTGGCCCGGATGGCTCGGCAGCGCAGGGTGCAGCATGCGCAACACTTCCGGCCGCGCTTCGAGCCAGCGCGCCACCGCAACGCCGGAGGCGAAATGCCGGTCGAGCCGGACACTGAGCGTGCGCAAGCCGCGTAAGCCCAGATAGACGTCGTCCGGTCCTTCGCACAGGCCGCTCAGCCGCACGGTATTCTTTAGAGTGGCCACCGTCGCCGCATTGGCCGAAACGGTGCCGAGCATCACATCGGAATGGCCGCCGATATATTTGGTGCCGGCCTGGATCGCGAGATCGACGCCATGGTCGAGCGGGCGGAAAAAAAGCGGCGTCGCCCAAGTGTTATCCATCAGCACCACCGCGCCTTTGTCATGCGCGACTTTCGCGATTGTCTGCGTGTCCTGCATCTCGAAGCTCAGCGAGCCCGGCGATTCGAGATAGACCAGCCGCGTATTCGGCTTGAACAGGTCGGCGATCGCCGCGCCGACCAGCGGATCGAAATAGCTTGTGGTGACGCCGAGCCGCTTGAGCACTTGCTCACAATAATTGCGCGTCGGCTGGTAGGCGCTGTCGGTGACGAGGATATGGTCGCCTGACTGCACCACCGCGAGCAGCGCCGACGAAATCGCCGCCAGCCCCGACGGCACAAGGACGACGCCGGCGCAAAGCGGGCCTTCGAGCTCGGCGAGCGCAGATTCGAGCGCTTCGGTGGTCGGCGTGCCGCGGCGGCCATATTGGTAGCGCCCGCGTCGGGCGACAAAATCTTCGGCACTCGGATAGAGCACGGTGGAAGCGTGATAGACCGGCGGATTGACGAAGCCGTGATAGGCTGACGGATCGCGCCCGGCGGTCACGACCTTGGTCGCCGCACGGTGGGAGTTTTCGCCGTTGCTCTTCTTTTTCATGCTGGGATATCTCGGTGGGGGCCTTTGGGGCGAGCCTTTGGCGGCGGGCCCATTCGGGGTCGGTTGTGCGCCTTTCGTTCGCGCCATTACCTTCGGCAACATAAGCCTTTCGTCAACCCCTTGACCTTGCAGCGCGATCGTTCTCAGATGCCGCTGCTACTGTCATTTAGCCGGTGTATCGGCACTTTATCGTTCGGGACGGATCACTCGCCATATGCGCGCCAAGTTGCGCGGCCCTTTGGACGGGGCTTTAGCGCGCGCCTCATGCAGAAGGGCTAAAGTTATGAGTCATGTCATGAAACGTGGTGCTACGGCACTCGCCTTCGCACTGATTCTCGGCTTGGGCACGCTTTTGGGCACGCAAGCCGCGTCGGCGCAGGCGACGCTCAAGGCCGTGCAGGATCGCGGCCAGCTCGTCTGCGGCGCCAACGGCACGCTGGCCGGCTTCGGCCGGCCCGATCCGCAAGGCAATTGGGTCGGCTTCGACGTCGACTTCTGCCGCGCCATCGCCGCTGCCATCTTCAACGATCCGACCAAGGTCAAATTCGTGCCGCTAACGGCGTCCGACCGCATCACGGCGCTGCAATCGGGCGAGATCGACGTGTTGTCGCGCAACACCACCTGGACCATGTCGCGCGATACCACGCTCGGCATCGATTTCGCCGCCGTCAATTACTATGACGGCCAGGGCTTCATCGTGCGCAAATCGCTGAAGGTGAATTCGGCGCTGGAATTAAACGATGCGTCGGTCTGCGTGCAGCAGGGCACCACCACCGAGCTCAATCTCGCCGATTATTTCCGCGCCAATAATATGACGCTCAAAACGGTGACATTCGCCACCGCCGACGAGGCGGTGAAGGCCTATGACACCAGCCGCTGCGATTCCTACACCACGGATTCTTCCGGCCTCTACGGCGAGCGGCTGCGGCTGACCAATCCGGCGGATCACATCATCCTGCCGGAGATCATTTCCAAAGAGCCGCTGAGCCCCGCGGTGCGCCAAGGCGACGACAACTGGGAAGACATCGTGCGCTGGGTGCACTACGCCATGGTCAATGCCGAGGAACTCGGCGTGACGCAGAAGAATGTCGACGACATGATGAAGTCGGACAATCCCGATATCCGCCGCCTGCTCGGCGTCGAGGGCAAGTTCGGCTCCGGCATGGGCCTCACCGACGATTGGGCGGTCCATATCATCAAGGCCGTCGGCAATTACGGCGAGACCTTTGAAGCCAATGTCGGCCAGGGCTCACCGTTGAAGGTCGCGCGCGGCTTGAACGCGCTATGGACCAAGGGCGGCTTGCAGTACGGTATTCCGGTTCGCTGAGGCGCTTAGCTCGGTTGCCGTGCGCGACGTTCGTCATTGCGAGGACCCGTTGGCTCGCAATGACGGTCTATGGGCCTAACCATGGCTGAGATCGCAGGTCCGCGAGTAAGTCCACTCGCAAGACCGCGCCGCGCGCGCCGCGTCGGCAGCATCGTCCTTCAAGTCGCGATCGTCGTTATCGTCGTCGGGCTGTTCTATGCCGCGGGCGTCAATGCGGCACGCAATCTCGCCGCGGCCCATATCGCGTCGGGCTTTCGCTTCTGGGACAATATCGCGGGCTTCGATATCAGCCAGACGCTGATCGCCTATTCGTCGTCGACCTCGACCTTCGGCCGCGCCTTCTGGGTCGGGCTGCTCAACACGCTCCTGGTCGCCGGCATCGCCATCGTACTTGCGACCATCCTCGGCTTCGCCATCGGCATTGCGCGGCTGTCGCGCAATTGGCTCGTCTCGCATCTCGCCGCCGGCTATGTCGAATTGATCCGCAATGTGCCGCTCCTGCTGCAGCTTTTGTTCTGGTATAACGCCGTGCTCAAGGCGCTGCCCGAACTGCGCGGCAGCGTGGCGCTTCCCGGCGGCGGGTTCTTCAACAATCGCGGCCTGTTTCTGCCGCGGCCGCAATTCCCCGAAAATTTCCGCTACGTGCTCACCGCGCTTGTCATCGGGATTATCGCCGCGCTCGCGCTGAATATGTGGGCGCGCCGCCGTCAGGATTTGACGGGCGAACGTTTTCGCATCCGCTGGATCGTCGCCGGCCTGATCGTCGTTTTGCCGGTGCTGGTGTTTCTCGCGGCGGGTTCGCCGCTGTCGTTCGGCTTTCCCAATATGGGCCGCTTCAATGTCCAGGGCGGCGTTGAAATCTTGCCGGAATTCGCCGCGCTCTTGTTCGCGCTGACGATTTATACGGCGGCCTTCATTGCCGAAGTGGTGCGCGCAGGTCTCCTCGCCGTGCCGGCGGGCCAGACCGAGGCGGCGCAGGCGCTCGGCCTGCATCCACCAACGACCTTGCGCCGCATCGTCATTCCGCAAGCGATGCGCGTCATCGTGCCGCCGCTCACTAGCCAATATCTCAATCTGATCAAGAATTCATCGCTTGCCGTCGCCATCGGCTATCCCGATCTGTTTCAGGTCTTCACCGGCAGCGTGCTGTTCATCACCGGCCAGGCCGTCGAGATCGTCGCCGTCACCATGGCGGTCTATCTCACCATCAGCCTCTTCACCTCGTTGCTCATGAATTGGTATGGGCACTCCGTCGGCATCGTGGAGCGCTAAGCGATGGCGGTCGCCGCCGACAAGAACTTTCTCCGCAGCGCGCCGGCCGAACGGCTGCCGCCGCCGTCGGCGCGACTGGGCGTCGTCGGCTGGATGCGCGAGAACTTGTTTTCCTCCGCCTTCAACATCGCGCTGACGGTGATTTGCCTGGCGTTCCTCGCCTGGGCGATCCCGCCCTTGCTGCGCTTCTTCGTGTTCAATGCGATCTGGTCGGCGGATAGCCGGCAGGCCTGCCTGGCGTCGCCGGACAATCCGGATCCCGGCGCCTGCTGGGCCTATATCCGCGTCTGGTTCTCCTATTTCGTCTACGGCTTCTATCCGCGCGGCGAGCGCTGGCGCGTCGATCTGTTCTTTGCGGCGCTGGCGTTGGGCATCGGCTGGCTCGCTTGGCTGTCGGCGCCGCGCCGCGATATCGGCGCCATTTATTTCTTCATCGTGCTGCCGATCCTGTCCTTTATTCTCTTGAGCGGCGTGCCGCTTCTCGGCCTCGTCGGCGTGCCGAGCACGCTGTGGGGCGGCATTCTCGTGACCATCGTCGTCGCTACCGTCGGCATCGTTGTTTCGCTGCCGCTCGGCATTCTGCTCGCGCTCGGGCGGCGCTCGCACATCCCGGTGGTGAAATTCTTCTCGATCGGCTTCATCGAATTCGTCCGCGGGGTGCCGCTGATCACCGTGCTGTTCATGGCGAGCGTCATGCTGCCGCTGTTCGTTCCGGAGCGCTACGCGCCGGAAAAGCTCCTGCGCGCGCTGATCGGCGTCGCACTGTTCGCTTCGGCCTATATGGCGGAGGTGGTGCGCGGCGGCTTTGCCTCGGTGCCGCGCGGCCAATATGAGGCGGCGCAGGCGCTCGGGCTGACCTTCTGGCGCATGATGGGGCTGGTCATTCTGCCGCAGGCGCTGCGCGTGACGCTGCCCAATATCGTCAATACGTTCATCGCGCTGTTTAAGGATACGTCGCTGGTCTTCATCGTCGGCATATTCGATTTCCTGCGCACCATCGAGGCGGCGCGCATCGATCCGAATTGGGCGACGCCGAATACCAGCGTCACCGGCTACGCCTTCGCCGCGGCGGTCTACTTCGTGTGCTGCTACGCCATGTCGCGTTACGCGCGCAATGTCGAAGCGCGGCTTGCCCGCGCGCATAAGCGTTGAGAGATACCTGATGGACAGCCGCCCCAACGACCCCCAGGCAGCACCGGCCGGCCCTGAACTCGCCGTCGAGGTCATCGGCCTGCACAAATGGTACGGCGATTTTCATGCACTGCGCGACATCAATGTCACCGTCACGCGCGGCGAGCGCATTGTCATTTGCGGTCCGTCGGGGGGAGGGAAGTCGACGCTGTTGCGCTGCATCAACCGGCTGGAGGACTGGCAGCGCGGCCGCATCGTCGTCGACGGCATCGAGCTTAACGACGATCCCAGGCAGATCCTCGCCGTGCGTCGCGACGTCGGCATGGTGTTTCAGCAGTTCAATCTGTTCCCGCATCTCACGGTGCTGGAGAACTGCACGCTGGCGCCGATCCGGGTGCGCCACATGCCGAAAAAGGACGCCGAGGAGCTGGCGATGCGCTTTCTCACCCGCGTTAAAATTCCGGAACAGGCGCAGAAATATCCGGGCCGCCTATCCGGCGGCCAGCAGCAGCGCGTCGCCATCGCACGCGCTTTGTGCATGAACCCGAAAATCATGCTGTTCGACGAGCCGACCTCGGCGCTCGATCCGGAAATGGTCAAGGAAGTGCTCGACACCATGGTCGGGCTTGCCAATGACGGCATCACCATGCTCGTCGTGTCGCACGAAATGGGCTTTGCCCGGCAAGTCGCCGACCGCATTATTTTCATGGACGACGGTCAGATCGTCGAGATCGACGCGCCGAAGGATTTTTTCGATGCGCCGCGGCACGAGCGGGCGCGGCTGTTTCTGCAGCAAATATTGCGCTGAAGCGCCGTAGATTTGACGTGGCGGCCACGGCTTCAACACCACGATCGCACCATCGCTAACAATGTGTTGCGAGATTACAAAGCCGTAATCTTCCAAGCGCTTTCACCTGAAGAATGTTTAACTTGTATTGTTGCCGCGCCGGTCCTTTATTTGGTGCAAGCCAGAATGTCTCAAGTCCGAATGTCTTCGGAATTTGGAGGATCACATGTTGAAGCCAGTCATCGCCGCGACGGCGCTTCTTGCCATCGCCGGCTCGGGTTTTGTCTACGCGCAGCAGGGTTTCGGCGGCCGAGGTTTCGGCGACCACGAAAATCACGGATTTTTTGCCGACGGTCAGCGCGCCGGATTCCGACACCGGCCGAGTGCCGCGGATGTCGCAGCCTTCACCGACGCGCGGGTCGCGGCCATGAAAGCCGGGCTCGAGCTCACGCCCGATCAAGCGAAGAACTGGCCGGCCTTCGAACAGGCGGTACGCGACATGGCGCAGTTGCGGATCGACCGCATCAAGGCGCGCGAAGCGCAAGATCAACAACAGTCCCAGCAACAGCAGCCTCAGCAGCCGACGTCGCCGTTCGACCGGCTGGCGCGCCGCGCCGACAATATGGCCAAGCGCAGCGCCGCACTGAAGAAAGTCGCCGATGCCGGCGCGCCACTTTATCAGAGCCTCGACGATGCGCAGAAGGGCCGGTTCACCGTGCTGGCGCGCATGCTGCGGCCGCATCAGCCGCGCTTCGAGGGTTGGCGCCACTTCGGCGAAGGCTATGGCCGCGGCTTCGGTGGTCCGGGCTTCGGTGGTCCAGGCTTCGGTCATGGCGACCGCATGCTCGATCACGACAAAAACCTCGGTACCGACGGCGAAGGCTCGCGGCTCTAAGGCCGCAGATCGAAATTATCGGCGTCCGCTGAATTTCCCCTCCCTGCAGCGGGCGCACCGCGAAGCCGCAGCACTTAAGTGCTGCGGCCTTCGTTGTCCTCATTGCGGCAGGTGAGGCCGCGTGCTTGCTTTCGCGCGAGGCTTCCCCGATGCTGCGGCCGCGCAGAGCCGATCTACGGCGATAAAAGCAATGCAGGAGGAAAGCATCGATGACGACGCGTCGCGGATTTGTGAAAACCGCCTTTGCCGCGCTCTCGACCCCGGCTTTGGCGAGGTTCGCCTCTGCCGACGCCGCTTGGCCGTCGCGGCCGATCCGCGCCGTCGTGCCGTTCTCGGCCGGCAGCAGCGTCGATATCGTCGGCCGCATCGTGCTCGATCCGCTGTCGCAACGGCTCGGTCAGCCGATCGTCGTGGAAAACCGGGGCGGGGCGGGCGGCATGATCGGCTCCGCGCTGGTCGCGCAATCACCGCCGGACGGTTATACGATCCTGGTCAACGCCTCGGCGCATACATCGGCGCCGGCGATCTATCCGGGTGCGTCCTATGACGTGACGCGCGATTTTTCCGGCGTCATTCCGTTCGGCAGCGTGCCGAACGTCGTCATCATCGCCCCGTCGAAAGGCATCACGACTCTCAAAGACCTGGTTGCCGCCGCCAAGGCCGGCAACATGACCTTTTCATCCGCAGGCGTGGGCAGCGCCACGCATCTCGCCGCCGAGCGGCTTCGCCTCAGCGCCGGCTTCAACGCGACGCACGTGCCGTTCAAGGGCGGCGTCGAAGCCATCACCGAGGTGATGACGGGGCGCGTCGATTTCGCCTGCATGGGCGTGCCGTCGGCGCTGCCCTTCATCGCCGACAACAAGCTTCTGGCGCTCGCCGTCTGCACGCAAAAGCGCACGGCATCGCTGCCCAATGTGCCGACCACGATCGAGCTCGGCTATCCGGATTCCGACTACATGTTCTGGATGGGCATGTTCGTGCCGGCGAAAACCGACCGCGCCATTCTCGAGCGGCTGCGCGCCGACACGCAAAAGGCCTTGGCCGATCCCGCCGTGATCGACAAGCTCAAGCCGCAGGGCATGGAGCCGATGCCGCTGTCACCTGCCGAATTCGATGCGCTGATCAAAAAAGAAGTGGTGCAGAACATCGCGCTGGTGAAGGCGGCGGGCATCAAGGTCGAGTGAGTCCTAGACCCTGATCCAATTCGGTCGAATTAGATCAGGGTCTAGATCTTTCGTTTGAGCATGATCTTTTCCGAAAACCGGTCTCCACTTTTCGGGATCATGCTCTAGCGGTGCGTCACGGGGCCGTTCGCCTTTTTCCAGGCGTCGATGCCGCCGGCGATATGGCAGGCGGTTTTCAGGCCGGCGTCCTGCGCGGCTTGCACCGCCATCGCCGAGCGCTCGCCGAAAGCGCAATAGAAGACGATGCGCTTGCCGGACGCCATTGCCAGTTCGTGCAATATGCCGCCGGCGCGGATTTCGTCCTGGAGAGCGGGATACGGCGCGTGCAGGCAGCCCGGGATGACGCCGTGTTTGTCGCGTTCGCTCTTCTCGCGCAGATCGACGATGGCAATGTCGGCGCGGCCGAGGAGCGGGATCGCCTCGGTCGCCGCGAACGCCCAGCCGCGGCGCGCGACCTCTTCCTGATGGAGGCCGACATGCATATTGGCCGGCACCGCGACATCCATCATCTTCGGATTCGGCAGCTTCAAATTGTTCATCAGTTCGGCATATTCGTCCACTGACTTCACTTTGAGCCGTGGATTGAACAGCTTCTCTTCGCCGATCGTCGAGACCGTGTCGCCTTTGTAGTCGTGTGCGGGAAAGACCAGCGTCGAGTCGGGCAGCTTCAACAGCTTGTTGAAAATCGAATCGTATTGCGCGCGCGGATCGCCGTTTTGGAAGTCGGTGCGTCCGGTGCCGCGGATGAGAAGCGTGTCGCCGGTGAAGACGCGGTCGGCCAAGACGTAGGAATAGCTGTCGTCGGTGTGGCCGGGCGTATAGAGCACGTCGAGCCGCACGCCCTCGATGTCGACGCGATCGCCTTCGGCAACCCGCATCGACACCACATCGGCATGGGTCTCTTCGCCCATCACGGTGACGCAATGGGTGCGGTCGCGCAGCGCACCGAGCCCGGTGATGTGATCGGCATGCAAATGGGTGTCGACCGCTTTGACCAGTTTGACGTCAAGCTCACGGATGAGCTGCAGGTAACGGTCGACCTTCTCCAGAACCGGATCGATGATCAGCGCCTCGCCGCCTTGCCGGCTGGCGAGGAGGTAGGTGTAGGTACCCGACGTGCTGTCGAAAAGCTGGCGGAAAATCATGGCCGCATCATACTGCGAAATGCGGCTGAATTATTCCTCCAAAGTTATCTTGCGCGCAATATTATTCTCCAGCTACTTATCGCGCTCGACGGGCAGATCCAGCCGCGCGCCCCATTCCGCCCATGAGCCGTCGTAAAGCCCCTTCGGCGCCTTGCCGAGCGATTCCAAGGCGAAGCTTAAGATCGCGGCGGTGACACCCGAGCCGCAGCTGGTGATGATCGGCTTGTCGAGATCGACGCCGGCGGATTTGAACGCCGCCGCGACCTGTTCGCGCGAGGCGAGCCGGCCGTTCTCGAGAAGCTTATCGTAAGGCACATTGAACGCGCGCGGCATGTGGCCCGAGCGCAGCCCCGGCCGCGGCTCCGGCGCTTTGCCGGCAAAACGCTCCGCCGACCGCGCATCGACGACCTGGGCGCTGCCGTCGGCCAAGGCCAGGGACACATCGTCGAGCAGCGCCACCGCGCCGACATTCATTTCGGCGGTGAAGTTTTTCGCAGCGTCTCTTGGTTTCGCCGGTTTCAACCGGGCGGCCTTCGGCTTTCCACTTCGGCAGACCGCCGTCGAGAATGTAGACCGACTTCGTGCCGAAGATGCGGAACGTCCACCACACCCGCGCCGCCGAGAATAGTCCGGTGATGTCGTAGACGACGACGGTGTCGCCATCGCCGATGCCGAGTGCGCCGACGGCTGCGCCGAATTGCGTGGGACCGGGCAGCATATGCGGCAGATCGGTCGAATGATCGCTCACCGCCTCGATGTCGAAGAACACCGCGCCGGGAATGTGGCCGCTCTTGTATTCGGCGAGCGCATCGCGCTTCTGCGTCGGCAGGAAATAGGATCCGTCGACGGGGATGAGACTAGGATCGTTCAATCGCTCGGCAAGCCAGTCGGTCGGGACCAGCCAACGGCTTGTCGGCGAAGGGGGAGGGGTATTGTCTATTCTCAACATGATCGACCTCAACGCGCCAAAGCGGCGCATAGTTCGGAAATTCAAGGTGTCGGCGTTCATTCACTTCATGGGCTCAAGTCTTCTCGTAGGGAACGTTGATACTGGGCTTGCGCTCGAGCCATGCCGGCACCGGCAGGTTCTTCTCGCGCAGGAACGCCGGATTGAACAGCTTCGATTGATAGCGCGTGCCGTAGTCGGCGAGCACGGTCACGATGGTGTGGCCCGGTCCGAGCTCCTTGGCCAGGCGGATCGCGCCGGCGACATTGATGCCGGTCGAGCCGCCGAGGCAGAGGCCTTCGTGCTCGAGCAGATCGAAAATGATCGGCAGCGCTTCGTCGTCCGGGAATCTGATAGGCGACATCGATCGGCGCGCCTTCGAGATTGTCGGTGATGCGGCCCTGGCCGATGCCCTCGGTGATCGAGGAGCCTTCGGACTTCAGCACGCCGGTCGTGTAGTAGCTGTAGAGCGCGGCGCCCATCGGATCGGCGAGCGCCGATGCGGATGTTCTTGTTGCGCTCCTTGAGCGCCATGGCGACGCCGGCAAGCGTGCCGCCGGTGCCGACCGCGCAGATGAAGCCGTCGACCTTGCCGTCGGTCTGCTCCCAGATTTCCGGTCCGGTGCTCTCGATATGGCGCCTGGCGGTTGGCGACATTGTCGAACTGGTTGGCCCAGATCGCGCCGTTCTTTTCGGTCTTCGCCAGTTGCTCGGCGAGGCGGCCGGAAAGCTTTGACGTAATTGTTCGGATTGGCGTAGGGCACGGCCGGCACTTCGATCAGCTCGGCGCCGCACAGCCGCAGCGTGTCCTTCTTTTCCTGGCTCTGCGTTTCGGGGATCACGATCACCGTGCGGTAGCCCATGGCGTTGCCGACCAGCGCCAGGCCGATGCCGGTATTGCCGGCGGTGCCTTCGACGATCGACGCCGCCGGGCCGCAGCTCGCCCTTCTCGACCGCGTCCTCGATGATGAAGAGCGCGGCGCGGTCCTTGACCGACTGGCCCGGATTCATGAACTCGGCCTTGCCGAGAATCGTGCAGCCGGTCGCCTCCGACACGCGCTTGAGCTTGATCAACGGCGTGTTGCCGATCGCCTCGATGATGCCGTTGCGTATCTGCATTGTCTGATAGTCCCGGGACGCGGCGAGCCGAAGAAACTAGATGACCAACTGCTTGGAAACAAGCCTCGATCAAATGCCGCGATCTTCACGCAACACCCCCGAAACCATAGTCGCTGCAAAGCGGTTCGCCTTGGCGAGCCTATTCACCGATTGTTTTCCGCGCCGGCAGCTATGCCGGCAGCGACGGGCGTTTTCAGCACGATCCGTCCCTGCCCGGGCACGATTTGGTCGCACTCGATGAATCTTGACGTCAATACTTTATTCCTTGTCACCATCTATGTGGAAGCGATCCTCGGATTGCTGCTGCTGTTCGCTTGGGCGCAAAACACCTCGATCCACGCGCGTGGCCTGGTGGGGCTTTGCCGATCTGTTGCGCGCCGCCTCGATCGTGCTGTTCGGCATGTACGGCACGGTGCCCGATCTGATCTCGATCGATCTCGCCAATGCGATGTTGTTCACCGCCTTCGCGCTGACCTGGACCGGCGCGCGGGTGTTCGATCATCGCCGGCCGCTGCCGATCCTGGTGTTCGGCGGCGCCGCGCTTGTGGCTCGTTGTCGGCCGCATGCCGGGCGTGGCTCGGCCTGGGAAGTGCGCGCGCTGTTAAGCTCCGGCATCATCACCGCCTATACCTGGGCCACGGCTTACGAATTTTGGCGCGGGCGCAGCGAGCCCTTGGTCTCGCGCTGGCCGGCGATCTTCATGCTGTTCGCCCACGGCGCGCTTTATCTGTTGCGCACACCGTTCGGCGCGATGCTGCCGGCGTCGCCGACGAACAACGACGCATTCGAGAGCGTGTGGCTCACCGTGCTGAGCTTCGAGGCGCTCCTGTTCACGATCTCGATCGCCTTCATCCTGCTGGCGATGGCCAAGGAGCGCACCGAGTATCGTCACAAGACGGCGGCTCTGGTCGATCCGCTCACCGGCATCTCCAACCGCCGCGCCTTCCTGCAAGACGGCGAAGTGCAGCTCAAGCGGCAGGTGTCCGATCCGCGTCCGACGGCGGTGATGCTGCTCGATCTCGACAACTTCAAATCGATCAACGATCGCTTCGGCCACGCCGTCGGCGATCGCGTGCTGCAGGTGTTTGCCGAAGTGGCGGGCAATTGCATGCGCCGCACCGATCTGTTCGGTCGGCTCGGCGGCGAGGAATTCGCCGCCCTGTTGGTCGACACGATCGCGCGATCGCGCCATCGCGGTCGCCGAACGAGATCCGCCGCGCTTTCGCCGACGCGACGCGCGAGGTCGACGGCCGGCCGGTGGCGCCGACGGTCAGCATCGGCATCGTCATCAGCTACGATGCCGTGCTCGATGTCTCGGCGCTGCTGGCGCAGGCCGATCACGCGCTGTATCGCGCCAAGGACAACGGCCGCAACCGCGTCGAGCTCGCCTCGATCGAACTGATCCTCGATCGCGCCAAGCGCGCCGCCGACGCCGCGGTCGGTATCAGGCGGAGCGCGCGGTCTGCCGCGTAGGCACCGGCGCCTGCGTACTTCATTTTATCCGGCTTCTGCCATCGGTCCTCGCCCACAATATGGGAGCGTGCCCACCGTGCCTGATCGGCAGCACGGCAGGTGCAGCGTTTGCGGATTTCACTCGGTGCTGTATTAGGCATGTGCCGCAATGGGCTCCGGGAGGAAACCAACATGAGGCTGATGAACCGGCGTCATTTGTTAGGGAGCGCCACGGCGCTGGCCGCTATTACTGCGGCTCGCCGCCCGGCCTCTGCGGCGACATCGCGCGGTTCGGGCGCGCTGCCGGCGCGCGGCACTTTCGTCATCCGCAATGCCTACGTCATGACGATGGACGAGGCCGGCGACATCGCCAATGCCGACGTGCATGTCGCGAACGGCGCGATCGTGGCGGTCGGGCAAAATCTCAAGGCGCCGGGCGCGACGCATCGACGGACGCCGGCATGATCGTGCTGCCGGGCTTGGTCGAGACCCATTGGCACATGTGGAACACGCTGCTGCGCAGCATGTCGGGCGACAAGCCGGAGACTCGGCTATTTCCGCACCACCGCCATGCTCGGCCAGAAATACGAAGCCGACGACATGTATCAGGGCACGCGGCTCGCCTGCGCCGAAGCGATCAATAACGGCATCACCATGTGCACGACTGGTGCCACAACATTCGCGGCCCCGATTATGCCGATGCCGATCTCAGGGCGCTGCGCGAGTCCGGTTTGCGCGCGCGCTTTTCCTACGGCGCGGCGCAAGGCATGCCGAACAATCAGCGGATCGATCTCGCCGATCTCAAGCGCGCTGCAGCGGCGACTGGGCGCAATATTTCGCCCCGATGGCCTGATCACGCTCGGCCTCGCCTGGCGCGGGCAGGGCGGCAACAACCCGGCGACCGCAATTCCGCCGGAAATCTACAAGGCCGAGATCGAGGCCGGCGCGCAAGCTCGGCCTGCCGATCTCCGTGCACGCCAGCGGCTCGCGTCCGGCCATCGGCCAGATCGACGCCATCGCCAAGGCGGGGCTGCTGGCCAAGCGACATGCAGCTCATCCACGCCAACAAGGCGACGCCGACGAGATCAAGGCGGTCGCCGATGCCGGCGCGAGCGATCAGCATCTCGCCGTTCACGGAACTGCGCATCGGCTTCGGCCTGCCGCAGACGACGAAATTCCTCGACGCCGGCATCCCGGTCGGCTTGTCGGTCGATACCGTCGAATTGTCGGGCAATGCCGACATGTTCGGCATCATGAAGGTCACGCAGAACGTCGAGAACGGCATCGCCGAAAACGAGTTCAAATTGACCGCCCGCCGCGTGCTGCAACTCGCCACCAGCGAGGGCGCGCGCTCGATGGGCATTGGCGACAAGGTCGGCTCGCTCAAGCCCGGCAAGCGCGCCGATCTGATCATGGGTCGACACCCGCGGCATCAATCTTGGCGTCTTCGGCGACCCTGCCCATATGCTGGTCACCGCCGCCGAGCCCGCGAATGTCGACACGGTGGTGGTCGACGGCCGCATCCTCAAGCGGCGACGGCAAGCTGACGGCGCTCGATGCCGACGCAGATCGCCGCGGATGCGGCGGCCGCCAATGCCGCGTTGCGCAAGCGCGCCAATTGGTCGTGAATTTGGTTCGCACGCAATGACGAGTACCGAGAGAAAGAGAAGATGAAGCGCAGCACCGATCGCATCCTCACCACCCATGTCGGCAGCCTGATCCGGCCGCCGGAGCTGCAGGAATTCCTGCGCGCCAAGCAGGGCGGCAAGCCGTACGACGAGGCCGCCTATCGGCGTGCCTGCAAGGAATCGGTCGCCGAGGTGGTGCGCCAGCAGGCCGAGATCGGCGTCGACGTCGTCAGCGACGGCGAGTTCGGCAAATCGATCAGCTGGTCGCAATACGTGCTGGAGCGGCTGAGCGGCTTCGAGCGGCGGCCGATCAAGGCCGGCGGCGCCAATCCGTTCATGCGCGGCGTCGACCGCGAGCGATTCGCCGAGTTCTATGCCGAGCTCGACGCGCGCGAAGGCGTATCGCGACGACGACGGAGGCGGTCTGCGTCGGCCCGATCGCCTATACCGGCCAGGCCGAACTGCAGCGCGACATCGACAATTTCAAAGCGGCGCTGCAAAGACGTCAAGGTCGAGGAGGCCTTCCTGCCGGTCGCCGCGCCGGCGAGCGTCATCCCCGACCGCAAGAACGAATATTACAAGAGCGAAGAGGAGCTGATCCACGCCATCGGCGACGCGATGCGCACCGAATATAAGATGATCGTCGATGCCGGCTTCGTGCTGCAGCTCGACGACGCGCGCGCCGCCGTCACCTATGACCGCATGGTGCCGCCGGGCAGCTTCGCGGATTATCGCAAATGGGTGGCGCTGCAGGTCGACGTGCTCAACGAAGCCATCGCAGGCATGCCGGCCGGACCGCATCCGCTATCACGTCTGCTGGGGCAGCTGGCCCGGCCCGCACACCACCGACGTGCCGCTGAAGGACATCGTCGATCTCATCCTCGGCATGAAGGTCGGCGCCTTCGTCATCGAAGGCGCCAATCCGCGCCACGAGCACGAATGGCGGGTGTGGGAGAACGCCAAGCTGCCGCAAAGGCAAGGTGCTCATTCCGGGCGTCATCAGCCACGCCACCAATGTCGTCGAGCATCCCGAACTGGTCGCCGAGCGCATCGTGCGGCTCGCCAGACTCGTCGGGCGCGAGAACGTGATCGGCCGGCACCGATTGCGGCTTCGCGCCAGGGCCCGTTCCATCGCCGCGTGCATCCCGAGCATCATGTGGGCGAAGCTCGACGCGTTGGTGAAGGGCGCGCGACTCGCCAGCAAGGAGTTGTGGACCTAAGCCTCGCCTATTCCGCCGCCACCGCGTGCACCGGCTCGGTCTCGGCGTCCTCGATCGGGCCACGCCGCTCACCGAACAGCCAGGTCTGCAAGCGGTCGAGATAGAGATAGACGACCGGCGTCGTGTAAAGCGTGAGCACCTGGCTGAGCGCAAGCCCGCCGACCATGGCGTAGCCGAGCGGCTGGCGCATTTCCGAGCCGGCGCCGCTGCCGATGGCGAGCGGAATGCCGGCGAGCATCGCGGCCGCCGTCGTCATCAGGATCGGGCGGAAGCGCAACAGGCACGCCTCGCGGATCGCATCGAGCGGCGCAGCGTGCCGTTCGCGCTCGGCGGCGATGGCGAAATCCACCAGCATGATGCCGTTCTTCTTGACGATGCCGATCAACAGAATGATGCCGATGATGCCGATCACCGACAGATCCATGTGGCCGAGGCTGAGCGCCAACAGCGCGCCGACGCCGGCCGACGGCAGTGTCGACAGAATCGTCAGCGGGTGGATGAAGCTTTCGTAGAGAATGCCCAAAATGATGTAGACGACGATCAGCGCCGCGCCGATCAAAGCCGGCTCGCTGCGCAGCGACGTCTGGAACGCCTGGGCATTGCCCTGGAAGGTCGGGATGACGGCGGACGGCATGCCGATCTCGCGCGAGGCATCGTTCACCGCTTCGACGGCTTGGCCGAGCGAAACGCCGGGCACCAGGTTGAAGGTGATGGTGACGGCGGGAAACTGGCCCTGATGCGAGACCAAGAGCGGCCCGACGCCATTGCTCTCGATCGTCACCAGCGAGGTCAGCGGCACCGCCCCGCCGGTCAGCGGCGATTTCACATAGATGCGGTCGAGCGTGGAGAGGTCCTTCTGCAGGTCCGGCAGGATTTCCAGCACGACGAAGTAGGTCTTCAGCTGGGTGAAATATTGCGTGATCTCGCGCTGGCCGAACGCGTCATTGAGCGTGTCGTCGATGGTCTGCGGCGAAATGCCGAAGCGCGAGGCCTGATCGCGATTGATGGTGATCTGAAGTTTCGGCGCATTGGCGGCGAGGTCGGAGGTGACGTCGGCGAGCTGTGGCAGCGTGCGCAGCTTCTCCAAGAGCTTCTGCGACCATTCGTTCAGCTCGTCGATATTGGTGTCCTGGAGCGTATATTGAAAGCTGCCGCGCGCGATGCGGGCGCCGACATTGATGTCCTGCGTCGGCTGCAGGAACAGGTTGACGCCTTCGAGCTTGGCCAAGTTGCGGCCGCAGCCGGTCGATGATCCGCGACGCGCTGAGTGGTGCGCTTGTCGTGCGGCTTGAGCACGATAAAGAAGCGGCCGGTATTGGCGGAATTGGCGCGCGCCGGTCGAGCCGGTGAACGAACCAAAACCGTCGATGTCGGGATCGCTCAAGAGCACGTCGCCGACCTTGTGCAGAAGCCGCATCATCTCGTTCGGTGAGGTTTCCTGCGCGGCCTCGGCGAAGCCTTGCAGCATCCCGGTATCCTGGATCGGGAAAAAGCCCTTCGGAATGAAGTACGCCATCACCAGTGTCAGCGCCATGGTGGCGAAAAACACGCCGAGCACGATCGGCTGGTGGCGCAACACCACGTCGAGCGTGCGCCGGTAGAACGAGATCATGGCGTCGAAGCCGCTTTCGATGAAGCGGTAGACGCGGCCATGCGTTTCCGGCGCGCGATGCATGAAGCGCGAACACATCATCGGCGCCAGCGTCAGCGACACCAGCGCCGAGACGACGATCGAGGCCGTCACCGTCAGCGCGAATTCGCGGAATAGCCGCCCGATAATGCCGCCCATCAGGAGCAGCGGAATGAACACCGCGATCAGCGAGCAGGAGATCGACAGCACGGTGAAGCCGATCTCGCGCGAGCCTTTGAGCGCCGCGGTGAACGGCGCCTCGCCGTTCTCGACGTGACGATAGATGTTCTCGACCACGACGATGGCGTCATCGACGACGAAGCCGACGGCGATGGTGAGCGCCATCAGCGACAGATTATCGAGGCTGAAATTCATCATATACATCGCCGCGAACGAGCCGGCGAGCGCCAGCGGCACGGTGATGCTCGGAATGAGCGTCGCCCAGAAATTGCGCAGGAACAAGAGGATCACCATCACCACCAGGCAGATGGTGAGGAGGAGCGTGAACTCGACATCGGTCACCGAGGCGCGGATCGTCACGGTGCGGTCGAGAATGGTCTCGACCTTCACCGACGGCGGAATGCGCGCGGTGAGTTGCGGCAATTGGGCTTGGATCGTACTGACGATATCGATGACATTGGCGCCGGGCTGCTTGAAGACGGCGAGGATGACGCCGTCTTTGTTGTTCTGGTAAGCGGCGACGGTGCGATCCACCGGCCCGGCCACCGCCTGGCCGACGTCGCGCACGCGGATCGGCGCGCCGTTCTTGTAGGCGATGACGACATCGTTGAACTTGTCGGCGTCGGTGATCTGATCGTTGGCGGCGATGGTGAAGGTGATCTTGTCGCCGTTGATCACGCCCTTGGCGGCATTGGTCGTTGTGGTGACGAGCTGGCCGCGGATTTCTTCCAGCGTCAGCCCATTGGCGGCGAGCTTGCCGGGATCGACCTGCACGCGGATCGAGGGCACCTGGTCGCCGAACACCGACACCTGCGCGACGCCGTTCACCTGCGACAATCTGCTGCGCCAGAAACAGATTGGCGTAATCGTCGACATTGATCAGCGGAATGGTGTCGGAATGCACCGACAACAACAGAACCGGCGTGTCCGCCGGGTTGACCTTCTTGTAAGCCGGCGGCGTCGTCAGCGCCTGCGGCAGCGTCTTGCTGGCGACCGTGATCGCCGCCTGCACGTCCTGGGCGGCGGAGTCGATGTTGCGGTTGAGATCGAACTGAATGACGATGGTCGTGGAGCCGAGCGAGCTCGTCGACGTCATCTGCGTGATGCCCGCGATCTGGCCGAATTGCTGCTCGAGCGGGGCGGCGACCGAAGTCGCCATGGTTTCCGCGCTGGCGCCGGCCCAGGTCGTCGTGATCTGGATGGTCGGAAAATCGACCTGCGGCAGCGGCGCCACCGGCAGGAACGGGAACGACACGATGCCGACAAAGGCGAGCGCCGCCATCAACAGCGTGGTCGCGACCGGACGCCGGATGAACGGTTCGGAAATGCTCACGTCGCGTCCCCGCTGGTCGCGGTGCGCGGCGGCGCCACCGTGACCGGCGCATTGGTCTCGAGCTTATATTGCCCGTCGGTGACGACGCGGTCGCCGTCGTCGACGCCCGAGAGGATGATGGTGGTGTTGCCGGTCGTGGGTCCGGTCTGGATCGGCCGTGCCTCGACCGTGTTATCCTTTTTGACCACCCAGGTGAACAGTCCGTGCGGGCCGCGCTGCACGGCGACCGGCGGGATGACGACGACGTTCTTGCGCGTCTGCAGCAACAGCCGGGCATTGACGAATTCGCCCGGCCACAGTTTTTCGTCCTCGTTGGCGAAGGTGGCTTTGAGGCGGTAGGTCGCGGTCGTCTGATCGATCTGATTGTCGACGGTGGTGAGCGTGCCGGTGCTCAGGAGATGGACATTGTCGCGGTCGTAAGCCTCGACCTGCACCTCGCCGTGCGCCATCGCTTCGCGGACATCGTCGAGCGTCTGCGCCGGCAGAGTGAACAAGGCGACGGCCGGCTCGGTCTGCGTCAGGACCGCGATCGCGCCTTGGTCGCTGGCATGCACGATATTGCCCGGATCGACCATGCGCATGCCCATGCGGCCGTCCGTGGTCGCGGTGATATTGGTGTAATCGAGATTGGTCTGTGCGGTTTCGATTGCGGCGACGTCGGCATCGATCGCGGCCTTGGTCTGGTCGACCTTGGCCTGTTGCAGATCGACGTTCTGCTGCGTCTCGGCGTTGCGAATGACCAGCGTCTGGAAGCGGGCGAGATCCTTCTCGGCGGCGATGAGCTGCGCGTCGTCCTGCGCCTTGTGCGCCCTGGCTTGGTCAAACGCCGCCTGGTAGAGGCGGGGATCGATCTTTGCCAGCACGTCGCCTTTCTTGACGCGCTGGCCTTCCTTGAAGAACACGTCCTGGAGCTTGCCGTCGACCTGGGCGTGGATGCCGACGGTGAACAGCGCCTGCACGGTGCCGAGCCCGAGCAGATAAATCGGCACGTCCTGGCGCGACGCGGTCGCGACCGTGACCGGAACCGCATTATGCGCGGACCGCGACGCGCGCGCCGTATCGGTTCCCTGCGACAAATACCAATAGGTGAATCCCGCGATCGCAATAAGAGCTGTGCCGGCTGCGATCACGACCGCGCGGCGGGTAGTCCCGCCCGCATCGTCAGGCCTCGTCTCCACGAGTTTCTTCCCTCTAGAGGCGCTTAAGCGCGCTGTTATTTGCCCCAGTATAGTTCGGAATGCTTAGCAGCGCGAACGGCTTTCCGACAGTGTGAAAGCTTACTTTGTCGCAGTGCAGCAACGGATTTTATTGGCGCCGATACCTATAAATTTTGCATAAACACGCGGGGTTGACGAAGAAACGCATTTCACTAGGCGGGGTTGCGCAATTCTTGGGGTCCTCTTGGAGTCCTCTTGGGGGCCGCTTGGGGCTTCTTGGGGCTTCTTGGCGCTTCTTTGGAGCTGGGCCGCGGCGGCACGGGGCAGGGCGCAGTTATGCCCGGGCAGGGCGGCAATTGCGCGGCTACAGCGCGGGGGCAGGATTTGCTAGATTGTGGCGCAAAGCCCGGCTTGCGACGCCCGCACCGCACAATACGATCTGGAGGACACCGATCATGCTCGACGTCACAAAAAAACAAGGCACCGCCCCGTTCGACACCGCACGCCTCGACCGGCTGATGGACGAGCAGGGCTTCGATGTCCTGCTGGTGACGTCGAAACACAATGTGCAGTACCTGCTCGGCGGCCATCGCGCGTTCTTCTTCGAATCCATGGATGCGATGGGATTGAGCCGCTACCTGCCGGTCTTTGTTTATGCCAAGGGCGAGCCGCAAAAGTCGGGCTTCTTCGGCCATCGCATGGAGAAGTTTCAGAACGAGAACACGCCGTTCTGGGTATCCGAGCTGAGCGCGACCAGTTCCGGCTCGGTCGACGTGATGGAAAAGGCGGTCGCCTACGCAAAGAAGCTCACGCCAAACCCGAAGCGCATCGGCGCCGAACTCGCTTTCATCCCGGTGGATTCCTATGAAGTGGTACGCAAGGCTTTTCCGGGAAGCGAAATCAAGGACGCGCTGTTCGTGCTCGAACGGTTGCGCGCGATCAAGACGCCGCACGAACTGGAAATGCTCAAGACCGCCTCCGACGCGGTGATCGATTCGATGCAGGCCGTGATCGCCAAGCACGGCCCCGGCTCAAGCAAAGCGGAAATGACCGAAGCGTTGCGCCGCGAAGAGACAATGCGCGGGCTCACCTTCGATTATTGCCTGATCACGGTGAATGCGAGTCAGAACCGGGCGCCCTCGGACGAGCGCTGGGAGAAGGGCGGCATATTGTCACTCGATTCCGGCGGCAATTATCACGGCTATATCGGCGACGTCTGCCGCATGGGCATTGCCGGCGAACCGGACGCGGAGCTCCTCGATCTGCTCGCCGAGGTCGAAGCCGTCGAGCACGCGTCGATGAGGGCGATTAAGCCCGGCATCCCCGGCAAGGACATCTACGCCGCGGCGAACGCGGTGCTGCAGAAAACCAAGATCCACAACCACACGCATTTCCTCGCCCACGGCATGGGCCTGGTCAGCCACGAAGCGCCGCGGCTGACGAATTCAGGCCCCGTTCCCTACGATGCCTATGACGCCGACCGGCCGCTCGAAACCGGCATGGTGGTGTCGGTCGAGACCACGCTCCAGCATCCGAGCCGCGGCTTCATCAAGCTCGAAGACACGGTGGTGGTCACCGCGACCGGAGCGGAAGTCTACGGCGACCGCATCCGCGGCTGGAATCGCGCAGGCGTCGCCTAGAGCATGATCCCGAAAAGTGGGAACCGGTTTTCGGAAAAGATCATGCTCCAACGAAGAATCTAGACCTTGATCCGATTCAAATTGAATTGGATCAAGGTCTAGTCTTTCGTTTCGTACTGGGTCTCCGCCGAGTCCCGTTGTATCAATGGATGCGCGAAGCGGCCTGCGGAACGCATGTCGCAGAATTGGATCGTTTGCCGGTCCGGTGACGCAACGCTGTCGGTTCTTCGGAAGATCGAGTTCGTTACTCACCCCTTTGCCGGAAGGAGAGGCCCATGGACGCCGTGTCTCGACGCAGTGTACTTGCCGCAGCCGCACTCGGCTCGGCCGCGACCGCAGCTTCGGCGGCGCAGATTTCGGTGGCCAAGGCCGCAAGCTTCGGCAATCCCGATGATCCGCCGCAAGGCCAGATCAATACTACTGCCAATCCGGCAAGCGTCACCGATCCGGGACCGCAGAACCCGGCGATCTCCTCGCAGTTTCCGTCCGCGTTCTCGCCGCCGCCGACCGATGTCGGCTCCTCGCCGTTGTTCTGGGCCTCCTTCAACAATGCGCCGCGCCGTATTCAGGACGGCGGCTGGGCGCGGCAGGTGACGCAATCGGATTTTCAGATCGCGGAAGAGATTTCCGGCGTCAATATGCGCCTGATCCGCGGCGGCATCCGCGAGCTGCATTGGCATCAAGCCGCCGAATGGGCCTATGTCACCAAAGGCGCGGTGCGCGTGACGACAATCGATACCGCCGGGCGAGCCAATGTCGAAGATGTCGGCGAGGGCGGGCTTTGGTATTTTCCGTCAGGCTTGCCGCATTCGTTACAGGGCATCGGCGACGACGGCGGCGAATTCATCCTGGCTTTCGATAACGGCCGCCAGACCGAATACGACACGCTTTTGCTCACCGATTGGCTCGCCCATACGCCGCCCGACATATTGGCGCAGAACTTCAACCTGCCGGTCGAGACGTTCGCAAAAATTCCGCTGCGGCAGCTTTACATTTTTCCAGGCCAGACGCCGGGACCTCTTGCCGACGAGCAGGCGCAGGCGCAAGGCCCCGCCGGCAAGATGCCCGACCCGTCGACTTTTTCTCTGGCGAGCATGCCGCCCACCCGCAAGACCGCGGGCGGCGAAGTGCGCATCGCCGACAGCCGCAATTTCAAGGCGTCAGTCACTATCGCAGCCGCGCTCGTGACCGTGAATCCGGGCGGCTTGCGGGAGATGCATTGGCATCCCAATGCCGACGAATGGCAATATTACATTGCCGGCGAAGCCACGATGACGGTGTTCAATGCCGGGCCGAGCGCGGTGACCCAGAACTTCAAGCCCGGCGACATCGGCTACGTGAAGAAATCGCTCGGTCATTACGTCAAGAATACCGGCACCACCGATCTGAAATTTCTGGAAATTTTCCGCAGCGACCGTTTCGAGGACGTCTCGCTGTCGGATTGGCTGGCGCGGACCCCGCGCGCCATGGTCGCCCAGCACCTCAATATCGATCCGGCGATCGTCGCCAAGTTCCCCGGCAACAAGCCGGAAATCATGCCGGAGTGAAGCGGCGAAGGTCGGAGTGGCCTTTCACGGCTTCGCCGTGAGATATTTCTTGTCCAGCATGATGTGGATGCCTTTGTACTGATTGACGATCTGCGTCACCCGCAGGTCCGCGGCGAGGCTGCAGAGCGTATAGGCATCTTCGCGGGAGAGCCCGCAGCGCTCGCCGAGCAGCTTGATCATGGTGCGGAGCGCAATGACGGCGGCCTCGTCGAGATCGGGATGGAACGCCATCGTCATCACATGCGTTGGCGTCTCCGCCATCGGCCATTCGAGCGGCATGTCGGCGCGCGCGCTCAAGCGGAACGTGCCGATGAGGCCGGTCTCGATGGCGTTGACATTGACTTCGCCGTCGCCCTGCGCGCCATGGCCGTCGCCGACCGAGAACATCGCGCCGTCGATATGGATGGGCAGATAAAGCGTCGTTCCCGCCACCAATTCCTTGTTGTCCATGTTGCCGCCGTTCTTCCGCGGCTGGATCGTGCTGACCATGCCCCAGCCTGCCGGCGGCGCAACCGCCATGACGCCGAAGAACGGCCGCAACGGGATATCCAAGCCCCACGGCAGCCGCCCCACCATGCGCCCGCGATCGAGCGGAATATGGATGACGCGCGGCGCGTCGAAATCGTCCGGCAGTGCGCCTGTCATCGGCCGGATCATGTTGTAGCCCCAGTCGTAGTTCAGTTCGATCGACTGGATTTGCACCTCGAGCGTCATGCCGGCTTTGGCGCCGCGCACCGCGACCGGCCCGGTGCAGATATGGCCCGGCAGCCGCTGTGTCTGCGTGGCATGAATGTCGGCGAGCGCCTGCGGCAGTTTGAACGGCGAGTCCTTGGGCGGCATCTGCGCCGGCACGCCGGAAACGGTGGAGATCGTCACCGCCTCGCCGTTGTCGATGGTCAACAGCGGCTTCCGCGCCGCATCGAAATAGCCCCAGTGCACGGTGTCGGGTGAAGCGTCCAAACGATGATGCGGCATGTGGGCGTCCCTGAGCGGAGGTGCGAAACTCGGCCTCGTCGGATAAGTTCTTGGGCAACAAGGCTTGGGCAACAAGGGGGGATACTGCATGGCACAGGCTTTCATCTGCGTCACCTGCGGAACGCAATATGCGCCGTCCGAAGCGCCGCCTGCCGCTTGCGCGATCTGCGACGAGGACCGCCAGTACATCCCGCCGTCGGGCCAGGCTTGGACGGTGCTGCCGAAATTGCGCGTGACGCATATGGCGACGTTCCGCCGCGAAGCGGAGCTCATCGGCATCGGCACGGCGCCGGCCTTCGGCATCGGCCAGCGCGCCTTGCTGGTGCGCACCGCGCACGGCAACGTGCTGTGGGATTGCGTCTCACTCATCGACGACGCGATGGTGGAGATCATCAAAAGTCTCGGCGGGTTGCACGCCATCGCCATCTCGCATCCGCACTACTACACGACCATGGTCGAATGGAGCGAAGCCTTCGGTGGCATTCCGGTTCATCTGCATGCCGCCGACAGACCGTGGATCATGCGCGCCGCTCCCTGTCTCGACCTGTGGCACGGCGAGACGAAAGAGATTTTGCCGGGGCTGACGCTGGTTCGCGCCGGCGGTCACTTCGAGGGCGGCACGGTGCTGCATTGGGCACAAGGCGCCGGCGGCAAGGGCGCGCTCCTCACCGGCGATCTTCTGCAGGTGACGACCGATCGCAAATTCGTCAGCTTCATGTGGAGCTTTCCGAACTTCATTCCGCTCGGCGGCAAGGCCGTGCAAACCATCGCGGCGCGCGTCGAGCCGTGGCCCTATGACGTCATCTACGGCGCGTTCTGGGATCGGGTGATCCCGTCGGACGGCAAGCGCGTGACGAAGGAATCGGCCGCGCGTCACGTTGCCATTCTGCAACGTGAGGCACTCTGAACGCAGGGTCTACCCCGCATGGTTACCACTCGCGCCGCGCTGCCCACGGCAGCGCATCCAACATCTTCAGCAGCGCGACATTTGGGCAGTAATCTTCCCACGCTTGGTCTTCTGGCTTACTCGCAAGGTCTCTCGCACACTGTCTGTGATTTTCGCACAGCGTGCAGAGCCGCTGAAGATCCTGGAACGTGCCAGGTGCAGTCGCCGCGATCTCCTTGCTATCGAGATTGAGTACGGCCATTCGACGGACCAAGAGATCGGCAGCTTCAGGACCATGCTTCGCGATGTTACGAAGTTCAGATACAGGCATGCCCAAATCGTGCGCCATTCGCTCGACTTCGTATTCTCCACAGCATACCAAATCCGAGAAGCGTGCGTTTGCTCTCCAATTCCGCCACGATTGCCTGATCCAATCGATCATCGGCCAAGAGCTCTGGCGAGAATGCAAATCGAACATCTGCTCCTCCTCTTTTTGTTGCTCCTTTTGCGAAATATGCTTATAGACGCGCACTTAAATCCGTGCCGCATTGATCTATATCAATTCAAAATCAGAATTGATGCGGTCTCCCGCAGTGCGACCGCTGCATCATTGGAGCGGCGCAAATCGTCTGCGGAGACTGTCTTGTTTGCAAAGGCTTTTGCGAAGTCCGGCTATTTTTTGATGTTGCCGCTTGAGTTCGAACTGCTTGATGTAGGCCCACAGGTCGTTGACCTGCTGCTCGTTCTTGACGCCGGCAAACACCATTTTCGTGCCGGGAACCTTGGCCCTCGGATCCTTGATATAGTCCTTGAACGACGCTTCGTTCCACGTGATGCCGGAATTCTTATTTGCGTCGGAATAGGGGAAGTTCGGTGCGCTGCCGGCCGGGCGGCCGTCGAGACCGTTGAGCTCGGGGCCGATCTTGTTTTGCGCGGCGGGGCCGATCGAGTGGCAAATCTGACATTGATTGAACAAGTTCGTCCCCTTTTGGACGTCTTGCGCCAGGGCCGCATGCGCCGATGCTGCAAGCAAGGCCGCGGCTGCGGTCGATTTTTTCATTACCGGGTGTCTCCGTTGGGTTCTCGGTACGCTTTGTTGGTGTGCCTTGTTGGGCCGTCGCGGATGTTACTTCACGAAACTGAGGTATGACGCGAGCGCTTCGATTTGGTTCGGCGACAATTTGCTGGCGATGTCGGGCATCGGCGGACCGGCGGCCGCGTGATAGCCTTCACCCCACTGTTCGAGCCGCCGTTTCAGATAGACATATGCGAGACCTCCGAGCCGCGGGATCGGTCCGACCCCCTCGGCATTCGGGCCATGGCAGACGACGCAGGCCACGATATTGGCGTCCGGCATGCCTTGCTGATAAATCACTTGCCCGAGAGCGAAGCTTTCCCGGTCGCCGTCATTGGCCGCTTTCGGCGGCAGTTCCGAGAAATACAGCGCCAGATCATGCGCCGACTGCGGGCTCAAATGCGCAGCCGCGGCCCACATATATTGTTTCGAAAACGGATTGTCGCGGCGGTGCAGACCGAAGTCGCGCAGCTGATTGAAGATATATTGCGGCCGCTGCCCGGCGAGGCCGGGCGCGGGGGTATAGCCCTGCGCCGACGAGCCGTGGCACCAGGTGCAATTCCGGACCGCGAGACTGTCGGCATGGCCCGCCGTCGAAACGGCGGCGCAGGCCACGGCCAAAATCGCGATCTTTATCCGGATGCCTCTCATGATCTTAATTCCAAGCTTGCTGCCTTTCCCGCGCGTCGATCCGATCTATTTCAGCTCGCTGACATAGGCCGCGACGGCTTCGATTTGCGACTTGTTCAAACTATGCGCCACCGGGCTCATGATGGTGGAGGTGTCCGGCCGCGCCGGATTTTGCCCGCGCTCGTGTCCCCAATTCACCAATTCCTTGATGACATAAGGATAGAGCTGGCCCGCCAGCCGCGGAATTTCGCCTGTGCCTGTTGCGTCCGGGCCATGGCACGCGGCGCAGGCTGCGATATTTGCGTCGGGCACGCCGTCCTGGAAGATCTTGCGGCCCTCGGCCGCAAGCGCCTTGGGAGCGCCGCCGATCGGCGCCGGATTGAGCGACCTGAAATGCGCGGCGAGCGCCGACACCATCGCCGGGCTCAAGGCATGTGCCACGTTGAACATGATATTGTTGGTGCGCCGGTGCTCGATAAAGGCACGCAGCTGATTTTCCAGATATTCCGGCTGCTGGCCGGCGAGACGCGGGATCGGAAAATAGCCGCGATATCCTTGCGCCGCCGCGCCGTGACAGTCCTTGCAGTAGCTGAGTTTGGCCTCGATGTCGTCGGCGCGGGCAATTCCGCTCAAGGCGGCAGCGAGAAATACCGCCGGCGCCGCCAATCGGAGGCCGACGGATGTCAGAATTCGGCGTCTGCCAAGGGAGCGCAAGGCGTTACTCCAAATAACTTAGATAAGAGGCGACGGCTTTGATCTGCGCCTGGTTCAAGCCATGCGCGATCGGTTCCATGATCGCCGAGGTGTCGGGCTTTTCCGGGTTCTGGCCGCGCTCTTTGTCCCAATTCGTGAGCTTCGCCGTCACATAGTCATAGAGCTGTCCGGCGAGGCGCGGAAACGCTCCATTGCCTTTGGCGTCCGGCCCGTGACACGAAGCGCAGGGCGGAATGTTCGCCTCCGCTATTCCCTCGGTGAAGATTTTCTTGCCGGCGTCGACAACGTCTTTCGGCGCGCCGCCGAGCGGCTTCGGATTGAGGTCGTGAAAATCGGCAGTGAGCGCCGCGATCATCGCCGGGCTCAGGACATGGCCGACGTTGAACATGATATTGTTGGTGCGCCGGTGCTCGATGAACGCCTGCAACTGGTTTTGCAGATACTCGACCTGCTGGCCGGCGAGCCGCGGTATAGGGTAATAGCCGTGAAACCCTTGCGCCGAGACGCCGTGGCAGACCTCGCAATAGGCGAGCTTGGCCGCAACGTCTTTTGGCGCGGCCGCTTGTGTGGCGACCGCTTTGTCCTCGGCGTGACTTGTTGTTATGAATTGGCTTGTTGCTGCAAAATAGCTCGCTGTCGCCAGCACGCTCGCGAGGATTACCGCATGAAACAAGAATTTCACGGTCGCCATGAGCTGGTCCAAGGGCTGGTCCTCACGGTCCGGCATAGACGTGAAAGTTCACGCCGAGCGTGATGATCTGAATATTTTCTTTGATATTGACCGGCCCGATAACGCCGCTGATGGTGCTGTCGTTAAAGGTCACATTGTGCGTGCCGAAGCCGTAATAATCGTATTCGAGCCGCACCGACCAATCCTCCCACAGCGCCCATTCGACGCCGGCGCCCGCGGTCCAGCCGACCCGGTTTTCCGTGCCCTGGAAATTGTAGGTCTGGGCTGTGTCGAAGGCGCTGTATTTATTGCCGGCGCCGGCGAAGCCGCCTTTGGCATAGAGCATCCAGCGGTCCCACGCATAGCCGACGCGCGCGGTCGCGCTCATCAGAAAGTCGGTCGTGACCTTGTAGGTCGCGGTGTCGCCAAGAGCCACCGCTGGCACCCCGATCGTGGACGTCTTGCTGATATCTCCGCCCGTCACCGCCCATTCGACGCCGGCAACCCAGTTCGGCGTGAATTGATAGTCGCAGCCGAGTTGGCCGCCGACCATGTAGCCGCTGATGTCGAGGTTCGCGGCGCTAAATCCGGATGTTCCGGACACCACGCCGACGGGGTCGGTCAGATCGGATTTGCCGACGCCGCCGCCGGCGCGCAGGCCGCCATAGCAGCTTGTCCAAGTGAAGGGCGGCGGTGGCGGCGGCGGGGAAATCACCGGCCCCGGCAGCGCGATATCTGCCGCAAAAGCGGAGACCGGCAGCAGCAGCGATAACGCTAAGCCTCCGAGCAATGTCCTTTTCATCGCGAGCCTCGCATTTGGTTGCTACATCGCCAGCCACAGATAGAGGAATGTCGTGTTGTTGGCCGCCGCACCGACGCTGGTGCCGTCGAACCTGTCGTACCAAGTGTGTTGCAGCCCGACGCGCGCGTTGAGCCACGGCCATCCCGGTGCGGGGCTGCTGATGAATGGGATGTAGGCGACTTCGGCGGTCCAGCCCTCACTGTTGGGGCTGAAGGCGCTCGCGAGCGTGCCGTACAACAGCGGATCCGAAGTGCCCCAGGTGTTGAAATATTGGCCGGTCAGCACGATCCTGTTGTCGCTGCCATAGGCGAGCGACGCGTAACCGCGCGCTTCGTTGAGATCATTTGTCGGATTGGAGGCAAGCCCGTTGAGGAAGCTCGCATCGAGCTTCTGGTATTCGTGGATGTAAGTGCCGCGCAGCGTGAACCAGTAATTGGCGCCTTGATACTGATATTGAGAATCGAGGCCGATATCGGTGTATTTGTCGGTCTGCGAGAATGTCGCCGTGTTCGGCGTGCCTGCCGCGACCCAGGGGCGGATGCTCGACATCATGCCGAACGTTCCGATCTCAAGCCAATTGTTGCCCCAATGCGGCTCGATCGCCGCGCGCCAATATGGCGAGACATTGGACAGCCCGGGCCCGCCGAATGGATCGGTGCCAAGTGCGTTCTGCGTACTCGGGTCGAGCGTGTGATAGGCCGTCGCCTCGAGATAGAGCACGTCATTGACGTCGACATAGCCGCCGACGCTGGCCACGTGTGCCGCCAACGTGCCGTCGATCAGAGTGTGGCTTCCGGGCGTGGGTGCGACCGTCGACGCCGCGTAGGGGAAGGCCCAGGCCGGCGTCGTATTCCACGGATCCTGAACCGTGGGATTGTTGTTCGCCGTGATGCCGTAGGTGATGTTGAATTTTCCGATGCTGGTCGAATCCGCATAGCGGACATCGGTATTGTCCCACGTCCAGGTATGTCCGAACGGATCGCCACCAAACCCGCCGACCGGCGCCGCGTTGTAGGTCAGCTGCGCGAAGGCGCCGAGATGATCGGTGATGGCGCCGCCCCAAAAGAAACTAATCGGCGACACCACCGTATTGTTATTCGTGCTGTAAGGCGCGGTCGGCGGCGGTTGCGCGACTTGCGTATTGGTGAAGCCGACGATCGTCATCATCGAGATCGGCGGCACCCATTTCTTCTTGGCGTTGTCATCGTCGGAACTGGGGAATAAAGCCGTGCGGTACGCGCCGCCGCCGGTGGTGTAGCCGCCGATCTTGAAACGACGGCCATAGGGCGTAAGTCCGGCAAAATCGGTGTGACAGGTGCCGCAGGGCTGTCCGGTCTGCCGCGCAAAACTCGGTAGCGCCTGTGCCGGCGGCGCGTAGCCCAGGGTCAGCAGGCCAAAAAGCACAAAAAGCAGCGCGGCCGTCGCGGCAAACCCGAGATGCGTAAACCCGAGATGCGCAAACCCCAGATGCCATGTGCTTTTGGCACATGTCTCGGTGGCAGATGGAGTGCGCTCGCCCCTCATCACGCGTCACATCGCTTGCGCAATCCACGCGCAACGCGCGCGGATGCGACGGCACAAGGCCATCGGTAACGGGGGTAAGAACAGGCTAAGAAATATTTCGGCGGGCGGCTATAGCAAAAACGGCGGTCGATGAGTTTCGATTTGGATGATGCTTTTCGGCAACACGCGCGGCAAAGCGGGATCCATTCTTTGCGGATCAACCGGATCAGCGTGGAACAATCGCAAATCGCAAAAAAATAAGGACTGCGCCTGCGAGTTGATCTCGATCAAGGCGCGATCTCGGTCGCGCTGACAATATCTAAATGCTTGCAGGACCTCCAAAAGAGTTGTTGCAGGCCAGGGCGGTGCAGTTACCACGGGGGTACTGCGCCGCCTTGTTATGATAGTGCCGGCGCGCGCTGCCGGAAGATCGTTTCTTTGATCTACATCAAACGCGCGCGCCGCGATTCCTTGATAATGATTTTGCCGGGGCATCGGAGGCCAAATTATGGAAACGATAGCCACATATCAGCATTCGGTCCACCTTAACGAAATGATGGCGAGCCTTGGTATCGAACTGGGCGCCGACGCTTTGCCGCGATTGAATTTGCGCTATCCGACGGCATTCCACCGTTGCGAAGCTTGCCCGTCCAAGACCGCCTGCCGGCAATGGCTTGATCGCGCGTCGGGACAGGCGAGCTTTGCGCCGCGCTTCTGCGGCAACGCCGATATCCTATTCGAATTGCAGTGCGATCAGCCCGGCGCTCGCTGCGTCAAGAGCTGAGAGAATTCATCGCGGGTTCGCGTTCGATCGCCAGTACGGCATGGAGTTTTTATTTCTGGCAGATCGAGCCGCGTTGCTACCCAATTCCAGTTGACCAAACTCGACCGCGGATGACTACACGCCGATAGCGTGCTCGTAGATATCTTCTTCCTGCGCATTGTGGATGCGCACCAAAGCCTCGATCGACTCGATGACACGCTGTGCGTCCCGGATGAGGTACCGATCGGTGTCCTCGGGCACAAGTTTGTCGGCGAGACGATGCAGAAGTCTGGCCAGATGAATAATTTCGCGGTGTGCGCGGCTCATGGCGCCCAGGCCGTGGCTGTCGGTCAAAAATTTGGCGACACGGGGATAAACGGTGCTCTCGTCGTCGCGCTCGTGTTCGACGATTTTTTCTTCAATGACATGATCCGCTTCCGAGATGAGGGTGACTGCGCCAGCTGGGTCGGCGTTATCGAGCGCGTCTGCGATTTCCCGCAGGCGATCGAGCGTCGCTTCCATATGCTGGTGATCCGAGTGCAGCGCCGTAGCGGCAACTGCCGGCATCTTGCGGCGTCCGAGATGGTGGCCGGGAGTCAGAGCGCGCAGCGCGTTGAGGATCACCGCAACATCGATAGCCTCTTGCGTCAGAGCGCCAGCGACCGGCGGCAATAGGCCGATCGCGGCGAATGACATTGCCAGCCCGGACAGTGCCAGGCCGGCGATGATGCTTTGCAGCGCGATGCCGCGCGTGCGCTGGGCGATGGCAATGGCGTCGGAAACGCGATCCAGGCGATCGACGAGTATGACGACGTCGGCGGCCTCCGACGACGCGCTGGCGCCGCGCGCGCCCATGGCGATGCCGACATTCGCGGCTGCCAGCGCCGGGGCATCATTGATGCCGTCGCCGACCATGACGGTGGGATTTTGACGCTGCTCAGTGGCCACGGCATCGACCTTATCGGCGGGTTCGCGGTCGGCGAGGACGGCGTCGAGGTCGAGTGCCGCGGCGATCGTTTCGGCGGCATCGGCGCGATCGCCCGTGACCATGACAATGCGCGATACACCGGCGGTCCGTAGTGCTTGCACGGCGCGCGGGGTTTCCCGCCGAAGGTCGTCAGCCAGCAACACGGCGCCGATGGTGCGGCCATCCACGGCCACGAAGACGCTGAGCGCCGAGCGCCACGCCGCTCGCCGCAACGCGCGCACGGCCCAATTGTGGGTTTTGCGAGATCCGTAAACCATTTGATGCGACCCCGCCCGCACTACGCGTCCGTCGATCACACCTTGCAAACCGGATCCCAGCGTTTCGCGCACCTGGGATGGAACGGTAAGCTTGAATCCCTTTGTTCTGGCGGCTTCGACGATGGCCGAGGCAACGACATGGTGTGAGCTCTGTTCCAACGAAGCGGCGATCCGCAGAACTTCGTCGGCGCTCTCGCCGGGCGCGGCTTCGACCGCGACGAGGCGCGCTCCGCCGACGGTGAGCGTGCCGGTCTTGTCGAACATCACCGTGTGGGTACGGGCGAGTGCTTCCAGCGGTCCGCTGCCCTTGATCAGAATGCCGCGCCTTGCCGCTTGGGCAACGCCGGCAATGAATGCGACCGGCGCAGCCAAAATGAGCGGGCAGGGCGTCGCCGCGACCAATACCGCCAGTCCCCGAATGGAATTGCCTGAGAAGAACCACGCGCCACCGGCAATGAGAAGCGTCACCGGCAACAGCAGGAGCGCATAGCGATCCGCGAGCCGTATGAAGGGGGCCTTTGCGGTCTGCGCGGCGCTTACCATCCGCACGATGCCGGCATATGTGCTTTCGCTTGCCGTGGCGGATGCGCGGATTTCGAACGTGTCGCCCGCATTGAGCGAGCCGCTTCGCACGAGATCCCCTGCCGGCCGGGAAACAGGTATTGGCTCTCCACTGAGCGCCGACTTATCGATCACGGCCATTTGGCTGGTGATGACGCCATCGACCGGAATAACTTCGCCTGCCTGCACCAGAATTTCATCTCCGACGACGACCTGTTCAATGGGCACGTCTTCGACGGCGGCCAAGCAGCGGCGATGCGCGAGCCGGGGCGCGCGATCGATAAGGGATTTGAGGTCTCGCTCGGCGCGGGCCACGGCAAAATCCTCGAGCAGATTGCCGCCGGAATACATGATCGCGACCACAATTCCGGCCAGCGTCTCGCCAAGGGCGAGCGCACCCGACATCGAAACGAGGGCGATTGCATCCACGCCGATGCGGCCCGCCAGGAGGTCCCGGATTATCGAGAGCAACAGTCCGACGACGACCGGAAGCATGCCGCCCGCCCAGAACAAGTTCGCCAGATCGTGCCGATCCAGAAGCCAGGCGGCGGCGCCGGCCAGAAGTCCACTCAGCGCGACCGCGGCCAAGGTCCGGTGCAGCAGGTTTTCGCCCAAAATCCTTGCCATTGATGATGCTCTGCTACGACGTGTCGAAGCCCGGACATTTCTCGGTATGCGCAATGAATTTTACGAATGATAGGGCCCGCTGGTTCACGCGGTCTTTGATCAAGCGCAAAAGTTCCGCGACGGCGGAGCCACAACGCGCCGAAGGCGCTTTTGATCCACATCAATATTTTCTCGCGCGATTTGACTTATACTGACGTTTAGCAGTTTCGAAAAACGCGCGAGCGAAGAGGCGCGGCGTTGCGAGTTTGTCCGCAGGGAGACGGCGGTTATGGGTGAGAATATTCCCGGAACGATCATGTTCGACGGCAGCCAAGCGCAGAAGGGCTACGCGCTTAACCGCATGTGTTATTCCTTCAATAGTGGCGCGAACCGTGCCGCGTTTCTCGAAGACGAGGACGCCTATTGCCGGAAATTTGGCTTGACCGAACAGCAGCGAAGCGCCGTCAAGAACCGCAACGTGCTGGCGATGATCGAGGCCGGCGGCAATATCTACTACCTCGCGAAGCTCGCCGGTATTTTCGGTCTTAACGTTCAAGACATCGGTGCCCAGCAGACCGGCACCACGGTCGACGAATTCAAAGCGAAACTCGCCGCGGCGGGGAGGTAGTCATGGCCAGGATCATCGGCGGAGTGGCAACGACACACGTGCCCTCGATCGGCAAGGCAATTGCCGAAAAAAAGCAGAACGATCCCTATTGGAAGCCGTTTTTTCGCGGCTTCGATTACGTGCATTACTGGCTTGCCCGCGAGAAGCCTGACATCGCGGTGGTGTTCTACAATGACCACGGCCTGAACTTCTTTCTCGACAAAATGCCGACCTTCGCGGTCGGCGCGGCGAGCGAATATCGCAACGAAGACGAAGGCTGGGGTATTCCGGTATCGCGCGCGATAAAGGGCGATCCCGCTTTGTCGTGGCACGTGATCAACAGGCTCGTCGCCGACGAGTTCGATATCACGATGTGTCAGGACATGCTGGTCGATCATGCGCTGACGATACCGATGACCTTGATGTGGCCCGGCCAGAAATGGACTGTCAGGATCGTCCCCATAGCGATCAATACCGTGCAGCATCCGCTGCCATCGCTTGCGCGATGCCTCAAGCTCGGTCAAGCCGTCGGCCGCGCCGTCCAGACATTTCCGGACGATCTGCGGGTACTGGTCGTCGGTACCGGCGGTCTTTCGCATCAGCTCGATGGCGAGCGCGCCGGCTTCATCAACAAAGAGTTCGACAAGTTTTGCATGGATAAGCTGGTCAGCGAGCCTGATGTACTCACGCGCTACTCAATCCATGATTGGGTCGAGCAGGCTGGCTCCCAAGGCGTCGAATTCCTGAACTGGATGGCAATGCGCGGCGCGCTGAATGCTCACGTCGCAGAAGTGCACCGCAATTATCATGTCCCGATCTCCAACACCGCAGCTGCGACTGTTGTGCTGGAAAATCGCACGGAGGCTGAGGTCCGCGCGGCTTGATTTTTCCCTCTACGCTGCCCGCCGCACGAAACTCCGGCGACCATGATCAGCTGATTTTGCACGCCGTGCGGATCATCGTCAGAAGCGTATTGCCGAGCAGCGGTTTCTCGACAACCGGAATGCCGCATTTGGCCGCTTGTGCGGCCAATGCCGCGCGGGGATGGCCGACGATGAGAATAGCCGGCGCGGCGATGTCTCGCGTGCGCAGGCTTTCGATCAGTTTTATTCCACTGGTGTCGGGCAATCCCTGATCGACCACGAAACAGTCGCAGGCTTCCAGATTCCTGGCCGCAATCAGTTCGGAGCCGCTGTAAAAGGCGCGGACCGAGAACCCTTCGAGTTCAAGCGAGAATTTTAGGGAACTGCACACGGCAGCATCGTCATCCACGATCGCGACGACGGGATGGAGCGCAGCGGTTTGGACCGTGTCGATCATTGTTGGCGCCGGAGCCTTTGCCGGAATATCCCTCAAATATGATCAGGAGCGAACCGGCGGCATTGATGTAGCTCAAATTCATACGCCGCACGGCGCGTGCATACGGCACGGACGCGTCAGCAGCCGGTGTCGAGGATCTCGACGATCAGCGCCATACGGACCAGATCGGAAAGGCTTGCCGCCCGCATTTTCTCCATGAGATTGGCGCGATAGATTTCGACCGTGCGCGGGCTGATGCCGAGGTCGAACGCGATCTGCTTGTTAGGACGGCCGGCAACCAGGCCTTCGAGCACGTCGCGCTCGCGTTTGGACAGCGCCGCCAAGCGGATTTCGATAGCGGCCCGCTCGGTTCGGCGCTTGGATTTGCCTTCGTGTTCCCGGAGCGCGGATTGCACGCTCGCCAACAAGACCTCGTCGTCGAACGGTTTTTCCAGGAAATCTATGGCGCCGAACTTCATCGCTTCGACCGCCAGCGGCACATCGCCGTGGCCGGTGATGACGATGACCGGCACATTGATTTTGCGCTCCTTTAGTCGCTTCAACAGATCGATGCCGCTAAGGCCTGGCATCCGGACGTCGGTGATCACACAGCCCAGACTCAGGTCCGGCAATTGTTCGAGGAATGAAGCCGCGGAAGCGTGGCTGCGCACTTCGATCCGCGCCGTGCTCAGCAGGAACGCGAGCGACTCGCGTAGCGCATCATCGTCGTCGATGATATCGACGACTCCGCCTTCAGACGGCATGATCGGCCTCCTCTCTCGCGACCGAGGGCAAGGTCAAAGTGAATATTGTTCCGCCTTCAGGATTGGAGCGAGCCGCAATCGTGCCGCCGTGCGCTTCGATGATCGTTCGTGAGATCGAGAGGCCGACGCCCATACCTTGCCGTTTGGTAGTGACGAACGGCTGAAATAGCTGGGTGCCGATTTCGGGCGCTATGCCCGAACCGGTATCGGTAACCTTGATCTCGAGCATATCGTTGGCCGCCGGTGCAGTTGCGATGACGAGATCGCGAATTTCGGAAGTTTCCATGGCCTCGATTGCGTTGCGCATCAGATTGAGCACGACCTGTTGAATTTGCACCTTGTCGGCCAGCACGAAATCGGCGCCCGGCGTGAAGTCAAAACGGACCCGTACGCCGGTATCCTTGGCGCCAACGAGCGCCAGCGCGCTTGCCTCTTCGACCAGTTTTTTGACGTTTTCCACGCGCCTTTCGCTCTCGCCGCGGGCAACGAAATCGCGCAGTCGGCGGATGATTTGTCCGGCGCGCAGGGCCTGATCGCCGGCTTTATCCATGGCGTCGCGCAGTGGTGTCAGGCTGTCGTCACTGCGGCTGTCCAGCAGCCTCCGCGATCCCTTCACATAATTGGCGATGGCCGAGAGCGGCTGGTTAAGCTCATGCGCCAGCGCCGACGCCATCTCGCCCATCGCCGTTAGCCGGGAAATGTGGACCAGCTCCGACTGCAATTCCTGCAATCGCGCTTCGGTCCTTTGCCGCTCGGTCAAGTCGCGGATAAAGCCAGTGAAAAAACGCTGATTGTGGACTTGCATCTCACCAACGGCCAGTTCCATCGGAAAGGTCGAGCCATCCTTGCGTTGGCCGACGACGACGCGCCCGATGCCGATGATATGGCGTTCTCCGGTGCGCTTATAGCGATCGATGTAACCGTCGTGATCCTCGCGATAGGGTGACGGCATCAGTATCTTTACATTCTTGCCGAGAACGTCCGCGGCGCTGTACCCGAATAGCCGCTCCGCCGTAGCGCTGAACGAGCTCATGCGCCCGCGGTTGTCGATGACGATCATGGCGTCCGGGATGCTGTCGAGAATCGACCGGAGATGAGCCGCGCGGGCTTCGGCGGCTTCGGCGTTGGTCATGGCGGCGGCGCGAAAGCGGCGCAGCAGTTCGCCGCGCCACGATACGCCGATGCCGACGAGGGCGAAGGTGACGGCGTCGACATAGTCGGCGGCACTCAGCGCATGAACATCAAGGACGAATTTGACACCGAGCAGGAGACCGATTGCGGTTGCCAAAAGTCCTGGCCCCCAGCCGCTGACTGCCGAAGCGATCAGGATGGCGGGTATGAAGAAGAGATAGGACGCCTCGCCACGCAGCACCGATTCAAGCGCAAGCCTCAGGGCAAGCGCGACAGCGATCGCAAAGATGGCGATGCCGTATTGCCAGGCGATCCTGCGCCAAGCGGGAATCTTCCGGTCTCCGGGAGGTGCGACGGATTGCAGGTCGGGGATCGTTTCTGTCATCGCAAAAGCCGGGCTGGTCACATCCCTAAAAGAGCGAGAAGTCTCGCCCGTTCAATAGCATCCGGACGGTGCCGCCGGTCACCTAAGGGAAAACCCTTAGGGTGAATATCTGAATATTCCGCTTTCCCCGCCGGGTTTAGCAATCCCTTCCGAAACACTCGGAGGAAGAAGGGTCATGCTTACTCACAGCGCCATCCACGTCGACGCGGTTCGGCATCCGGCAGTGTCGGCACGTCATATTCAAAATCATCTCCCCGAGGCGACCGAATCCGCCGGCTCGCTCGATCAGCAGATGCGATTGATGGGCGCGACCATGTCTTATCCGCGCAATGCAGAGATTTTCGGCGAGAACGAGTCCGCGGACTATCTCTACAAGGTCATTAGCGGCAGCGTGCGCACCTATAAGATTCTCAGCGACGGCCGGCGCCAGATCGGCGGCTTTTACCTGCCCGGTGATGTTTTCGGGTTGGAATTCGCTGATGAACACGGGCTGTCGGCCGAGGCGGTCACCGACGCCAAGGTGCTCGTGGTCAAGCGCAGCGCGCTCAATGCGCTCGCCGGCCGCGATGCTTCGATCGCAGCGCAGCTCTTTGCGCTGATCGGGCGCGAGCTGCGCCGCGCTCAAGACCATATCGTACTGCTCATCCAGAACGCGCAGGAGCGCGTCGCCGGCTTTCTTTTGGAAATGGCCGAGCGATCGCCGCTGGAAACAGCGATCGAGCTGCCGATGTCACGTCAGGACATCGCCGACTATCTCGGCCTGACCATCGAGACCGTGTCGCGAACGCTGACCTCCATGGAGGATGCAGCGGCGATCGAACTAGCGACGTCGCGGCGCATCGTTCTGCGCGATCGCAACACGTTGCGCCGCATGAACGGCTGAAATCGACGCCAATAAACCAATGCGTTGGATCCGAAATGAGGAGATTGGGCCATGCAAGTCAAAGATGTCATGACGCGCAGCGTGATTTCGGTGGGGCCGGACGAAACCATCCTGACAGCCGCGCGGCTGATGTTGCAAAACCGCATCAGCGGGCTGCCCGTGATCGACAAAGACGGCGAACTGATGGGCATCGTGACTGAAGGCGACTTCCTGCGCCGCGGCGAACTCGGCACGCAGCGCCGCCGGCCCAAATGGCTCGAATTCATCATCGGGCCGGGCCGCCTCGCCGAAGAATACGTTCACGCGTCGGGGCGAAAAGTCGATGAGATCATGACCACCGATCCGGTCACCGTGACGGAAAACGACTCGCTCGAAAAAGTGGTCGAAGTGATGGAGCGCCGCCACGTGAAACGGCTTCCGGTGACCAGAAGCGGGCGGATGGTCGGCATCATCAGCCGCGCCAATCTGATGCACGCGCTGGCGAGTTTTGCCCGGGACGTCCCGGCGCGCGCCGCGTCGAGCGATTCACAAATCCGCGAGAGCATTCTTGCCGTGCTCGATAAGGAAACCTGGGCGCCGCGCATCAATGTGGTCGTCAAGAACGGCGTCGCCGAGCTATGGGGCGTCATCACCGACGATCGCGAGCGCAAGGCCGTCGTCGTCGCGGTCGGAGAATGTCGCGGGCGTCGAGCATGTGCGCGATCATCTGGTCTGGGTCGAGCCGACGTCCGGCATGGTATTTCCTTCGGCCGAGGACGAAACAAGCGTGCGCGCTGCCATCTGAACAGCCTCCGTCGGGGCCGAGTTCGCATATCGAGGGCAAAATCCCATGCGCTGGAAGATCCCTCAGCATATCAGGGTCCTCGCCGTCGTGCCGGTCGCGGCGGCGCTGATGTTCGCGCGCTCGCCGGCGAGAAGCAGCGAAGTTCTTTCGCCGCCTGCGCAGCGCGGGCTTACCATCCTGAGCAATAATTGCGCACGCTGTCACGCTATCGACAAGGTCAGCGATAGCCCTCTGAGAATCGCCCCGCCATTTCGCACGCTGCATCTGCGCTACCCGATCGAGAATCTGCAAGAACCGCTCGCCGAAGGAATCGTGACCGGCCATCCGACAATGCCCGAGTTCAGCTTCGACCCCGGGCAGGTGGGCGACATCATCGCTTATCTGAAAACGCTCGAGCATTAGCGGCTCGCATCGCGCCGGATTGATCTACGTCAAAGCCAATTCTGTGCGCGCATGCTCTTAGAGAATCCTACGCCTCATCGCATTCACAGGCTCGGCAATGAATTCAACGCATGCCCCACCGAAACTCATGACGCTGGGCGAGGGGGGCTTAACCGCCGCTCTGATTGCGCTCTGCTTCGTCGCGATTGTCGTCGCCGCCAAAGCTTACACGCCGGAATACGCTTTTCATGCGTATCTGTTCGCGGCGGCGAGCGCGGCTTCAGCCTTCGCCATCATCAACAGGTTCATGGATCGCAGCGACGATCCGGTGCCGCTCGAGATCGACGGCAAGCCGAACTACAATATGGGGCCGGTCAAGCTCGCTACGATTCTCGCGGTGTTCTGGGGCATCGCCGGTTTCACGGTCGGCCTGTGGATCGCGCTCGAGCTCGCTTACCCCGCGCTCAACTTCGATCTGTCCTACATTTCATTCGGCCGGCTTCGCCCTTTGCACACCTCCGCCGTGATCTTCGCCTTCGGCGGCAATGTGCTGATCGCAACCTCGATGTATGTCGTGCAGCGCACCTGCCGCGCGCGCATGGTCGGCGATCTCGCGCCGTGGTTCGTGGTGCTCGGCTATAATCTCTTCATCGTCATCGCCGGCACCGGTTATCTGCTCGGCATCACCCAATCCAAGGAATATGCCGAGCCGGAATGGTATGCCGATCTTTGGCTGACCATCGTCTGGGTCGTCTATCTGCTGGTTTTTCTCGGCACCCTCATGCGCCGCAAAGAGCCGCATATCTATGTCGCCAACTGGTTCTATCTCGCCTTCATTCTCACCATCGCGGTGCTGCATGTCGGCAACAATGCCGCGATTCCGGTGTCGATGTTTTCGTCGAAGTCGTACATCGTGTGGTCGGGCGTTCAGGACGCCATGGTGCAATGGTGGTACGGCCACAACGCGGTGGGATTCTTTCTTACCGCGGGCTTCCTCGGCATCATGTACTACTTCATCCCCAAGCGCGCCGAGCGGCCGGTCTACAGCTATCGGCTCTCGATCATTCACTTCTGGTCGCTGATCTTTCTCTATATCTGGGCCGGCCCGCATCACCTGCATTACACCGCGCTGCCGGATTGGACGCAGACGCTCGGCATGACGTTTTCGATCATGCTGTGGATGCCGTCATGGGGCGGCATGATCAACGGCCTGATGACGCTGTCCGGCGCCTGGGACAAGCTGCGCACCGATCCGGTGCTGCGCATGATGGTGCTGTCGGTCGCGTTCTACGGCATGGCCACCTTCGAGGGACCGGTGATGTCCATCAAGGAGGTCAATTCGCTCTCGCACTATACCGACTGGACCATTGGCCACGTCCATTCCGGCGCGCTCGGCTGGGTCGGCTTCGTGTCGTTCGGTGCGATCTATTGCCTGGTGCCTTGGCTGTGGAACCGGCCGCTCTATTCGCTCCGCCTGGTGAGCTGGCACTTCTGGATCGCGACCATCGGCATCGTCGTCTACATCACCTCGATGTGGGTGTCGGGAATCCTGCAAGGCTTGATGTGGCGCTCCTACACCAATCTCGGCTTCCTCGAATATTCCTTCATCGAAACCGTGCAGGCGATGCATCCGTTCTACGTGATCCGGGCGCTGGGCGGTTCGCTGTTCCTCGTCGGCGCGCTGATCATGGCCTTCAACGTGTGGCGAACCATCTATCCGCCACGTCAAGCGCTCGCGCCGGCCGCGAGTCTGGCTCCGGCCGAATAAGGGAATCGTCCGATGGCAACGCCGACATCTTCCACGTCGCTCTGGCACAGGCACGGCATTCTCGAGCGCAACTCGATCCTGCTCTTGATCGGCATTCTGGTCGTCATCGCGATCGGCGGCCTCGTCGAAGTCGTGCCGCTGTTCTATCTGCGCAGTACGATCGAGACCGCCGACGGCATGCGGCCCTATACGCCGCTCGAGCTCGCCGGCCGCAACATCTATGTCAGCGAAGGCTGCTATCTGTGCCATTCGCAGATGATCCGGGCGCTGCGCGACGAGGTCGAGCGTTACGGGCACTATTCGCTCGCCGCGGAAAGCGAATACGACCACCCGTTCCAGTGGGGTTCCAAGCGCAACGGTCCGGATCTGGCGCGCGTCGGCGGCAAATATTCCGACGATTGGCATCGCGACCATCTGCAGGATCCGCGCGCGGTGGTCACCGGCTCGATCATGCCGGCCTATCCGTGGCTGTTCACCACCGATCTCGATTTTTCGCACATTGCCCAGGATCTGAAAGTTCAGGCCGAGCTCGGCGTGCCCTATAGCGACGAGATGATCGCCAATGCGGTCGCCGATGTGCGCACGCAAGCGACACCCAACTCGCCGGATGCCGATGCGCTGGCCAAACGCTATCCCAAGGCGCAAATGCGCGACTTCGACGGCGATCCCAAACGCATCACCGAAGCCGACGCGCTGATCGCTTATCTGCAGATCCTGGGCACGCTGGTCGACTTCAAGCTCTACAACGACAAAGCCAATATCCGCTGAGGAGACGATCGTGTCGCCGACCTATGCCTTCTTCTCGCATTTCGCCCAAACCTGGGGCTTGGTTTATTTCGTGGTGATTTTTGCAAGCGTGCTTGCTTACGCTTTGTGGCCGTCGCGGTCGCGCCAGAAACAATTCGACAAATCCGCGCGCATTCCGCTGCGGGAGGACTAATGATGCCGGACCCAATAAAACCCGCGTCCAATGCGCCCGACCACAAGGCGCAAATCGGAACTACCGGCCATGAATGGGACGGCATCAACGAGCTGAACACGCCGTTGCCGCGCTGGTGGCTGTGGCTGTTTTACGCGACGATTGTTTGGGCGATCGGTTACTGGATCGTCTATCCGGCTTGGCCGCTCGTTTCATCCTACACCAATGGCGTGATCGCCTGGCACGCTCGCGACGCCGTTGCGAATGACCTCGCAGCCCTCGCGGCGCAGCGCGGCCCGATGATGGCGAAGCTCGCGGCGGCGCCCTTGCAAGATATCGAGTCCACGCCCGAGTTGCTCGACTTCGCCCGCGCGCTGGGCCGCCGCGCCTTTGCCGACAATTGCGCGCCCTGCCACGGCGCGGGCGGTGGCGGCGCCAAGGGCTATCCCAATCTCACCGACGACGACTGGCTGTGGGGCGGCAAGCTTGCCGACATTTCGCTAACGATCACGCACGGCGTTCGCTCCGGCGACGACGAGGGTCACCAGGGCGCGATGCCGGCCTTCGGCCGCGACGGCATGCTCAAGCGCGACGACATCGTCACGGTTGCCAACTATGTGCGTTCGCTGTCAGGTCTGTCGGTCGCGCCCGGCACCGACGTAGCGCGCGCTGCGAAAATCTTCGCCGACAATTGCGCGGTCTGTCACGGGCCGGACGGCAAGGGCAACCGGTCGGTCGGCGCCGCCAATCTGACCGATCAGATCTGGCTCTACGGCTCGGACACGAATACCATCGTCGACGGCATTTGGAACGGCCACGGCAGCGTCATGCCGGCTTGGGGCGGCAAGCTCGACCCGATCACCATTAAGGCGCTCGCGGTTTACGTTCACACTTTCGGTGGCGGGGAGAAGTGACGGATGTGCCCCGGCTGTGCATCGGCATTTGCTATTGCAAAAGCGACCGCCGTTCAGCCGGGGCAGCCGGCGCTCGCCGATCTCGTCGAGGAAGCGAAGCGCGCTGTGCCGGTCACGCCGGACCTGACGGAATTCGCCGACGATGAGCCGCTCTATGCGGCGCGCAAGAAGATTTATCCGCAGCACGTATCCGGCACGTTTCGGCGTTTGAAATGGAGCCTGCTCATCGTCGGCATGGCCATCTACTATTTTTTGCCGTTCGTGCGCTGGTACCGCGGCCCGCATGCGCCCGATCAAGCGGTGCTGATCGATTTCTACAACCCGGCGCTTTTATTTCTTCTTCATCGAGATCTGGCCGCAGGAGGTCTATTACCTAACCGGTCTCCTGATCATCGCCGCGATGACGCTGTTCCTGATGAACGCCATCGCCGGGCGGATCTGGTGCGGCTATCTCTGCCCGCAGACGGTGTGGACCGACCTCTTTGTCGTGATCGAGCGCTGGATCGAGGGTGACCGCCGCGAGCATCTGCTGCGCGATCAGGGCCCGTGGACCTTCGAACGCGCCGCGCGCTCCGCCTCGAAGCATTTCTGGTGGCTGATGATCGCGTGGTGGACCGGCGGCGCCTGGGTTCTCTACTTCGCCGACGCACCGACGCTGGTGAAAAATCTGGCGACGTTCCAGGCTCCGATTGCGGCCTATGTCTTCATCGGCATGTTGACGTTTACGACCTACGCGCTGGCCGGCTGGATGCGCGAACAGGTCTGCGTTTACATGTGCCCGTGGCCGCGCATTCAGGCGGCTTTGACCGACGAATATGCGCTCAACGTCACCTATCGCTATGATCGCGGCGAGCCGCGCGCCTCGCTGAAAAAGGCCGCCGTGCTGCACGCCGAAGGGAAGCCGGCCGGCGACTGCATCGAATGTCTGCAATGCGTGCATGTCTGCCCGACCGGTGTCGACATCCGTCAAGGCTCCGACCTCGGCTGCATTCAATGCGGACTGTGCATCGACGCTTGCGATGCCGTGATGGCCAAGATCGGCCGCCCCGCGCGGCTGATCGCCTATGATACCGACATCAACATCAAGCGCCGGCAGCAGGGTCAGCAGCCCGTCTACAATCTCGTGCGCACGCGCACGCTGCTTTACGCGGCGATCATTCTCTTGGTCGGCGCGGTGATGGCGTTTACGCTGGCGACGCGGAGGAGTGACGGCATCAGTGTCATTCATGACCGTAATCCGCTCTTCGTGCGTCTGTCCGACGGCGCCGTGCGCAACGGTTATGCGATCCGCATCTTGAATAAGACGGTCGAGCCGCAAAGTTACACGCTCAAAGTGTCCGGTCTTGCCGATGCGGCTATCGAGGTGATCGGCAGCGACGCGCAATCGAAGGGCGAACCGGTTGTCGATGTCGGTCCCGATCAGACACGCGAGATGCGCGTTCTGGTGACGACGCATCAGCAGCTTGCGGCGGACGCCTCGATCCCGCTCACCTTCAGCATTGTCTCCACGACGGGCGGTGCCGTCGCGAGTGCCGCCGATCACTTCATCGGGCCGTGAGGAGATAGAGATGCGCGATCTTGATAGCGAAATCGACGCGGATCGGACGCCGTATCGCTGGACCGGACGCACGATCCTGTTCACGCTTTTCGGCTTTTTCGGCCTCGTCTTTGCCGCCAACGGCATTTTGGTTCACGAGGCGCTGTCGACGATGAGCGGCCTCGACACCGAGAGCGCCTACCAAGCCGGACAGCAATTCGAGCACGAAGTGGCCTTGGCCAAGGCGCAAGACGAGCGGCACTGGCACGTCGACGCCAAGGTGACGCCGGCGCGGGACGGCGCGCGGCTCGATATCGTTGCGCGCGACGCCGCCGGACAACCGCTCGAGCGGTCTCGATGCGTCGGCCGTATTGGAGCGGCCGACCGATCGCCGTCTCGATCGGGAGGTCGTCTTGGCGGAGGACTCCGCCGGCCGCTTCCACGGCAGTGCGCAGGTCGTTGCGGGCCAATGGGATCTCGTCATTGAGCTGTCGCGCCGCGGCGAGCAGCTGTTTCGGTCGCGCAATCGCGTCGTGTTGCGGTGAACCCTGGAGTGCGCGGTGGCTGAAACAATCGATCTGTCGTCCTTCGTCGAGCGCAACGATTCCGGCCTGTCGCATATCACCTTGGCCGTGGACGGTGTCGGCTGCGCCGGCTGCATCCGCAAAATCGAAAGCGGGCTGACCAAGCTGCCCGGCATTGTCGATGCGCGGCTGAATTTCACTCAGCGCCGCCTGGCCGTTGATTGGCGCGACGGCGAAATCGATGCCGCGGCGATCGTCAAGGCGCTGCGGCGACATCGGCTATGCGGCTCATCCATTCGCGCCGGCGCGTGTCGAGGCCGACGAGAGCCGGCAGGCGAAGGCGCTGTTGAGGTGCCTCGCCGTCTCAGGCTTCGCGGCAATGAACGTGATGCTGCTGTCGATTTCGGTGTGGTCCGGCAATGTCTCGGATATGACGCACGAGACGCGCGATCTGTTTCACTGGCTGTCGGCGCTCATCGCGTTGCCGGCGGCGGCCTATGCCGGACAGCCTTTCTTTCAAAGCGCGTTGCGCGCCATCCGCTCGCGCCAGCTCAATATGGATGTGCCGATCACGGTCGGCGTGGTGTTGGCGCTCGGACTGTCGGTCTACGAGACCGCCACGCATGCGGCCCACGCCTATTTCGATTCCGCGCTGATGCTGTTGTTCTTTTTGCTGTGCGGCCGCTACCTCGACTTGGCGATGCGGCGCAAGACCCGGCTGTTCGCCGGCAATCTCGCTTCACTGAAAGCCGAATTCGCGCATCGTCTCGACGCCAATGGCGCACTGACCCGCGTGCCGGTCTCGGCGCTTGAACCCGGCGACCGCGTGCTGGTGCGGCCGGGCGAGCTTATTGCGGTCGACGGCTGCATCGTCGACGGCGCTTCGGAAGTCGACGAGAGCCTGGTGACGGGCGAGACCCTGCCGCGCGCCATTGGGTCCGGAGACACGATTTACGCGGGAAGCATCAACTGTTTCGGCGCTCTTGCCGTTCGCGTCGTCGCCGCAGGCGGGGGCACGCTGGTCGATGAGGTCGAGCGCTTGCTGCAAAAGGCAACGGAAGCTAAGTCACGCACCGTGCGGCTCGCCGATCGCGCGGCGCGGCTCTATGCGCCGGTGGTGCACGCCGCGGCGGTGCTTACCGCGGTCGGCTGGCTCGCCGCCGGCGCCTCGCTGCACGACGCCATTGTCATCGCGATTGCGGTGTTGATCGTCACCTGCCCATGTGCGATCGCGCTTGCCATCCCAGCCGTGCAAGTGGTCGCCGCCGGCCAGTTGTTCCGGACTGGCATCATTCTCAACAGCGGCGACGCCATCGAGCGGCTCGCCGAAGTCGATACCGTCATCTTCGACAAGACCGGCACGCTGACCTTACCGGATCGCGACGTCGACGCCGCGCTGGTCGAGCCCGGTCTGCTCCAGCGCGCGGCACGGCTGGCGCTGTCGAGCCGGCATCCCTTGGCCGCAGCGCTGGCGCGCCGGGCCGACGATCGCGTACCGTATGCCGGCGCGGTCGAGGAACCGGGAGGGGCGTTCGCGCGGTGATCGACGGCCAACAAGCGCGTCTCGGCAGCGCATCATTCTGCGGTGCCGGTGATCAGGCGTCGCGGGACGTCGCGAGGGATCGGGAAGCGTCGTTTATTTTCTTCGCGCATGCCGGACATACCGCGGCGATCCCAATCCGGCAGACGTTGCGGCCGGACGCTGCCGCGGTGACGGCGGCACTGGCCGCGCTTGGTCTCGACCTGATGATCATTTCCGGCGATCGTGATGAAGCAGTCGAACCGGTCGCGCGGCGGCTGGTCTGCCGCAATGGCTGGCCGGTCTCACGCCAGCGGAGAAGATCGCCATTATCGAGCAATTGAAGTCACAAGGCCGCCGCGTCCTCATGGTCGGCGACGGACTGAACGACGCGCCGGCGCTTGCCGCGGCGCATGCGTCCTTGTCCCCGATCACCGCGGCGCATCTCAGCCAGGCGCATGCCGATGCCTTGTTCCTTGGCGAGCGCCTCACGCCGGTGCTGCACGCCGTGACGCTGGCGCGGCGCGCGCGCGCCTTGATGCGCGAGAACCTGATGCTCGCCGTCATCTATAATGCGCTGGCGGTGCCGATCGCCATGGCGGGACTTGTCACGCCGCTGATCGCGGCTCTGGCGATGTCGGGCTCGTCGATCCTGGTGACGCTCAATGCGCTCCGCGCACGGCTCGGCGGGAGCTTGCCAAGTGAATCAGTAAATCGAGAGCACTGGAATCGCAAGAAGCGCAGCGGCGGCGGAGACGACACGCCTCGCTGCGGTCGCCAACGGCAGATTGGAGCTCGTGCCATGAACGTTCTCATCTATCTCGTGCCGATGGCGCTGTTGCTCGGCCTGACCGGGCTGGTTTGCTTCATGTGGACGCTCAAGAGCGGCCAATACGAGGATCTCGACGGCGCCGCCGTGCGCATCCTGCCCGACGACGATATCAAGACTTAACCAGCGGCAAGCTCACGATAACAACGCAAGGGTCTTCCGGGTCGCTTTCAATCTTGAAGCCGAGCCTGCGGCACATCGCCAGCATTTCAGTATTCTCTTGCAGCACCTGCCCGCGCACGCATTTGAGACCCTCGGCGCGGGCATATTCGATCATCTGCTGCATCAAGAGCCAGCCGAAGCCGTGTCCTTTCAGATCGGAGCGGATCAGGATGGCGTATTCGCCGTTATTGAAATCGGCATCGGCGTGGATGCGCACGACGCCGAGCATGTCGCCGCTCGATCCGTCGATGGCAAGGAACGCCATGGCGCGCGCGTAATCGATCTGGGTGAAGCGCGCGACGAACATGTGGCTGAATTCCTTCACCGGCGCGAAGAAGCGCAGCCGCAGATCCTGTTGCGTCACCTTGGCGAAGAAGGGCCCGTAGAGCGGCTCGTCCTCCGGCCGCACCGGGCGCACCAAAAGCGCCGTACCGTCCTTAAGCGTCACATGCCGCTCCCATTCCTTCGGATAGGGCCTGATGGCAAAGCGCGGATGGCCCGAAGGGCCGCGGCGCTGCTCGACGGGAGCGACCGAGACGCGGGCGTCCACCGCGATGACGCCGGTTTCGTCGGCGAGAACCGGATTGAGGTCGATCTCGCGTATCTCCGGAAAATCCGCCGCCAGCTGCGCCAGCTTGACCAGAAGCAGCGCGATGGCCCCTTCGTCGGCCGCCGGCACATTGCGATAGGCATTGAGGATCCGCGAGACGCGCGTGCGCGCAATCAGGCCGTGGGCGAGCTTCAGATCGAGCGGCGGCAGCGCCAGCGCCTTGTCACTGATCACTTCCACCGCGGTGCCGCCCTGGCCGAAGACGATGACGGGACCGAAGGTCGGATCGTCGGCGAGCCCGATAATGAGTTCGCGCGCCTTGGGCCGCACGATCATGGGAAAAACCGTGACGCCGGTGATGCGCGCGTCGGGTTTTGCCTCGCGCGCCCGTCTTAAAATGTCCGACGCCGCCTCGCGCACGGCTTTTTCGTTGGTGAGGTTGAGCCGCACGCCGCCGACCTCGGACTTGTGCACGATATCCGGCGAGAGAATCTTCAGAACGACGGCGTTGCCTTCGGCCAAGTGGGGCTTGGCCGCGGCAACCGCCTCCTCGGCGTCGCGGGCCAGCGCCGCCGGCGTGATCGCGATGCCATAGGCCGAGAACACGCGCGTCATCGCGATCGGATCGAGCCAGACATGCTGATCGCCCTTCATGCCGCGCAAGGCTGTATCGATGATCGGACGCACCGCGGCGCTGTCCGGCGAAAAGTCCTCCGGCATGCTGGGCGGCGTCGCCATCAGCAAGTCCTGGGACTCCCGGTAACGCACAAGATGCATGAAGCCCTGCACGGCATCGGTTTCGGTCGCGTAGCTCGGAATGCCGGCGGCGTCGAATGTTTCCGACGCTGGGCCGCTGCCGCCGATCCACACCGCGAAAACCGGCTTGGGCGCGAAGGGACGTTTGTCGCGATGCTGCCGTGCCGCTGTCACCACCGCTTTCGCCGCATCGGCAGGCGAGGCAAGCGCCGTCGGCACATTCATCACCAGAACGGCATCGTTGGCGGGGTCGTCGAGCAAGTGCGCAAGCGCCACGCCATATCTCGCGTCGTCGGCATCACCCGCAATATCGACGGGATTGGCGTGCGACCAGATCGGCGGCAGCGCCGCATCGAGCTGTTTCATCGTGTCCGGCGAGATATTGGCGAGTTCGCCGGCAAAGTCGGCGAGACGATCGACGGCAAGGACGCCAACGCCGCCGCCATTGGTCAAAATCGCCAGCCGCTTGCCATGGAGCGTGATCCGGTGGCCCAGCGTTTCGGCGGCGGCGAACAATTCGTCGAGATCGAGCACGCGCAACAGGCCGGCCCGGCGAAACGCGGCGTCATAGACCGCGTCCGATCCGGCAAGCGCGCCGGTATGCGTCATGGCCGCCTTGGCGCCTTGCGCGTGGCGGCCGGTCTTGATGACGAGAACCGGCTTGGCGCGCGCCGCGGCGCGCGCCGCCGACATGAATTTGCGCGCGTCCCTGATCGAATTCGACATAGAGCAGGATCGCCCGCGTCGCCCGGTCCATGGCGAAGAAGTCGAGAAGATCGGCCATGTCGACATCGATGCTGTCGCCGATGGAGACCACGCCCGAAAATCCGATGTCGCGAACCGCCGCCCATTCCACGAGCCCGGTGGCGATAGCGCCCGATTGCGAGATCAGCGCCAGATCTCCCGGCCGCGGCATGGACGCGGCAAAGCTGGCATTGAGCTTGACGCCCGGAACCTGCACGCCGAGGCAATTGGGTCCAACGAGCCGCATCCCGGCTGCGCGCGCGGTGCTCTCGCACTGCTCGGCAAGCGAACCCGATCCGTGTCCGAGCCCCGCGGTGAGGATGATACAGGCGGCGGTGCCTTTCGCGGCCGCGGCTGCGACAACGCCCGGAACGGCCTGAGGCGGCGCCGCGACCACTGCAAGGTCGGGCGCGTCAGCTAGCCGGTCGTAGCTTTTGACGGCTGAAATTCCATCGATGGAATTGTAGTTGGGGTTGACCAGATGGATGCCGCCTTGAAAACCGCCGCGCTGCAGATTTCGCAGCACAGCGCGGCCGGTCGATTTTTCGCGGGGGCTGGCGCCGACCACGGCGACCGATCGCGGCGCGAACAAGGTGTTCAGTCGGTAAGTCGACATTATTTCACTCGGATCGATGTGCGCTACCGGTTCCGCAACGGCATAGTGCCGGCTCGCTGTGACATTCACGAGAACCGCCATTTCAGGAATCTTATGTAGTGTGAGGTTTTTGAAATTGGCGAGATTAATCCGGTGCGGCTCAGTGGAGCCGCACCGGATGCCGTGTCGTTACGCCAGAGCGTCTTGAGCGTGCGACGGTGCCGGCTCGTATCAGGCCACCGCCCAGCGCAGCATCGAGCTGTGCTGCACGGCAGAAAGCCTGCTCACCAGGCCGTCGAGCCCGAAAACGTGGCCGGCGTGTTTGACGACCAGGTAGATGAGAACGCCCGCATAGACGATGTGATAATCGACCAGATAGTTGTTGGTGTTCTCGATGAACGGATAGTCCATATGCGCGGTCCAATAGAGCAGCATCAGCATGACCGCGAACGGCGCGCTGACGCGGACCAGCAAGCCCGAGATCAGCGAGAGTCCGATCAGGAGGTGCCCGTATTCGACGAAGAGTGTCAGCGTCGGCACGATCGCCGGGTTGGTGAACGGCTCATAGACATCGTGAAACGTTTTGACGTGGCTCAAAAACCCGAGGACGAATTTATCGTCGCCGAAGTGGTGGATACCGGCCCATAGAAAGGTCCAACCCATCGTGAGGCGGAAGAATAAGATAAAGACCTGATCTGCATTTGAGTTCGGTTTGTCCTGCGGCATCTGAAAGCTCCCTGGTGAGGCGAAACGAGCGTTAATGACGCTGATCAGGGTATTGCAGCCGCGGCGGGGCGGCTTTGCGGTAGATCAATCATGACGCTCGCGGTCATGACGCGGGCGAGCCTTGGCATACCGGCAACGCTTTGAGCGCCGGTAAAGTACACAGGCCGTTTATATGTTAGCTGTCTGCGGCGCGCTTTTGCGGCAAGGGCGCGCTTCTGACCGGCGATCTTCTGCAAGTGGCGACCGTCATCCGAAAATGTCGCTGTAGAAGAAAACATCAAGAACAAACGCAAACGCGATCACCATCGCGGCCAGGAACACCATGAGTTCTTTGAATTTCATGCTGGCCTACTGAATGATCGCAGATATATGTCCCGGGTGCCTGCCAGAGGCGGCACGTTCAGGACGGCACAGCAGCTTACACACTCGAAACTTTGCGCAATTGTTCGCTCGTCCTGGCCAAGCGGTGCGTGACGGAAACGCATTGGACCGGCGCAGAACCGGCAGCGAGGATGCGGAGAATCAAGGTCCATAGCCCAGCGTGGGCTGAGGTTGGTTAACGAAAGGTTAACCGGGCTTTGCAAATCGGATTTAATGGGTCCGAGATGCTCCCTTGGCGACGACTTGCAGTGAGCACACAGGAGACTGCGATTCCCATTGATGATGACACCCCAACCGGCGAAGACCGCTTTGGACAGAAACGAGTCCAGCAATACAGCGGCTGGGCGGCTGCAATTGCCATAGCTATTACAATCATCATTGTTGGAGTGGTCTTTTATTATCGAGCAATGCTCGTGGCCCTGTGATTAGGTCAAAACACGATGTGCATCAGGTGCACTATTTAGCGAAGACTCAGTAGTTTGCGATCTGCGAACCGGTCCGCCGCGACTAAATTTAGATGCCGATTTAGTGGCACTGGCTTCCTTTCCGGGAAGCGGGCGCCGTGCGATGCGCGAGGAGTGCCAGCGGCGCGTGCTCGACGAGTAAACTTCTAAGTTTCAGTCGAGTTATACGACCCGCAGTTACCGCAGTGAATTACGATACTATGAACTCGGTTCTCCTCCGCGTGCAGCAAGATCGTGCCGCAGTGCCCGCAGATATAATCCACCGACTGGTCTATCTCCTTGAGGATTGGTGGGGCATCTAGGACAAGACCGGATGCGGGAGCGTTGATAATCTTTAGACTGATCTTACGAGCGGCCATCGACGCTGATCCCCTCGGTGGCTCTCCGCGCAACATTATTTCCGACGTATCTCGCGAAATTCCTTCGGCCCGCGGATTAGCCTTCTCTTGCGCCGCTGTTGCTCGTCTGGCGACGCGGTTTTGTCTCCAATATCGTCGATCGTGCTCGCTGCCATTTCGGCGGCTTTGGGTGCTTCGTTAGCGGCTGCGTGTTCGAGAGCTGGATCATGCGCCTTGCAGTAGTCGGTAAGTAACTTCTCGATCAGCCCAGTGAGCGAGCGTTGCTCCGCGGCCGCCACCTTCTCGCTCGCGGCCTTAAGTTTTGGTTCGATCTGGAGAACGACCTGGAGTGTTTTCATACACATACAACGCGAACCGGGCGCCCGTTGTTGCATCCATTTCAAGAGGGGGTAGGCTTGTGGGTAAATCTGCCGGCAAAAAGCCTAGCAATGTCAATTGTAACTGGCTCCCCGGGCCGGATTCGAACCAGCGACCAACCGGTTAACAGCCGGTTGCTCTACCACTGAGCTACCGGGGAAAAGCCTAAAGCTCGTGTGGGTGCGCGTATAACAAAGCCGGTCCGGCATTGAAAGCGCCAAACGCGCCTATTCTTCGGATGTCCGCCTTGGTTTTGCCCTGGTGGCTGGCTCGCCGAGCCGTAGCTCGCGGCGGCTCGCGCGGCCCGCCTTCGCTAAAGCTTCGGCGCGGCAGCCTTCGCTCGCTGCGCGAGCGAAGGCTGGAGGCCACGCCCGGAATTGAACCGGGGTACACGGTTTTGCAGACCGTTGCGTAACCACTCCGCCACGTGGCCATCCGGGCAGTTACTTAAGTCAGTTACGCGGGATAGGCGAGCATGGGTATCTGCACCAAATCCATTAAGCAATGCCTATACGCATGGCCCATTTGGGCCGATTTGCCCGCCACGGCAGTGCGGCGATAGGGCAAAGACGGGGCCGCAAAAGCCGGGCGTCCCGGCGCGGCCCGGCGCTTGCGTTTTCGCCGACCCTGTCGCAAAACGCCTAGCCGGTATTTTCGCGATAATTCGGGAACTCAAGACATGTTCGACACCACAGCAGCACGCCGGATGATGGTGGACTGCCAGGTTCGCACCGCCGATGTCACCAATCCCGATCTGATCGACGCCATGCTTGCGGTGCCGCGCGAGCTCTTCGTGCCGTCGGCGCTGGCAGGCCTCGCCTATCTCGACAGCGATATCTCAATCGGCGGCGGCCGCGCGCTGCTCAAGCCGATGGTTCTCGCCAAGCTGATCCAGGCGGCGGGGCTCGGCGCCAATGACCACGTCCTCGATGTCGCCTGCGGCACCGGCTATTCGTCGGCGATCCTGTCACGGCTTGCGGGTTCTGTGGTCGCGCTCGAAGAGGACGCCTCGCTTGTCGATCTGGCGCGGCAGGCGCTGGCGGCCGTCGGCGCTTCGCAGGTCTCGATGTCCAAAGTTTCGGTGGTACAAGGCCCCTTGACCGCAGGCTGGCCCGCCGCCGGGCCTTACGACTTTATCCTCCTCAACGGCGCGACCGAGATCACGCCGGAGGCCTATGCCGGCCAATTGAAGCCGGCTGGCCGGCTGGCCTCGATCTACCGCGCGGGTCCTGCCGGCAAAGCGATGCTTTACCGCCTGGTTGAAGGCCACCTTGTTGGCCGCCCGATCTTCGACGCCACAGCTCCCGTGCTGCCGGGATTCGTCGCGCCTGCCGCTTTCGTTTTCTAAGCCGCGGCCGGATTGGCAACTTCCGGTAGGCGAGTTCGCTGCAGCGCGAAGACTACGGCCTCGTGTGTTGCGACTTGTGCCGGAAATATGGGCTGATTCCGCACCTGTTGCGCTTATGTGCCATTGGCCGGATTTCTGCATGTCATCCCCAGGCGGAGGGTTTCCCCTTCGCTGCCCGCAGCTTAAGTTCACTGTTCCGGGTCCTCGGCTTGGCGCGTTCCGCCGGGGGTGTGGGTGTATGTGTGGATTGTGGATCCACCGCAGGGGGCGGGTGGAGCAGGGGTGGGAGCTGTCTGCGTCATGAGTAGACGAAGACTGCGAGCGTGCATTGGCAGCGCCGCCAGCCTCGCCGTGGCCGGATTTGTCCTGGCCGGTGGCTGCGGCTTGGCTTTCGCCGACACTATCGAATGGGCCTTGGTCCAGGCCTACCAGAACAATCCCTCGCTCAACGCCCAGCGCGCCGCGCTGCGCTCGACCGATGAGAACGTGCCGCAGGCTTTATCCGGCTATCGGCCGAAAATCTCCGCCACCGCCACGGCCGGAGCCAATTACACCAACACGCTGTCGCACATCACCTCGCAGTCGACGTTTCCCAACACCACAAGTTATTTGAATACCGCCGACGATTTTGCTTCGCGCAGCATCGGCATCACGGCGTCGCAGACCCTCTACAACGGCAATCAGACCGCCAACAAAACCCGCCAGGCCGAAAGCCAGGTGATGGGCGCGCGCGAGACATTGCGCGTGACCGAGCAGCAGGTGCTGCTCGACGCCGCCACGGCCTATATGGATTTGTTGCGCGACGACGCGACGCTGGCTCTGCAGCGCAGCAACGTCGAAGTGCTCACCGAACAGCTTAAACAGACCCGCGACCGGTTCAATGTCGGCGAAGTGACGCGCACCGACGTCGCCCAGGCCGAATCGCGGCTCGCCGCCGGCCGCTCCCAATTGCTCGCCGCGCAGTCGCAATACGTGACCTCGCAGGCGCAATACCGGCGCATCATCGGCGTCGATCCGGGCAAGCTCGCGCCCGGCACCCCGGTGGACCGGCTGTCGCCGCCGACCTTGCCCGGCGCGATCGCCCAGGGCCAGGCGCAAAACCCGTCGGTGCTCGCCGCCATGTATGGCGTCGATGTCCAGGAACTCGCGGTCAAGGTCAGCGAAGGCGCGCTCTATCCGAATCTCGGCGTCCAAGCCAGCGTGCAAAAAGCCTGGGACCCTGCCGCCACGACCAACAAGCAGACTTCGGCGGCGATTCTCGGCACCCTCACGATCCCCCTCTATCAGGGCGGCGCCGAATATTCGGCCATCCGTCAGGGCAAGGAAACGCTCGGACAGACGCGGCTGACGCTCGACGTCACCCGCGATCAGGCGCGCGAGACCGTGGTGCAATATTGGGGCGCGCTCGACGCCGCGAAAGCGCAGATCGAGGCGACCACCGCGCAAGTGAATGCGGCCGAGATCGCGCTCAACGGCGTGCGCGAAGAAGCGCGCGTCGGCCAGCGCACCACGCTCGACGTCCTCAATGCGCAACAGGAACTCGTCAATGCGCGCGTCGCGCTGGTCCAGGCGCAGCATGACCGCGTGGTGGCGTCTTACACATTGCTGGCGGCCGTCGGCATGCTGTCGATGCAGCGGCTCGGGCTCGACGTCATCATCTACGACCCGATGGTCCATTATCAGCAAATCCGCGATGCCTGGGTCGGCGTGCGCACGCCGGACGGCAGATAGGCGCCGCGGCGCTGGCCTCTCTCTTTGTTCCATCTTGAGACAAGGGTCGTGTCGGGCGAGCCGGTGTCCACAGGGCCACGCTTTGTCGCGCCTTGCGTTCGACTTTCGCCATGACATACTTGCTGGCAACATTGCATAGTTGTCCTCGCGTGATTCGCCGTCTTGGGGCGTCTTGTTGGGGCCTCTTGTTGAGGCGTCTTGGGGGAAAGGCCCACGGCGGTCACGCGTATAGGGAACGTAGGCGAGGACGCGTATGAATCAGCCGGCGAGAGCGCAAGAACCGTCGATGGAGGAGATTCTCGCCTCCATTCGCCGCATTATCGCCGATGACGATGCGACGAAAACGGCGCAACGACCGCCGGATGCGCCGCGCGCCGAATCGCCGCCACCGCCGGTGCAACAAGTCTATGCCGCGCCGCCGCCGCCGGCCCCACCGCCGCCTGCGCCCCGATTCGAACCCGAACCGCCGCCACCGCCATCGGTCATCGAGGAGCCGGTCTCCTTCCAACAAGAGACGGTCGCCGACCAGGCCGCCGACATTCTCGATCTCACCGAATCAATGGCGGCATCAATGGCGGCGATGCCCGAGCCGGAGCCGGTGCCCGAATCGGCGCCGCAATTCCGCACCATCGACGGCCATTCCGATGTCGGTTTCGACGACGCTCCCGAAGCGCTCGAAGCGCCTGAAGCGCGCGAACCGGAACCTGCGCCTTTTCCGCCGGCGCCGGCGCGCTCCTATGACGAGCACGGCCGGCTCATTTCCGGCGCCACCAGCGTCGCCGTCGATTTCGGCATTCAATGCGCTGGCGCAGACCGTGCTGTCGCAGAACGCGCGCACGCTCGAAGATCTGGTGCGCGAAATGCTCCGCCCGATGCTGAAATCCTGGCTCGACGATAATCTGCCCGGCATGGTCGAGCGCATGGTGCGCGCCGAGATCGAGCGCGTCTCGCGCGGCCGCCCAGGTTGAGCTTTAGAGCATGATCCGGAAAAGTGGATACCGGTTTTCCGAAAAGATCATGCTCTATCGAAAAGCTAGAGCGTCAATCAATTCAATGTGAAACGATTGCGCTCTAGGCTTTCAACGCCGCCACCAGCCGCGCCGCCTGATCGGCCAAGACGGCCGGGTTTTCCTTAAAGGTTGCCGGCGGCTTCATCGGCACGCCGCCGTGGCGCGGGATGACGTGAAAGTGCAGGTGAAACACCACTTGGCCGCCGGCCAGCTCGTTGAATTGGTGGATGGTCATGCCGTCGGCGGAAAACACCGTCATCGCCGCGCGGGCAACCTTCTGCGTGGCGCGGATGACATGAGCGAGATCGTCCGGCGCGATGTCGAAAATGGTGCGGGCCGCCACTTTCGGAATCACCAGCGCATGCCCCGGCGCCCGCGGCATGATGTCGAGAAACGCCAGCACCTTGTCGTCTTCCAAGATCTTATGCGCCGGCAATTCGCGGCGCAGGATTTTGGCAAAAATGTTGTTCCCGTCGTAGCTCGCCATCCCACTCTCCGCGGCTGAAAAAGCATGGGTACAAAGAATCGATCTTAGTCATTCCGTCTCGGCTTCCAAGCCTTTGCGAAACGGCGCCAGCGCTGAAAGCTCGCGGCCGGCCGCCGCCACATAGGCGCGTTCGCGCACCAGGTAGTCGGCGATGGCGCGGCGCAGGCCGGGATCGGCGATATAATGCGCCGAAAACGTCGTCGTCGGCATATAACCGCGCGAGATTTTGTGCTCGCCCTGGGCGCCGGCCTCGACGCGCGCCATTTTGTGCGCGATCGCGTAGTCGATGGCCTGATAGTAGCACAATTCGAAATGCAGGAACGGGTGATGCTCGATGGCGCCCCAATGGCGGCCGAACAAAGTGTGCGAGCCGATGAAATTGATGGCGCCGGCGATCCAGCGTCCGGCGCGCTTGGCCAGCACCAAGAGGATGCGGTCGCGCATTTTCGCGCCGGCGAGCGAATAGAATTCGCGCGTCAGATAAGGGCGGCCCCATTTGCGCGAGCCGGTTTCCATGTAGAACGCAAAGAACGCGTCCCATACGTCTTCGGTGAGATCGCTGCCGGTGAGCCAATGCACGCTGATGCCGTTCGCCAGCGCCTCTTGCCGTTCGCGGCGGATGGTCTTGCGCTTGCGCGAGCTCAGCGCCGCGAGAAATGCGTCGAAGCTTGCGAAGTTGTGATTCTCCCAATGGAACTGCTGGTCGGTGCGTTGCAGATAGCCGAGCTCGCCGAGGAGGCGATATTCGGCCTCGGTGGCGAATGTCACATGCGCGCCGGACGCGCCAAGAGCGCCGCAGAATTGCGTCAGGCCGCCGGCGAGCGCGCGCCGCACCGCATCCGCGGGCAGGCCGTCCCGCACCAAGAGCCGGGGGCCGGTCGCCGGCGTAAACGGCACTGCGATCTGCAGCTTCGGGTAATAGTTGCCGCCGGCGCGCTCATAAGCCTCCGCCCAGCCGGCATCGAACACGTATTCGCCCCGCGAATGACTCTTGAGATAGGCCGGGGCCGCCGCAACTAAAGTGCCGTCGGAGGTTTTCGTCAGAACGTGTTGAACGTGCCAGCCGCTCCGCCCGCCGACCGACTTCGAGTCCTCGAGCGCCGAGAGAAAATCATGTGAAACAAAAGGGTTATATGTGGTTTCGGCACTGGAATCTTGGTCCGGCGGGCAGGCGGCCGGATCCGGCTCAGATTCCGGTTGAGCCGAAACACGGATCGCACTTCCATTATGAGCATGAGGCCGGTTGGGGATTGGCGCAGGCGTCCCATTCGGCCTTGTCCACCTGCCCGATACGCTCGACCGCGCTGACGCGGAGCTCCAGGGGCGCCGCCGCGCGTTCCGGCGGGTTCTTCCCGTCGCCTTTGGCCGCTTTCTGCACCGGGCCGCCGCGCTCGATCATGGCCTAAAACCCTCGAAAATCATCTGGTCCGCGTAGCGTGCGGCCGCCTGCCGCTCGGCTTCGCTGCGAACCGTCCAGGTCAGGACCGGCATGCACATAATGCGCCGCATGAAGAACGGCAGCAGCCCCGGCAGCGCATTGACGGCGTAAGCCAGGAATTGCGGCCGTGCCGCAAGCCCTGAGCGGACATAGCCGAAGCCGCGCCGTGCGCCGGCCGGCAGCAAGTCTCGATAGGAATTCGGGCGGTATTCGGCCGCCGTCATGCCGCGCACCAAGGCGGGTGCTTTCTGCCGCAGCGCCATCACCTGGCGCAGGTCGAACGACATGGCTGCCACCGGCCCGCTGTAACGGGAAAGCACGTCGGCGACCCGCGCCGCGAGCCGGTCGTCGCCGTCGAAGCGGCCTTTGAGTTCGACGACTATCGTGACCCGCCCGGCGACGAGGTCGCACAATTCGCCGAGCGTCAACATGTGCTCAGCGCTGGAGCGAAACGGCACGCGCTTGAGCGCTGACGCGCTGAAACGGTCGAGCCGGCCTTCGCCTTCGGTCAGGCGGCCGAGCGCATCGTCATGATGCACCATGGCTTCGCCGTCGGCGCTGATCTGCACATCGGTCTCGATGGCATAGCCGGCTTCGATCGCTGCGCGGAACGCGCTCGCCGTGTTCTCGATCACGCCAATTGCCGCGTCATGAAGGCCGCGGTGGGCGACGGGCCGGGCGGTGAGCCAATCGAGCGACGTGCGCATTTAGGACACTTCGAACACGCCCTCGACCTCGACGGCGGCGTCGGACGGGAGCGCTGCGACCCCGACCGTCGAGCGCGCGTGTTTGCCCTTGTCGCCGAACACCGCGACCATGACGTCGGATGCGCCGTTCATCACTTTCGGCCCGTCGGGAAAATGCGGCGCCGAATTGACGAAGCCGCCGAGCCGGACCACGCGCACCACCTTGTCGAGGTCGCCGATCGCTGACTTCACTTGCGCCAGCAGATTGATGGCGCAAGCGCGCGCCGCCTTCTGCCCGTCCTCGATGGAGACTGAGCCGCCGAGCTGACCCTTGGCGACGATCTTGCCCTCGCCGTCGATGCAAATCTGGCCGGAGACCGTCAACATGTTACCACTGCGCACGAACGGCACGTAATTGGCCATCGGCGCCCGCGGCTCCTGGAGCACGATGCCGAGCTCTTGCAATTTTTTTTCTATCGTTCCGGCCATTGGCTCCTCCAAATGCTTAAGTGGTGCGCCTTCTAGAGCCGCTTTCTTCGCCGATCGGTGCCAGCCATTCAAGTGGGCTGCAAGCGGGGCGAAAAGCGGGCCGGGCGCGGGGCGGCTGTTGCCCGAAACCGGTAAGGTGCCTATCTTCGCCGCAATTCGAACAATAAAGAAAACGCACAAAGCTAAGGGGAGTCGGCAGGCGGGCAGCCATCTCCGCACGGAGTGAGATAGCTTTATGGACGACAAGTTCGCAGCGCGCGCCACGATTGCCGCCAAAATTGCCGCCACCGTTGCCTTTGGCCTGCTTGTTCTCGCTCCCGCGCCCTTGCTGCGCTTGGTCCCCTTGGTCCCCGCGGCCTGGTCGCAGGACGGTCCGATCGCTCCCATTGCGCACGTCCCGCTCACGCCGCACCGCGCGATCTACGACCTGTCGCTCGGCGACGTGCGCGGCAATTCGTCGATCGCAAGCGTCCGCGGCCGCATTCTCTACGATTTCGACGGCAATGCCTGCCAGGGCTATTCGCTGGAATTCCGCCAGGTCTCCGAGCTCGACACCGGCGAGGGCAAGACCTCGACCAGCGATCTGCGCTCGACCACCTGGGAAGGCGCCGACGCCAAGAAGTTCAAATTCTCATCGGAGAATTATGTCGACGAAAGTCTCGCCGGAGCGGTCGACGGTCATGCCGAGCACGATCCGGACAAGACCGCTGTGGCGCTGGAAAAGCCCGAGCAAAAAACCCTCGATCTCTCAGCCGGCGTCGTGTTCCCCACCGAGCATATGGTGCGCGTGATCGATGCCGCGCATGCCGGCAAGAACATTCTCAATTTCCCGGTCTATGACGGCTCCGAGACCGGCGAAAAGGTGTTCGACACGCTCACCGTGATCGGCCCGAAGATCGCGCCCGACGAGCGCAAGCACGATGACGCCGCCGCCGCCGAACCGAAGCTCAACGCCGTGCCGCGCTGGCCGGTGACGATCAGCTATTTCGAGAAGAAGAAACAGGAAGACACCAGCGAGCAGACACCGGCTTACTCGATCGGCTTCGAGCTTTACGAGAACGGCATTTCGCGCGCGCTGACGCTCGATTACAACGACTTCATCGTCACCGGGAAACTGAGCTCGCTGGAAATCAAAGACACCAAGCCGTGTCCGTGAGGCTTCGACGGCAAAGACGCAACCGGTCAATGCCAGCGCCGATCCGGCCGAGCCAGGTGAACCTTCCCCGTCATGACGTCCCGCGGCAAAACTGAACGGACATAAGCTTCTGCCGTGACTGCCGCACTGGCGCGGTAGTTAAGCCCTCAATAACGGACACAAGGGTAAAAGGTCGGCGGGGTCGGGGGATGCATCAAGAGAATGAGCATCAAAACAGCCTTCGTTGCGCTCCGTGGGGAGTGTTCGGGGAAACTCCTCGCCTGCCTGCGATTGCCGTCGGTAAAACGCTCGACCGTCCGGCCGAGTGCGAAGGCGATGTCCTTCTCTCTACTGCTTCTCGCCGGCTGCGCCACCTTCAATCAGCCTGCAAACATACCTGTCGCAGTCGGCTCAAGTCCGATGGGGCAATTGATGCCTCCGGAAGTGGGGGGCGATACCGCGGTTGCGCTCGCCTTCTCCGGTGGCGGAATGCGCGCCGCTGCATTTTCCTTTGGTGTATTGCGCGGTCTCGATCGTCTTCCGGCACGAGGCGGAAAGAGCAAACTGGATCGGGTGATATTTGTGTCGGGTGTGTCGGGCGGCTCCGTCACCGCGGCCTATTTCGGACTCAAAGGCCGCACCGCGCTCGCCGATTTTCGCGAGCGCTTCCTCATACGCAACGCCGAAGAGGATTTGACCACAGAGGTCAGCCTCAGAAATATCGCCCGCGGTCTCAATGGCGGAGTAAACGACTCGAGCAGGCTACCTGCCTGGCTTGATCGCAACCTCTTCAACAACGCGACTCTCGGCGACCTCTTCAAGCCGGGTAAGCCGATTATCTGGATAAATGCCTCCGATCTTTACAACAGAACACCGTTTCTGTTTTCGCCGGAGACGTTCGCGGCGCTGTGCAGCGATATTGCGAAATACCCCTTGTCCAATGCAGTCGCCGCTTCGGCCGCGGTGCCGGTCGCGTTCGTGCCCATTGTGCTCGAGAGCTTTCCAACTGCTTGCGCGACGCCGCTGCCGCCATGGGTCGGCCGCGTCATTGCCGATCGCAATGCGGGGGCGCAAGTGCGGGCCTTCGCCGAAGCGCTCACGCATTACCGAGACCCCGGGCAGATTGAATATCTGAAGCTGGCTGACGGCGGCATTACAGACAATTTCGGCCTTTCGGGTCTTGTCATTGCGCGGGCGGCGGCGGACAAGCCTTATCTGCCGCTCACGCCGGAAAAGGCGGTGAAATTGCGCCGCGTGATCTTCGTGGTGGTCAATGCCGGCCAGGCTCCGGAAGGGAATTGGGCGCATACTGTCGAAGGGCCCGCCGGCGCCGATTTGCTCAATGCCGTGACCGACACTGCGGTGAACTCTGCCGTCCGCAGCGGGTTCGACGCCTTTCGCTTGAGTCTTCGCGATTGGGAGGAATCAATCCGGAAATGGCGATGCAGCCTCTCGGGCGCCGAAGCACGACGGCTCGGGGCGCCGAGCGATTGGCGCTGCAGCAGCTTCACGTTCCAGATTGTCCAGGTCGGGTTCGATTTGTTTGACGCGGAGCGCGCCGCTAAATTGTCTTCCATCCCGACGCGATTCAAGTTGCCGACCGACGACGTGGACCTATTGATTCAGTCAGGCAGTGAGGCTGTCCTCAACCATCCGACCTTTAAGGGCTTGTGATCAGCGCGACGCGCCCTAATTTTTCTCCCGCCGCTCGAACGCGAGCCCCCTGACCACTGCATCGTCGCCAAAGCGCGCCCGCACGCTGTCGACGGCATGCTCGGCAAGCGCCGAGCGGCCGTCGACGAGATCGCCGGGATCGGCTTCCGCGGCGGTGTCGATCGCGCTTAAGCCGACGCCGAGCAGGCGGAATTTTGTGCCGTCGGTCTCGCGTTCGAGAAGGCCGCGGGCTGCGGCAAAAATGCGTTGTGCGAGCTGGGTCGGGGAATCGAGCGAACGCGCGCGCGTCCGGATCTTGAAGTCGGCGGTCTTGAGTTTGAGCGTCACCGTGGCACCGGCGAGGTCCTTCGCCTTCAAACGCGCCGACACCTCTTCGGTCAAATTCCAAAGGATGAGCTCGAGCGCGCGGAAGTCGGAAATATCGCGCTCGAAGGTCGTCTCCGCCGACACGCTCTTGGTCTCGCGGTCGGGGCAGACTTCGCGCGCGTCGAGCCCGCGGGCGAGGCGGAACAGGCGGCGGCCTTCCTCGCCGTAGCGGCGCATCAGGTCGATCTCGTCGGCGCGCTGCAGATCGGCGATATGGTGCAAGCCGTCGCGCGCGTAGCGCGCAGCGCTGACTTTGCCGACGCCGTAGATGAAGCTCACCGGCTTCGGCGCCAGAAACGCCGGCGCTTCGCGCTGCCCGAGCACGGCAAAGCCGCGCGGCTTGTCGAGATCGGACGCGACCTTGGCCAAAAATTTGTTGCCGGAGAGCCCGATCGACACGGTGATGCGCAGGTTCTTCTCGACGTCACCGGCAAAACGCGCCAGCGCCTTCGACGGCGACATAGCGTGCAGCCGCGCCGTGCCGGAGAGATCGAGGAAAGCCTCGTCGATCGAGAGCGGCTCGACGAGCGGGGTGAGCGCCTGCATCATCCCCCGCACTTGCCGGCCGACCTCCGCATATTTCTCCATATTGGGCTTAACGACTTTGGCGTGCGGACATAGCCGGAGCGCCTCGAACATCGGCATCGCCGATTTCACGCCATAAGTGCGGGCGATGTAGCAGGCCGTGGCGACGACGCCGCGCTTGCCGCCGCCGACAATGAGCGGCTCCGCCGCTAAAGCCGGCTCGTCGCGCTTTTCGATCATGGCATAGAAGGCGTCGCAATCGACATGCGCGATGGCGAGCGTTTCCAGTTCGTCGTGGCGCAGCAGGCGCGGCGAGCCGCAGGCGGCGCAGCGCGCGCTTTGCGGCGCGGCATCGGCGAGGCAGTCGCGGCAAAAGCCAGTGCTCACGGCCAACCTTCTGTGTTCAAACAACTAGGCAAATAACTAAGGTAAGTCGCGATCCCATTGTGGTCCGCCGAGGGCTCGCCGCGCCCGCGCGATGCTTGCGGGATCAAGCCCGGCGCTATCGGCGAAGGCGAGCAACAGACTCTCGTCGCCGAGCATATGATCGAGGACGCCGGCAAGAAAGCCCGGCTCGCGCGCGGCCTCGCGAATGGCCTCCGGTCCGATTCCGGATGTGGCGAGGAAGGCGCCGAGCCGTTCCGGCTCTTCGGCGATAAAGGCAAGCGCTTGAATTGCCAGCGTTTCGGCCGCTTCTTGTGTCTGTCTTGCGCGCGCTTTCATCGGGTTCCATTTGCCTTTCCGTAATATATCCGCACTAGGTTCCGGAAGCTGCCCACAGGCGGCGTAAAGCGATTCTTTCGCTTTGGCATCCGCATCGGGCACCGGTCACTGCGCGGGGCTTGGGGAAGGGAATGGGGGATGGCCAAAACCGTCCTGATCGTGGAGGACAACGAGCTCAATATGAAGCTCTTCCACGACCTGTTGGAAGCCCATGGCTACACCACGGTCGGCACGCGCAACGGCATCGAGGCGCTCGATCTGGCGCGCCAGCATCGGCCCGATCTGATCCTGATGGACATCCAGCTTCCGGAAGTCTCCGGGCTTGAAGTCACAAAATGGCTCAAGGACGATCAGGAGCTGAAAAAGATTCCGGTCGTCGCCGTCACGGCTTTCGCCATGAAGGGCGACGAAGAACGTATTCGCGAGGGCGGCTGCGAGGCCTACCTCTCCAAACCGATCTCGGTGGCGAAATTCATCGAGACCATCCGCCATTTCCTCGGCAATCCGTGAGTAGCATGATCCCGAAAAGTGGAGACCGGTTTTCGGAAAAGATCATGCTCAAACGGAAAATCAGGCGAGCGCAAGGGAGCCGACTATGACCGCCCGCGTCCTTGTCGTCGATGACGTACCCGCCAATGTCCGCCTGCTCGAAGCGCGGCTGACGGCGGAATATTTCGACGTCGTCACCGCGACCGGCGGCCGGGACGCGCTCGCGGTCTGCGAACGTGCCGAATGCGATCTGGTTCTGCTCGACGTGATGATGCCGGATATGGACGGCTTCGAAGTGTGCCGGCGACTCAAGAGCAATCCCGCGACCCAGCACATTCCGGTGGTGATGGTGACCGCGCTCGATCAGCCGTCCGACCGCGTGCGCGGGCTCGAAGCCGGCGCCGACGATTTTCTGACCAAGCCCATTCCGGAACTGGCGCTGATCCCGCGCGTGCGTTCGCTGGCGCGGCTCAAAGTCGTCACCGACGAATTGCGCATGCGGGCTCTGACCTCGCGCGAAATCGGCATTCAATCGCCGGAGCGCGATGCGGTGTCCGACACCGGCAAGAACGGCCGCGTGCTGATCGTCGACGACCGGCCGGCGTCTTATGAGCGCATCGCTGCCGCGCTTAAGGCCGAGCACGAGGTCGACATCGAGCCCGATCCGAACCAGGCGCTGTTTCACTCAGCCGACGGCAATTACGATCTGGTCATCGTCTCGCTCGGCATGGAAAACTACGATGCGCTCCGCCTGTGCAGCCAGTTGCGCTCGCTCGACCGCACGCGAAACCTGCCCATTCTCGCCATCACCGAGCCGGACAACACCGCCCGCATGGCGCGCGGGCTCGAGATCGGCGTCAACGATTTTCTGTTGCGCCCGGTCGACAGGAACGAATTGCTGGCGCGGGTGCGCACCCAAGTCAAGAAACGCCGCTACACCGAGCGGCTGCGCGACAGTTTCCAGATGTCGATCGAGATGGCGATCACCGACGCGCTCACCGGCCTGTCCAATCGCCGCTACATGGAGAGCCATCTGGCGACGCTGATCGAGCAGGCGGCGGCGCGCGGCAAGGCGCTCGCGGCGCTGGTGCTCGACATCGATTATTTCAAGGCGATCAACGACACCCACGGCCACGATGCCGGCGACGACGTGCTGCGCGACTTTGCGCTGCGCATCAAGCGCTCGATCCGCGGCATCGATCTCGCCTGCCGTTACGGCGGCGAGGAATTCGTCATCATCATGCCGGAGACCGACATGGCGGTGGCCGCCATGGTCGCCGAGCGGCTGCGCCGGCGCATCGCCGCCGATCCGTTCGCGGTGGCCCAGGGCACCCGCCACATTCCGGTGACGATCTCGATCGGCATTGCCGGGCTGCGCGGCAAAGAGGACACTGCCGCAAACCTCCTCAAACGCGCCGACGAGGCGCTCTATCGCGCCAAGCGCGACGGCCGTAACCGGGTCGTGCCCGAGGCGGCGTAGGCTCGATCATCGGCTTACCAGACCTCGTCATGGCCGGACTTGTTCCGGCCATCCACGTCTTCCGGCTTCACGCCCCAAAGACGTGGATGCCCGCGACAAGCGCGGGCATGACGGTAGAAAACGCACGAAATACCAGATACTTACTTGATCTTGGCTTCGCGGAATTCGACGTGCTTTTTGGCGACGGGGTCGTATTTCTTCTTCACGAGCTTGTCCGTCATCGTGCGCGAATTCTTCCGCGTCACGTAATAAAAGCCCGTGTCGGCGCTGGAAACCAGCTTGACCTTGATGGTCACACTCTTGGCCATTGGAGAGAACCTTTCGCTTGTTGGGCGCCAACCTAGTCAGGGGGCCCCAAAAGTCAAGAAAACCCTCTTTTAGGTAGTGTCCTAATTTGAAATCCGACGGCTCATTTTCCCGCCCTCGCTTCCGCCACTATAGCCGCCCTGACGGCCTCAATAGGCCCGGTGATCGCCCCGGTGTGTAGGACGGCGAAAAACCGGCGCTTGGTGCTGCCCTCGACCGCTGCTGACCATCCATAGGCTCGCGTCGCGCCGCTGGGGCTGCCAGCTAGGTCAAAGACCTGCACCGCCCCGCGGAAAACCACCGCGCGGCTGTTGGTCTGCATTTCGCGCACTATAATTTCGTGCGCCAGCACAAGACCCTGCGCGTCACCCCTGCCATGGCGGCGGGTGTTTCTGATAGGATGTGGTCGCTTGAGGAATTGGTGGAGCAAACTTCATGAAGGTTCTACTTGCCTTATTGCTTTCCACAGCTTCGGCGACGGCGGCTGTAAAATCCCCGGATTGCTCCGGCCCTGACAGGTGGCCTGCAATGGAGGCATTCGTTTATATGAAAAACGCGGGCCTCGTAACTAACGACCAGCTGGATTTCAAAAAAACCACGTCGAGAAAATTATCCTACGAAAAGATAGGAAAAGACCTCTACCGCCAAGTTCATCTGGTGACCTATGAACGTAAGGATCACAAGTTAATACAGGCAATCGTCTGGAGTGATGCGTCTTCGGAGGAATGCAGTATGGGAAACGCACAGGTATTTGTTATTTCACAAACGCTAGGCGACGCCCCTCAAGCCCCTTATTGATTCCGCAGAGAACCAAAAAAGCTCCAATTAGGACACTACCCTCTTTTACGGCTCAAAATAGCTCGGATGGTCGATATCGACGAGGAGTCCGGGCTGTTTCAGCTGCGGCGACGCCTGCGGGATCCGAGCGCTGATCAAAGCCAAGCCGAAGGCCAAGTAAAGGACCAAGTGATTTGTTATTGAGCGAGCTAATCCGAACACAAAGTGCTGTCGATAATTTTCCGGGTCAGCTCATCAGGTTTCTTCTCTGGCGTCGAGGCGGCTCGCCGCACGATGGAGCCGTAGTAATGAGGCTCGACCTGCTGGGCGTCGATAATCTTCTGAGTCAGTTCGTCGGGTTTCTTCGCTTGTGCAGTCTGCCCGTTCTCGGTGATGTCGCAATGCGGCTGATTTTTGGTCTTTTCGCCGTCGACGGCCTTCGCATCATTCTGAGGATCCACCGCCCGCTTGGCAGGATCCGGCTCCGGAATCTGACTTGATGGGACCGGCTGCTGCGGCAGGGCAGCTTGTGCTGTGCCGCCACCATCGTCTTGAGTGGAAAGCCTGGCGATTTCGCTTTTGACCAAACTGCGGAAGTCCGAGCTGAATTGCGTTCCCATATGGGAATCATCGTTGGCGATATATTCGATATTATCCCCGGCGAGTTTCTTTGATCCCATTCCGCCGAGAGTCTCCTCCGGCTTCGGGTTATAGATTTCAACGATCCGTCCCACTTTTCCGGTCAGATCCGGATTCCAGCTCAGCATAGACGGCTGCAGGGCGATAATGGAATCGATGTGATCGACCTTGTTCGCCACAAAGACCGTGGCGTTAGCGCCAAGGCTATAGCCGACAACCAGCGTGTGTGTTCCCTTCGGCACATGATTGAGGTCATCAACGAGGGATGGCCAGTGCTGATGCAGATAAGTCTTGACCTCGACATCCGGCATCAGTTTGAGCTCGGCGACCAGTTCGACGAGACCGACGGCGAGAAAAGGCCCGAACATCGGCCATATTACGCCGACGAAGGTCTTGGTCTTGGCGGATGCAGGCGAGCAGGCGAGCAAGCAGCATAGAGCAAGCGCGATGGATCGTTTCTTCACGTTTGCCGATGCCCTGTCCGCGCAGAATCACGCGAAATCGCGATGTGCAGATAGATGGAGCGTCGATGTGAATGGTTAATAATTCATTATTTCTGCGCCGTTCGTCACGTCAAAGCGCGCGGACGAAGATGAAGTTGCGAATGACGGCGGTGACCGAAAACATCAGCGCGACGACCACCGCGTAGCCGGCCCATTCGCCGACGACATAGGCCCAATGGACCACGATCCCCGGCGGCTCCTGGCTTTGGGGAAACAGGCCCGCGGCTTTAAAGATCAGGCCGGCGGCGAAGCCGTAGAGCGCGGCCCGGGAAATTCGCCATCTGGACGCAGCCATTCATTCCCCGGTTTGTCGCCGTCGCTGCATACGTCACAGAATTTCCCGCACGAATTTTTTGTGCAGCATGCGGTAGAGTGGGGCAGGGTGGTCGAAGCTCATGCCGGAGGCGATGCGGTCTTGGAGCTCTTCGAGCGCGACCGCGGTGATGCCCGGCATGTCGAGGCGGGACGCCTCGGTGATCGGCATCCAGACCAGTTCGACGAGTTCCTTGTCCGGCCCGACAAAGCCGTCGTCGCGCCGCGCGATCGCGGTCACCTCGGCGGCGAAAAAGCGGCTGTCGAAACGCAGCGGCCGCTTCGGCGGCGTAATCGCGCGCGCGATGAAATGGATTTTGCTCAGATCGGGCGCGATGCCGGCATTGGCGAACGGCACCCAGGATTCGGACGGCGCATGGATCGGCTTGTCCGACGGCACGCCGAGCATGATGCCGGTCTCTTCGTGCGTTTCGCGCACGGCGGCAAGCGCATAGGCGGCGGCCTTGGCGAGGCTCGGCCGTTTAACCTGATGCATCAGCCGTTGCAGATGGCTGTCATTGAGCGGCGTGGCAAAAGGCATTTTGGTGTCCGACGGCTCGATACGGCCGCCGGGGAAAACGAACTTTCCGGGCATGAAGCGATGTTTTTCGTGACGGCGGCCGAGCAGCACTTTCGGCACCGCCGCTGAGCGGTCGATCAAAATCAAGGTCGCTGCGTCGCGCGGTTTGACGGTCGGATAAATCAAGTCGCGCATGACGCGGCTTAGTCGCTCGGCGCGATCCGCCGCGGTGCCGCCCGCTCTTACGCTCGAAATATCGTCGTCCACCATGACTGCGGATCTTTCTGCGAACTTTGTCTCAGCGCTGGCGGCCGCGCCGGCCATGTTTCTTCGGCCGCGGCGCCGATTTCGGCCGGTGACGCGGCGGATGTCCAGCTTTTTGCGACACCGCTCCAGCATGGCCAACAAGCGCGAAACGCAAGGCGCCGGCAACGGGAGCTGCTTCGACAAGCTCGACGGTGACCGCATCGCCGAGCCGGTGGCTCACCGCGGAGCCGACAAAAGCGCGGCCGGTTTCGTCGAAACGAAAATATTCATCGCCGATGAAGCGCGCCGGGATGAAGCCGTCGGCGCCGGTCTCATCAAGCTCGACGAACAGGCCGGCCCGCGTCACGCCGGAAATATGCCCGTCGAAGGTCGCGCCGACGCGGTCGGCCAGATGGTGCGCGATGAGCCGGTCCGCGGTCTCGCGCTCGGCCTTCATGGCGCGGCGTTCGGTTGCCGAGATATTTGCCGAGATTTCGTCGAGCGCGCGGAGATCGGTGCCGTCGGGAAGGCCGTCGGGGCCAAGCCCGCCGGCGCGGATCAAGGCGCGATGGACGACGAGATCGGCATAGCGGCGGATCGGCGAGGTGAAGTGGGCATAGCGGCGCAGATTGAGGCCGAAATGGCCGAAATTTTCCGGCGAATATTCAGCCTGGGCCTGGCTCCGCAGCACGACTTCGTTGACCAGCCGGTCGACGGCGTGGCCTTTGACGCGGGCGAGGATTTTGTTGAAACCCTCAGGGCGGAGCACGCCGCCTTTCGGCAGGTTGATGTCGATGGTCGCGAGAAATTCGCGTAGCGCGTTAAGCTTTTCCGGCGACGGCTCGTCGTGCACGCGATAGATCAGCGGCACGCGGGCTTTCTCGCAGGTTTCGGCGGCGGCGACATTGGCGAGGATCATGAATTCCTCGATCAGCCGATGCGATTCAAGCCGCTGCGGCATGATCACGCGATCGACCGTGCCGTCGGATTTGAGCACGATTTTGCGTTCGGGAAGGTCGAGGTCGAGCGGGCTTCGCTCGTCGCGCGCGCGCAGCACCGTTCTGTAGGCCGCGTAGAGGGGGCTGAGGACTTTATCCGCGATCGATTCCGTTTCTTCGTCGGTGCGGCCCGAGACCGCGAGCTGCGCTTGCTCGTAATGCAGCTTGGCGATGGAGCGGATCATCACGCGGTGAAACGTATGCGAGCGCTTGCGGCCGTCTGCGCCGATCACCATGCGCACGGCAAGCGCCGGGCGGTCTTCGCGCGGGCGGAGCGAGCACAGATCGTTGGAGATGCGCTCCGGCAGCATCGGCACCACACGGTCGGGGAAATAGACTGAATTGCCGCGCTTGACCGCCTCGCGATCGAGCGGCGTGCCGGGCCGCACATAACAGGCGACGTCGGCAATGGCGACGGTCACGATATGGCCGCCGGCATTTTTCGGATCGGGATCGGGAATGCCGTGCACGGCGTCGTCGTGGTCCTTGGCGTCGGGCGGGTCGATGGTGACAAACGGCACACCGCGCCAGTCTTCGCGGCCCTCCATCGTCGCCGCGCGTGCGGTCTCGGATTCATCGAGCACCGCGCGCGAAAACACATGCGGAATGTCGTGTGCATGGATGGCGATCAGGCTGACGGCGCGCTCGCTCTTGATCGAGCCGAGCCGCTCGACGACGGTGCCTGCGGGCAGGCCGAATTTACCTTGTCGCTGGACGTCGACGGCAACGAGATCGCCGTCGGCCGCGCCCGCCGTCGCGCCCGGCGCAATGCCAAGTTCGCGGCCGAGCTGCTTCTTGTCGACCGGCACGAGCCGCCCGCCGCCCGACGGCAGCGAGCGAAAGACGCCGAGCGTGCGATGCTTGGCGCGATCGATCAGCTTGATGACGCGGCCGGTGGTTTCCTCGTCGCTCGCCCGCTCGATGCGGATCAGCGCGCGGTCGCCGACGCCGCCGGTTTCGCCGGGGCGGGCGCGGCGCGGCGTGACGATGCGGATGACCGGCGCAGCGCCATGGGCCTGCTCGTCCCATTCGGTCGGCCGCGCCAGAAATTCGCCGTCGCTGTCGCGGCCGGTAATGTCGGCAAGGACGACCGGGGGCAGCGTGCCCGAGTGATGCAGCCGCTTGCGGCGGCGGTCGATGCTGCCTTCGTCGGCAAGCTCGCGCAGCATGCGGTTGAGCGCGGCACGGTCGGCGTTCTTGGCGCCGAAGGCCTTGGCAATCTCGCGCGGTGAAACCTGGCCGCTCCGCTCGCGGATGAAGGCGACAAGCTCATCGCGGGTGGGCAGGCGTTGCGGTGGGCTTTTCATGGGCTACTCGGAAGCCAGAACTGGGCCCCACCCATATTCTGAGCCAGTAGCGGGTCGCGTCAAAGTTATTCGGCAGCTTGTTGCGTCTTCTTCCGGGTCTTGGCTGTGGATGCCGGCGGCTTTTTCGGCGCCGCGGCTTTGGCCGCGGACACTTTGCTTGCCGCCCGCTTGCCCGTGCGCGCGGCACCACCTGCAGCCCGTGGCGCCTTGCGCGGGCGGGCGTGCGGCGCCGGGCCGCGATCGGCGCGCGCATCGATCAGGGCTGCGGCTTCCTCGAGCGTGATGGTCTCCGGCGTCTTGTCGGACGGCAAGGTGGCGTTGACGCCGTCATGGCTGACATAAGGCCCATAGCGGCCCTTCTTCGCCACGATCGGCCCGCCGCGGCTCGGATGGTCGCCGAGCGACCGGCCCGGATCCGCGCCGAAGCGCTTGCGCGGACCCTTGGCCTTCTTCTCGGCGATCAAAGTCACCGCGTGATTGAGCCCGATGGTGAACACGTCCTCGGGCGATTCGAGGTTCGCATAGATCTTGCCGTGCTGCACGTAAGGCCCGTAACGGCCGATGCCGGCCTTGATCGGCTCGCCGTCTTCGGGATGCTTGCCGACGTCGCGCGGCAGCGACAGCAAAGACAGCGCGCGCTTGAGATCGATCTCGTCGGGCGCGACGCCTTTGGGCAGGCCGGCGCGCTTGGGTTTCTCGCCGTCCTTGGTCGTCTCGCCAAGTTGCAGATAAGGGCCGAAGCGGCCGCCGCGCACCGTGATATCGAGCCCGGTTTCCGGATCCTCGCCGAGCTTCTTCACGCCGATATCGCCGCCTTCGGCGGACGCCGACAGCGAGCGGATGTAACGGCATTCCGGATAGTTCGAGCAGCCGATAAAGGCGCCGAATTTCGAGAGTTTCAGCGACAGCCGGCCGGTGGCGCAGGTCGGGCACACTTTCGGGTCGACGCCGTCCTCGCGCGCCGGATAAAGATGCTGCGACAATAGTGCATCGAGCGCGTCGATGACCTGGGAAATCTTCAGATCCTTGGTCTCGTCGATGGCGCCGATAAAATCCTGCCAGAAATCGCGCAGCACGTCGCGCCAGGCGATCTCGCTGTTGGAGATCAGATCGAGCTTGTCCTCGAGCCCCGCCGTGAAATCGTATTCGACGTAGCGGGCGAAGAAGCTTTCCAGAAACGCGACGACGATGCGGCCGCGATCTTCCGGCACCAGGCGGCGCTTATCGAGCCGCACATATTTGCGGTCCTTGAGCACTTGCAGGATCGACGCATAGGTCGACGGCCGGCCGATGCCGAGCTCTTCGAGCCGCTTGACCAGCGACGCTTCCGAGTAGCGCGGCGGCGGTTCGGTGAAATGCTGGTCGGCTGCGATCGAGCGCTTGGCGAGCTTTTCGCCCTGGCTCATCTGCGGCAGGCGGCGCGCCTCTTCGTCCTCCGGGTCCTCGTCGCGGTCTTCATTATAGAGCGTGAGGAAGCCGTCGAACTTCACCACCGTGCCGGTCGCGCGCAGATCGAGAATGCGGCTTGCGACTTTGGCCTCGATATCGGCCGTGGTGCGCTCGAGCTCGGCGGATTCCATTTGGCTCGCCACCGTGCGCAGCCAAATCAGCTCGTAGAGCTTGGCCTGATCGGTATCGAGGAAGCTTTTGGTCTCGCGCGGCCGGCGCGTCAGTTCGGTCGGCCGGATGGCTTCGTGCGCTTCCTGCGCGTTCTTCGCCTTGGCCTCGTAGCGGCGCGGGGCGCCCGGCACGTAATCCTTGCCGTAATCGCTTTCGATGACGCTGCGCACCGCGCCGATCGCCTCTTCGGCGATCTGCACGCCGTCGGTGCGCATATAAGTAATGAGGCCGACGGTCTCGCCGCCGATATCGACGCCTTCATAGAGCCGCTGCGCCACCCGCATGGTGTGCGCCGGCGCGAAGCCGTGCTTGCGGCTGGCTTCCTGCTGCAGCGTCGAGGTGGTGAAAGGCGGGTAGGGGTGCCGCTTGACCGGCTTGGCTTCGACCGACGTCACCGTGAAGGCCGCCGTCTCGAGCGCCTGCTTGAAGGCTTCGGCCTCCGCGCCGGCGCCGATATCGAGGCGCTGCAGCTTCTTGCCGTCGGCGCCGACCAGGCGTGCGTCAAAGGTCTCGTTGCGCGGCGTCGCCAAGGTCGCGACCAGCGACCAATATTCCTGACGGACGAATTTCTCGATGTCCAATTCGCGGTCGGCAACGAGGCGGAGCGCGACCGATTGCACGCGCCCCGCCGAGCGCGCGCCCGGCAGCTTCCGCCACAGCACCGGCGACAGCGTGAAGCCGACCAGATAATCGAGCGCGCGCCGCGCCAGGTAGGCGTCGACCAAGGCCTGATCGATGGCGCGCGGGTGCTTCATCGCTTCCGTCACCGCCTGCTTGGTGATGGCGTTGAACACGACGCGTTCGACGATTTGCGACTTGAGCGCCTTCTTTTCCTTGAGGATTTGCAGGACGTGCCAGGAGATCGCTTCGCCTTCGCGGTCCGGGTCGGTGGCGAGAATGAGCTTGTCGGCGTCTTTGACGGCACGCGCGATATCGTTCAGCCGCTTCGCCGCCTTGGGATCGATCTCCCAGAGCATGCGGAAATCATGGTCCGGGTCGACCGAGCCGCTCTTCGGCGGCAGGTCGCGGACATGGCCGAACGAGGCCATGACCTCATAGTCCTTGCCCAGATATTTATTGATTGTCTTCGCCTTGGCAGGCGATTCCACCAGTACAAGATTCATGCATAACCCGATGATTTTACGGCCTTTTTGCTAATTCGATGCGCGCAACAAAGCAGGCCGGCCGCCGGGAACATGGGTAATGACGGCCCGACTGTCAAATCGGTCTCGGTAAAAAACACCCCAGAGCTAACCCCAAAGAACGAAATAAACCGTTCCAAACCGCACGATGTGTTGTCGCATCCTCAGGTTGTTAATTTACATATCATAACGCATCGGTATATTGGTGCGGACCCAGGGGACGTTGGAAAACAATCAGAACTTTGCCTTGGCAAGCGGGCCCGACCAGCGAGGCAGCGTGCCCAAAAGCCGCGCCTAAAACCGCGCCGTGAACGGAAAATGCCGAACAGTGACGACACCGATAGTCCGGATGGCGGGGAAACGCCTAACTCGGTCGCCCGATATATCGCCTCGCTCGCCGCAGATCTCTCCAAGATCGCCAAGCGCAACGGGCTTGATGTGCTCAGCCAGTTGTTGGAAATGGCGGCGCTCGAGGCCGATCAAGCGGCAAGGAGATAGGAGGGTTCCCGATCGGCAGATTGGCTTGTGCAAGATCGATCACCGGTGGACAATCGTGCATGACCATCATTCGGTCTCGGCCACATGATAGTGGCGGGGCGTTCCGGATCCGGGAGAATTGACGATGCGTATCCTCGCAACGCTAACGGCGATTGCTTTGCTGGCGGCGCCCGTTCACGCCCTGGCGCAGGGAGCGCAACCAACGACATTGAGCCAGCAAAGAGCGGCGAAAAAGACAACAGCACCGCCGGCGGACGAGCAGGCCTACAAAGATGCGCTCAAGCGCGTGCCTGTCCCCACCGAAAAGCCCGATCCTTGGAAAACGATGCGCTAGAGCATCAAAGCCCAACGCTCGCTGTCTCCGTAAGAGGCCGCTCCCCGTTCCTGCTTGACTAACACATATCTCGCTGGTTATACGTCAATCAATAACCAGCGGGTTATCGATCCCAAATGCCAAACGCTCATGATGTGCTCTTTCGAACGCTCGCCGATCCGACTCGGCGGGCCCTTTTCGAACGGCTGTGCCGTGAAGGCGAGCAGACGGTCGGGGCTCTGACGGCGCGGGCCAAGGTTTCGCAACCGGCCGTCTCCAAGCATCTCGGAGTCCTCAAAGAAGCCGGGCTGGTGCGCGACCGCCATGAAGGCCGCCAGACGCACTATAGCGCGCAGCTTCGCGCGCTTGCTCCGCTGATCGACTGGACCAGCCAGATGACAGGCTTCTGGCAGAGCCGGTTCGACCACCTCGAAGATCTGCTCAAAAGGATGGACCAATGAGCAATGCCGAAACGCTCGCCGTCGTTGTCGAACGGGAGATACCTTTTCCGCCGGAAAAAATCTGGCGCGCGCTCACTCAACCACACCTGATCGAGGAGTGGCTGATGAAGAACGACTTCAAGCCTGTCGTGGGCCAGCGTTTCAATCTTCGCGCGGACTGGGGCGCTGTCGACTGTCAGGTCATGGCCGTCGAGCCGAACAAAACGCTGTCTTACACGTGGGGTGCCTATGGTCTCGAGAGTGTCGTCACTTGGACTCTCACCCCGACGCGCACGGGGACCCACCTGCGCATGGAGCATTCGGGCTTCCGGCCGGATCAACAGCAAGCCTACCAGGGTGCCAAATACGGCTGGCAGAAGTTCTTTGCGGCCCTGGAGCAGGTCTTGGCGCGGGCAGATTGATGCCTGCTGCCTTGCGCTCCGGCATGTCTTCACAGGAGGTGTTATTGGCCCGGAACAACTGGATTCGGCAAATCCACCGCTGGCTGTCCATTATCTTTACAGCGACTGTCATCGCCAACTTCGTCGTTATGGGACTGGGGAAATCTCCCTCCTGGGTGGTCTACACGCCACTGCCGCCGCTCTTCTTGCTATTGTTCACCGGTCTCTACTTGTTCGCACTGCCCTATGCCGCCAGGTGGAAGGTCGGGACTAACGAGGAGAAGCGGGCATGACGAAGAGTGAGAACAGCAAGTCCCCTTCTCGACTTATCGACGCGAGAATCAAGGAGCTGAGTGATTGGCGCGGCGAGACGCTGGCTCGGGTCCGCGCTCTCATCAAAGAGGCCTGCCCTGACGTGGTCGAGGAGTGGAAGTGGCGAGGGGTTCCGGTGTGGGAGCACGCCGGAATTATCTGCACCGGCGAGACGTACAAGAATGCCGTGAAGATGACTTTCGCCAACGGCGCCTCGTTGGCGGATCCTTCAAGCCTCTTCAACTCCAGCCTCGAAGGCAATATGAGACGCGCGATCGATATCCATGAGGGCGACAAGATCAATGAGCGTGCGCTAAAAGATCTTGTCCGCGCCGCTGTCGATTACAATTCGAGCAAATTGAAGAAGAAGGCGCGCGGCTAGATCAGCGAGACCAGCCCGCCGCCGTGACGTTCCAGGCGTCCGGCGATTTCGAGCTCCATAAAACCATCCGGCGCAGCACATTGGCCTTTAGTTTGGGCCTTTGTTTGAGCCGTTGCTGGAGCTGCGTCAGTTTTGGCTACCGCGGGCCCGCCGCGGCTTTTCCAAGCCCATCTGTCTATCGCCGACCACGCCGAAATCGCCTGACTTTATGTCGCCATCGGCGACAGCGAAGCCTTCGGCGCTCAAGCCGCGGCGGAGCAATTCGCGTATCGCCGCGGCTCGGCTCGGCATGCGCTGCTTGAACCGCCAATTATCGAGCGCAATCAGTTCGTCCTTGGTCAGCATGATTTGCAGGCGTTCGCCGCGGGGGTCGGTCGTCATAATCCCTCTCCATTGACAACAACCGCTGTATTCCAGTCTGCTAAACATACTCAATCTTAGTCGGCAGCGCAAGCTTAGCCGAAGTTGCAATTTTAGCTGACGGCACAAGTTTAGCTGGCGGCGCAAGCGGCGACGTATTGGCAAGTGTCTGATAAAACTAATCTTGCTTATACGGCTTACCTACGACAATAGGCGTAAGTAGATTAAGTTGAATACGAAATGATTGTTGTAAAGCGAAAGAATAAGGCGCAGGGTTTTGCTTGAGGAGTTAGTCATGTCGTTGCGCACAGTTGCCTCTGCTGACATCGAGCCTCGCTTCGAACTGAGCCGCGAGGCCGACCACCGCATCGCGAATAGTCTGGCCGCGATCAGCGGCCTCGTTCGGGTGCGGGCACGGGCCGCGAACGATGTCGAGGACCCCGAAACTTTCCTCTTGGAAATCGCGGACCGCATCGAGACCGTCGCAAAGCTCCATCGCCTTTTTTCCGCTTCCGATAACGGAAGCGTTCGGCTCAATGACTATTTGCAGGAAATTTGCGAGCGCTTGAGCAGCGCGCTTTCGCCGACTGCAATTTCATTTTCAGTGACCTGTTCGCCGAGCCACTTTGTGCCGTTCAATACGGCGCTGCCATTGGGCCTCATAACGGCCGAGCTGTTTTCCAATTCCCTGAAATACGCGCACCCCGCCGGTCTCCCGGTGAAAATCACGGTGTCCTGCGGTCGCAGCGGCGACAAGCTGACGCTGAGCTATGAGGACGACGGCGTGGGATTTCCCGAGGGCTTCGATATTTGTCATGACGGACATTTGGGAATGCGTTTCATCCGGTCGCTCTGCGCGCAGCTGCGAGGCGCAAACACGTGGTTGAGCGATCCGCTCGGCATGCGATTTGAAATTATCGTTCCTTGTAAAAAGTTGGATCAGTGAGATGCCGTTAGGGTCGCCGGCGCCAGTTCCCACACGAGGAGCAAGCAGGTGCGGCGGCAGGAGCAACCATGAAAACCGTTGAAGAATACCGCGGATTTGCCAGGGACTGCCGGAAGCTTGCCGCCGAACTCACCGACCCGGAAGACAAGCGCGCCACGGAATTAATGGCGGCGGCTTGGGACAAAGTCGCGAACGAACGCGAAGCCGCGCTCAAAAGCAATTCGCCGCTCGAAAAGGTGTAATGCATGTCAGTTGGCGACCCGCTCCTCGTTGTCAATTTGCAAATGTCCTCGCCACATTGGCGTTACTATTTCCACGTCGATGGACCGGGTGAGAATTGCGCCGACCAATGCGGCGCCCTGCTGCCGAGCGACGACGCGGCGTTCGAGCACGCCGCCCGCATCATCCGTGAACTCAAAGAATCGGGTGACTACGACGACCCGGGCTACATCATGGTGGTGCGGTATCTTGGCGGCGAAGTTGTTTTCTCGATTCCGTTCTAGCGCGTCTTCCGATTGGCCGACGCACCGCCCTAGATCAGCGAGACCAGCCCGCCGCCGTGACGCTCCAGGCGTCCGGCGATTTCGAGCTCCAATAAAACCATCCGCACTGCGCGCGGCGAGGTTTGCGACAGCCGCACCAGATCGTCGATCGAGACCGGGGTCGGGCTCAACAGCGCGACGATCCGCGCGCGCTCATCGGCTTCCGGCTCCGCGCCGGGTCCGGGCTCTTGCAGCTCGCCGTCCGGCGCCGGCAGCGGCAGGAGGTGTCCCATGATCGGCGCCAGCACATTGATAATGTCGGCGGCTTCGGTGACCGGCGTCGCGCCTTGCTTGATCAACCCGTTGGTGCCCTCGGCGCGTGGATCGAGCGGCGAGCCCGGCACGGCAAAGACTTCGCGGCCCTGTTCGAGCGCAAGCCGTGCCGTGATCAATGAGCCCGAACGCTTCGCCGCCTCGACAATGACCACACCGAGCGCGAGCCCCGAGATCAGCCGGTTGCGGCGCGGGAAATCCCGCGCGCGGGGCTCCCAGCCGAGCGGCATTTCGGAGAGCGCAGCTCCAGCCGGCAAGATGCTTTCGAGCAGGCTTTCATGCTCGGCCGGATAGATGCGGTCCTGGCCGCCGGCGAGCACCGCAATCGTGCCGCGTGCGGCACTTGCGCGATGCGCCGCCGCATCGATGCCGCGGGCGAGCCCCGACACGATGGCGAAGCCCGCTTCGCTAAGCGCTTGCGTGATCAGCTGCGTGATTTTGATCCCGGCCGCCGACGCATTGCGCGAGCCGACGACGGCGACCTGCGGCATGGCCAGCACGTCGGTATTGCCGCGAATCGAAATCAAAGGCGGCGCATCGTCGATCATCTGCAGCCGGTGCGGATAATCAGCCTCGCCGGCGGCGACGATCAGGACGCCAAGCTTTTTCGCAGCCTCGATCTCGCGCTCGGCCTCTGCGCGCGAACAGATTTTTGGTGCCCCGGCGCCGCCGCGGCGGGCAAGGCCGGGGAGGGCGTCGAGTGCTGAGCGGGCGCCGCCGAAATGATTGATCAAAGCGCGAAACGTCCGAGGTCCGACATTCTGCGAACGTATTAGCCGCAGCCAATCGATCCGCTGCTCGTCCGTCAGCCGCAAGGTTTTTGCAATGTCGTGCACGGTCGCCGCCTGCGTGTCGTTACAACCATAGCATTGCAAGGACGGAGGTGGGAGAAAGAGAACAGGCCGAACGCGTGGCTGCGTTTCTAAGCCACAAGCTGCCGCACCGGTGGACCTAATTGGCAGGTTGTAGTCCACGCCAATGCGCACGGTGTTCGTGGTCAGATCGGCTTTATGAAAGAAAGTCGTCGATGCTACAGGCCCGTCGATCTGTTGCATTTCGGTTAGCGGAAGGTGCCTTTCGCGATGTTGTGTTGTCCAAGGTGCTGGCTTACGGCACCATGAAACAAAACCGCGATGCGAATCGGTCCGGCTCGCTTCGAGCGAAGGGATGCGCAGAGGGGTGCGGCCTGACGCCAAGAAAGGGAAAGAAAAATGAACGGCAAATGCCCGAGCTGCGGACATACGATAAAGCCCATCTTGGAACGTGGGCCGATCGGAAACTTGGCATCGGGTTCAATAATCTCGGGCTACGTCGCCATATGCCCGACGGTGGGATGCAACGTTATCCTCGGCGTATTTCCCGATCCCGACGCCATCGTGGAAGACGTCGTCAATAAGTTAGCTAAGGAACAGCCGAAGTAAGACTGAATTCTCGACCTCGGAAGCCTGTCACTGTTCCATTGACATTTGTCACCGTTTCAGTTACATATCGCTCTTGATTCTCGCTCACGTAAAGGATCTGCCCCGGAGACACACCGGGGCAGTGGAGCGAGGGCGGTGCCTGCGGGCGGCGTTGTAAACCGCTCCCGGGCAGCTTTGGGCATCAGCATCCCAGCACTACGGACTGGGCCGCGAGGTGCTCGCTGGACGAGGGACAGGTTCGGGCGGGTAACACCCGCAACAACTGCGTCCGTTCCTGCCCCCGGAAGGGGGATGACTACAGGACGGCGCTCTGCCAAGTCCCCGGAAGCATGGCCTGGAGCTGGGCCTTTGGGATTCGCAGTCCCCTAGGTCAGAGCCGCGGTGGAACGCCGATAGATGTGCGCCTCCTGCTGGAGGCGCGGCCGTGCCAGCAGCACGGCACGAGGATCAATGCGTCTGTCGGCGTTCCGCTTCCTTTATTTTCGTAGCTTATCGAAGCGAGTTAAGCGGGCAGCGAAAAGGCAGGCACCACCCCTTCTTTTTTCTTCCGCGCTCTCCTTCGCGCTTCCAACGTGGTGGTATTTGCAAACTCAGGCGCACATGCGTTGCGAGAACGATCTTCCATGTCGTCATTGCCGGACTTGATCCGGCAGTCCATGGGGCCGGCTCGCGTGCACTCCTTCGTCGGACTTGCTCTCGACAAGTCAGCATGGACCACCGGGTCAAGCCCGGTGGTGACGAGGTAATGGAATGGCGAGAGGCCTACGATGGAACCGCAGCCCACAACCAGCCCGAAAACCGTTGCAAACCGGCCGCCAAAAACGCAGATTGGCCCGACTTGTGCCGACTTGGCCCCCGGCTTGCCTCTGAGTTGCCGGGGTATGTGGGGTTTCCCTTTGGGGAGGGTGTACATTGGACGCTAGCCCGGCCAAGCGCGCGTTCCGCGTCGTTCTGATCAAACCGTCGCATTACGACCCGGATGGCTATGTCATCCAGTGGCTGCGCTCGACGTTGCCGTCGAACAGCCTCGCCAGCGTCTATGGGCTGATCAAGGAGTGCGCGGACGAGCGCGTGCTCGGTCCCGACGTCGATATCGAGATCGAGGCCTGCGACGAGTGCAACACCGTCGTCGATGTCGAGGGCGTGGTGAAGCGCATCCGCGCCGCCGGCGGCGGCATGGTCGGGCTGATCGGCGTGCAATCGAACCAATATCCGCGCGCGCTCGATCTCGGCCGTAAATTCCGCGAGCGCGGCCTCAATGTCATGATGGGCGGCTTTCACGTCTCCGGCTGCATTTCGATGCTGCCGACGCTGCCGGCCGATCTGCAGGAAGCGCTCGATCTCGGCATTCATCTGTACGCCGGCGAGGCCGAAGGCCGCATGGCCGAAGTGCTGCGCGATGTCGCCTCGGGCACGGCGAAGCCGATCTACAAATATCTCAACGATCTGCCCGAGATGGCGGCCGCGGTTTATCCGATCCTGCCGCGCTCGGTGGTGACGCGGGTCGCCGGCCATTATTCGAGTTTCGACGCCGGCCGCGGCTGCCCGTTCCAGTGCAGCTTCTGCACCATCATCAATGTGCAGGGCCGCAAATCGCGCTATCGCACGCCGGACGACGTCGAAGCCATCGTGCGCGCCAACGCGGCGCAGGGCATCACGCGGTTCTTCGTCACCGACGACAATTTCGCCCGCAACCGCAATTGGGAGCCGATCCTCGACCGGCTGATCGAGCTGCGCGAGCGCGACAAATTCAACATCAAATTGCTGCTCCAGGTCGACACTTTGTGTCACCGCATTCCGAATTTCATCGAAAAGGCGGCGCGCGCCGGCTGCACCGCGATCTTCCTCGGCCTCGAGAACATCAATCCCGAATCCCTGATGGGCGCCAAGAAGCGCCAGAACAAGATCTGGGAATATCGCGACATGCTGCTCGCCTGGCGCCAGCAGCATGTGATGACCTATGCCGGCTACATCCTCGGCTTCCCGACCGATACGCCGGAGACGATCGCGCGCGATATCGAGATCATCAAGAAGGAACTGCCGGTCGACATTCTCGAATTCTTCTATCTGACGCCGCTGCCGGGCTCCGAGGATCACAAGAATCTGTACATGAAAGGGGTGCCGATGGACCCCGACATGAACAAATACGATCTCGAACACGCCTGCACTGCGCATCCGATCATGTCGAAGGAAGCCTGGACGCAGGTCTATGCCGATGCCTGGAAGCGCTATTACACCGACGAACATGTCGAGACCATCATGCGCCGCGCCGTCGTCTCCGGCATCAACCGCACCAAGGTTCTCGACTCGCTGACCATCTTCTCCGGCGCGGCGCGGATCGAAGGCGTGCATCCGCTGCAATTCGGCTTTTTCCGGAGGAAGCTGCGCACCCAGCGCCGCTCCGGCAAGAACGTGCTCAATCCGCTGATTTTCTATCCGTGGCGGCTGTTCGATTTCTTGAAGGTCTGTTCGCAATGGGGCCGGCTGATCTGGCGCTATCGCCGCATCATGGCGAAGGTGGCGAAGGACCCGGCGGCGGCGACGCATTTCGATGAGGCGCTCCGCCCGCATACCGGGGTCGGCGACACCGATCATTTCGTCGAAGTCTTCGCCGACAAGATCCCGCACACCCACGGCGCGCCGGTTGTCGGCACGCGCGCGCGGGTGCACGGTGGAAGCGGCGGAGTAGCCGAACAGCGTCATTCCGCGTAAGCGAGGCAATCCAGCTGGCTTGCTCGGGTTTTCGGTAGCTCCGTGCAGCTCGGTCCTCGCTATGACGGAGATCCGTAGCGGCTGATCAAGCCGTCGATGTCCGTCCGATCTTGCTTTCCGTGCCGTTGAGGAGCCGCGCGATATTGGCGCGGTGCATGATCCACAGCAGTGCGGTCAAGAGGAGGAAGAGCTGCGCTTCGCGGATATTGTGGTTCAACCACAAGACGGCTGGCGTCGTTGCGCTCGCGATCAGCGCGGCCAGCGACGAATAGCGGGTCAAAGCGGCGATCGCTGCCCAAACGACGCAGAAACACACGAGCGCCAGCCAGCATTTGAAGCCGAGCAACAGGCCGATATAGATCGCCACCCCTTTGCCGCCGCGAAAACGGAGCCAGACCGGAAAGAGGTGGCCGAGAAACGCGCCAAGGGCGGCGATGAGCGCTGCGTCGCGGCCGAGCGCCCAATTGGTCAGCGCGACCGCCGCGGTGCCTTTGAGCATGTCGCCCAACAGCGTCGCCGCGGCGAGCTTCTTGTTGCCGGTGCGCAGCACATTGGTGGCGCCGATATTGCCGGAGCCGATGCTGCGCAGATCGGCCGTGCCGGCAAGCCGCGTCAGGATGATGCCGAACGGAATCGAGCCGCACAGATAGCCGAATATCAAAGCCGCGCCGTAGGCGGGCAGAAGCGACCAATCGATCGGCTGCGTCATGGCGGCTCAATACTGCCTGTCGGTGAATGGCAAACGACGTTTAGGTGTAGCGCAATTTCGCTAAACCGCGCGGACCCTTCCCGCAGCACTCTCGCGCGGCGCAAAGCCCGCGGCAATGGCGTCGGCTTCGCTCGGATAGATGACGAAGTGCCGAAGCTTGTCGGGTGCGGCGCGCGCAATCGCCGCAAGCCCCGGCGAAAACGTCTTGCGCACCGTGTCGCCGGTGACGAAATGCGCGGTGACGTCCTCGTCGATATCGGCCTCGCAATAGACGCAGCGCAGCCGGTGTCCGGATTGCGCCTCGATCACATAGAACTTGTTGGCGGCGTATTGGCTTTCGGCGGGATCGCAGGTGATGCAATTGGTGTTGTCGCAGGCCACGCCGGTGCCGATCGGCTGCGTGTAGACCGGATGATCGGGCTTGGCGAAGCCGCCGGCGAATTTGTGCAGCGAATTGTTCTTGTGCAGGTGCAGCATCAGCGAAATCAGCGCCATGCGCACCGGCACGCCGTAAGCCGCTTGCTGGAAATAGACCGCGCGGCGGTCGCTGTCGAACGAGGCGTCGAGCTCGTTGACGCGCGGCAATGGGTGCATGACGCTGGCGTCGGAATACTTTGCTTCGCCGAGGAATTTCGCGTCGATCTTCGGATAGGGCAGTTCCTTGCCGGTTGCCTTGTCGGTCCAGCGCTCCTTCTGGAAGCGGGTGACGTAGACGGCGTCGGTCTTCTTCTGCAGGACGAGCCCATAATCGATCTCGGGCTCGGCATAGAGCGAGAGCTGATGCGGCTGATCGGCGGTGACATAGAGCGCGTCGATCCGGCCGCTTTCGGACGTGCCGGTGTCCTTCGACACCATCCGCAGTGAAACTCCTCGCGCAGGCGGCGGTCGACATGCGCCGGCAATTCCATTCCGGGCGCGGGCAGAGGATCGATGGTCGCGCCGAACCGCGCCAGCGCATAGACGAAGGAATGGATGGTGCGGCTGCCTTTGAGGTCGCCGGAAATCGCGACCTTCATGTTGCGCAGGCTCTTGTTCTTGGCGCGCAGCGTGAACAGATCGCACAGCGTCTGCGTCGGATGTTCGTGCGCGCCGTCGCCGCCATTGATCACGGGAACTTGCGAATATTCCGCCGCCAGGCGCGCGGCGCCGTCGCGCGGATGGCGGATGACGACGATGTCGGCGTAGTTGGAGATGACCCGGATCGTATCGGCGAGGCTTTCGCCCTTGGCGGCCGAACTGGCCGCCGGATCGGCGCTGGTAATATTGGAGCCGCCGAGGCGGAGCATCGCGCTCTCGAACGACAGGCGCGTGCGGGTCGAGGGTTCGTAGAACAGGCTCGCGAGGATGAATTTGGAGGCGAGATCGGTACTGCGCGCGATGCGATAGAAGACGTTGTCGTCGGCGAGTTCCTTCAAAAACCCTTGCGCGACCTCGAAGATCGTTTCGATCTCCTTATTGGTCAGGTCGTTGATCGAGGAGATATGGCGCGTCAGCGGCTGGGGTTTGGTCATTAAAGTGGTCGTATAGGCCCAATGGGCGCGGTCCGGCAAGCCCGCTTTGGTGACGGGCTTAAGTGATGCACCGAAATCATCGGCAGTGCCGTTCGTGCTAGGATTGTGAAGCACCAAGACGCCCCAAAGGGGCATTCGATCAGGGGCTTTCGGCTATGGCCATCCGCTCGCGTTTCGACACGCACGAGGTGTTCAACCAGTCGCCGCCTTACCAGAACGTCGATCTGTTTCTAAGCGACCTGCCGCTCGTCGAAGCGGTCAAGGCGAATGGCGGATCCGGACGAAGTGGCCGCTCTGTCGGCATTCGGCCAAGCGTTGGGGAACGGCGGAAAGGTTCACGCTGGCGCGGCAGGCCAATGAGAACCCGCCGAAGCTTCACGCTTTCGACGCCAAGGGCGATCGCTCCGACACCGTCGAGTTTCATCCGGCCTATCACGATTTCATGGCCGCGAGCGTCGCCGCCGGATTGCACGCCTCGACCTGGACCGAGACCGGACAACGCGCCGCGCCGCCGGCGGAAGTGTTGCGCGCCGCGCGCTTCTACATGGCGGCGCAAGTCGAGACCGGACATCTGTGCCCGATCACGATGACGCGCGCCGCGCTGGCGCCGCTTGCCGCCGAGCCTGCGCTCGCGGCGAAAATCGCGCCGAAGGTGGTGTCGCGCAGCTACGACGCGACGTTCCGGCCATGGTGGGAGAAATCCGGCATGACGCTCGGCATGGGCATGACCGAGAAGCAGGGCGGCACCGACGTGCGCGCCAATACGACGACAGCGACGCCTGACGGCGGCGCGTACTCGATCGTCGGCCACAAATGGTTCTTCTCGGCGCCGATGAGTGACGCGTTCCTGGTGCTGGCGCAGGCCCCAAAGGGACTGACGTGTTTCCTCATGCCGCGTTTCCGTCCCGACGGTTCGGTCAACGCGCTGCATTTTCAGCGGCTCAAGGACAAGCTCGGCAACCGCTCCAACGCCTCGAGCGAAGTTGAATTCACCGACGCTTTCGCCTGGCGCGTCGGCGAGGAAGGCTGCAGGCATCCGCACCATTCTGCAGATGGTGCAATTGACGCGGCTCGATTGCGCGGTGGCCTCCGCAGGCCTGATGCGCATGGCGCTGGTGCAGGCATTGCATCATTGCCGCCATCGCAATGTGTTCGGCAAACGCCTCGCCGATCAGCCGATGATGCGCGCCGTGCTCGCCGACATGGCGCTCGACGTCGAAGCCGCCGTGGCGCTTGTCTTCCGCCTGTCGCGCGCGCTCGATCGCGCCGCAACGGATGCGCGTGAAGCGGCCTATGCGCGGCTGCTGACGCCCGCGGTCAAATTCTGGATTTGCAAGCTCGCGCCGGGCTTGATCTTCGAGGCCATGGAGTCGCTTGGCGGCAACGGTTACGTCGAGGAAAGCCTGCTGCCGCGGCTTTATCGCGAGGGTCCGGTCAACGCCATCTGGGAAGGCTCCGGCAATGTCATGTGTCTTGACGTGTTGCGCGCGCTCAAGGGCAAAGAGGAAGCCGAATTGTTTGTTGATCTTGTCGCGCGACGCCGGCCTCGCTGTCAACTCGGAAAATCCACAATCGGCCGATGAAGCCGACGCGCGCCGCATCGTGCAGCGATTAGCCCTTGTCGCAAGCGCTGCCGCTCTCAACGCGAGTATGCCGCCTGTGATCGCCAACACATTTTTCAGAACGCGCGTCGAAAAAACGCACGGCGTGTTTTACGGCACCGCCGGACTCGATTCACAAACAGTTGATCTTTTGCTGCAACGCGTGTTGCCGGACGCGTAAAGGCCGCGCGTTGACGCGCATTTCCGCGCACGGCTGCGATCGCGGGGCGTTGGGAATAATTTTCGCGGCCATCGGTAGGTCATTTGCAGACGTGCCATGCGCCGGCGTCTCTCGCCAGGCGTTGTTTCCGAACTATGTGACCGCCGCAGCGACGAGCTGTGCTTCGTTCTCATCGAAGGAACAACAAAATGTCGAAGACTCTCTCAGGCAGAAGTTTCAAGGGCGCCGCCACAATGGCAGCGGCGCTTGCGGTTTTATTGGCGGCGACAGCGGCGAGCTCGGCTGCAACGCATCGCTCCGTGCGCAGCCAGCAGGTGCGGACCTATTACAACTATGTACCCGGCCAGATCGATGCCCCGGGGCTGACCGCCGGACAGCTTGGCCGGCGCACCGATCCGGTGCTCGTCCCGCCGGGCGGCTTCGGCCCTCCGGATCCGGCAAGCTGCGGCGGCTTTCACTGCTGACGCTGACTGAAATTGGCGGCGCCGGAGTGGAAGTTCACGGCGCCTCTATTTGTCCGCGGGTGAGCCGGTCGAGCGCGCCTTGCAGAATGAAGGTGGCGGCATGCTGGTCGATCACCGCCTTGCGCTTGGCGCGGCTCGCATCGGCCGCGATCAGCGCGCGCTCGACCGCCGCCGTCGACAGCCGCTCGTCCCACAACGCGATCGGCAGTTCGGTGAGCTGCGCCAGATTGCGCGCAAAGGCGCGCGTCGACTGCGCGCGCGGACCTTCGGAACCGTCCATGTTGATCGGCAGGCCGAGCACGAGACCCGCGGCACGGCGTTCGGCGGCAAGCTCGAGAATGCGCTGGGCGTCGAGATTGAAGCGCTGCCGCGCAATAGTTTCGACCGGTGCGGCAACACGGCGATCCGGGTCGCTCGCCGCGACGCCAATCGTCTTGGTGCCGAGGTCCAAACCGAGCAGCGCGCCGCGCGCCGGGAGGATCGCGGCAGCGTCAATGAGCGCGACAACGGGCATCCGCGATCTTTCCCATAGTGGCCGTTCCGGCGACCTTTTCGATCCGCGCGGCTATGCGTATCTTATGACTGTCCCCGGCGTTCCCGTCACGCATAAGGTCCGTCATGCAGATCACTTGGGGTAAAGCCTTTCATGTGTAATTTTCACCGGGAGTTCGCATGAAAATCACGTCAGCCGTGCTTGCCACCGCGCTTATGCTTGCCATGTCCCAATTTGTCCTGTCTCAATTTGCCATGTCTCAGATTGCCATGTCTCAGATTGCCAAAGCCGCGGAGATCAAGGTTGTCAGCGGCGGCGCTTTCAAACAGGTGCTGGGCGCGTTGGCCGCGCAATACGAGAAGGAGAGCGGTAACAAGGTCGATGTCATCTACCAGACCGTCGGGCAGCATCTGGCGCTGATCCGCGACGGCAAGGAAGAGTTCGACGTTGCCGTTCTGACGCCGGAGGGGATCGACGGGCTCGCCAAGGAGGGGAAGGTCGTGCCGGGCACGCGCGCCGACTTAGCGAAGGTTGGCGTTGGCGTCGTGGTCAAAGCGGGTGCGCCAAAGCCGGATATCAGCACGGACGAGGCGTTCAAGCGCGCGCTGCTCGCGGCGAAATCGGTCGCCTATATCGATCCCAAAGCCGGCGGCTCGAGCGGCATCTATGTCGCCGGCCTGTTGCAGCGGCTCGGCATTGCCGCAGAGGTCAACGCCAAGGCCGTCCTGGTGCAGGGCGGGGCGGTCGCCGATCACGTTGCCGACGGCGAGGCGGAGATCGGCGTCCATCAGATCAGCGAGATTCTGCCGGTCGCGGGTGTGACGTTTGTCGGTCCGCTGCCGGCGGACATTCAGAATTTCACGGTCTATTCGGCCGGCGTCGGTGCTGCGGCCAAGGATGCCGCGGCGGCCAAGGGCTTCGTCGCGTTTTTGACCGGTCCGCATGCCCAGCCGATCATCAAGGCCAAGGGCATGATGCCCGCGTCGCCTTAGACCTGGGCGCAAAAAAACAGCGCCCGGCCGGAGCCGGGCGCTGATTTGCCGACCGCAAGCTGCGGTCGGGTGGATTTTATCGGGGTTAGTGCTTCGCCTGTTCCCAAGCAATCCGCGGGATATCGCCACGCGTGATGCCGATATCGGCCAGTTCGCGGTCGCTGAGATGGGACAACTCGTCCATGGCAACGCCATAGCGCTTCCAGGACTTGAAGAAGTGGATGATGGACGACAACAACATGTTTTTGTTCCTTTATTTCGCTTTCCGGCGAAGGCTCGTGAAAGCCGGCACCAGAATCGGAACTCAATATAAGCACCAATGGTGCATTGCAAAATAAGCCTGCTGCAGTGCAGCTACGCGAATATCGCATGCGCATTGCAACGATCTCTAAAGACTTGTGGTAAAATTTCGGCCGTAACGTCCAAAAACTCAATAAATACGGTGATTGTCATGTAGCCGACGCATCAGTGCCGGCCGATGGCGATCGGAAACCCGTCTCGGGGAGGCTCGGAGACTTAAAACACAGTAAAAATTGTTCCGATCGCCGCTTTTGATGCGCTCTTTGCCCGAGTTACGCCCGCCATTGATCCTTCATGTGCCGCACTTGGGCGCTGCAATGGGAGTGTCGGAGTATTGTGTCGGGGAGTTTCCCATGGGGACCGCTCTGGATCACCGCAGAAGTGCGGAAGAATGCGTTGCGATGGCCCGGTTGGCTGATGACACCAGCGACAAGGCGCTCTGGCTCGCCTTAGCGCAATCCTGGGTCAAGCTTGCCGAACACGTCTCGCGGGTCGAGACGGATGTGGCGCTCGAGGACGTGAATCTGCTGCCAGAGAACACCAGACTGTCCTAGGCGACCGCGGCTCGGCCGTTGTTGCTGGTTCGGGCTAGCGCCTCACTAGGCTGGCTCACTGGGCATCACTCACTGCCCATGGCTTGCCAGCACTGTCTGGCACGCCTTGCTGATCTTGGGGCGGTTGGCCTGCAAGCAGCCCAGAATGCCGAGCACGTCGTTCGGATTGACCTGCAGTTGGACCTGGCAATACTTGGTCACGTCCGGATGGCAGGCGGCGCGTTCCTGGTCGTTGCCTTGTCCGAGCCCACCGCCGGACACCGGAGGCGGCTGGGGCGGCAAATTCTGAGCGTAACCGGCCGCACCGGCAGCAACCAGAGCCGCAAACGAAAACGCGACGATCGAGAGCGATTTGCGCAACATGGTCCTCCCTTCCGGGCACGAAGCCCGCGCCCGTGACGTCGTTTTATCCCACACTTTATCCGCACTGTCGCAATTCCCAAGCGCGTTTAACGGTTGCCGAATACTCTTGTGTGGATTTTTCGAAGTCGAGCGCAGTGCAGCACACGGGTCCCCGCGTCGTCCGTCGCCGCGTTAAATGTTCGCTGGGATATTTGCCGGCACAGTTCGGAACATGCCGGTCGCGCGCTTTTCCACACACTTGCGCGCACGCGTGCGGGGGCGATACATCTCGCCCAAGGTGGTTGGAAGGGCGATTAGCTCAGTTGGTAGAGCGTCTGCTTTACACGCAGAATGTCGGCGGTTCGAGTCCGTCATCGCCCACCAGGCTTCGCCCTAACGGGCGACGCGTGGCGCAGCCACGGCGCGCGCAGAACATCTGCCCGGCGCACGCGATGCGAGAGGCCCCCAAAAAAAACTCGCCCGCGGCCTCGCAATTTAAGCGATTGCGATAGCGCGCGGGCGGTGAGTGGCGCACGGAGGATCCGCGTGGCAAATCCGCCGATCGCGAGCAATCAGACGGCTTCCTTGAGTTCCTTGGAAGCGCGGAAGGCCACTTTTTTGCTGGCCTTGATCTAAATCGGTTGGCCGGTCGCGGGATTACGTCCCATGCGCGCGGCGCGCTTGCGCACCTGAAGGATGCCGAGGCCGCCAATGCGGATGCGCTCGCCCTTCTTCAGATGCTTGACGATATTGCCGACAAAGCCGCCGAGGATCGCTTCAGCTTGCTTCTTCGAAAGCTCGTTGTCCTCCGCGAGGCTCGCGGCGAGATGCTTCAATGTAACCGTAGTCGCGGTTGCCTTACTTGCCATTAGACCCTCCTCAATGAAGCGGTTTGCGTGAAAAAAGCGCCGCTCAGGGCGAAGCAGTTAAACAATTCGGCTGCGGCTGACCACGCTTGTTTTGCCAATTCCACCGATGTTTTCTGCACCAAGAGGGTGTCTGATGGCGCTTCATGGCAAGGATATGACGGCCGTGAAAGCCCGATGAATGGGCCAAATTCCTTGACTTGAGGCCCTGCCGGCCTTAATCCGGCGCCTCGCCCGCGGGGGCGTAGCTCAGTTGGTTAGAGCGTCGGCCTGTCACGCCGAAGGTCGCGGGTTCGAGTCCCGTCGCTCCCGCCATTTCAAAGACTTAGCTCTGTTTTTTGCAGCGGATCGAAAGGTCCGGCCGAGGCCGTGCCGGGCCTTGGGTGCGGCCGTCACGCCGCCGAAGGCGCTCCCGTGGAGCGCCGGAAACAGCCCGCCGGGGTGGCGCATCCGGTCGCGGCCGGGAACCTCGTGCCGGCGGCAGCCGGAAGAATCCCACAGAAAAATCACCGATCCGATCGCCGGTCGTTCGACTTTTACACAACTCTGACGTTGTTCGGATTGCGCGCCGGGTCGCGCCAGAAGGCGTCATTCTCGTATTTGCGCACCAGATCGGCGGGGAGGACGGAGCGGCGTTGATGCGCTTCGACGCGCTGTCCGACCGCATGCAGCCCCGGCGTGCCAAGCCGGCGATCGAATTCGGCGACATCGAACTCGATATTGTCGAAGTCGTGCGCGAACGGTTTTTCGCCGATGAAGTCATAGATGGCTTCAAGCGCGCGCTGCGGCTGCGAAGTCAGCGTCTCGTAAGTGAGTAAGAGCAGGCGATCGCTCTGCTCGCCGCAGAATGCTTCGCGCAGCGCGCTCCACGCATAGCCGACCATGCCGCCCGGCGCGGCCAGACCGTCGACGCGCGAATAGACCGTGCCGCCCGGCTCGAAATTGAAAATGCCGGATGGTTGAAACTTGTTGGTGCGGATGAGTCGCTCGATCGAGTCGAGCACCCACGGCATGTCGCGCACACAGCAGATCACGCGCGCATGCGGAAACAGTGACGAGATCAACGGCAGCTTCGTGCACCACAGGCGATTGGTGTCGAACACCACGTCACCCGCCGGCGCGTGCGAATAGAAAGTTGAGAACACGGCGCGCAACAGCGCCTCGCGCTGCGCGTCGCTGATGAAGATCGATGTCTCGTTGCCCATGCTCATATTGCGCAGCATGGCCTCGATCAGCGAGCCGACCGGCCCGGTCATGCCGGCATGAAAGCGCGGGTTCTGCCGCAACAGCGCCGACAGCAATGTCGAGCCGGAGCGCGGCAGGCCAGAGATGAAATGAATGGATGCTTGCAAGAAAATCCTCCTCCTATCGCGCATAGACCGCAGCCGGCAGGCGATCAGCTTAGCGCGCGATTTTCAAGGAAAGTGCAAGCCGGCTGCGGACATTGCAGCGAGAGACGGGAAGCCGGCCGTAAGCTGCTACTAAGTCAGCGAAATTTCGGTCCAGTCGACCACTCAGTCGAAAACGGCCCTATCCTGACGTTGTTAGCACACTTATATCCTGTTAAATATCGCGCAAGCCAACAACAACAAAACAGCACCAAGACGCTCAGAGGAGGTGCGCGGCTGCGGTTGCCGGAGAGTCGTGACGGCCGGCGCGCTTAATAGCATTGGAGGACGTGGTGAGCGATCCGCAAGATCATCCAAGTCTCGACCGAGCTTGAGCTCAACCAGGCGATCGCCACGGTCGATGGCGGCGGCGGCGGCAGCTACGTCATCCAATTCACCGCCAATATCACCGAAGGCACCGACACCGGCGGCGCGATCACCTTCAACGGCAATACGCTGTCGGCGCCGGCCGATCTTTACGCGCTCAATCTGCAAGTCGGCGCGTCGCTCACCATCGACGGTCGGCGGCCATACACTCTAGCGGGGGCCGGCACATATCGCGGCTTCTTCGCCTATTCCGGCGCGGTGACGATCCAGAACCTCAATATCGACAATACGCTCGCGCAAGGCGGCAGGCGGGGCGGCTATGGCGGCGGCGGCGGCGCCGGTCTCGGCGGCGGCTTGTTCGTCGGCTTCCGGCGCGCAGGTCGACGCTGTCCGGCGTCAGCTTCAGCGGCGACCAGGCGCAGGGCGGCAATGGCGGCTCCAAGCGTCCGATCAATGGGGCGGCAGTTTGCGGAGGTGGCGGCGGCGCCTGTGGCGGCAATGGCGGCAAGCGGCGGCGGCGGCATTGGTGCCGGAGCGAATGGCGGCGGTAACACGCCGGCCGGCTCCGGCATTGTGCTCGGTGCACCGCTCGCGACTATCGCGGCGGGTGGCGACCTTACAGACGGGGCTCGCAACGGTTCGATGGCGGCGGCATCGGCGGCACGGCCTCCATTTGACCGTCAATAGGCTTTGGCGGTGGTGGCGGCTTCGGCGGTGGCGGCGGCGGCGGCTATTATCAAGGTCGGCAACGGTGGGTCGGCGGCGGTGGCGGCGGTGGCTTCGTTGCCGGCACTGGCGGTTTTGGCGGTGGCGGCGGTGGCGGCCTCACTTCCGTCATGGCTATTACCGGCGGCGGTTTCGGTGGCGGCACGGCGGCGGTGGCTGATGCACCGCGGCGGCGGCGGCGGCCTGGGCGCCGGCGGCAGCGTTTTCGTGCAGCAAGGCGGCACGCTCATCATCGGCGGCCGGCGGCCTTTCCGGCGGCAGCGTCCAGGGCGGCGTGGCGCAATTTGGTGCCGGTTACGGCGAGCGGCGGCGCACCTGGCTCGGCTTTCGGCAGCGGCATTTTCGTCCAGGGCAATGACACGCTCACTTTCGCGCCGGGCTCCGGCCAGACGCTGACCATCGCCGATGTCATTGCCGATCAGAGCGGCTCGGGCGGCACCGGCAGCAATGCCGGGGTGGCCGCCGTCCTTGTGAAGGGCCCCGGCACCGTCGTGCTCGGCGGCGACAATACCTTCACCGGCGGCACCACGGTCAAAGGCGCGGGCGCGATCCTGTCGATCTCTGCCGACGACAATCTCGGCGCGGCATCGTCCGAGCCTGACGCTCGCCAACGGGACGGACGTTGGATTTCAGCGGCAGCTTCACGCTTACGCATGCCATCAACGTCAACGGCGACCCGATGTTCAACGTCGACCCGGGACAGACCGTCACCGTTACGACGCCGATCACCGATGGGCTGGCGCCCGGCGACGTCGACAAGACCGGCGCCGGCACGCTGGTCCTCGACGCCGACGATACCTATAGCGGCGGCACCACGATCGAAGCCGGCACTTTGCAGTTGGGCAATGCAAGCCGCTGGCGCGGGCGCGATCACCTTTGCCAATACGCGTGGGCAGCGGCGACGCTTGAATTCACGCTCGCGAATGCGCCCGGCAATGCGATCGACAATTTCGGGCCCAATGATTTCATCCAGATCGATGGCTTCAGTCGAGCACTCGCGGCACCTATTTCGGCGGCGAGCTCACGCTGGACGGCACCGACGGCGACGGCACCACGCCGGAGACGGTCACGCTCGACATCCCGGGCGTGTTGGCGTCGAACTTCAAGGTCGATGTCGCATGGCGTCGACGACGACAATCAGCTCGGAACCAATGAGAGCGATGTCGCCTGCTATTGCCGCGGTACCTTGATCCGGACAAAGCGCGGCGAACGACGAAGGTCGAAGCGCTATGATCGGGGATCAGGTGATGACCGCGCGACGGCGCTCTGCGCCCGATCAAATGGATCGGGCGTCGGAGCTATGGCGGCCGTTTCATCATGGGCCGCAAGGACATTCTGCCGGTCTGCATCAAGGCCGGCGCGCTCGCCGACAACGTGCCGGCGCGCGATCTTTGGATCTCGCCGCATCACGCCATGTATTTCGAGGACGCGAGCGGCGGCATGCTGATCGAGGCCAAGGACCTCGTCAACGGCGTCTCGATCGTGCAGGCCGAACGCGTCGACAAGGTCGAATATTTCCATATCGAGCTTGACACGCACGATGTGATCTTGGCCGAAGGCGCGCCGTCTGAGACATATCCTCGACGACGACAGCCGCTGCATGTTCCACAATGCGCACGAATACGACATGCTCTATGCCGAGCGACGTCCGGCAGCCGGCATCGCTATTGCGCGCCGCGGCTGGAAGACGGCTACGAGGTTGAAGACGTACGGCGGCGCATTGTTGCGCGCGCCGGGGCCGGTTCATCGGCCGGATCACGCCGTTACCGCGTGAACGTCTATCGCCGGACTGCGCGCCGCTAGAGCATGATCCCGAAAGTGGAAACCGGTTTTCGGAAAAGATCATGCTCCAACGAAAATCTAGACCTTGATCCGATTCAATTGAATTGGATCAAGATCTAGGTGAGTTCATTGCCGCTCAGCCGCGATAGATCGGCGCCGGCTGGGCGAAGAAGCTCCACAGGATGTGGTAGACCAGCGCGTAGTTCTTCTGCTGGAAGCTGGCGTGCGAAATTCCCGGCATGACGGCAAAGTGCTTGTCGGGATTGGGCAGCTTGGCGAAGAATTTGACCAGATCGTCGAAGCTCGCGATGCCGTCCCATTGGCCGCGCATGATCAGCGTCGGCACGGTGATCTTTTCCGGGTCGACCACCGGCAGGTTCCCGCACATGTCGACATAGGTTCCGGTCGGCACCGAATCGTCGAGCGCGGTCACGGCGTCGGCGAAGGCGTCGATGACCTTCGCCTCGGCGGTGCCGGGATGGTCGCGCTCGAAGATCGAATGAATGAACGCCCGGTCGATCGGCCGGCGGTTTTTGGTGCGAAATTCGGGCAGCCTCTTCTTGCGCTCGGCGAGCGTCGGCGAGCCTTCGCCGGTCCAGACCATGGCGTCGAGCGCAAGCCGTGCGACCATGTCGGGATGGCGCTCGGCAAACATCGCCGCGCGCAACGCGCCTGAGGAAATGCCGTAGACGAGGAGCGGGCGCTTGCCGCGCAGCTTCTCGATATAGGTCGCAGCCGCAAAGCAATCGTCGGCGCCTTGCGCGATCGGGGCGTTATTGTTGCGGCTCTTTTCCGAGCGGCCATAGCCTTCCATGTCGACGCACCAGCAGTCGAAGCCGCGGCGGGCGAACCAATCCATGACGGAGGAATCCGGCCGGCCGTCGACCTGAAGATCGAAGGTCGGTTGCGACGCCATCGACGAGCCGTGCACGAACAGGATGGTGCCCGCGGTCTGTTTCGGATCGCCGGCGCATTTTTCGAACATGAACAGCTTCACGTCGCCGTCTTTGGTGGTCCAGTGCTCCTCGCCCTTGATCGCGGCAGCGGAGATCGTGGTCATGTCGTTCATGGCGTATCCGTGCGTTTTTGAGTTTGCGTCGTCGTGCGCTGCCTTCGACGGTTCAGTCGATAAGCGCGATGTGATTGGCCTTGATCACCTTAGCCCATTTGACGATCTCGGCCTGCATGAAGGCGGAAAATTCCGGTTGGGTCATGACCAAAGCGGTCGCGCCCTGTTCGGCCCAGTTCTTCTTGATATCCGGCCGTTGCAGGATCGCAGTGATGTTGCGGTTGAGGAAATCGACAATCGGCTGCGGCGTGTCCTTCGGCGCCATGAAGCCGACCCAGAGCGTGGCTTGGAAACCCGGGGCGCCGGCTTCGTCGAGGGTGGGCACATCGGGCAGAATGGGCGAGCGGGTTTTGCCGCTGGTGCCGATCGGCCGCACCATGCCGGACTTGATCAGCGGCGCCATGGTCGGAACGGAATCGAACAGCAGTTGAATCTGACCGCTGAGGATATCGGTGCGCATGCCGCTCGAGCCCTTGTAGGGCACATGCACGATGTCGATGCCGGTGATGCTTTTCAAAAGCTCGCCGGCCATGTGATAGTTCGAGCCGAGGCCGGACGAGCCGTAATTCAACGTGCCGGGCTTCGCCTTGGCGAGCGCAACGAGTTCGGCGAGGTTTTTCGCCGGCACCGAGGGGTGCACCACCAGCACCAGATCGCTGTCCATCAGCGGCGCGACCGGCACGAGGTCGCGCATCAGCGCATAGGATTTCTTCTGATAGAGTGTCTCGTTGACGGTCTGGGTGCCCGAGACCATCAAGAGCGTGTAGCCGTCGGGCGTCGCATTGGCGACGAATTCGGTGCCGATGGTGGTGCCGGCGCCGGGACGGTTCTCGATGACGAAGGCCTGATGCAGCACCTGCTGCAACTCGGCCGCGATATCGCGGGTGTAGACGTCGGTTGGGCCGCCAGCGCCGAACGGCGCGATGATTTTCACCGGCCGCGACGGATAATCGTCGGCGCGCGCGATCGAGGCCGTTACGGTGGCGGTCAGGGCACCGGCGACAGGCGCGCCTGCCAGCATGAACAGCGCGGCGCGGCGCGAATATCGAGGCATGCAATAGTCTGGCAGGCAATAGTCTCGCACGTCAGTGTCACTCCCTAGTCGCACCGCCGAATTTAGGGCCTTGAATTTGAGCCCTGCCGGCGGCGCGAGGATGCCCTGCCAGGAATTTGGCGGCTCGCCAAGCGGCAGATGCCTGCTATGCCCGTTGTCGCTGGCAAATTTGTCACTGGCAAATTTGTCACTGGCAAATTTGTCACTGGAACGTAACATCGTCGCGACCGGCCGCGTCAACGCGCTCGCCACACACAGGCTTGTCTTGCACCTTTTTGTGCACTGCGCTAAGGGTCGCAAAGTTCCTAATGTGGCGCAAATCTGCTTGATTTTGGGGCAAATCAGCGCACTCCCGACACATACGGAACCGCGCCGCCGGGACCGGCTTCCGATTCTGGGAGCGTGGTCTTTGCCCGCCGCTCGGAAGGACCGCTGATGAGCCAAGCTCTGACGCAATTGCTGTACGCCTACCTGCCGCTCATCGTCTTTATCGGCGTCGCGGGCTTTATCGGGATTGTGCTTCTGGTCGTTGCCTTCGTCGTCGCTTACCAGCAGCCCGACCCGGAAAAGCTCTCCGCCTACGAGTGCGGCTTCAACGCCTTCGACGACGCGCGGATGAAGTTCGACATCCGCTTCTATCTGGTCGCGATCCTGTTCATCATTTTCGATCTCGAAGTCAGCTTCCTGTTTCCCTGGGCCACCGCCTTCGGCAAGTTGGGCGTGTTCGGCTTCTGGTCGATGATGCTGTTTCTCGGCGTACTGACGATCGGCTTCATCTACGAATGGAAGAAGGGAGCGCTCGAATGGGATTGAGCGAACCCGCACGCGCCACGCCGCGATCGCAAATTCTCGATCCGCGCACGGGGAAGCCCGCCGGCGCCAATGACGCGTTTTTCGCCGACGTGAACAATGAGCTTGCCGACAAGGGCTTCCTGGTCGCCGCCGCCGAAGATCTCATTTCCTGGGCGCGCACCGGCTCGCTGATGTGGATGACGTTCGGGCTCGCCTGCTGCGCCGTCGAGATGATGCAGGTGTCGATGCCGCGTTACGACATCGAGCGCTTCGGTTTTGCGCCGCGCGCTTCGCCGCGCCAATCCGACGTCATGATCGTCGCCGGCACGCTGACCAACAAAATGGCGCCGGCTTTGCGCAAGGTCTACGACCAGATGCCGGAGCCGCGTTACGTGATCTCGATGGGCTCCTGCGCCAATGGCGGCGGCTATTATCACTATTCCTATTCGGTGGTGCGCGGCTGCGACCGCATCGTACCGGTCGATATCTACGTGCCGGGCTGCCCGCCGACCGCGGAGGCGCTGCTGTATGGCGTGCTGCTGTTGCAGAAGAAAATCCGCCGCACCGCCACGATCGAGCGCTGACCATGGAGGCGCCGATCTTGGATGAGACGCTCGATACGCTCGGCAAAACCATTGCTGCTGCGCTGCCGGCTTCGGTGACCGGCTATGCGGTCGCCTATCACGAGCTCAATGTGACGGCGCGGGCGAGCGATATCGTTGCGGTGATGCGCTTCCTGCGCGACGACGTGCGCTGCCAGTTCGTCAATCTGATCGACATCACTGCAGTCGACTGGCCGAGCCGCGAGCAACGCTTCGATGTGGTCTATCATCTGCTGTCGCCGAAGCTGAATTTGCGCGTCCGCGTAAAGGCTGAGACCGATGAGGATACGCCGGTGCCGTCGATCATCGACGTGTTTCCCGGCTCCGATTGGTTCGAGCGCGAGACCTACGATCTTTATGGCGTGGTGTTCACCGGCCATCCCGACATGCGGCGCATCCTTACCGATTACGGCTTCGAGGGTCATCCGTTGCGCAAGGATTTTCCACTGACCGGGTTCGTCGAGGTGCGCTACGACGACGAGCTCAAGCGCGTCGTCTACGAGCCGGTGCGGCTCGTGCAGGAATTCCGCAATTTCGATTTTCTCTCGCCCTGGGAAGGCACCGACTATGTGCTGCCGGGCGACGAGAAAGCCGGCGGCAAAGGGTCGTGAGGTCGTGACGTGAAAAACACCCTCAAGCCCGGCATGACGCACCGTTTCACTTACACGGTGCCGGAAAACAAGACGGTGCCTTACACCTATCCGGAGGCGCCGGAGATCGCCGTGATGCCGAAAGTGTTCGCCACCGGCAACATGATTGTGCTGATGGAATGGGTGTGCACGCAGCTTCTGGCGCCGCATCTCGATCCGGGCGAGGGCAGTCTCGGCGTGCATGTCGATGTCAGCCATTTGGCGGCGACGCTGCCGGGGATGGCGGTCACGGTCGACGTCGAATGCCTCGCGGTCACCGGGCCGCGCGTGACCTTTGCGGTCAAAGCGCATGACGGCGTCGATCTGATCGGCGAAGGCCGTCACGAGCGCTTCGTCGTCGCCTGGGACAAGTTCAACGCGCGCCTCGCGGCCAAAGCCGCCAAGGCGAAAGCGCTGGAGGTGGTGTGATGGCGGAAACCGCGGCCACCAGAAATTTCACCATCAATTTCGGCCCGCAGCATCCGGCGGCGCACGGCGTGCTGCGGCTTGTGCTCGAGCTCGACGGCGAAGTGGTCGAGCGCGTCGACCCGCATATCGGCCTCCTGCATCGCGGCACCGAAAAGCTGATCGAGCAGAAAACCTATCTGCAGGCGATCCCGTATTTCGACCGGCTCGATTATGTCGCGCCGATCAATCAGGAGCATGCGTTCTGTTTGGCGGCGGAAAAGCTCCTCGGCATCGACGTGCCGCGGCGCGGCCAGCTCATCCGCGTGCTCTATTGCGAGATCGGCCGGCTATTGTCGCATATGCTCAATGTCACGACGCAGGCAATGGATGTCGGCGCGCTCACCCCACCGTTGTGGGGTTTCGAGGAGCGCGAGAAGATGATGGGCTTCTACGAACGCGCCTCGGGTTCGCGCATGCATGCGGCCTACTTTCGCGTCGGCGGCGTGCATCAGGATTTGCCGCAGCAACTGATCGACGACATCGAGGCGTTCTGCGATCCGTTCCTGGTCATTTGCGACGATCTCGAAACGCTGCTCACCGACAACCGCATCTTCAAGCAGCGCAATGTCGATATCGGCATCGTCTCGCTCGAAGACGCCTGGGCGCGTGGCTTTTCCGGCGTGATGGTGCGCGGCTCGGGCGCGGCGTGGGATTTGCGCAAGTCGCAGCCCTACGAGTGCTACGCCGAAATGGAATTCGACATTCCGATCGGCAAGAATTGCGACAATTACGATCGCTACTGCATCCGCATGGAGGAAATGCGCCAGTCTGTCCGCATCATGAGGCAGTGCATTGCGAAACTCCGCGCGCCGGACGGGCAGGGCCGGGTGACCGTCGACGATCACAAGATCGTGCCGCCGAAGCGCCAAGAGATGAAGCGCTCGATGGAATCTTTGATCCATCATTTCAAGCTCTACACCGAAGGCTTCAAAGTGCCGGCCGGCGAGGTCTATGCCGCCGTCGAAGCGCCGAAGGGCGAATTCGGCGTCTATCTGATCGCCGACGGCAGCAACAAGCCGTACAAATGCAAAATCCGCGCGCCGGGCTTTGCGCACCTGCAGGCGATGGATTTCCTCTGCCGCGGCTACATGCTCGCCGATATTTCGGCGATCCTGGGCAGTATCGATATCGTGTTCGGCGAGGTCGACCGATGAGCGTGCGCCGTCTCGCCGAGAAACAGCCGCCGAGCTTCGCCTTCACGCCCGAAAATCTGCAATGGGCGAAAGCGAAGATCGCGCAATATCCGGAAGGCCGGCAGCAATCCGCGGTGATCCCGATCTTGTGGAAGGCGCAGGAGCAGTGCGGCGGTTGGCTGCCGCAAAAGGCGATCGAGGCGACTGCTGACCTGCTCGGCATGGCGAAGATCCGCGTCCTCGAAGTCGCGACCTTCTACACGATGTTCAATCTGTCGCCGGTCGGGCGCTTCCACGTCCAGCTTTGCGGCACCACGCCGTGCATGCTGCGCGGCGCCGAAGCGCTCAAGAAGGTCTGCCATCACATGATCGGCCACGAGAACGACGTGACCGCCGACGGCACCTTCTCCTGGATCGAGGTCGAATGCCTCGGCGCTTGCGTGAATGCGCCGATGGTGCAGATCAATGCCGATTTCTACGAGGATCTGACGCCCGATACGTTGACGCGGATCATCAATGATTTCTCGGCCGGCCGCACACCGAAGCCCGGTCCGCAGGTCGACCGGGTCAATTCGGCGCCGATCGGCGGCGCCACTACACTGACCGATCCGTCGATCTACGAACCGAAGGGACAGCCGGCCCCCGCTTCGTCCACCGAACCACCCGAACAAGGACGCGGCTGATGCTTGCCGACAAGGACCGCATTTTCAAAAATCTCTACGGCCGTCACGGCTTCCGCCTCGAGGCCGCGCGGGCGCGCGGCGCCTGGGACGGCACCAAGGATATCCTGGCGAAGGGCCGCGACGGCATCATCAACGAGATGAAGGCCTCCGGCCAGCGCGGCCGCGGCGGCGCGGGCTTTGCCACCGGGCTCAAATGGTCGTTCATGCCCAAGCAGTCGGACGGACGGCCGCATTATCTCGTCATCAATGCCGACGAGTCCGAGCCCGGCACCTGCAAGGATCGCGAGGTGATGCGGCACGATCCGCATCTTCTCATCGAGGGCTGTCTGATCGCCGGCTGCGCCATGGCCGCGAACCACTGCTACATCTACATCCGCGGCGAATTCATCCGCGAGCGCGAACGTGTCGAAGCCGCGGTGCAAGAGGCCTATGACGCAAGGCTGATCGGCAAGAACAATATCCACGGCTGGGATTTCGACATCGTCGTGCATCACGGCGCCGGCGCTTACATCTGCGGCGAGGAGACGGCGCTTCTCGAAAGCCTCGAAGGCAAGAAGGGCCAGCCGCGCTTAAAGCCGCCGTTCCCGGCCAATATGGGCCTCTATGGCTGCCCGACCACGGTCAATAATGTCGAGACCATCGCGCAAGTGCCCGACATCATGCGGCGCGGCGCGGCGTGGTTTGCCGGCATCGGCCGGGCCAACAATACCGGCACCAAGCTCTATTGCATTTCCGGCCGTGTCGAACGGCCGTGCAATGTCGAAGAGAATATGGGCATTCCGCTCCGCGAACTGATCGATCGGCATGCCGGCGGCGTGCGCGGCGGCTGGGACAATCTGATGGCGGTCATTCCGGGCGGCTCGTCGATGCCGCTGGTGCCCGCCGGTCCCGACCAATGCGACACGCTGTTGATGGATTTCGACGGCTGCCGCGACAAGAAATCGGCGCTCGGCACCGCCGCCGTGATCGTGATGGACAAGTCCGACGACATCGTCAAAGCGATGGCGCGCATTTCCTATTTCTACAAGCACGAGAGCTGCGGCCAGTGCACGCCGTGCCGCGAAGGCATGGGCTGGATGTGGCGGGTGCTCAACCGCATGGCGGAAGGCCGCGCGCAGAAGCGCGAGATCGACATGCTGTGGGAAGTCACCACGCAGATCGAGGGCCATACCATCTGCGCCTTCGGCGACGGCGCCGCCTGGCCGGTGCAGGGCCTGTTGCGGCATTTCCGTCCCGAGATCGAGAAGCGGATCGACCAATATACCGCGAACCCGCATCCCGAGCCGGTTGCGGTCGCGGCGGAATGAGGCTCTCATGACCAAGCTCATCGTTGACGGCAGAGAAGTCGACGTTCCGCCGGAATACACGCTGCTGCAGGCCTGCGAGTCAGCCGGCGCGGAAATTCCGCGGTTCTGTTTTCACGAGCGGCTGTCGATCGCCGGCAATTGCCGCATGTGTTTGATCGAAGTGGTCGGCGTGCCGAAGCCGCAGGCCTCCTGCGCCATGGCGGTGCGCGATCTGATGCCGAACAAGGACGGCTCGCCCAAGGTTCTGTCGACGCGCTCGCCGATGGTGCGCAAGGCGCGCGAAGGCGTGATGGAATTTCTGTTGATCAATCATCCGCTCGATTGCCCGATCTGCGACCAGGGCGGCGAATGCGATCTGCAGGATCAGTCGATGGCCTATGGCATCGACTCGACGCGCTTCCACGAGAACAAGCGCGCGGTCGAGGACAAATATCTCGGCGCGCTGGTCAAGACTTCGATGAACCGCTGCATCCAGTGCACCCGCTGCGTGCGCTTCATCACCGAGGTCGCCGGCGTCCCCGAGCTCGGCGCCATCGGCCGCGGCGAGGACATGGAGATCACGACCTATCTCGAAACCGCGATGCATTCCGAGCTGCAAGGCAACGTGGTCGACATCTGCCCGGTCGGCGCGCTGACCTCGAAGCCTTACGCGTTCGCGGCGCGGCCGTGGGAGCTCAACAAGACCGAGTCGATCGACGTGATGGATGGGCTCGGCTCCGCGATCCGCATCGATACCCGCGGCAGTGAAGTCATGCGCATCCTGCCGCGCGACAATGACGACATCAACGAAGAGTGGATTTCCGACAAGACGCGGCATGTCGTCGACGGCTTGCGCACGCAGCGCCTCGACCAGCCCTATGTGCGCGAGAACGGACAGTTGCGCCCGGCGACCTGGCCCGAAGCTTTCAAGGCGATCGCGGCGAAGGTGGCGCAGGCTACTCCTAAGCGCATCGGCGCGATCGCGGGCGATCTTGCCGGCGCCGAAGAGATTTTCGCGCTCAAGGATTTGATGACGCGCTTGGGCGTAAGCAACCTCGATTGCCGGCAGGACGGCTCGGCGCTCGATCCGGCTTGGGGCCGCGCAAGTTACCTGTTCAATGCCAGCATCGCCGGCATCGACGCGGCGGACGCGCTTCTGATCGTCGGCTCGAATCCGCGCAAGGAAGGGGCCATACTCAATGCCCGGATCCGCAAGCGCTGGCGCGCCGGCAAATTCCCGGTCGGCGTCATCGGGCCGAAGGCGGATCTGTCCTACACCTACGATTATCTCGGAGCCGGCCCGGAAACCCTTGCCGATATCGCGCGGCACTCCTTCGCCGACAATCTGAAGAAGGCCGAGCGGCCGATGCTGATCGTCGGTGCCGGCGCATTGACGCGTGGCGACGGCGCGGCGCTGGCATCGCTCGCGGCCAAGACGGCGGTCGAGCTCGGCGCGGTCAAAGACGGCTGGAATGGTTTCTGCGTGCTGCACAACGCGGCCTCGCGCGTCGGCGCACTCGATCTCGGCTTCGTGCCGGGGCAGGGCGCGCTGAGCGCACGGCAGATGGCGGCGTTCGGCACGCTCGATCTTGTGTTCCTGCTCGGCGCCGACGAAATCGACATCCAAAAGGGCGCTTTCGTCGTTTACATCGGCACCCACGGCGACCGCGGCGCGCAGCGCGCTGATGTCGTGCTGCCGGGCGCCGCCTATCCGGAAAAATCCTCGATCTACGTCAATACCGAAGGCCGCGTGCAGATGGCGTCGCGCGCCTCGTTCCCGCCCGGCGACGCCAAGGAAGACTGGGCGATCCTGCGGGCTTTGTCCGATGTTCTCAAAAACAAGCTGCCCTATGACTCGCTGTCGGCTCTCCGGCAGGCGCTCTACAAGGCCCATCCGCACATGATGCGCGTCGGCCAGATCGCGCCGGGTGACGCAGCCGATATCCAAAAACTCGCAGGCCTCGGCGGCACCGTCGACAAGGCGCCGTTCGGTCCGGGCATCGAAGACTACTACTTCACCAACGCCATCGCGCGCTGTTCGGCGGTGATGGCGGAATGTTCGGCGATCGCGCTGGGGCGCTCGACCATGACGGCGGCGGAATAGAGGACCTCGCATGACGCTCGTCGACTTCTGGTGGACCTATCTTTGGCCTCTGGTGATCATGGTCGCGGAGAGTCTGCTGCTGCTTGTCGTGCTTCTGGTTGCCGTCGCCTATGTTCTGTTGGCCGACCGCAAGATCTGGGCCGCGGTGCAAATCCGGCGCGGCCCGAACGTGGTCGGGCCCTGGGGTCTGTTCCAGTCCTTTGCCGATCTCTTGAAATTCATTCTCAAGGAACCGGTCATCCCGGCGAGCGCCAACAAGGGCGTGTTCCTGTTGGCGCCGCTCGTGACCTGCGTGCTGGCGCTCGCTGGCTGGGCGGTCATTCCGGTCAATGCCGGCTGGGTCATCTCGAACATCAATGTCGGCGTGCTTTACATTTTCGCCATCTCGTCGCTCGGCGTCTACGGCGTCATCATGGCCGGCTGGGCGTCGAATTCGAAATACCCGTTTCTCGCCGCGCTGCGTTCGGCGGCGCAGATGGTGTCCTACGAAGTCTCGATCGGCTTCGTCATCATCACCGTGCTGCTTTGCGTCGGCTCGCTCAATCTTACGGCCATCGTCGACGCGCAGCGCGATCATGGGCTTGCGACCATGCTCGGCGTGCCGTGGCTGTCGATCCTGAACTGGTATTGGCTGCCGCTCTTCCCGATGCTGGTGATCTTCTTCGTCTCCGCGCTGGCCGAAACCAACCGGCCGCCGTTCGATCTGATCGAGGCGGAATCAGAGCTCGTCGCCGGCTTCATGGTCGAATACGGCTCGACGCCCTACATGATGTTCATGCTCGGCGAATACGTCGCCGTTTGCACCATGTGCGCGCTGATGACGATCATGTTCCTCGGCGGCTGGCTGCCGCCGATCGCGGTTGTGCCCTTCACCTGGGTGCCCGGCATCATCTGGTTCGTGTTCAAGGCCTGCTTCGTGTTCTTCATGTTCGCCATGGTGAAGGCCTTCGTGCCGCGCTATCGCTACGACCAATTGATGCGGCTCGGCTGGAAAGTGTTCCTGCCGATCTCGCTTGCCATGGTCGTGATCGTCGCCGCCGTGCTGCAGGTCACCGGCTGGGTGCCGAAATGACGGGAGGATGGCATGATGCATGGGATGGCGAACGGCTTGGATTTCTCGCTGCCGGCCTGGATCGGCGCGCTGATTGGGACCATCATAGCGGTCGCCGTCTATGTGCCGGGCATCGCCATGTTCGAACGGCAGCAGCGCGCGCAGAGCGGTCCGATGACGCTCGAACAACGCCGGGCCTTCGAGGACAAGCTGTCTGTCATGCGCCGGCTCATCCTCGGCGCCGACATCGCATTCTTCGCCGTGGCCGGCTATTGGCTCGGCACGACGTTCAGCGGCATGAGAGGTTGATATGAGCTTGGATCTGGCCGCCCGTTCGCTGTTCCTCCGAGAATTCGTGCAGGCCTTCGTCCTGTCGATGCGCTACTTCTTCAAGCCGAAGGCGACGCTCAATTATCCCTTCGAGAAAGGCCGGCTGTCGCCGCGCTTCCGCGGCGAACATGCGCTGCGCCGCTATCCGAACGGCGAGGAACGCTGCATCGCGTGCAAGCTCTGCGAGGCAATCTGCCCGGCGCAGGCCATCACCATCGAAGCCGGCCCGCGGCGCAACGACGGCACCCGCCGCACCACCCGTTACGACATCGACATGGTGAAGTGCATCTATTGCGGGCTGTGCCAGGAGGCCTGTCCGGTCGACGCCATCGTCGAGGGACCGAATTTCGAATTCGCCACCGAAACCCGCGAGGAATTGTACTACGACAAGGAACGCCTCTTGGCGAACGGCGATCGCTGGGAACGCGAGATCGCAAAAAGCATCGCGCTCGACGCGCCCTACCGCTGAGATCGGCTCCGCAATGGTTATCCACGCGCTGTTCTTTTATCTGTTCGCGGCCGTGACCGTGGCGTCGGCCGCCATGGTGATCTTCTCGCGCAATCCGGTGCATTCGGTGCTGTTCCTCATTCTCGCTTTCGTCAATGCGGCGGGACTGTTCGTGCTGATCGGCGCCGAGTTCCTGGCGTTCATTCTCATCATCGTCTATGTCGGCGCCGTCGCCGTGCTGTTTTTGTTTGTCGTCATGATGCTCGACGTCGATTTCGCCGAGTTGCGCCAGGGCTTTCTCAATTATCTCCCGATCGGCACGATCATCGGCATCATCCTCTTCGTCGAACTGGCCACGGTACTTGCCGCTTATGTGATCGGGCCTGACGTCGCCAAGGCGATCACGGCGCCGATTCCGGCGGCCGACCAGATCAGCAATACGCAGGCGCTCGGGCTCGTGCTCTATACGCGCTACGTCTATTTCTTCCAGGCCGCGGGCGTCATTCTTCTGGTGGCGATGATCGGCGCCATCGTGCTGACCTTGCAGCACAAGCCGAATGTGAAACGGCAAAGCATCGCCAGCCAAGTCGCGCGCAACAAAGCGAGCGCCATCGAGGTGGTTCAGGTCAAGTCGGGGCAGGGGCTGTCATGATCATCGGGCTTGGGCACTACCTCGCGGTCGGCGCGATACTGTTCACGCTCGGCATCATGGGGATTTTCCTCAACCGCAAGAACGTCATCGTCATCTTGATGTCGATCGAGCTCATCCTGCTCGCCGTGAACATCAACCTCGTCGCGTTTTCGAGCTTCTTGGGCGACATCGTCGGCCAGGTCTATGCGCTGATCGTGCTCACGGTCGCGGCGGCGGAAGCCGCGATCGGGCTTGCGATCCTCGTCGCCTATTTCCGCAACCGCGGCTCGATCGCCGTGGAAGACATCAATCTGATGAAGGGTTAGCGCATGATCCCGAAAAGTGGACGCCGGTTTTCGGAAAAGATCATGCGCCAAGCAAAAATGTTAGCTGGGTGCGCAGAGCGTTTGGGGCGGGATAGGCGCTAATATGTACGAAGCTATCGTTCTACTGCCGCTGCTCGGCGCCATCATCGCGGGTGCGGTGTCGCTTATCGGCGCGCGCAATCGATTCCCCGGCGAGGACCCGCCGCCGCCGCACGACGACCATTCAGCCGCGCTCGCTGCCGACGCTCACGCGCACGGTGCGCCGTCACCGGACACGGCGCATGCCGCCGCGCATGCGACACACAGTGAGGATCATCACGGCGAGGAAGAGGCATCCGCCGCCGGTTCGCTCGGCTCAGAGCTGATCACCTCGACCTTCCTGGTGATCTCCTGCGTGCTGTCGTGGTATGCCTTCTACGATGTCGGCTTCCAGCATCACGACGCCCGCATCACGCTGTTCTCATTTATCAGCTTCGCCGACCTGCATTCGAACTGGGCGCTGCGCATCGATACGCTGACGGTGGTGATGCTGGTCGTGGTGACGACGGTGTCGTCGCTCGTGCACGTCTATTCGATCGGCTATATGGAGGAGGACCCCTATAAGCCGCGGTTCTTTTCCTATCTGTCGTTCTTCACCTTCGCCATGCTGATGCTGGTGACGGCGGACAATTTGTTGCAGCTGTTTTTCGGCTGGGAAGGCGTCGGGCTCGCGAGCTATCTCCTCATCGGTTTCTGGTATTACAAGCCGGAAGCCAATGCCGCCGCGATCAAGGCCTTTCTCGTCAACCGCGTCGGCGATTTCGGCTTCTCGCTCGGCATTTTCACCGCCTTCTATCTCACCGGCGCGATCGATTTCGACACGGTGTTCGCGCAGGCGCAGGACCTCGTCGGCAAGAATTTTCATTTCCTGAGCTGGGACGTCGACGCGCTGACCACGATGTGCTTGCTCCTGTTCATGGGCGCGATGGGCAAGTCGGCGCAGTTCCTGCTGCACACCTGGCTGCCCGACGCCATGGAAGGCCCGACGCCGGTTTCCGCCTTGATCCATGCCGCCACGATGGTTACCGCCGGCGTCTTCATGGTGGCGCGGCTGTCGCCGTTGTTCGAGCTTGCGCCCTATGCCAAGTCGTTTGTCATTTTCATCGGCGCGACGACGGCGATTTTCGCCGCCACGATCGGACTGGTGCAGAACGACATCAAGCGCGTGATCGCCTACTCGACTTGCTCCCAGCTCGGCTACATGTTCGTCGCCATGGGCTCGGGCGCCTATTCGATCGGCATGTTCCATCTGTTCACGCATGCGTTCTTCAAGGCGCTGCTGTTCCTCGGCTCGGGCTCGGTCATCCTCGCGATGCATCACGAGCAGGACATGCGCCACATGGGCGGCCTGCGGAAGAAAATTCCGTTCACCTACGCCATGATGCTGATCGGCACGTTGGCGCTGACCGGTTTTCCCTTTACCGCGGGATACTTCTCCAAGGACGCGATCATCGAAGCCGACGACGCGGTGCAGGGCTTTGCCGCAAGCTACGGCTTCATCATGACAGTGCTCGCCGCGGCGCTGACGTCGTTCTATTCCTGGCGGCTGATCTTCATGACCTTTCACGGCGCGCCGCACGATCCGCATCATTACGAGGCGGCGCATGAGAGCCCGAAAGTCATGCTCATTCCGCTCGCGATACTTGCCTTCGGCGCGATCTTTGCCGGCTATCCCTTCGTGCACCTTTTCACCGGCGAAGGAGCGGATGCCTTCTTCCGCGAGTCGCTGGCGCTGAAGTCGGCCGACACGATTTTCTCGCGTATGGAGGCTTTGCCGCTCTTTATCGATCTCGCGCCGACGGTGATGATGGTCATCGGCTTCCTGGTCGCCTACCAGTTCTATATTCGCCGGCCCGACATTCCGGCGGCGCTCGCGCGCGATCAGAAGCCGCTCTACGAATTCCTCCTCAACAAGTGGTATTTCGACGAACTCTACGATTTCCTCTTCGTGCGCCCGGCGATGCGGCTCGGCCGTCTGTTATGGAAGGGCGGCGACGGCGTCATCATCGACGGCTTGGGGCCTGACGGGGTGTCGGCACGCGTCCTCGACGTGACTCGCAATGTCGTCCGGCTGCAGACCGGGTACCTCTACCACTATGCCTTTGCCATGATGATCGGCGTCGCCGGTTTCATCACTTGGTTCATGGTCAGCGGGACTGCACTGATGACAAGCTGGCCGATCCTGTCCGTCGTTGTCTTCCTGCCGATCGCGGGCGCGCTGTTCATCGCCTTCCTGAGCGATGACCTGGAAGGCGCGCGCAATGCGCGCTGGGTGGCGCTGTGGACGACGCTCTTCACTCTCGCCATTTCGCTGCTCTTGATCTGGCGCTTCGACCCATCGACCGCGGATTTCCAGTTCGTGGAAAAGCGGCCATGGCTCGGCGGCGCCATCAACTACTCGATGGGCGTCGACGGCATTTCGCTGCCGCTGGTCATTCTCACGACCGCGATCATGCCGATCTCGATCCTCGCCAGCTGGACCGCGATCCAGCGCCGGGTGCGCGAATATATGATCGCCTTCCTCGTCCTCGAGACGCTGATGGTCGGCACCTTCTGCGCGCTCGACCTGGTGCTGTTCTATCTGTTCTTCGAGGGCGGCCTCATTCCGATGTTCCTGATCATCGGCGTCTGGGGCGGGCCGCGCCGCGTCTACGCGAGCTTCAAGTTCTTCCTCTATACGCTCCTTGGCTCGGTGCTGATGCTGCTCGCTATCATGGCGATGTATTGGGATGCCGGCACCACCGACATCCCGACGCTCTTGCACCACGCCTTCCCGCGCAATTTGCAGACCTGGGCGTGGTTTGCCTTCCTCGCCTCGTTCGCGGTCAAAATGCCGATGTGGCCGGTGCATACGTGGCTGCCCGACGCCCATGTCGAAGCGCCGACGGCGGGCTCGGTCATTCTCGCCGCGATCCTTTTGAAGCTCGGCGGCTATGGCTTCCTGCGCTTTTCCTTGCCGATGTTCCCGGAGGCGTCGCAGCATTTTGCAGCCCTCATCTACGCACTTTCCGTGGTGGCGATCATCTACACCTCGCTGGTGGCGCTGATGCAGGAGGACATCAAGAAGCTCATCGCCTATTCGTCGGTGGCGCATATGGGCTTCGTCACCATGGGCATTTTCGCGGTGACGGCGCAGGGCATCGCCGGCGGCATTTTCCAGATGGTGTCGCACGGCATCGTCTCGGCCGCCTTGTTCCTTTGCGTCGGCGTCGTCTACGACCGCATGCATACCCGTGAGATTGCGGCCTATGGCGGGCTGGTCAACCGCATGCCGGTCTATGCCTTCGTGTTCATGGTGTTCACCCTCGCCAATGTCGGGCTGCCCGGCACGACCGGCTTTGTCGGCGAATTCCTCACCCTGATCGGCACATTCCGTGTCAACACTTGGGTGGCGACGCTCGCGACCATCGGTACCATCCTTTCCGCCGCTTATGCGCTGTGGCTCTACCGCAAGGTCATCCTCGGCAAGCTCGAAAAGCCCGCTTTGTTCAACATCAAGGATCTCGGCTGGCGCGAAATCACGATCTTTGTGCCGCTCGTCGTCCTGACCATCATTTTCGGCGTCTATCCGAAGCCGATCCTCGACTTCTCTTCGGCGTCAGTGACGCAATTGATCGACAATTATCAGCACGCGCTCAGCGCCGTGCAGACCGCGGACCAGTCCGCGTCGCTCGGACGCTGAGGCCAAGGTAACAAATGTACGCCGCAGAGCTTCCCACCCTCGTTCCGCTCCTTCCCGAGTTCATACTCGGCATCGGCGCCATGGCGCTGTTGATGCTCGGCGTCTTTCGCGGCGAGGCCAGCGGGCGCGCTGTGGATATCATCGGCATCGTGCTTCTGGTGATCGCGGGGATTGTCGTCGTCACGTTGCCGGCCGGCAAGCTCACCACGTTCGGCGGCAGCTTCGTCGTCGATGATTTTGCCCGTTTCCTGAAAATCCTGGCGCTCACCGGCTCGGCGGCGGCGATTTTGATGTCGCTCGATTATGCGCAGAAGGAACGCCAGCAGCGCTTCGAATATTCGGTGCTGATCCTGCTGTCGACGCTCGGCATGCTGATGCTGATCTCGGCGGCCGACCTGATCGCGCTTTATCTCGGCCTCGAATTGATGAGCCTGCCGCTCTACGTCGTCGCCGCGAGCTATCGCGACTCGCTGCGCGCGACTGAAGCCGGGCTGAAATATTTCGTCCTCGGCGCGCTGTCGTCGGGCATGCTGCTCTACGGCGCGTCGCTGGTTTACGGCTTCACCGGCACCGTGAGCTTCACCGGCATCGCCCAGGCGGCGGGGCAGGAAACCGGCGCCGCCGCCACCGGGTTGATTTTCGGCATCGTCTTTCTGTTCGCCGGCTTCTGCTTCAAGGTCTCGGCGGTGCCGTTCCATATGTGGACGCCGGACGTCTATGAGGGCGCGCCGACGCCGGTGACGGCGTTCTTTGCCGCGGCTCCGAAAGTGGCGGGCATTGCCATGTTCGTGCGCGTCGCCGTCGTCGCGTTTCCGAGCATCACCCACGAATGGCAGCAGATCGTCGTCTTCGTCTCCATCGCCTCGATGGTGCTCGGCTCCTTCGCGGCCATCGGCCAGCGCAACATCAAACGCCTGATGGCCTATTCGTCGATCGGCCATATGGGTTTCGCGCTGATCGGGCTCGCCGCCGGAACGTCCGAGGGCGTGCAGGGCGTGCTGGTCTATATCGCGATCTATCTCACCATGACGCTCGGCGTCTTCGCCGTGATCCTGTCGATGCGGCGTTCGACCGGAATGGTGGAATCGATCGACCAATTGGCGGGGCTTGCGCGCACCCATCCGGCGACGGCGTTCTTCATGGCGATGCTGTTGTTCTCGATGGCGGGCATTCCGCCGCTCGCCGGCTTCTTCGCCAAATTCTACGTGTTCCTTGCCGCGATCAAAGCCGGCCTCTACATCCTCTCGGTCATCGGCGTGCTGGCCAGCGTGGTCGGCGCCTATTACTATCTGGCGATCATCAAGGTCGATGTATTTCGACGAGCCGGCCGAAGGCCTTTGTCGAGATGCCCTATGAGCTGCGCGTGGTGCTCGCTGGTCTGCGGCCTGTTCAACGTCCTGTTCTTTGTCTATCCGGGCCCGCTGGTCGGCGTCGGCGAGCGCGGCGGCGCATTCCCTGTTCTGATGCAGCTCGATCCCATCGCGGCCGCGGCCGCGGGCTTTCGCCTGGCGGCTCACGACGTTCTGGGATCGACCAATGCGGAAGCATTGACGCGCATCGCGGGGCGGCGAGACGGGCCCGCTCTGGGTCACTGCGCGCGAGCAGACAGCAGGCCGCGGCCGCCGCGGCCGGGAATGGATTTCGCCGGCGGGCAATCTCTACGCGAGCCTCCTTCTCTCCGATCCGGCTCCGTCGGAAGCCGCCCCGCAACTGGCTTTCGTCGCGGCTCTTGCCGTTCATGACGCCATCGTCAGTTGCGCGCCGCGATTGCGCGAAGGCTCGCGCTCAAATGGCCGAACGACCTGTTGCTCGCCGACGAGAAAGTGCGCCGGCATTCTGATCGAGGGCGAAATGGCGGCAGGCAAAGCTCGCCGTCGTCATCGGCATCGGCGTCAATTGCGTGCGCCATCCGCGGCCCAGACGATCGTTTCCGGCGACCGATCTTGCGCGCTAGCGGCCCGAAATCTCGCCGGAGAGCCTGTTCCTGCGCTTGTCGCCGCCATGATGCGGCGTCTCGATCAATGGGACCGCGGCGTGGGCTTTGCGGCGATCCTCGGCGATTGGCTCGGCTGCGTCACCGGCCTTGGCGAGCGAGATCACGGTGCGGTCAATGGCCGTGACCTGAGACGGCCGTTTTGACGGGCCTCGACGACTCGGGCCGCCTATGCTCGGCTCGCCGACGGCGAGCTGCGAAAAGATCACCGCCGGCGATGTGTTTCCCGATCGCGAACGCGCGCCGTGAGCCTGGCCGAAGCGCCTACACGGCCAATCCGCCAAAAGGGCCGACGACTGATGCCCAACGAACTCGTCTTCGCGCCGCTCGGCGGCATCGGCGAGATCGGGATGAACCTCTCGATCTACGGCTTTGGCGACGCGCGCCGCCGGCAATGGCTCATCGTCGATTGCGGCGTGTCCTTTGCCTCCGAGGAGCATTTGCCCGGCGTCGATCTCATCCTGCCGGACATCTCGCTATCTGATCGAGGAGCGCAAAAACATCGTCGGTCTCGTGCTCACCCACGGCCACGAAGATCACATGGGCGCGCTCATCGATCTGTGGCCGCGGCTCAAAGTGCCGCTCTACGCGACGCCGTTCACGGCCGCTCTGTTCGAGGCGCGGCGCGCCTCCGAGCCCGGCGCGCCGGAAATTCCGGTCAATGTCGTGCCGGTCGGCGGCCACCTTTACGCTCGGGCCGTTCGACGATCGATTTCATCAATGTCTCGCATTCGATTCCGGAATCCAATGCGCTCGCGATCCGCACGCCGGCCGGCACCGTCGTGCATACCGGCGACTGGAAGATCGATCCGACCCCGATCATCGGCGCGCCGACCGATGCGGCGAAGTTCACCGCGCTCGGCGATGCCGGCGTGCTGGCGCTCGTCGGCGATTCCACCAATGCCGTTCGCGAGGGCAGCTCGCCGTCGGAATCCGACGTGGCAAAGACGCTTGCCGAACTGATCCGCACCGCGCCGCGGCGCGTCGCCGTGACGACCTTTGCCTCCCATGTCGGCCGCCTGCGCGCCGTCGCCGACGCCGCCCGCGCCGCGGAGCGCGAAGTGGTCGTGGTTGGCCGGGCCATGGAACGCGTGGTCCAGGTGGCGCGCGAGACCGGCTATCTCGACGGCGTGCAGGATTTCCGCAGCGTCGAGAGCTACGGCTATCTGCCGCCGGACAAGGTTTTGGCTCTGTGCACCGGCAGCCAGGGCGAGCCGCGCGCCGCGCTGTCGCGCATCGCCGAGGACGAGCATCCGGAAGTCACGCTGTCGCGCGGCGACCGCGTGATCTTCTCGGCGCGGCCAATCCCGGCAACGAAAAGGCGGTATCGCGGGTGATCAACGGTCTGGTCGAGCAGGGCGTCGAGGTCATCACCGACCGCACCCATCTCGTCCACGTCTCCGGCCATCCGCGGCGCGATGAATTGCGCGACATGATCGGCTGGGTGCGGCCGAAAATCCTCATTCCGGCGCATGGCGAGGCGCTGCATCTTGCCGAGCATGCCGAATTGGCCCGCAAAGCCGGCGTGCCGCATGTGCTGGTGTGCCGCAACGGCGACCTGGTGCGGCTTGGCGCCGGAGGGCCCGAAATCATCGACGAGGTTCCCTCGGGCCGGCTCTACAAGGACGGCTCGCTCCTGGTGAGCGCGGAGGTCGCGCACCGTGGCGGCGCGCCGGCGGCTGAGCTTTGCCGGCATCGTCTCGGTCGCGCTGGCGCTGAGCGACAAGGGCGTGCTCGTCGCCGATCCGGAAGTCGAGCTGATCGGCCTGCCCGAAACCGACGCCGGCGGCGCCTCGATGACCGAGATCGCCCGCGACGCTGTCGAAGCCGCCTTCGACGCCCTGCCCAAACCGCGCCGCCGCGATCCCGACGCGGTCGCCGAGGCGGTGCGGCGCGCCGTGCGCGGCGCGATCGCCGAGCGCTGGAAGAAAAAGCCGATCTGCCACGTCCATGTTTTGACGGTGTAGGGCGGCTTGAGCGCAGCGAAACCCGCTTTGCGGTGGAGCGGCTTATTGATGGGTTTCGCTTCGCTCCACCCGCCCTACCATAATAATATGCCGGCCGGGCTTTAGGAGAACTCCATCATGATCGGCAGGCTCAATCACGTCGCCATCGCGGTGCGCGATATCGGCAAGGCGACCGCGGTCTATCGCGACGTTCTCGGCGCCGAAGTTTCGGCCGCGGTGCCGCAACCCGATCACGGCGTGACCACGGTTTTCATCACGCTGCCCAACACCAAGATCGAGCTTCTGGAACCGCTCGGCGAGACGTCGCCGATCGCAAAATTCCTCGAGCGCAATCCGGACGGCGGCATGCATCACATCTGCTACGAGGTCGACGACATCCGCGCCGCCCGCGACGCCTTAAAGGCTTCGGGCGCGCGCGTGCTTGGCGACGGCGAGCCGAAAACCGGGGCGCACGGCAAGCCGGTGCTGTTCCTGCACCCGAAGGACTTTTCCGGCACTTTGGTCGAGCTTGAGCAGGGATGAGCATCATCACGGCGGTTGCGGTCTTTGTCCTGATCTGGTGGGTGGTGCTGTTCGCCGTGCTGCCGTGGGGGGTGCGGAGCCAGCACGAAGGCGGGGCGGAGCCCAATGATCCGACAGAACCTATAGTCCCCGGCACCGATCCAGGCGCGCCTGCAAATCTCAGGCTCGGCCAAAAACTGTTGTGGACGACACTCGTCTCAGGCGTGATCTACGCCGCTTGCTACGTAGTCTATGTCGAGCATCTGGTCACGATCGACAGCCTGATGGCGCCGTTCGTCGGCACAAAAAGCCAATAGAAATCAATATTTTAAACTGAAGTTCTTGCGCATGGTCTGCGCTTCTGCACGCAACTGAAATAGATGCGGGTTGCGCTAGCCCCCAAAAGAAAAGCAGGGCCAAAGCCCTGCCCAAAAATCCTCATCTGACCCATAACCCACGTTTCGTTTATTGAGGTGCGGCTTACACGTGGCTGGCGACGCTTTCCGCTCGCGGGTCATCCTCCCGAGACTTGGACCGCCGCCCTGAATTATCCGCGTTTGAGGCGGCTTCAGGGTCGCAGATTATTCGTAATCTAAATTCAAAGGCTTGTCATCATGGTACCATCCCGTCTCGCAAAAAAATTCTAATGGAATTTCCTGCCGGGGTTGATCCCACCTGGCCTGGCGCGGGGCTTAGATTGGGGCTTCGGTTGGGGCCTTGTAATTCCGTCGCCGTTGCGGCCTTTTGTGGCCCCGACACATTCCCCGACTCGCCCGAGATTTCATGCGCCTTTCCCGATACTTCCTGCCCAATCTGCGTGAGACGCCCAAGGAAGCGGAGATCGCGTCCCACCGGCTGATGCTCCGCGCCGGCATGATCCGGCAGGAGGCGGCCGGTATCTACACCTTCCTGCCGCTCGGGCTGCGGGTGCTGAAAAAGGTCTGCGCAGATCGTGCGCGAGGAGCAGGACCGCTCGGGCGCGATCGAGCTTCTGATGCCGACCATCCAGCCGGCCGATCTGTGGCGCGAGAGCGGCCGCTACGAGGCCTATGGCAAGGAGATGCTGCGCATCAAGGACCGCCACGAGCGCGACATGCTCTATGGGCCGACCAACGAGGAAATGATCACCGCGATCTTCCGCAGCTATGTGCGGTCCTACAAGGATTTGCCGCTGAACCTCTACCATATCCAATGGAAGTTCCGCGACGAGGTGCGGCCGCGCTTCGGCGTGATGCGCGGGCGCGAGTTCCTGATGAAGGACGCCTATTCCTTCGACCTCGATTTCGAAGGCGCCAAGCACGCCTATAACCGCATGTTCGTCGCCTATCTGCGCACCTTCGCCGCGCATGGGGCTGCGCTCGATCCCGATGGTCGCCGAAAGCGGCCCGATCGGCGGCAATCTGTCCCACGAATTCATCATCTTGGCGGACACCGGCGAGAGCGAAGTGTTCTGCGACCGCGACTATCTCGACTTCGAGGTTCCGGGGCCCGACGTCGACTTCACCCATGTCGGCCGCTTGCAGGCCATCGTCGACAAATGGACCTCGCTCTATGCGGCAACGTCGGAAAAGCACGATGCTGCGGCCTTCGCCAAGCTCGGCGCGGGCAAGGGCCTCTCGGCGCGCGGCATCGAGGTCGGCCATATCTTTTATTTCGGCACGAAATATTCCGAGCCGATGAAGGCCGTCGTGACCGGCCCCGATGGCGTGGATCGGCCCGTCCATGGCGGCTCCTATGGCATCGGCCCAAGCCGGCTGGTCGCCGCCGTCATCGAGGCCTCCCACGACGAGGCCGGCATCAAATGGCCGGATTCCGTCGCGCCGTTCAACGCCATCATCCTCAATCTCAAGCAGGGCGGCGCCGACACCGATCCGGCCTGCGAAAAGCTCTATGCGGGGCTGACCGGCAAAGGCATCGACACCCTCTACAACGACCTCGACGAGCGGCCGGGCTCGAAATTCGCCGCCGCCGACCTGATCGGCGTACCGTGGCAGATCCTGGTGGGGCCGCGCAGCCTTGCCGAAGGCAAGGTCGAGGTGAAGCGCCGCGCCGATGGGCAGCGCGAGCTGATGTCGGCTGCCGACGCGGTCGCCAGAATTTCCGCGTCAACGTGCGTTTCGGCATGATCTTCTGTGTGCGGCGGCGGTTTAACGCGAGAGACCAGGCTTGAAACCGCCAGAATCGTGTGAAACTCCGGGTAATCGCGGGGACCTGACATAAATGGCCGAGTCGACCGGCACCCATCCTTTTTCGGCATTCGAATGGATGTTGTCGCTGCGCTATCTGCGCGCGCGGCGCAAAGAGGGATTCATTTCCGTCATCGCCGGCTTCTCGTTTCTCGGCATCATGCTCGGCGTCGCGACGCTGATCATCGTCATGGCGGTAATGAACGGGTTCCGGCAGGAGCTGTTGTCGAAAATCCTCGGCCTCAACGGACATCTGCTGATCCAGCCGCTCGAGCAGCCGCTCACCGACTTCGCCGATGTTTCGGCGCGGGTGTCCAAGGTCAACGGCGTCTATCTCGCCGCACCCCTGGTCGAGGGCCAGGCGCTGGCGTCCTCGCCGTTCAATGCCTCCGGCGTCGTGGTCCGCGGCATGCGCGGCGGCGATCTCTCAAAGCTCACGCAGGTGTCCAAAAACATCAAACAGGGCACGCTCGACGGCTTCGACGATAACCAGGGCATTGCCATCGGCAGCCGGCTCGCCGAGCAGCTGTCGGTCCGCGCCGGCGACAATCTGACACTCGTGGCGCCGCGCGGCGCGGTGACGCCGATGGGCACGACGCCGCGGATCAAGGCCTATAAGATCGCGGCGGTCTTCGAGATTGGTATGTCAGAATACGATTCGGCCTTCGTCTTCATGCCGCTTACCGAGGCGCAGGCCTATTTCAACCGCTCCGGCGACGTCACCGCCATCGAGGTCTATACCGACAATCCGGACAATATCGACAGTTTCCGCAAGGCCGTGACCGAGGCCGCGGCGCGGCCGATCTATATGGTCGACTGGCGCCAGCGCAACGCCACCTTCTTCAACGCGCTCCAGGTCGAGCGCAATGTGATGTTTTTGATCCTGACCTTGATCGTGCTCGTGGCCGCGCTCAATATCGTGTCCGGACTGATCATGCTGGTCAAAGACAAATGCGAGCGATATCGCGATCCTGCGCACCATGGGGGCGACGCAGGGCGCGATCATGCGCGTGTTTCTGATTACCGGGGCTTCGATCGGCGTCGTCGGCACGCTGGTCGGCTTTCTGCTCGGCACCGTCGTCTGCCTCAATATCGAGGAGATCCGGCGCTTCCTGTCGTGGCTCACCAATACCGAATTGTTCTCGCCGGAGCTTTATTTCCTGTCACAGCTTCCCGCCGACATGAACCTCAAGGAAACCACGGCGGTTCTGGTCATGGCGCTCGGGCTCTCGCTGCTCGCAACGCTCTATCCGTCATGGCGCGCGGCGCGGCTCGATCCCGTCGAAGCGCTGCGTTACGAGTGATCGGGCCGCATGGATGACACCACCACGATAGGCGAGGCCAGAACGCCGCTACCGGACAACGAGGAACAGCCGCTTCTCTTCCTGCACGGCATTTGCCGTCATTTCAGCCAGGGAGACCAGCGGCTTGATATTCTCAAGAACGCGCGAGCTTGCGGTGTGGCCCGGGCAGTCGGTGGCGCTGGTGGCGCCGTCGGGCTCCGGCAAGTCGACGCTGCTGCACATGGCCGGCCTTCTCGAACATCCCAATTCCGGCGAAGTCTATATCGACGCGGTGGCGACCACGCCGCTCACCGACACTGCGCGCACCCGGATCCGGCGCACCGAGATCGGCTTTGTTTACCAGTTTCACCATCTGTTGCCGGAATTCTCGGCGCTTGAAAACGTCGTCATGCCGCAGATGATCCGCGGCCTGTCGAAGCGCGAGGCAACCTCGCGGGCCGCGGAATTGCTGAGCTATCTCGGCCTCAAGGACCGGCTCACGCATCGGCCGGCGGAATTGTCGGGCGGCGAGCAGCAGCGCGTCGCCATTGCGCGCGCGGTCGCCAATGCGCCGCGCATCCTCCTCGCCGACGAGCCGACCGGCAATCTCGACGTGCGCACCGCCGAACATGTGTTCGCGACGCTCGGGCAGTTGGTGCGCGCCTCGGGCCTCGCCGCCATCATCGCCACCCACAATTTGGACATCGCGGCGCAGATGGACCGCCGCGTCACGCTTCGCGATGGCGCCGTCGTCGAACTCGACTGACAGAACTTCTAAGACTGCGGATGGCGATGCTTGTGCCCGCTATATTGCGGCGCCGCGGTTGCGGACGGATGATACCAATCGTTCTGCTGACAGAAGCCGCCGATGCCGCGCACGTTCTCCAGGCACTGTTCGAAAGTTGTGAAGCCGCAATTGGTGCCGCTGAAGCCTGAGCCGTAAATCGAGCACCACGGATAGTTGCTTTGCGCCTGCGCGCGCGGCGCGATTGCGATCGCCGCGACAAGCAGTCCGACCACGAAAATCAAGGTCTTCATGACGATCTCCCGTTTGAGGGGTTTCACGAATTTTTGCTGTGGCTCTTGCGCATCTGGTGCCGCGCCGGCGCGGCAGCAAGGGGCGGCCGATACGTGTCGTTTTTCTCGCAGAAGCCGCCGATGCCGCGGACGCTCGCCATGCACTGTTCAAAACTCGTGAAGCCGCAACTGGTGTCGCTGTAGGGCGTGCCGTAACGGGCGCACCACGGATAGTTCTGCGCTTGCGCGCGCGGCGCGAGGACGGCGGTTGCGAGAAGGAGTCCGAGCACGAAAAGCAAGGTCTTCATGGCAATCTCCCTTATCTAGAACTGTTGTTGCGAAGCTTTTGTTTCACGAGTTTTTGCTGCGGCTCTTGCGCGCCTGGTGCGGCACCGGCTCCGCGGCCGCGGGCCCTTTGTACCAATCGTTTTTCTCGCAGGTGCCGCCCGAGCCGCGCGCGGTCGCCATGCACTGTTCGTAACTGGAAAAGCCGCAATTGACGCCGGCGCCGTCGGAGAAATTCGAACACCACGGATAATTCGATTGCGCCGCCGCGGGCGTTGCGATCGGCGCCAGTGCAATGAATCCTAAGAGTGCACACAAAAGCTTCGTGGCCATCACGGTTATGAACCCGAGCCGTGGCGGTTTATTGCATGGCGAAGAGGCGAAGGCTCTTCTTAGCCCAAAAAAAGGCCGCCGGATGCGGCGACCTCTTCGCAGTCTTGTTCAGCGCAGTGTTGTTCAGCGTCCCCCGCTTAGCAGGGGGCGCACCAGCAGCGATACGGGCCGCAGACCCGGGTAAAGCCTGGCCCGCACCAGCGGCCGAAGCCGCGGCAGGCCGCCTCTTTCAGCGGGGTCGCGTTTTTGATTTGGGCATGGAAGCTCGCGGCGCCGGACGACTGAGTTTGCGCATTGGCGGCGATCACCATCGTGCCCAGCATCAGCGCGGCTGCGGTCAAAGTCATGGTCAGTTTTCGCATAGCACCCTTCCTTCTCATTTTGTCGTGATTGCCGAGTAGAACGAGATTGCTACGGGACGGCGACAACGCGGGGGGCGTCGTTCGTAGCGCCGGCCTTTGGAATCGGCCGGCTACAGGGGCTTATACGCGATAACACGCCGACTGGATCGGTGTCGGAGTAGGGGCTCTGCTGCGGTCCGGCAGGAATTTTGCGGGCGGCGCTTCATCGATCCCTCCTGGAGGCCGCAGCCGCGCCGCGCTGTCGCGGTATGGCATTACTTTTTGGGCGAGATCATCGCCTGTTCGGCATTGCATTCCGAGCAGCGGTAGATGCGCCGCTCGGGCTCCTGATCGGTCGCCGGCTCGACATGCGACAAGCTCACATGACCGCCGCAAACGGTGCAGGTCGGCAATAAAAATGGGTTGATCTTTCCGCTCATTGCACGATTTATTTGCGTGAAAATCTCGTGCGTGAAAATCTCGCGCTGCCATCGAATCATACTGTGTCAGCAACATTACACGACGAGGCAAATCATTACCCGCGACACGACGCGTCGGCGCGAACAAATTCTCCTGAAGACAAGTTCAGCGACCTGAGCAACGCATCGCTGACCCGGCCCAGATCCTCAATGATCAGGTCCTCAATGATATAGTCCTCAATTATATAACCGGGTTCGGCGGTTTTAGTTCGAATGACGTCCATCGCATCGTCCGGGTTGGCGATCGCGACGATATAAGCGACGGCATGTCGATCACCGCGAAACCTGCTCACCCGCACCAGCCGGCCGAAGAATTCAGTCGCGCGTCCGGTCATGAAGCGGTGGTTGCCGATGCCGTAGCCGCGATAGTCGACGTATCGCGGACGCGCGAGCGCGGTTTGCGGCATGGCGGTCCCCCGTATTGCAATGCGGTAACCGCGGGAACCGGGATGGGTTTCTTAAGTTTCGGATCGCGTCCGTGCGTGGTTATCCGTCCGTTGCGTGGAACGCAGAATTCGCAGGCTATCGGCTGCCCGCCTTCGCGCGGGTGCTCTACAAAAAACTGACATGCCGGGGTCGTCAGATCGGATATCTATTTCCGACAAGGACGCATATTAAGGGTCATAATTAAAAGCCATGACAAATTCAGAGAAAAAAGAAGCGCCGGTGATGCTGCCCTTTGCCGACAAAGAGGGATCGGGCTGGCACGTGATCGTGCGCTACCACGAAGGCCACGAGCGCCGCATCGATGGCTTCGCTTCCGAGAAGGAGGCGCTCGATTGGATCATCGCCAATTCCAATCAGGTCGATGAATAGAATTTTTCAGTCAGGTCGATGAATGGAATAAGGCAGCCTCAGAGCTTTGCCTGCCGCACCGAAGCGGGCATAGTCGGTCGCATGGACAACACAATGGACAATACAGGTGAAACCGGTTGCGAACTGAAGATCCTCCAGGGCTGGGAGCCGATTACGCTCGAGGACGCGCTCAAGCTACATCCGGACCGCGTCAAGCGTTGCCCGATATGCCACGGCCGGGTCCGCGCGCATAAAGCCGCCGACGACGGAGCGGTCGCCCATTTCGAGCATCTTGAACATCATCCGGGCTGTTATCTGGAGAGCGCCTTCGACGGCAATCCAAGGCCGCATCGCAAGGCGCTCAGGTGACTAAGCCGCAAATGCTCTAGGGACTTCCGCCAAGCCGCGACGTCAGCGCGTCGCCGTCAATGCAACCGATCCAGCACGTCGCGGGTGATGTCCTCTCCCGTTTTGGCATCTCGGACAATGAAGTGATCGCCGCTCGCTAGTATCGTGGCCAACTCCGGACAGGGCATATTCCGCCATATGGGCAAATCGCCGCGAGTCAAAGTCATTTTCAAGCCGAAGCGCATCGAGGATGGGGATTGGCAAATCGAGGCCCACTGTCCCGGCGCGGAGATTCGGTACGTCACGGGCTTGGTCAGCAAAGCCGACATTGACGATTGGATGCAGGGTCCCCGGCGCGTAGATTGGCTCAGATCGCAAGGTTATGCGAAATGACCAACCCCCGGGCGCGGCTGGCCGTCGTCTGACCTACGAAACAACCAACATCAATGCGCGCTAAGGCCGAACGATATATCCGATATCGCAAGCGCCATTGGCATTGGCGTGATAAACGACAATTGCTCTTGCCGTTTGAGGACGAGCAATGACCGAAAAATCGAATTCGCTCGAATATCGCACGGCGATCTTCAACGACGAAACGGATTGTCGCTCACCATTTTCCGCTGAGGGACTGGGATAGCAGCAATATACTTCTCGAAATCTGCAGTCTTAATGGATGCGTGTAGCCGGATAAGAACGTATTTTTTTATGATCCGCGTCAGGGTAATTAGGCGATCATCCCGTTTTGATTTAGTCCATCCACGGTCCTTGGAAAATTGCCCCACAAGGATACAGGTATCAAATTAGTGGCTGCTGCGAGCCCTAGTTTTTCGTCGATCACGTCTTTGTAGTGCTCAATTAGCTCCTTGTGATGGGTGAGACGCTGATTGAGTATGATCCAGGACACGAAAATACCCAGCGTCCCGCCGCTGATGAGTAAGGCGAAAGCACTCATCGTCGGATAAGCCGAGCGCAGATGATCGAGAATGGCGAACGGGTCCACTCCTCAATCATAGCGGGATTCTTCGCCACAATTGAAACTGACCCGACCCTGCCTTAACTCCAGAACAATAAGTGAACTATGTTCTCTTTTCGTTCCCATATGGGAGCGTCAGGGAGAAGGGGACACACCATGGTTCGCTCGGTTGTCGAGGAAGCACTGGCTTTGGCGTCGATTGGCCTGTTTCTGGCCACGGTCGCCGTCTGGGCGCAGGTTCTTGGCGTTCTCTAGCTGGGCTCGGGGTTATCTGAGATTTTGCCGCGCCGGCGAAGCGGGCATACTGGGGACAAGTGGGTTGGCGCGCCCGCTCGAATTGCGATTGGCTGTATGCAGGTCGCGCAAGGCGCGTGGCGATGAACCCGCGTGCCTTTAGACCCAGGGTCCGAACACAATGGCGGCCAAGCCCGGCTTCGTCCATCTGCACGTGCATTCGTCCTATTCGCTGCTCGAAGGCGCGCTGACGATTGCGCGGCTTGCGGAGCTCGCCAAGAAGGATCGCCAGCCGGCGCTGGCGCTGACCGACACCGACAACATGTTCGGTGCGCTGGAATTCTCGGAGAAACTTGCCGGCTATGGCATTCAGCCGATCGTCGGCTGCGCGCTCGGCATCGATTTCGGCGATCAGGAAAGCCGCAACCCGGCGCTCGAGCAGGCCTGGCCGCGCATCGTGCTGCTCGCCGCGGCCGAGGAGGGCTATCGCAGCCTGATGCGGCTGTGCTCGCGCGCCTATCTCGATACCTCGCCGCAGGACCGGCCGCACCTTATGCTCGCGGCGCTTGCCGATGAAACCAAAGGCTTGATCGCGCTCAGCGGCGGTCCGAAGGGACCGCTCGACGTCGCCATTGTCGGCGGACAGAACCCGCTGGCGCTGACGCGCTGCGAAGCGCTGCAAAGCCTGTTCGGGGACCGGCTCTATGTCGAATTGCAGCGCCACGGCATGCCGGCCGAGCGCACCGCCGAAGCCGCCCTGATCGATCTCGCTTATGCGCGCGGCATTCCGCTCGTCGCGACCAACGAGCCGTTCTTCGCCACGCGCGACGATTACGAGGCGCACGATGCGCTCCTTTGCATCGCCGAAGGCAAGCTCGTCGCCGACAGCGAACGTCAGCAGAAGACGCCCGAGCACCGCTTCAAGAGCCGCGCCGAGATGGCGGCGTTGTTCGCCGACATTCCGGAGGCGATCGCCTCGACGGTCGAGATCGCCGAGCGCTGCGCGTTTCGGCCGCGCACGCCGGCGCCGATCCTGCCGCGTTTCACTCACAGGCGAAACCGATGAGCCGCAGGCGCTACGCGAGGCGGCGCTCGCGGGCCTCAAGGCGCGGTTGGCGCGTTACGGCGTCGCCCACGGCCACACCGACGAGGAATATAGCGAGCGGCTCGACTTCGAGCTCGGCGTCATCGCCCGGATGAAATATGCCGGTTACTTTCTCATCGTCGCCGATTTCATCCAGTGGGCGAAGGCGCAAAGCATTCCGGTCGGCCCCGGCCGCGGCTCCGGCGCCGGCTCCTTCGTCGCTTATGCGCTGACCATCACCGATCTCGATCCGATCCGCTTCGGGCTCCTGTTCGAGCGCTTCCTCAATCCCGAACGCATCTCGATGCCCGACTTCGACGTCGATTTCTGTCAGGACCGGCGCGACGAAGTCATCCGCTATGTGCAGGGCCGTTACGGCCACGATCGGGTCGCGCAAATCATCACCTTCGGCACCTTGCAGGCGCGCGGCGTGCTGCGCGACGTCGGCCGCGTGTTGCAAATGCCCTATGGGCAGGTCGACAAGCTGTGCAAGCTGGTGCCGCAGAACCCGGCGAATCCGGTCACGCTCAAACGCGCGATCGAGGATGAGCCGCGATTGCAGGCCGAGCGCGACCGCGATCCCGTCACCCGGCGCGCTTTCGATATCGCGCAGAAGCTGGAAGGGCTGCACCGTCATGCGTCGACGCATGCCGCCGGCATTGTCATCGGCGAGCGCGCATTGACGGAACTGGTGCCGCTTTATCGCGATCCGAAATCCCTGATGCCGGTGACGCAGTTCAACATGAAATGGGTCGAGCCGGCGGGACTGGTGAAGTTCGATTTTCTCGGTCTCAAGACGCTCACGGTGCTCGACCATGCCGTGAAGCTGGTGCGGCGGCGCGGCATCGACATCGATCTTTCGAGTGTGCCGCTCGACGACACGCAAGACCTACGAGATGCTGGCGCGCGGCGAAACGGTCGGGGTGTTCCAGGTGGAAAGCGCAGGGCATGCGCCGCGCGCTGATCGACATGCGCCCCGACCGGTTTGAAGATCTGATCGTGCTCGTGGCGCTTTATCGCCCGGGACCGATGGCGAATATCCCGACCTATTGCGCGCGAAAACTCGGTCACGAGCGCACCGACTACCTGCATCCAAAGCTGGAGCCGATCCTGCAGGCGACGTACGGGATCATCACCTATCAGGAGCAGGTCCAGCAGATCGCGCGCGACCTTGCCGGCTACAGCCTCGGCAAAGCCGATATCCTGCGTCGCGCGATGGGCAAGAAGGACCGCAAGGAGATGGCGTCGCAGCGCGACAGTTTCATCTCCGGCGCGGTCGAGCGCGGCATCGGCCGTTCCGATGCCGAAGCCATTTTCGATACCTGCGCCAAGTTTGCGGAATACGGATTCAACAAATCGCACTCGGCGCCTTATGCGCTGCTCACCTATCAGACCGCCTATATGAAGGCGAATTATCCGGTCGAGTTCCTCGCGGCGTCGATGACGCTCGACATGGGCAATACCGACAAGCTCGCCGAATTCCGCGCCGAGGCCGAACGGCTCGGCATCAAGGTCGAGCCGCCCTCGATCAACCGCTCGGCGGTGGAATTCGAGGTCGAGGGAAATACCATCTTCTACGCGCTCGCCGCTTTGCGCGGCGTCGGCCGCCAGGCGGTCGACAGCGTAGTCGCCGCGCGCGGCGACAAGCCGTTCGCCGATTTGGCCGATTTCGGCCACCGCATCAATCCGCAGAGCCTCAATAAGCGCGTGCTGGAAAGTCTCGCCGCCGCCGGCGCCTTCGATACGATCGAGCCGAATCGCGCCCGCGCTTACGCTGCGTGCGATACGCTTCTTGCGACCGCCCAGCGCACCCATGACGACGCGGCGCGCGGCCAATCCGAGCTGTTCGGCGGCGCGGCCGCTGCCGCCCCGATCATGGTGCCGGCGCTCGAACCGTGGCTGCCGGCGGAGCGTCTGCAGCGCGAATATGAGGCGGTCGGCTTTTTCCTCACCGGCCATCCGCTCGACGATTATGCCGCGGCGCTCAAGCGGCTGCGCGTGCAGTCCTGGTCGGAATTCTCGCGCGCGGTGAAAGGCGGGGCAGGGGCCGGCCGCGTCGCCGGCACTGTCGTCTCGCGCACCGAGCGGCGCACCAAGACCGGCAGCAAGATGGGCATTATCGGGCTGTCCGATCCGACCGGCCATTACGAGGCGGTGCTGTTCGCCGAAGGCTTGGCGCAATACCGCGATCTCTTGGAGCCGGGCAAAGCCGTGCTGTTGTTCCTCACCGCCGAAGTGCAGGGCGATGAGGTGCGCGCGCGCATTCAATCGGTCGAGCCGCTCGACGAGGCCGCAGCCCGCATGCAGCGGGGGCTCCGCGTGTTTCTGCGCAACGAAGAACCGCTCGCCGGTGTCGTCAAAAGGCTCGAGCCGACGCGCCATGGCCGCAACGGCGGCAATGGCTCAGAGCAGAATGGGCAAAATGGCGACGGCGAAGTCTCGATGGTGCTGATGCTGCAGAACGGCAGTGAGGTCGAGGTGAAGCTGCCTGGGCGCTTTAAGGTCTCGCCGCAGATCGCCGGCGCCATCAAGGCGGTGACCGGCGTGGTGACGGTCGAGGCGCTGTAAGAGGCGCCTTCCTTTCCGGCGGCAACGCGACTATCTAGTCGCCATCAAGCGCGCTGCGCGATAAAGACGGCCGCGTCATCTCCCACCCAATTCGTCGCTGTTCGGACCCGGAAAATGCTTCGGATCGACAATCTCGTTTTCAATGCCTGGGGCCGCCGCTTCTTCGATGAGGCGAGCGTGACGATTCCGGTCGGCACCAAAGTCGGGCTGATCGGGCGCAACGGCGTCGGCAAGACCACTCTGTTCAAGCTCATTCTGGGCGAGCTCGCGGCGCAGGGTGGCGAGATCGTTCTGCCCAAAAGCGCGCGGATCGGCTCGGTCGATCAGGAGCATCCGGCAACGCCGGTGACGCTGATCGATACGGTGCTAGAGGCGGATACGCAGCGCGAAGCGCTCAACGCACAATTGGAGACAGCGGAGCCCGAAGAGCTCGCCGAGATCTATCAGCGATTGAACGCCATCGACGCTGATCGCGCGCCCGCCCGCGCCGCGGAAATCTTAAGCGGCCTCGGCTTCTCCACCGAAGATCTGACGCGGCCGATGGCGGAGTTTTCCGGCGGCTGGCGCATGCGGGTGGCGCTTGCAGCCGCTTTGTTCGCCGAGCCCGAGCTTCTGCTCCTCGACGAGCCGACCAACTATCTCGATCTCGAAGGCGCGCTGTGGCTCGAAGCGCGATTGAAGAAATATCCGAATACCGCCCTGATCATCAGCCACGACCGCGAATTGCTCAACAATTCGGTCGACGCCATTCTGCATCTGAGCCAAGGCAAGCTCGAACTCTATACCGGCGGCTACAACGATTTCGAAACGCGCCGCGCCGAGAAGACGCGCCTGCAAGTCGCCACCAAGGCCAAGCAGGAAGCCGAGCGCGCGCATTTGCAGAAATTCATCGATCGCTTCCGCGCCAAAGCGAGCAAGGCCGCGCAGGCCCAATCGCGCATCAAGCGGCTCGCCAAGCTCGAGCCGATCGCCGAAGTGGTCGAGGAGCGCGTCGCGCCGTTCACTTTGCCGTCGCCGGCGCGGCCTTTGGCGCCGCCGCTCCTGCAGCTCGAAGGCGCCTCCGTCGGCTATGACGGCAAGGCGATTTTGCGCAAACTCAACCTGCGGCTCGACGTCGACGACCGCATCGGACTGCTCGGCGTCAACGGCGCCGGCAAATCGACCTTCGCCAAGATGATCGCCGGCGCACTGCCGCTGCAATCGGGCGAGATGAAGCGGGAGAGCCGCATCAAGGTCGGCTGGTTTCACCAGCACCAGATCGAAGCGCTCGATCCGGACGATACGCCGCTCGACATCATGCGGCGCGAGCGGCCGGACGACAGCGAGTTCATCGCGGCGCTCGCGGCTCGCGCAATTCGGCCTGTCCTTCGACAAGCAGGACACGACGGTCGCCAATCTGTCCGGCGGCGAGCGCGCCCGGCTTCTGCTCAATCTCGTCGCCATGGCGGCGCCGCATCTGCTCATTCTCGACGAGCCGACCAACCATCTCGATATCGACAGCCGCCGCGCGCTCCTTGACGCGCTCAACGACTACGAAGGCGCCGTCATCCTCATCACCCACGATCGCTCGCTGATCGAGCTGGTCGCCGACCGGCTGTGGCTTACGGCCGACGGCGAGATCAAGCCGTTTCCGGGCGATATGGACGACTACGCGCGCTTTGTCCTCGAACGGGCGAAGGCCGGCGGGCGGGCGCCGTCACAGGGCGCCGACCATCGCGCCACGGCGCCGGATCTTGGAGATGCCGAAACCGTTCTCTCGGCCGAGCAGGAAGCTGCCCAGGAAGCCCGTTTTGCCGCCCGGAAGGCCGCCAAGAAGCGGCGCCGGCGAGGTTATTGAGAGCCGGCTATTGAGCGATTTCCGCAATCAACCGCCATAGGTTGTTGCTTCTCGCCCACCGTCCCTATATAAGCCCGGCAATCTCACACGCGGACCTTGGCCTTAAAGCCGTCCGGTGTCCGGCCATCCAGGCCGGGCTCTCGGTCCGCGGCGGATCAACCGGAGAACGACATGTCGCTGCCAGACTTCAGCATGCGCCAGCTTTTGGAAGCTGGCGTTCACTTCGGCCACCAAGCCCATCGTTGGAATCCGAAGATGGCCGAGTACATCTTCGGCACTCGGAACAACATCCACATCGTCGACCTGACGCAATCGGTGCCGATGCTGCACCGTGCCTTGCAGGCGGTCAGCGATACCGTGGCGCAGGGCGGACGCATCCTGTTCGTCGGCACCAAGCGCCAGGCGCAAGAGGCGATCGCCGAAGCCGCCAAGCGGTCGGCGCAATATTACGTCAATTCGCGCTGGCTCGGCGGCACGCTGACCAATTGGAAGACGGTGTCGAACTCGATCAAGCGGCTGCGCGCGCTCGAGGAGATGCTGTCGTCGAACGAGGCCGGCGGCTACACCAAGAAAGAGCGCCTGACGCTGCAGCGCGAGCGCGACAAGCTCGACCGCGCGCTCGGCGGCATCAAGGACATGGGCGGGCTGCCCGACCTGGTCTTCGTGATCGACACCAACAAGGAAGACATCGCGATCAAAGAGGCGCGCCGCCTCAACGTGCCGGTCGCGGCCGTCGTCGACACCAATTGCGATCCGAACGGCATCACTTACGTCGTGCCGGGCAATGATGACGCGAGCCGCGCCATCACGCTCTATTGCGATCTCGTCGCGCGCGCGGCGCTCGACGGCATTTCGCGCGCCCAAGGCTCGCACGGCGTCGATGTCGGCGCCCAGGCCGAGCCGATCGTCGAGGAACTGCCGCCCGAGACCGCCACGCTCGGCTTCGAGCCGCTGTCGGGACCGCGCGGCGTTGCCGACGATCTCAAGAAGCTCACCGGCGTGTCGCCGACCATCGAGAAGAAGCTCAACGACCTCGGCATTTTCCACTACCAGCAGATCGCCGATCTGTCGCCGACGGCGGCGCATAATGTCGGCGAAGAGGTCGGACTTCCGGGCCGTGTCGAAGGCTGGATCGCCAAGGCCAAGGAACTGACGGCCGAGGAAGTGTAGGGCCTGCCGCAAGCTTTCTTCCGCGGCGGCTGTTTCGTGGACGAAATCGCGCTGCGTTTCGCTGCGTGGGGTCGTTAAGGGCTCAACGCGGCCGGGACGGGCCTAACGACCGATATCAGGGACTACTTCAATGGCAGAGAATATCAGCGCATCCATGGTCAAGGAGCTCCGCGACCAGACCGGCGCGGGCATGATGGATTGCAAGGCGGCGCTCAACGAAAGCGGCGGCAATATCGATGCCGCGGTCGACTGGCTGCGCAAGAAGGGCCTGTCCAAGGCCGCCAAGAAGGCCGGCCGCGTCGCCGCCGAAGGTCTGATCGGCGTCGCCGTCACGCCGACCAAGGGCATCGTGGTCGAGGTCAATTCCGAGACCGATTTCGTTGCGCGCAACGATCTGTTCCAGGGTCTGGTCAAGATGATCGCGGATGCGGCGCTCGGCGCCGGTTCGGACGTCGAACAAGATTCTCGCAGCCCGCGCCGGCAGCATCACCATTGCCGATGCAATTGCCGATACCATCGCCAAAGTCGGCGAGAACATGACGCTGCGCCGCGCCGCCGAGCTTTCGGTCGGCAAGGGCGTGGTTGCAAGCTACGTGCACAGTTCGGTGATCGACGGGCTTGGCCGCATCGGCGTGATTGTCGCGCTGGAATCCACCGGCAAGGCCGACGAGCTCAAGGCCTTCGGCCGGCTTGTGGCGATGCACGTCGCCTCGGCCAATCCACAGGCGGTCGATCCGTCAGGCCTCGATCCTGTCGCCGTCGAGCGCGAGAAGAACGTGCTCGCCGACAAGTTCAAGGCGCAGGGCAAGCCCGCGGCCATGATCGAAAAGATCGTCGAGTCCGGCTTGAAGACTTTCTACAAAGAGGTCTGCCTGCTCGATCAGCCCTTCATCCACGACGACAAAAAGAGCGTGGCGCAGGCCGTCAAAGAGGCCGAAGGCAAGGTCGGTGGCCCGATCAAGGTCGCCGGCTTCGTGCGCTTCGCGCTCGGTGAAGGCATCGACCGGCCGGAAGGCGATTTCGGCGGCGAAGTCGCCGCTCCTTGCCGGCGCGCATTAGAGCCTTCCAATGGACAAACCGAACTACCGGCGGGTGATCGTCAAGCTGTCCGGCGAGGCGCTCAGCGGCCCGGAAAAGTTCGGGATTCATCAGCCGACGATCGATCGCTTCGCGGCCGATCTCGTCGCCGCGCACCGGCTCGGTATCGCGCTCGGCGTCGTGGTCGGCGGCGGCAACGTGCTGCGCGGCGCGCAGATCTCGGAGGACGGCCTGTCGCGTCCCACCGCCGACGCCATGGGCATGCTGGCGACCGTCATGAATGCGCTGGTCCTGGTCGCGGCGATCGAGCGCGCCGGCGTCGAGGCGCGCGCCATGTCGGCTTTGATCATGCCGCAGGTCTGCGAGACCTATGAGCGCCAGAGCGCGCTGCGGCATCTCGAGAACGACCGCATCATCGTGTTCGCCGGCGGTACCGGCAATCCGTTCTTTACCACCGATACCACGGCCGTCCTGCGCGCCGCCGAGATGGAGTGCAATGCCGTGCTCAAGGCGACCGATGTCGACGGCATCTATACGGCCGATCCAAAGAAGGATCCGAACGCCACCCGGTACGAGCGCCTCGCCCATCAGGAGGCGCTGGACCGGCGGCTGAAGATCATGGACGCCACGGCTTTCGCGCTTGCCCAGGAAAACCGGATGCCTATCATCGTGTTTTCGATCCGGGAGGAGCGCGCGATCGAGAACGTTCTGTGCGGAAAAGGGCACTTCACCACGGTCGGTTAGCGCTCGCGCGCCCGGCTCATGCGATCGATCAGTTTTCCAAGTAGAGTTCCGTTGGGTCTCAGGATTCTGGGAAAGGTGCCGGGAGAGCGCAAAATGGCAACCGCCACATTCGACATGAACGATCTCAAGCGCCGCATGCAGGGCGCGCTTGGCGCGCTCAAGCACGAGCTTTCGGGCTTGCGCACCGGGCGGGCTTCGACCGCATTGCTCGACAATATCCAGGTCGACGCTTACGGCACGCATATGCCGCTCAATCAGCTCTCAACGATCAGCGTGCCGGAGCCGCGGCTCCTCAACGTGCAGGTCTGGGACCATTCGATGGTGCACGCGGTCGAGAAGGCGATTTCGGCCGCCAATCTGGGATTGAGCCCCTCGACCGAAGGGCAAAATCTGCGCTTGCGGATTCCGGAGCTCAACGAGGAGCGCCGGCGCGAGCTGGTCAAGGTCGCCCACAAATATGCCGAAGGCGCGCGCGTGGCGGTCCGCCACGTCCGCCGCGACGGCCTCGATCTGCTCAAGAAGATGGAGAAGGATCACCAGATCAGCGAAGACGAGCACAAACACCAGGCCGGCGAGGTGCAGAAAGTGACCGACGCGACCATCGCCGACGTCGAAAAGATGCTCGCCGGCAAGGAAAAGGAGATCATGACGGTTTGAGTGACGCAGCTTCAATAAGCAAGGCGACGGCGCCGCGAACCGCGACAGATGGCGGTTTCGATATGCCGCGGCACGTCGCCATCATCATGGACGGCAATGGACGCTGGGCCGCGGCGCGCGGCCTGCCGCGCGTGGAAGGCCACCGCCGCGGCGTCGAGGCCTTGCGCAAGACCGTGCGCGCGGCGAGCGAGCTCGGCATTTCCGTCTTGACGATATTCGCTTTCAGCTCGGAAAACTGGTCGCGGCCGCAATCGGAAATCGGCGATCTGTTGTCGCTGTTGCGCCGCTTCATCCGCAACGATCTCGCCGATCTGCACAAGAGCAATGTGCGCGTCCGCGTCATCGGCGAGCGTGAAGATCTCTCCAAAGATATCCGCGGCCTTCTCGAAGAGGCCGAAGACCTGACGCGGAACAATGACGGCCTCCTTCTGGTCGTCGCCTTCAATTACGGCGCCCGGCAGGAGATCGCGCGCGCCGCGCGCCGGCTTGCCGTTGAAGTGGCGCACGGGCGGCTCAAGGCGAGCGACATCACGCCCGAGCTTCTGACGCAGCATCTCGATGCGCCGGAAGTGCCCGATCCCGACGTCATCATCCGCACCAGCGGCGAACAGCGGTTGTCGAATTTCCTGCTCTGGCAATCGGCCTATAGCGAACTGGTTTTCGTCCCGGTCAATTGGCCCGATTTCGACCGCGCGGCGCTGGAAACCGCCATCGCCGAATTTCGCCGGCGCGAGCGGCGCTTCGGCGGACTGATCGCTCAGACCGCCTCGTGAATACGCCGAACAATCAGGATCGTGGCCAGGGTCGCAGCGCTGGTGCGCCGGAAAATGCCGCGCGCAATTTCAAGCGCCGCGTCGCTTCGGCTTTGGTGCTGGCGCCGATTGCGCTGGCGGCGACCTATTTCGGCGGCTGGGCCTTCGTGATCGTTTGTGCGCTCGCAGCCGGCGCCGTGCTTTGGGAATGGACGATGCTGGTGGCGAAGAGGCCCGAGCCGCGCATCATTGCGCCGGGGCTTGCGGCGCTCTTCGTTGCGGCGGGGCTGGTCGGCGCGACCGCGCCAACCGCAGCCATCGCCACGATCGCGATCGGCGCTCTTGTCGTAGGCGGTCTGGTAGCGTTCTGGCCGCAATGCGTGCTGCCGCCGCTGTGGGCGGCGGGCGGCGTCATCTATGCCGGCGTCGTTTTGCTGTGCCCGACACTCCTGCGCAATGACCCGCAATTCGGCCTTCAGGCGCTCCTCTTCTTGTTCGCAACCGTTTGGGCGACCGATATTTTCGCCTATCTGGTCGGCCGCGCGGTCGGCGGCCCGTTGCTCTGGCCGCCGGTGTCGCCGAACAAGACCTGGTCGGGCGCCGTCGGCGGTCTCGTTGGGGGGGTTGCCGCGGGCATTGCGGTCGCCTATGCGAGCGGGGGAACCCGGGCAGCAATAGCGGGAGTTTTGGCCTTGGTGCTTTCGATAGTCGCGCAAGGCGGCGACCTGTTCGAGTCTGCCATCAAGCGGCGATTTGGCGTCAAAGATACCAGTCACCTCATTCCGGGCCATGGCGGTGTAATGGATCGCCTCGACGGTTTTCTGGTCGCAGCTTTTGCGGCCGTTCTGATCGGCATTTTGCGCCAAGGCGTGGCGGCTCCCGCCCGCGGCTTCTTGGCGTGGTAGGATTTAGTTTGATGAGTTCGACGAAACAGAAACGTCCATTGGCGAAAGTCGAGCTTGCGCGCGCGCAGGACGCCGCGCCAAAGACAGTGACGATCCTTGGCGCGACGGGCTCGATCGGTTCGAGCACCGCCGATCTGTTGCGCCGCGACCCGGCGAGCTATTCCGTCGAAGCCGTGACCGCAAATCGCGACGCCGCCGCCTTGGCTCGCTTGGCGCGCGAACTCGGCGCCCGCTTTGCGGCCGTGGGCGACACGGCGGCTTATGCCGAACTCAAGGCCGAATTGTCGGGTTCGGGCATCGAAGCGGCGGCCGGGCCGGAGGCCTTGGTCGAGGCGGCAAAACGCCCCGCGCAATGGGTCATGGCCGCGATCACCGGCGCCGCAAGCCTCGCACCGACCCTTGCCGCCGCCGAACGCGGCGCCGCCGTAGCCCTCGCCAACAAAGAGTGTCTGGTCTGCGCCGGCGCATTGTTCATGCGGCGGGCAGCCGCGGCCGGCGCCAATGTCCTGCCCGTCGATTCCGAACACAATGCGATCTTCCAGGCGCTCGGCTCCGGCCGGCGCGAGGACGTCCGCCGCATCGTGCTCACAGCCTCGGGCGGACCGTTCCGCACCTTCACGGCGGAGGCGATCCGCAAGGTCACGGTGGAGCAGGCGCTCAAACACCCGACCTGGTCCATGGGTCCGAAAGTGACCATCGATTCGGCAACCCTGATGAACAAGGGCCTCGAGCTGATCGAGGCGCATCACCTCTTTGGGCTCGCGCCCGAAGAGCTCGACGTCGTGGTCCATCCGCAGTCCATCGTCCATGGCCTGGTCGAATTCCGCGACGGCTCCGTGATCGCGCAGCTCGGCTCGCCGGATATGCGAATCCCTATCTCGCATTGCCTCGCCTGGCCGGTGCGCATGGAGACGCCCGCGGCGCGGCTCAATCTGGCCCAGGTTTCGACACTGTCGTTCGAGGAACCGGACATGGTGCGATTCCCGGCGCTCGCCATCGCCCGTCGGGCGCTTGCCACCGGTGGCTCAGCGCCGACGGTTCTGAACGCCGCGAACGAGATCGCGGTGCACGAATTTGTCGAGAAGCGGCTTGGGTTTAGCGGCATTCCCGCGCTTGTCGAGGGAACCCTTGATGCGATGGAGCGGCGCGGCGAGACCAAGGAGCCGCAGACCGTCGAGGAAGCGCTCGCCGTTGACCATAACGCGAGAAGGTTAGCTGCCGACCTCTTGCCCGAAATTGCCGCAATGGCATCCTAGCTATAAAGGTTGGGGAACGGGGAAGAGCGGGGGCGTCGGTACACTGTATGGGGTCGTATTTGCTGTCGCATCTACATGCGCTGGGGGGCGGCGTTGTTGGCACCCTTCTTCCCTTCCTCTTCGTGCTCAGCATCGTGGTGTTCTTCCACGAGTTCGGGCACTTCATTGTCGCACGCCTGTGCGGCGTGCGCGTCCTCGTGTTCTCCATCGGCTTTGGTCCCGAACTCGGCGGCTTTAACGATCGGCACGGGACCCGCTGGAAGATCTCGGCCATTCCGCTCGGCGGCTATGTGAAATTCTTCGGCGACGAGAATGCCGCAAGCGTTCCGGAAACGGCGCGGCTCGACTCCATGGACGGTGGCGAACGCGCCGAAAGCTTCCACTTTCAGCCGGTTCGCAAGCGCGCGGCTATTGTGGCGGCCGGGCCGCTGGCAAATTTCATCTTGGCCATTGTCATTTTCGCCGCGATCTTCGGGATCTACGGCAAGCAATCGATGAGCGCGCGCGTCGACTCGGTGCAACCGGACAGCGCCGCCGCGACCGCCGGATTTCAGACAGGCGACGTCGTGTTAGCCATCAACGGCAAGTCCGTCGAGGACTTCGCCGACATGCAGCGCGTCGTTAGCGAGAGCGCCGGCGAAGAGCTCGACATCAAGGTCGATCGCAAAGGCACGCCGCTCGTGCTCAAGGCAACGCCCGCGCTCAAAGAGGTCAAGGACAATTTCGGCAACGTCCACCGCATCGGAATTCTCGGCATCAGCCGCTCGATGGATGCGAGCGATATGAAGTTCCAGCCGGTGTCCCCGCCACAGGCGGTGTGGATGGGGGTGCAGGAGACCTGGTTCGTGATCGACCGGACGCTGAGCTACATCGGCGGGGTCATTGTCGGCCGGGAAGCGGCCGACCAGCTCGGCGGCCCGATCCGGATCGCTCAGATTTCCGGTCAGGTAGCGACCATCGGCTTTGTCGCGCTCATTCATCTCGCCGGCGTGCTGTCGGTGTCGATCGGTCTTCTCAATCTGTTCCCCATCCCGCTGCTCGATGGCGGTCACCTTTTGTTCTATTCGATCGAGGCCCTGCGCGGTCGCCCGCTGTCGGAACGGGCGCAGGAAGTAGGGTTTAGGATTGGTCTCGCGATTGTCGTCATGTTGATGATATTTGCAACTTTCAATGACATCGTTCATCTGACGACCTCCTAGGGGTCGGCGCATGTGGAGCCCATGCGACGGCCAAGCGGGGACATATTTGGCCTGCCAAGTGGGGTGGCGGTAACGTTACGGGGATGGTAGAAGTGGAAGAAATCTCAAGAGAAATTGGAAACTGAGCAAGCGCATCGAGGGAGATTTTAAGGTAACCCGCCACTGGGGGCGGCCACGAGGGTGAAGGGCGCGTTGCGCATGGACATGTGTGTGCGGGTAAAACGAGGGCTTGTCGTGGCCGGCTTGCTCCTCGGAATGGGGATGTTTGGCTTTTCGCCACTTGCCTCATTGTCAGGCGCCGCCTTTGCGGCACCCGCCGGCGTGGGCGTATCCCCGAGCGCTATTGTTGTTGAAGGCAACCGCCGCGTCGAAGCCGACACCGTCCGCTCGTATTTCAAGCCCGGCCCCAACGGCACGCTCGATGCCAATAGCATCGACGCCGCGCTCAAAGCGCTCTACGCCACCGGCTTGTTCCAGGACGTCCATATCGCTCAGCAGGGCGGCAAGCTCATCGTCACGGTGGTCGAAGGACAGATCATCAACCGCGTTGCCTATGAGGGCAATCACCGGCTCAAGGATGAGCAGCTCGGCGAGGAAATCCAATCGAAGGAGCGCGGCACGCTGTCGAAGCCTCTGGTGCAGGCCGACGTCCAGCACATCATCGAAATCTATCAGCGCAACGGGCGCTTCGACGTCACGGTCGTGCCGAAGATCATCGAGCGGCCGAACAATCGCGTCGATCTGATCTTCGAGATCAACGAAGGCGAGAAGACCGGCATCAAGAAGATCATCTTTGTCGGCAACAATTCCTATTCGGACTGGCGCCTCAAAGAGGTGATCAAGACCGTGCAATCGAATTTCTTGAGCTTCCTGCAGACGACCGACGTCTACGATCCCGATCGCATCGAGGCCGACCGCGATCTGATCCGGCGTTTCTACCTCAAGCACGGCTTTGCCGACGTTCAGGTCGTATCGGCGACCGGCGTCTACGATCCCTCGCAGAAAGGCTTCATCCTCACCTTCACGATCGAAGAGGGGCCACTCTACCATTTCGGCAATGTCGACATTCAATCCAATGTCCGCGCCGTCGACGGCGCAAGCCTGCGCCCCTATCTCTTGATGAATGGCGGGCAAATCTACAACGGCGAGGCGATCGAGAAGACGGTCGAGGAGATCACCATCGAGCTGGCGCGCCGCGGCTATCCGTTCGGCACGGTGCGCCCGCGCGGCGACCGCAATCCGCAGGCCCGCACGATCGGCGTCATCTTGGTCGTCGACGAAGGCCAGCGCGCCTATATCGAGCGCATCAATATCCGCGGCAATTTCCGCACCCGCGATTACGTGATCCGGCGCGAATTCGATATCGGTGAAGGCGATCCGTACAACCGCGCGCTGATCGATCGCGCCGAACGGCGCATCAAGAACCTCAACTTCTTCAAGTCGGTGAAAATCACCAACGAACCTGGTTCGGCGCCCGACCGCGTGGTGATCAATGTCGACGTCGAGGAAAACTCGACCGGCGATTTCTCGATCATGGGCGGCTATTCGACCTCGGACGGCTGGCTCGGCGAAGTCTCGGTGCAGGAACGCAATCTGCTCGGCACCGGACGTTTCGCGCGGGCGGCGGTGACTTACGGCCAATATACCAAAGGCGTCGACCTCAGTTATGCCGAGCCGTATTTCCTCGATACCCGCTCCAGCCTCGGCATCGATTTGTTCGCCAAGCAGACGCTGTCCAACACCTATATTTCCTACGGCACGGAATCCTACGGCGGCGTCCTCAAATGGGGCCTGCCGCTGCGCGAGGATCTCGCCATTCAGTTGCGCTATTCGGCTCTTCGTGCAGAACATTCAGCTGCCGTCTATTTTGCAGAACTGCAACAATATCAATCCGGATTTCGTCAATACTTTTCCGACGCCAAACGCCATCAATGCGCTGCCGCAGCTGCGGGTCGGCTTATCCCGGCACGACGTATGACATACCAGCTACACGGCTATAATACCGCTGTAACGGCCTCCAGACCAGCTGTCTCGCCGACGGCGAGGCATCGCTGCCGGTTCGCGCCGAGCTCGCCAATGGGAAGCACCCTCACGTCGGCGCCCGGCTATGGGCTCGTTTACAATTCGCTCGACAACAACAAGAACCCGACCAGCGGCATCTATTTCAATTTCGGCCAGGACTTTGCCGGCGTCGGCGGCGACACCGCTTACATGAAATCGGTGGTCGACGTCCGCACCTACTACGAGGTCGTCTCCGACCTCGTCGGTATCCTCCATCTGCAAGCCGGCGATATCGAGGGCTTCAACAAATGTCCGTCCACTTCCGTTTGCGCCGGCGGCAGCGGCGGCTACGTGCGCATGCTCGACGACTTCAAGATGGGGCCCGAATCTTGTCCGCGGCTTCCAGCCTGCGGGCATCGGCCCGCGCGACATTACCTTCGGCACGACCAATGATAATATCGGCGGCACGAAATACTGGGGCGCCAGCCTGGAATTCCAGTATCCGTTCTACTTCCTGCCCAAGGATTCGGGCTTCCGCGGCGCCGTCTTCGCCGATGCCGGATCGGTGTGGGGCTATCAGGGTGAGACGCAGTATGCTGCCGACCGGCGAAATCAACGGCACCGTCGAATGCGGCCCGGCGGCACCGTTCACCTGCTCCTGCGGCATGGCCTATAACGACAGCGCGCTCATTCGCTCCTCGGTCGGCGCCAGCATGATCTGGGATTCGCCGTTCGGCCCGTTGCGGTTCGATTTCGCCTATCCGATCACCAAGGGCGCCTATGACCGCACGCAATGGTTCGCCTTCGGCGGCGGCGCGAAATTCTGACGGCTTTTTCTAAGATCATGATCATTGCGGAAAATCGGAATCCGCTTTTCCGGACCATGGTCTGAGCCCTCGCTACGGACGGCTGGATGCCCGACTTTGTCAGACCGAATTGCGAGTTGACGACCGGCGAGATCGCCGTGCTGACACGCGCCAAGCTGCGCGATGGCGATCCGGCCGATCGCCGCATCAGCAATATCGCGCCGCTCGATACCGCCGGGCCGTCCGACTTAAGCTTCCTCGATAATTCCAAATATCTCGGCGACGCAGCGGTAACGCGCGCCGGCGCTTGCCTGGTCGGGCCGCGCTTTGTCGGGTCGGTGCCGCCCGGCATTGCCGTTCTGGAAACGGCGCATCCCTATCCGGCCTTCGTCGCGGTGACGCGCAAGCTCTTCCCCGATGCGCTGCGGCCACTCTCGCTGTTCGGCACCGAAGGCCGCGCCGCGAGCGCGCAGGTGCATCCGACGGCGCGGCTTGAAGCAGGCGTAATCATCGATCCTTTGGCGGTGATCGGCCCGCGCGCCGAGATCGGGGCGGGCACGCTGATCGGCCCCGGCGCCGTCATCGGGCCCGGACGTGCATATCGGGCGCGATTGCGCCATCGGCGCCAATGCTTCAATTCTGTGCGCGCTGATCGGCGACCGCGTCATCATTCATCCAGGCGCCCGCATCGGCCAGGACGGCTTCGGCTATCTGCCGAGCGCCAAAGGCTATCAAAAAATCCCGCAGACCCGCCGCGTCATCGTTCAGGACGACGTGGAAATCGGCGCCAATGCCACGATCGACCGCGGCGCGTCGCGCGACACCGTCATCGGCGAGGGCACCAAGATCGACAATCTCGTGCAAATCGGACACAACACGCGCATCGGGCGCCACTGCGTGATCGTCTCGCAGACCGGGATTTCCGGCAGCGTCATCGTCGAGGATTTCGTCACCATGGCCGGGCAGGTCGGGATAGGCGACCATCTGACAATCGGCGCCTTCGCGGTGGTCGGCGCCAAGAGCGGCGTGATGTCGAATATCCCGGCAAAGGCGCGTTGGGCCGGCTTCCCCGCGCGGCCGGCGCGCGAGTGGCTCAAAGGCGTTGCGATGTTGCGCAAATTGGTTTTGGGCAGAGACGTCGACGATGGGAGTAAAGCATGAGCGGCGAAACCATCGAGGCTGCCGACATTCGCGAGATTCTGAGGCTTCTGCCGCACCGCTATCCCTTTGTCATGATCGACCGAATCATCGACATCAAAGGCGAGGATCACGGCATCGGCATCAAGAACATCACGTACAATGAGCCGCAATTCCTCGGCCATTTTCCCGACAATCCGGTGATGCCTGGCGTGCTGTTGATCGAGGGCATGGCGCAGACGGCGGGCGTGTTGTGCCTGCGGCAAATGGACGAGGCGACGCGGAAGAACGCGATTTTCTACTTCCTCACCATCGACAAGGCCAAATTCCGCAAGCCCGCGGTGCCGGGCGACATCGTCGAATATCACGTCAACAAGACCGCGCACCGCCGCAATATGTGGTGGTACCGCGCGGAGGCCAAAGTCGGCGGCACGCTCATCGCCGAGGCCGAAGTTGGCGCAGTCATCACCCAATTATGAATTGGCGGGCATAAATTGGCGGGCATGAATGGCGATTGATCCGACCGCGCGCGTCGCCGACGGCGCGCGCATTGGCGACTCCGTTGAGATCGGGCCCTATTGTATCATCGGACCGCAGGTCGAGGTGCAACGCGGCGCGCGCTTGCTCAGCCACGTCCACGTCACCGGCGTAACGACGATCGGCGAAGAGACCGTGGTCTATCCGTTCTCCTCGCTCGGCACGCCGCCGCAATCGGTGCATTATCGCGGCGGCGCGACCAAGCTCGTGATCGGCCCGCGCTGCGAACTGCGCGAAGGCGTGACGATGAACACCGGGACCGAAGACGGCGGCGGCACCACCCGCATCGGCGAGCACTGCTCGTTCATGGTCGGGTCGCATGTCGGCCATGATTGCCAGGTCGGCAACGATGTGACGCTTGCCAACAACACGGTGCTCGGCGGCCATGTCGAGGTCGGCGATTTCACCTTTCTCGGCGGCCACGTCGCCATCCATCAATTCGTCCGTATCGGCGAAGGCGTGATGATGGCGGGCATGTCGGCGGCGCGCGACGACATCATTCCGTTCGGCTTTGCGCTCGGCCAGACCGGCGCGCTGGTCGGCTTGAACATCGTCGGCTTGCGCCGGCGCGGCGCCACCAAGGCCGAGATGCATCGCATCCGCCGCGCCTACAAGTCTCTGTTCTTCGTCGAAGGCCGTATCGCCGACCGCATCGAGGCGGTGGCGCGCGAATTCGCCGGCGATCCGGTGGTCGGCAAGATGGTCGCGTTCATTCGCGCCGGCGGCAAACGGCCGCTGATGCGGCCGCGCGCCAAGCGTGAGGCCGATGCGCCTTCGGACGACGCCGCAGGATAAGTTTTAGGTGAGCCTTGCCATTTGCGTGAGTCCCATTTGAGTGAGTCCTATGGCCGACACAGAGCCTCCGCAAAACCCGCTTGATGATCCGCTCGCGATCATCTGCGGCGGCGGCAGTTTTCCGGCCGCGATTGCGGATGCGGTGGCGCGGCGCGGCCGTCGCCCGGTGATGTTCGGCATCAAAGGCTGGGCCGACGCTACGGTGATCGAGCGCTATGCGCATCACTGGATCTCGATCGGTCAGGCGGGGCGGTTTTTCCGGCTGGCGCGCGCGGAGAATTGCCGCGACGTGCTGTTCATCGGCACGGTGTTGCGGCCGCCGCTGTCGCAGCTTCGGCTCGATTGGCAGACGATCAAGCTGATGCCGCGGGTGGTGCGCTTTTTCCGCGGCGGCGACGACAAGCTGCTGTCGGGCGTTGCCGGCGTCGCCGAAAGCGGCGGCTTGCGCGTTGTCGGCGTCAAGGATGTCGCGCCGGAAGTGTTTGTTCCGGAGGGCGTGTTGGGACGTCATGCGCCGTCCGAGCGCGACAGAGCCGATATCGCCCGCGCGCTGACGGTGATCGGCGCGCTCGGGCCGTTCGACGTCGGGCAGGCGGCAGTCGTTGCCAACAACCATGTGCTCGCGGTCGAAGCCGCCGAAGGCACCGACAATATGCTCACCCGCATCGCCGAATTGCGTAAGCTCGGGCGCGTCACCTCGCCGCCGGGCGTCGGCGTTCTGGTGAAGGCGCCGAAGCCCGGCCAGGACCGGCGCTTCGATCTGCCGTCGATCGGCCCGCGCACGATCGAGAACATTGCCCGCGCCGGCCTTGCCGGTCTCGCCGTCGCCTCCGGCTCGACCATGATCGCCGAAGCCGATCAGGCGATCGCTGCCGCCGACCGCGCCGGGATTTTCCTTGTCGGCGTGCGCGAAGATGCGCGCGAGGAATTGGCCCGATGACACAGCCGTTGCGGCCGCTGTCGATCTATATCATCGCGGGCGAGGAATCCGGCGATGCGCTTGGCGCAGCGTTAGCGCGGGCGCTTACGGAACAAACCGGCGGCGCGATCAAGCTCGCCGGCGTCGGCGGACGCGCCATGGCCGCGCAAGGGATCGCAAGTCCGTTTCCGATCGACGACCTTTCCATCGTTGGCCTGACCGCGATCCCGCAAAAGCTGCCGAAAATTTTTCGCCACATCAGCGAAGCCACGCAGGCCGTGTTGGCAGCGCGACCCGATGCGCTCGTCATTGTCGATAGTCCGGACTTCACCCATCGGGTGGCGCGGCGGGTCCGCCAGATCGTCCCCGCGATCCCGATTCTCGATTACGTCTCGCCGTCGGTTTGGGCGTGGCGGCCCGGGCGCGCCCGCGCCATGCGCGCTTATATCGACCGGGTGCTGGCGATCCTGCCGTTCGAGCCGGCAGCCTATGTGCGGCTCAAAGGGCCGCCCTGCACCTATGTCGGCCACCCCCTGATCGAACGGCTCTCCGAGCTGCGCCCGAGCGCGCAGGAGGCGGCGCGGCGGCAGGGCGATCCGCCCATCGTTCTGGCGCTGCCCGGCAGCCGCTCGACCGAAATCAGGCGGCATATCGACATCTTCGGCACGGCGCTGGCTCGGATCGCCGCCCGCGCGGGAACGATCGAGGTCGTGCTGCCGACCGTGCCGCACCTCGTCTCGCGCGTGCGTGAGGCCGTGGCCGGTTGGGCGGTCAAGCCGCGCATCGTCGTGGATCCGGCCGAGAAGTGGGCCGCCTTTCGGTGCGCCCGCGCGGCGCTGGCGGCGTCCGGGACGGTGACGCTGGAACTGGCGCTGTCCGGGGTGCCGACGGTCGCGGCTTACCGGCTCCATCCGGTCGAGGCGATCATCGCGCGGATGATCGGGATCCAATCGCGCTTGCCGAGCGTCATCCTGGCCAATCTGGTGCTCGGCGAGAATGCGGTTCCGGAACTCATCCAGGAGGAATGCACGCCCGACCGGCTTACCGCGGCGCTCCTGCCGCTGCTGTCTGACACGCCCGAGCGGGCGCGGCAGGTCGAGGCGTTCGGGCGGCTCGATCGGATCATGGGGATCGGCAGCGCGGCCCCGAGCGCCAGGGCGGCGGCCATAGTCCTCGAGGTCGCCCGAGCCCGTGCCGAGGGCAACGCTGGGAGCACGGCTCGGCATTTGCCTCAAGAGGCCGCCCGGGAGTGTTAACGAACGCACCCCACTGGTCCCCGCTGGCCTCTACCCATCCGGCAATCATCCTGCTAAGCCGCACCCATCCCACCAGATCAGAACCGTAACCCCGAAGCATTCCGCGTGAGCAAAACAAAAAGAACGGTCCGCAAGGCCCCGATGCGTGCCGCGATTACCGGGGTTTTCGGCTATGTGCCGCCCGACGTGCTCACCAATGCCGAGCTCGCGGAGATGGTCGACACCAGCGACGAGTGGATCACCGACCGCACCGGCATCAAGGAACGGCATATCCTCAAAGGCAAGGGGCTGGGCACCTCGCATATGGGCGCCGAAGCCGTGAAAGGACTCCTCGCCAAGACGGGAACCGCGGCGAAGGACATCGAGCTTCTGATCTGCGCCACGACCACGCCGGATTTCGTGTTCCCTTCGAGCGCCAATCTGATCTGCGACATGTGCGGCATCCGCTCGATCGGCAGTTTTGACGTTCAGGCCGCCTGTTCCGGTTTCCTCTATGCCCTCACCGTCGCTACGCAATTCATCGAGACCGGCAAATACAAGAAGATCGTGGTGGTCGGCGCCGACAAGATGTCCGCGATCATCGATTACACCAATCGCGCGACCTGCGTCCTGTTCGGCGATGCGGCGGGCGCCGTGCTGCTCGAGCCAAGCCGGAAATTCGGCATCATCGACACGCTGATTTGTTCCGACGGCGCCGGCATGCCGCATCTGCATCAAAAAGCCGGCGGCAGCCGCATGCCGCCGACGGCGGAAACCGTGGCCAAGCGCCTGCATTACGTCCATCAGGAGGGCGCCGCGGTCTATAAATTCGCCGTCGCCCGTATGGCCGAAGTCGCGACCAATCTGATGAAGCGCAACAAGCTCACGAGCGACAAAATCGATTGGCTGGTGCCGCACCAGGCCAACCTGCGCATCATCGAGGCGACCGCCGAACGCATGAAGCTGCCGGCGTCGCGGGTGATGATCACGATCCACAAATACGGCAACACCACTGCCGCGACGATCCCGCTCTGCCTGTGGGACTACGAGGACAAGCTCAAGGCCGGCGACCGGCTGATCCTCGCCGCCTTCGGCGGCGGTTTCACCTGGGCCGGCGCGTATCTGACTTGGGCGTACAACTGACTTGGGCGTACAACTGCCTGGACGTACAACTGACTTGGGCTTACGACAGGCGCTGATAGTTGGCGCACAAATACGATGGGCGGCGAACCATTGCTGTCCGCCGCCCGCCGCCTAATCGTCCAATCCGTATGATCTATTTCCGCTTCGACATCGGCTGATAGTCGCGCTGCGGCGAGCCGGTATAGAGCTGGCGCGGACGGCCGAGCTTCTGGTGCGGGTCCTCGATCATTTCCTTCCACTGCGCGATCCAGCCGACGGTGCGCGCCAGCGCGAACAGCACGGTGAACATGGTGTTGGGGAAGCCCATCGCGCGCAGCGTGATGCCGGAATAGAAGTCGACGTTGGGATAGAGCTTCTTGGAGACGAAGTATTCGTCGTGCAGCGCGATCTTCTCGAGCTCCATGGCGACTTCGAGCAGCGGATCCTTGATGCCGAGTTCGTTTAGAACCTCGTAGCAGGTCTTCTGCATGATCTTGGCGCGCGGATCGTAGTTCTTGTAGACCCGGTGGCCGAAGCCCATCAGGCGGAAGGAATCCTTCGGATCCTTCGAACGCTTGATGAATTCGGGGATGCGATCGACGGTGCCGATCTCGGCGAGCATTTTCAGCGCCGCTTCATTGGCGCCGCCATGCGCCGGTCCCCACAGGCAGGCGATGCCGGCGGCGATGCAGGCGAATGGATTGGCGCCGGTCGAGCCGGCCAACCGCACGGTCGAGGTCGAGGCATTCTGCTCGTGGTCGGCGTGCAATGTGAAAATCCGGTCCATGGCGCGGGCCAGCACCGGATTGGCCTTGTACTCCTCGCACGGCACCGCAAAGCACATGCGCAGGAAATTCGACGCATAATCGAGCTTGTTGTCCGGATAAACGAACGGCTGGCCGATGGAATATTTATAAGCCATCGCGGCCAGCGTCGGCATTTTGGCGATCATGCGGATCGAAGCGATCATCCGCTGCGTCGGATCGGTGATGTCGGTGGAGTCGTGATAGAACGCCGATAGCGCCCCGACCGAGCCGACCATCACCGCCATCGGATGGGCGTCGCGGCGGAAGCCCTGGAAGAAGCGGCTCATCTGCTCGTGCACCATGGTGTGATGCACCACGCGATCGACGAAATCGGCCTTCTGCGTCGCGGTCGGCAGTTCGCCGTAGAGCAATAGATAGCAGGTCTCGAGGAAGTCGCCGTGCTCGGCGAGATCGGCGATCGGATAACCGCGGTAGAGCAGCACGCCTTCGTCGCCGTCGATATAAGTGATCTTGGATTCGCAGCTCCCGGTAGAGGTGAATCCCGGGTCGTAAGTGAAGATGCCGGCCTCGGCATAGAGCTTGCTGACGTCCAGAACCTCGGGGCCAATCGTCCCGTCGTAGATCGGGAATGAATAGCTTTTATCGCCGAGCTTCAGCGTGCCGGTTTTGATGTTGGCGCCGGTCTTCGCGTCCATGATCGTACCCTCGATGTTAGACAACGGGATCAACACGCCGCTATTGGCCGGAACGGCCGAGCTGGTGGGGGGCGGCAAGTCTAACCCGGCTCCATTTGCGTAGCGCAACACCGTTTGCACTGCAAGATAGTAGCCCGTGAACCCGGCCGCTACGGTCGGCAAACCAGCAATGATTTGGGGCTTGGCAAGGCCTCAACTAGGTCTCAGCCCGGGTTCAACCCACGCTTTGTTGCGCCGCGCTCGTCTCCTTCGCCTGGTCGGCGAGCCGCGCCAGGCTCTCCGCCTTGCCGAGCACCGCCAGCACCTCGAAGATGCCGGGCGAGGTGGTGCGGCCGGTCAGCGCGGCGCGGAGCGGCTGCGCCACCGCGCCGAGCTTCGTGCCTCGCTGCTCGGCAAATGTCCGTACCGCCTGTTCCGTTCCCGCGCTGGTCCAAGGTTCGACATCAGCGAGGTCGTCGGCCGCCCCGGAGAGGAGATTCCGCGCCTCAGGGGTGAGCAAAGCGCGCGCTTTCTCGTCCAGCACAATCGGCCGATCCGCTAAAAGAAAGCTTGCGCTGTCAATAAGATCGAGAAGCGTCTTCGCGCGCTCCTTGAGGCTCGCCATGGCTGTTAGGAATTGCGCGCGCACGGTCGGCGTCAGCTTGGCGGCGAGTTCCACGCCGCCGGCGACATGGGGCAGGAGGGCGTCGATCGCCGCCAGCAGATCGGCGTCGGAGCTTTGCCGGATATAGTGGCCGTTGAGGCTTTCCAGCTTGGCGAAATCGAACCGCGCCGGTGAGCGTCCGATCTGCGGCAAATCGAACGCCGCGATCATCTCCTCGGTCGAGAAAATCTCCTGGTCGCCATGGCTCCAGCCGAGCCGCACAAGATAGTTGCGCAAGGCCACCGGCAAGTAGCCCAGGGCGCGATAGGCATCGACGCCGAGCGCGCCGTGGCGCTTCGACAACTTCGAGCCGTCGGGTCCGTGGATCAGCGGAATATGCGCCATCTCCGGCACCGTCCAGCCGAGCGCGTCATAGATCTGCTTCTGCCGCGCCGCATTGGTGAGGTGATCGTCGCCGCGGATGACGTGGGTCACGGCCATATCGTGATCGTCGACGACGACCGCGAGCATATAGGTCGGCGTACCGTCGGAGCGCAGCAGAACGAGGTCATCGAGATTCTCGTTCTGCCAGACCACGCGGCCCTGGACCTGATCGTCGATCACGGTCTCGCCGGAGAGCGGCGCCTTGAGCCGGATGGTCGGTTTGACGCCCGCCGGCGCTTCGCGCGGATCGCGGTCGCGCCAGCGCCCGTCATAGAGTTTTGCCCGGCCTTCGCGCCTGGCCGCTTCCCGCATTTGCGTAAGCTCGTCCTGGCTCGCGTAGCAGTGATAGGCGTGACCGGCGGCCAGGAGACCTTCGGCAATCTCGCGGTGCCGGCCCGCGCGCGAGAACTGATAGACGGCGTCGCCGTCCCAATCGATGCCGAGCCATTTCAAGCCGTCGAGAATCGCGTCGATCGCCGCTTGCGTCGAGCGCTCGCGGTCGGTGTCCTCGATCCGCAACAGCATTTTGCCGGCGCGGCCGCGCGCATAGAGCCAATTGAACAGCGCGGTGCGCGCGCCGCCGATATGCAGAAAGCCCGTAGGCGAGGGGGCAAAGCGGGTGACCACGCTCATGTCAAACCGTAAATCCGTCGTTGCAAAAGCTCATGCAAAGCTCGTGACCATCCTTTGTCGGCGTTTGGACAATTCTTGACCGGCTCCCCGCGGGCGCCGGTGTTGCCCCTTGGATGTGCGCCCGTTTAGCACAAATAACTAGCAAAGGATCAAAGCCACGGCGCGTTTTCCAGCCTTTCCCCGGTGTCGGGCTTGACCGGGCCGACCAAACTGTTCAATCCGGTGCCGCTTTGGCAGTGCCTTGGAATCGACGCGGCGGCCGGATTAGTCGGCCGTGTTGCTGGGATCGGGAAGCTCTGTTGGGATTGATGCAAGCTATGTCGGTTGCCGAAACGGAAATACGCGAAGCAGGCCTGGATTTCATCCGTGATATCGTGCGCGCCGATGTGCAATCCGGCCGTCACAAGACCGTGGTCACCCGGTTTCCGCCGGAGCCGAACGGCTATCTGCATATCGGTCACGCCAAGTCGATCTGCCTGAATTTCGGCATCGCCGAGGAATTCGCCGGCCATTGCAATCTGCGTTTCGACGACACCAATCCGGCCAAGGAAGAGCAGGAATATATCGATGCCATCGAGCGCGACGTGCGCTGGCTCGGCTACGACTGGGGCAAGAACCTGTTCTACGCGTCGGACTATTTCGAGCGGCTCTATGAATGGGCCGAGCACCTGATCCGTGCCGGCAAGGCCTATGTCGACGATCAGAGCCAGGAGGAGATGCGCATCAACCGCGGCACGCTGACCGAGGCGGGCAGGAACAGCCCGTTCCGCGACCGCGGCGTGGACGAAAACCTCGATCTGTTCCGCCGCATGCGCTCAGGCGAGTTCCCAAACCATGCCCGCGTGTTGCGTGCCAAGATCGATATGTCTTCCGGCAATATCAATTTACGAGACCCCGTCCTCTACCGCATTCTGCATGCCGAACATCCGCGCACCGGCAAGACCTGGAGCATCTATCCGAGCTACGACTTCGCCCATGGCCAGTCGGACGCCATCGAAGGCATCACGCATTCGATCTGCACGCTCGAATTCGAGGATCATCGGCCGCTCTACGACTGGTTCCTGCAAAACCTGCCGGTGCCCTCGCATCCGCATCAATACGAGTTCGCCCGCCTCAATCTGACTTACACGGTGCTGTCGAAGCGCGTGCTTACGGAGCTCGTCCGCGGCGGCTTTGTCAGCGGCTGGGACGATCCACGGATGCCGACGCTCGCGGGCTTGCGCCGCCGCGGCGTGCCGCCGGCGGCGGTGCGCGATTTCGTCAAGCGCATCGGCGTCGCCAAGGCTAACAGCATTGTCGATGTCGGCATGTTCGAGTTCTCGATCCGTGAGCATCTCAACAAGACGGCGCAGCGGCGAATGGCGGTTTTGCACCCACTCAAGGTCACGATCGAGAATTATCCGGAAGGTCCGGGCGAGGAGCTCGATGCGGTCAACCACCCCGAGGATCCTGCCGCCGGCACGCGCCGCATCCGGTTCGGCCGCGAGCTGTTTATCGAGCGCGACGACTTCATGGAGAACCCGCCGAAGAAATTCTTCCGGCTGTCGCCCGGTGCGGAAGTGCGGCTGCGCTACGCTTATTTCATCACCTGCCGCGACGTCGTGAAGAATGCCGCGGGCGAAGTGGTCGAGCTGCGTTGCACCTACGATCCGGCGACCAAAGGCGGCAACGCGCCTGACGGCCGCAAGGTCAAGGCGACCATGCACTGGGTCTCGGCAAAAGATTCGATCCCGGCGGAAGTGCGCATCTACAATCCGCTGTTCACGCGGCCCGATCCGAACCCCGCCGACTTCGCCAGTGAGATCAATCCCAATTCGCTCGAAGTGCTCGCGGACGCGCGCGTCGAGCCGGCAATGGCTGCGAGCAATTCCAGCGATCCCGTGCAGTTCGAACGCCAGGGCTATTTCTGCCCCGACAAGGTTTCGACGCCCGACCGGCTTGTGTTCAACCGCACGGTCGGCCTGCGCGACACCTGGGCGAAGGTCTCGGCCGGCGCCTAGGCAGCCTCTACACAACCTGCTGGCCACGCAGCACGCGCCCCGGTAGCATAAGCCGGGTTGTTAGCGCGTGAGGGCGCGCAGTGGCGTCGGACAGCAGAGCGCAAAGCCGGTCGCGGGCGTGGACCTGGGCGGGGACTTGGCCAGTCGGCGGGACACGCCCGGCGCCGGGTCTGGCTGGTCCGCGCGCCGAATTCTTCGTTGCGACGAAATTGCGCCAATGGGCCGCCGAGGAGGTTGCCGCAGCGCACCTCTTGCCGTGGCTCGCGGTCGCCTACGGCTTCGGCATCGTCCTCTATTTCACCGCGGAGCACGAGCCGGCTTGGTGGGCGGGAACGGCTGCGGCTGTGGCGAGCGCCGGCTTTGCCGTCATGCTGCGCCGGAATCTTGCCGCCTTCGTTGTCGCGCTTGCGGTGTTCTCGGTTGCCGCGGGATTTGCCGTCGCTTCGATCAAGACGGCGCTCATCAGCCACCCGGTGCTGCGCCATTCCGCGTCGGGCGTGACCATCGCCGGCTTTGTCGAGCTGAAAGAAGAGAGCCAGCACACCGACCGCTTCGTGTTGCGCGTCGCGCGGATCGAAGGCGGCCGGATGGAGGAGAAGCCGGACCGCGTGCGGCTCTCGGTCAAGCGTGGCACGGCGCCGCCGGCGGGTTCCTTCATCGAGACCAAGGCGCTGCTTGATGCGCCGCTGCAGCCGCTCGAACCCGGCAGCTACGATTTCGCCCGCGATCTCTATTTCCAGGGCATCGGCGCCTCGGGTTTTGCGCGCGGCGCCATCAAGATCGTCACGCCGCCGGCGGAGCAAGGCTTTTTGCCGGGCGCGGACGCCGCCGTGCAGCGCTTGCGCGACACGATCGACGCCCGCATCCGGGCCGTGCTGCCGGGCGACGAAGGCGCGATCGCCGCCATGCTGATCAATGGCCGGCGCGACTCCATCGATCAGCATCTCTACGACGCCATGTTCGTCTCCGGGATCGGTCACGTTTTGTCGATTTCCGGCTATCACATGGCGGTCGTTGCCGGCGCCATGTTTTTTCTCATTCGTGCTTTTCTGGCTCTGATCCCCGGTCTTGCCGACCGCGCGCCGATCAAGAAATGGGCCGCTTTGGCGGCGCTCGGCGTGACGGCCTTCTATCTTCTGCTCTCCGGCAATCAGGTCGCGACGCAGCGCTCCTTCATCATGATCGCGGTGGTGCTGGTCGGCGTGTTGTTCGACCGGCCGACGGTGACGATGCGCACTCTGACCATAGCGGCGCTGATCGTGCTGCTGTTTGCGCCGCAAGCGGTGGTGCATCCGAGTTTTCAGATGTCCTTTGCCGCAACGCTCGCTTTGATCGCGGGCTACGAAAAGGGCGCCGTCAAATTGCGCGCGGGCGCGGACAGTTCGCTCGGCTCGCGCGCCGCGCTCTGGGGCGTCAACGAGATCGTCGGCCTGACGCTCGCCTCGCTGCTCGCCGGCCTCGCCACCACACCTTACGCCGCCTACCACTTCCATCGCATCGCGCCCTATGGCGTGCTCGCCAATCTGCTCGCCATGCCGGTCGTGTCGGCCTGGGTGATGCCGATGGGCATTCTCGGCGTCATCGCCATGCCGTTCGGCTTCGACGCCGAATGCTGGCGGCAAATGGGCTACGGCATCGAATGGATGGATTGGGTAGCACTCTGGGTGGCCAGTCTGCCCGGCGCTTTCGGCCGGGTCACCTTGTTCGGCGCCGGGCCGCTTCTCGTCTCGACCGCGGCGCTCCTGGTGATCGGATTGTTGAAAACGCCGCTGCGCTGGAGCGGCGTTTTGCTTGCCGCCGTCGCCATCGTCTGGGCGGCCCGCATTCCCGTGGCCGATGTGCTCGTCGCTAACGACGGGCGCACCTTTGCCGTCCGCGGCGCCGACGGCCGGCTCGCTTTCCATCACACCGGCGGCGATACGTTTGGTATCCGCGAATGGCTTGCGGCCGATGCGGACGGCCGCGACGTGCACGATCACAGCCTGGGGCAGGGCATCGCGTGCGACCCGTCCGGCTGCGTCGGCAAGCTCGCCGACGGCGCGCGTGTCGCCTATGCGCTGACGCCGGATGCGTTCGAGGACGATTGCCGGCTGGCGGTCCTTGTGGTGGCGACGCAAAAGGCACCGCCCGATTGTGCGGCAATGGTGGTCGATCGGAGCATGTGGCGGACGCAAGGGGCGCTGGCGCTGCGCCGCACCACCTCGGGCTTTGCGATCCAGTCCTCCCGCGCGCCGAATTTCGACCGGCCCTGGTCGCCCGCCCCCACACCGCGGCGCGCGAACAATGCGCCGCCGTCAGGCGGGGACACCTCCGCCTCCACGGCTCCGGCAGCGCGAGCGCCGGTGCGCGACGCGACGCCGCAGCCCGAGGATGTCGAGGCGGACCAGTAAAGCGGCGAAAAGCCCGATTTGGCCGCCGCAGCTTCGCCGAGGGATCAGGCAATTTTTCGGTGTGAAAACGAAAGTTTAACTCAAATACAGCACAACTGCGAAGTTGGAATGCCCGCAATACCCAGTTGACCCGCGCCTTGCGCGCTCTCGTCGCGGTCCTGGATGAACTCGCAATCGCATAAAAGTGCCGCAATGCCGAAACTTCCCGTGCCATCAGGCTGGCCGAACGGACAAGTGTCGAATGCGATTTTCGCTCAAAACAAGACTGCTTCTCGTCATCGGTCTGCTGGGAATGACTCCAATTGTTGGCGTCGGCCTGCATTCCTACAATCTCGGATCGAGCCGGCAGGCCGGTCAGCAAATGGATACGGCCTGGAGAGGCGCGCAAGCTCTCGCGCGCATCAATGGCCTCGTTTATGCCGTGGTCATGGAATCGCGCGGCATCTACATGTCGGCCGATTGGAAACAAGCCGGACCTTTCGCGAAGAACCTGTTGCGCGACCTTGATGAAATCGATGCGGTCACGAACCAGTGGAAGCAGAATGTCGTCGAGTTCGAGCGCAGCCGGATTGACGATCTGTCGCGCGCGATCGCCCAGTTCATCAGCTTTCGCAAGGAGCTGGTCAGGCTCGCCGAATTCGACAGCACCACCAGCGCCCGTGCCTTTGGCGACAACGATGCAAACCGCACCGTGCGCTCGGCCCTCAACGACAAGCTTGTCGCTCTCGACAACGCCTATAAGGAACACACCATCGAAGCCGAGCATGAGGTTATTCGCTACCAGCGGCTCAACCACGACATCCTCATCGGGCTGTCGGGTGTCGCGGTGATAGCGCTGTCGCTGGGCTTCTTTTTCGTCATTTCCAGTTTGTTGCGTCCGTTGTACCGCTTGCGCGACTGCATGTTGCAGATTGCCGGGGGTAGCCTCGACCTCACCGTGCCGGGCGCCGAACGGGCTGACGAAATTGGCGAAATGGCTGCCGCGGTGACTGCGCTTCGCGATGCGGCTTTGGAAAAAGGCCGGATCGAGCAGCGCCAACAGGCCGAACATCAGCGTCAGCAGGCCGACGAGCAACGCCGTCTCGAAGCCGAGGCGCACGCGAAGGCGGAGGCCGAACGCACCAAAGTCGCCGCGGAGCAAGCGCGCATCGTCGGATCCATCGCCGAGGGGCTCAAATCCCTTGCCGAGGGCAATCTCACCTGCCGCATCGACGAGGTCTTCGCCGGCGCCTACGAGCAGATCAGGCTCGATTTCAACCTCGCGGCCGAACGGCTGCAGGAGACCATTGAGGCCATCGTCGAAGCGGCGCGCCAGGTCGCCGGCGCGTCGAGCGAAATCTCAAGCGGCACGACGGACCTCTCGACGCGCACCGAATCGCAATCCGCGGTGCTGGAAAAAACATCGTCCTCGATGGAAGAGATATCCTCGGCCGTGCGGCAGAACGCCGAGAACGCGCAATACGCCAACAAGATCACCGCGGAGACCCGCGACGTCGCCAATCGCGGCAATGACGTGGTCGGCAAGACAATCAAATCGATATCGCATATCGAGGAATCCTCGCACAAGATCGCCGACATCATCACGGTGATCGACGAAATCGCGCGCCAGACCAATCTGCTCGCCCTCAATGCGGCGGTCGAAGCGGCGCGCGCCGGCGAAGTCGGCCGCGGCTTTGCCGTGGTGGCCTCCGAGGTTCGAAGCTTAGCGCAACGGTCCTCGCAGGCGGCGAAGGACATCAAGGAACTGATCACAAACAGCTTCGGCGAGGTCCAGGAGGGCGTCGCGCTCGCCAATCAAGCTGGTGCGGCACTCGACGAGGTGGTGGCTTCAATCAAAAAGGCCGCCGACGTCGTCGCCGATATCGCCAAAGCGAGCAGCGAGCAGGCGGGCGGACTGACGCAGATCTCTAGCGCGCTATCGCAGATCGACCAGGCCAATCAGCAGAATTCGGCGCTGGTTGAGGAAAGCGCGGCAGCCGCGAAGACGCTTGAAATCCAGGCGGCGGCCATGGCGAGTCAGGTCGGTTTCTTCCGTATCGACCGCGGCGAACATCAGCGCAGCGGGGCCGCGCAGTTGGTAGCCTAGCTACCTCCGCAGAACCTTGCGATTGCGCGAAACCTCGCGATGGCGCGATCCGGCCGGGGCCGCGCCTCCCCACGACGAAAATGTGGGCTCAGTAGCGGCGGAACAGCCCAACCAGCTTGCCCTGAATGCGCACCCGGTTGGGCGGCAGGATCCGGACTTCGTAGGCGGTATTGGCGGGTTCGAGCGCGATCGAGGCGCCACGCCGGCGGAAGCGCTTGAGCGTCGCCTCTTCATCGTCGATCAGCGCGACAACGATATCGCCGGTGTCGGCGGAGTCGGTGCGCTTGAGCAGCACCATATCGCCGTCGAGAATGCCGGCCTCGATCATCGAATTCGCCGCGCACCTCAAGCGCGAAATGCTCGCCCGAAGTGAGAAGATCGGGCGGCATGTTGATAGTATGGCTCCGCGTTTGGATCGCTTCGATCGGCGTACCGGCGGCGATCCGGCCCATCACCGGCACCGCGACCGGGCGGCCGCCTTCGTCTTCGGAAGGCGTGCGGACGCGGCCCAGATTGCCTTCGATGACACTCGGGGTGAAACCGCGGCTGCGGCCGGCGGCGACGCCCTGCGATATCGATTCCGGGAGCTTGATCACTTCAATGGCGCGCGCCCGGTTGGGCAGGCGGCGGATGAAGCCACGCTCCTCGAGCGCAGTAATGAGGCGGTGAATACCCGACTTGGAGCGCAGGTCGAGCGCGTCCTTCATCTCGTCGAAGGAGGGGGGGACGCCGGCCTCCTTGAGGCGCTCGTGGATAAAACGCAAGAGTTCAGCCTGCTTGCGAGTCAACATCGGCGCTCTCCCCCAATTGTAACAAGTCGGCGGTAAGGTCCAAAACCGGTTCCAAAGCACGTTCCGGATATGGCTCGCTCGCGGCCGAAACAAATCATGAACGGACACTATCCGTTCCATATGTGTTCTGCAACCGTTTAATTTGAAGTGAAGAAAGCGGGGGCTTCCGCCAACGCCCGATTAACGCTCGAATTTAACAACGCGGCAGCGGCTGCCGGCCTTGGCGGCGGGCGCGTAAGGCTCTCGGACGACGAGACAATCGGCCTGCGACAGCGGCACCATCATGGAACTGTCCTGGACCGGGAAGGGCGTCGCCACCGCTCCGTCCGTACCGCTTGTCAACGTCGCGCGGAGGTAATCGGCGCGTTCGTCATTGGCGGGAAGGTCGCAACCCAGCACAGCCGATTCGATGGGGGCTGTGAGATCGCCGCGCCCGCTCATGCGGCGGATGAGCGGCACCAGGAACAGGAAGGCGCAGACATAGGACGAGACTGGATTGCCGGGCAGGCCAAGCACATGCGTTGCGCCGAGCCTGCCATGCATCAGTGGACGGCCGGGCCGCATCGCGATCTTCCAGAACGACAGCTCCATGCCTTCGGCGACGAAGGCCTTTTGTACGAGATCGTATTCGCCGACCGAAGCGCCGCCGGTCGTCACGAGAATATCGGCGCGAAGTTCGCGTGCTTTGCGCACCGCGGCGATGGTCTCGTCGAGCTTGTCCGCGACGACACCGAGCTCGGTAACCTCGGCGCCTTCCTCGCGCGCCAGTGCCGCAAGTGCAAAGCCGTTCGAATACACGATCTGCCCAGGCCCCGGTTCGGTGCCGGGCGGCACGAGTTCGTCACCGGTCGCAAACAGCACGACTTTCGGCCGGCGATGCACCGGCAGTAGCGGATGATTCATGCCGGCAGCCAGTTGCAGATCTCGCGCGCGCAGACGGCGGCCTGCCGTGAACGCCGTTTCGCCTTGGCGAAAATCCAATCCGCGCGGACGCACATTGCGGCCCTTGACGGAGGATTTCTGGACTTCGACCGTGTCGCCGTCGCGCGTTGTTTGCTCCTGCACCACCACGGTGTCGGCGCCCTCGGGCACCACACCGCCGGTGAAAATGCGCGCGGCTTCGCCCGGACCGACCACCGATGCAAACGGCCGGCCGGCGGCAACTTCGCCGATGACTTTCAGCCGCACGGGCGCCTTGGTCACGTCGCTTGAGCGCACCGCGTAGCCGTCCATCGCCGAGAGATCGGCCGGCGGCTGGGTGCGCAGCGCTTTGAGATCCTCGGCGAGCACGCGGCCGTCGGCCGCGGCGAGCGGCACCTGTTCGGCGGGCAGCCGCTCAGCATGTGCCAGCACGAGTTGGAGCGCCTCTTCGACCGAAAGCAACGCCGCCACTGTTACCCTTTCGCGCGATAATGACCGGAGCGGCCGCCGCGCTTTTCGACGAGCCTGATGCCCTCGATGCGCATGCCGCGGTCGACCGCTTTGACCATGTCATAGATGGTGAGGCAGGCGACCGATACAGCCGTCAGCGCTTCCATTTCGACGCCGGTTTGTCCCGCGACCTTAACCCGGGCGGTGATCCTGACGCCTGGCAGTTTTGCGTCGGCGGCGGCTTCCACCTCGACCTGTGAAATGGCAAGCGGGTGACATAGCGGTATCAATTCATGGGTGCGCTTGGCGGCCATGATGCCGGCGACGCGGGCGACGCCCAGCACATCGCCTTTTTTCGCATCGCCCTTGCGGACGATGTCGAGCGTCTTTCCCTGCATGATGACGCAGCCTTCGGCCACTGCGACGCGCTCGGTCGCGGGCTTGCCCGAGACGTCGACCATGCGGGCTTCGCCGCTGCCGCTGAGATGACTGAGTTTCTTTGCGCGCCCCGCCACGACGGCCTACCGGGCCGGAGCAAGTGCGGGTTTGCGCGCGAGCAAAGCGCGCGTCGCCGCGGCGACGTCGTCCTGCCGCATCAGGCTTTCGCCGACGAGAAAGCTGGAAATTCCGCTCTTTGCGAGCCGAGCCAGATCATCCGGCACAAAGATCCCGCTCTCGCCGACGATGATACGGTCGGACGGGACCAGGGGGGCCAAGCGCTCGCAGGTAGTGAGTGTCGTCTCGAAGGTTTTCAGGTTCCGATTGTTGATGCCGATGAGTTTCGATTTCAGGCGAACGGCCCGTTCCAACTCGTTCTCGTCGTGCACTTCGACGAGTGCGTCCATGCCGAACGCGCGCGCCGCCGCTTCGAGTTCGGCAGCGCAGCTGTCATCGACCGCCGCCATGATGATGAGGATGCAATCGGCGCCGTAAGCGCGCGCTTCCGTCACCTGGTAGGTGTCGTACATGAAGTCCTTGCGCAATGCGGGGAGCGTCACCGCCGCCCGCGCCTGGCGCAGAAAGTCGAGACTGCCTTTAAATGACGGTGCGTCGGTCAGCACCGAAAGGCAGGTTGCGCCGCCCGCCTGATAAGCCGTCGCAAGTGAAACCGGATCGAAATCCGACCGGATCAGCCCCTTCGACGGGCTCGCCTTTTTGACCTCGGCGATCAGCGCATAGTCGCCGGCGGCAAGCCGCCGAGCGATGGCTTTGGCAAAGCCGCGTGGCGCGCCCGCGGCGCTCGCGTCTTCCTCAAGCGCGGCCAGCGGACGGTTGCGCTTGGCGGCGGCGATCTCCTCGCGCTTATAGGCGGCGATCTTTTCCAAAATATCAGCCATCGTTCGAGACCACGATGAGGCGATCGAGCCGTCCCTCGGCTTCGCCAGAATCCACCGATTGCGCGGCGAGATCGAGGCCGGCTGAGAGGTTTTTTGCCTTGCCGGCGACGACCAGCGCCGCCGCCGCATTGAACAGGGCGACATCGCGGTAGGGCGTCTTCTTGCCTTCGAGCACGTCCTGCAAGGCTGCGGCATTCGCCGCCGCGTCGCCGCCGCGCAGCGCCTCCGGCTTGACCTTCGGCAGGCCGATCTCCTCGGGCGAAATCTCAAAGCTGCGCACCGCGCCGGCCTCGAGCGCCGTCACGCTGGTCGGCCCTGACGTCGTGATCTCGTCGAGGCCGTCGGAGCCATGCACAACCCACACACTTTCGGCGCCGAGGATCTTGAGAACTTGCGCCAGCGGTTCGGTCCAATGCTTTGAAAACACGCCGACCATTTGCCGCTTGACGCCGGCCGGATTGGACAGCGGCCCGAGCAGATTGAAGATGGTGCGGGTGCCGAGTTCGGCGCGGGTCGCGCCGACGTTTTTCATCGCCGGATGGTGCGCCGGCGCGAACATGAAGCCGATCCCGGCTTCGCGGATGCAATGGCCGATCTGCTCGGGATTGAGATCGATATTGACGCCGAGCGCGGCCAGCACGTCGGCTGCGCCCGAGCGCGACGACAAAGCGCGATTGCCGTGCTTGGCGACAGGAACGCCGGCGCCGGCAACGATCAGCGCCGCGCAAGTCGAAATGTTGTAGGAGCCCGATGCATCGCCGCCGGTACCGACCACGTCGATAGCATCCGCCGGCGCGTGCACCCGCAGCATCTTGGCCCGCATCGTCGTCACCGCGCCCGTGATCTCGTCGACCGTCTCGCCGCGCAGCCGCAGCGCCATCAAGAGCGCACCCATTTGCGACGGTGTCGCTTCGCCGGCCATCATCTGCTCGAAGGCGCCGGCGGATTCCTCGCGCGTCAATGCGGCGCCGGTCGCGACTTTGCCGATAAGCCCTTTGAAATCCATAACCCCCTTCAAATCCATGGGCCCCTTGAAATCCATGCGCCCTCAATCCGCCAGCGCCGGCGCGCCCAAAGAGTACACCGGTGGCGCGTGCGGCAAGGCATTGCGGCGCCCGGTCGAGGCGTTCCAAGCGGCTGCGATATCGAGGAAGTTTTTCAGCATCAGATGGCCGTGATCCGACGCAATGCTTTCGGGATGAAATTGCACGCCATGCACCGGCAGCCTGGTGTGCGACAGCCCCATGATGAGGCCGTCGCCGGTTTCGGCGGTGACACTTAATTCGCGCGGCAGGCTCGAGCGTTCGACGACGAGCGAATGATAGCGCGTCGCTTGAAAGGGACCGTTGATGCCGCGAAAAATGCCCTGGCCCTGGTGGCGGATCTCCGACAGCTTGCCATGGACCAGGATCGGCGCGCGCACCACTTTGCCGCCGAAGGCGTCGCCGATCGCCTGGTGGCCGAGACAGACGCCGAGGATCGGGATGGTCGGTGCAGCGTCCTTGATCAGCTCGAGGCAGATGCCGGCCTCTTTTGGTGTGCAGGGTCCGGGCGACAGCACGATGGCGTCGGGCTCCGCAGCCATCACGGCGCGGCTTGTGACTTTGTCGTTGCGGTGCACGACAACGTCCGCCCCCAGCTCGCCGAAATAGTGGACGAGGTTGAAGGTGAAGCTGTCGTAATTGTCGATCAGGACAATCATCACGCGCGGCTCTTAGACGCGGGCCAAAGGAGGGTCAAGCGAGGGGTCAAGGCGGCCAAGAGTGGCCAAAATGTCTTTCATCCGGCTAGATTAGACCAGTTTGCCAAGAAGAACGAGCGAAGAGGAAGCGTCATGGTCTGGGGGTGCACATTGCGGCCTGCATTAGGGTTTATTGTCATCGGTGCGGTTTTGAGCGTTTTCGGCTCCGCACAAGCGCAGGATTATCCGAGCCGTCCCGTCAAAATCATCGTGCCGACGCCGCCGGGCGGGCCGGTCGATGTCGCTGGGCGTCTCACTGCGAATTATTTGCAGACGTCGCTCGGTCAGGCCTTTGTCGTCGAAAACCGTGCCGGCGCCGGCAACACGATCGGCTCCAAGGATGCCGCGGCCGCGGTGCCGGACGGCTATACGCTGCTTTATTCGGCGGCGAGCGGGCTGATCATCGCGCCACTGTTGCATCCCGACGCCGGCTACGATCCGCTGACGAGTTTCGATCCCGTTGCGCTGGTTGGCGCGAGCCCGAGCATTCTTGTCGTCAATCCTGCGGTCCCGGCCAAGACGGTGCAGGAACTGGTGGCCTATGCGAAGGCCAATCCGGCAAAGGTAAATTTCTCCTCCGGCGGCATCGGCGTCTTGCCGCATCTGATCGGCGAATTGTTCAAAGCGCGCGCCGGCATCGACATCGTGCATGTGCCCTATAAAGGCGGCGGCCCATCGATCACCGACCTCCTTGCCGGCAATGTGCAGATGACGTTTGAGAATTCGAGCGTGCTATTGCCTCTGATCCAAGCCGGCGCGCTGCGCGCGCTCGCCGTCACCACGCAAAAGCGCATTCCGCAATTGCCCGACGTGCCGACCATGATCGAGAGCGGTTTTCCGAATTTCGTCACCGTCGCCTGGACCGGCTTGTTGGCGCCGGCCCACACGCCTGCGCCGATCATCGCCAAGCTCAATACGGCGATCAATCAGGGCCTCAAGACACCGGACTTCGCCGGTGCGCTCGCCAAACTGAGCGTCGATCCGCTAGGCGGCACGCCGGCGGACCTTACCGAGACGATGAAGACCGAGCTCGCTAGATGGTCGCCGATCGTCAAGTCGCTCGGGCTTGATCATCCGGCGCAGTGATCGCTCGGCGCTCGCCGGAATCTTATTCACCGTGGATGCCGGAGAGCTTGGCCATCTCGGTCCATTTCGGCACTTCGCTCGCCACGAAGCCGGCAAAGTCCGCCGGCGTGCCCGGCTTGCCCTTGGCGCCGAGCGTCTTGAGCTTCGACTGCAGATCGGCGGCGCCGAGGCCGGCATTGATCGCTGCGTTGAGCTTCTCGACGACCGGCTGGGGCGTGCCGGGTGGTCCGGCGAGACCGGTCCACGACACCGCGACAAAACCGGGCACGCCGCTTTCGATCATGGTCGGCACGTTCGGCGTTTCGGGGAGCCGTTCCGGCGTTGCGGTCGCGAGCGCGCGCAGCGAACCGTCGGAAAGATGCGGCAGCACGACCGAGGTGGTTTCGATGGCGAGGTCGATCTGACCGCCGATCAGATCGGTCAGATCGCCCGAAGCGCCCTTGTAGGTCACGATCACGATGTCCGTTCCGGTCAGGCTTTTGAACCATGCCGCTAGCATGTGCGGCGGCGCGCCGTTGGGGACGCCGATGGTGAGCTTGCCGGGATGCGCTTTGGCATAGGCGACGACCTCGGCCACGGTCGAGCCCGGCGTCTTCGGGCCCGCGACCATCACAAACGCCACCGTGGCAAAGGCCGCGACGGGAACAAAGACTTTCGGGTCGAGGCCTGCGTCCGGATAGAGTGTCGGTCCAATCGCGAGCGTAGCGGCGGTAGCGATGAGCAAGGTGTAGCCGTCTGGATCGGCGCTCGCCACCAATTTGCCGCCAAGCGTTGAACCGGCACCGGGGCGGTTGTCGACGTAGACTTGCTGACCGAAGGAGGTCGACAGGGCCTGGCTCATCAGGCGGCCCATCACGTCCGACGGCCCTCCGGGCGTGTAGGGCACGATCAGCCGGATCGGCCGGCTCGGATAGGCCGCGTCAGGCGTGTTTTGGGCCCCCGCCGCGGAACACCACCAAACGGCGATGGCCACAACCGATATATTGGCGATGGACAGGATGTGGCGGCGGATGATCGATCCGGTCGTCATAATCTCTCTCCCCAAAGCGGCGCCGGTTTCGATCCGCACCGACCCGGTCTTTTGGGGAGATCATGCACAAAAAAATTTTGGCGGAAGGTGGGGACAGCACCTTCCGCCAAAAGCGACACGGCAAACTCGGCAAGAACTCCAAACTCTGACAGAGCCAGTCTTCGGCCTCCTGGGCCTTGCTCAGCGGCCCGTCGAACTCGCAAAGCGATCCGCGGACACCAGCCGAACGTCGTGGCCCAGGACGAGCGGCCCGCCGGCATTACGCAGACAAGCCGCATCGAGATAAGGCCACGCACTCTGGCCGCAAGTCGTCACGGCAGGAGACGGTCCGCTCCGATCGGCCTGGACGGCTTGCGCCGGCGGATTGGCATGCACTTGCTGCGACAAAGTCGGGAAAGCGACGATACAGGCAGCCGCGACGGCGGACACAGCTATGGCATAGAAAATTTTGATCATGGCACCATCCCCGTTTTGCAACCTTTGATCCGTTGAGAACGCAACGCGTTCTCGGCGATCTGGTTGCTCTTCTCTGGTTGGTTATTTCGCACCGGCGCTGCAAACGATCCGTGACCGGCATCACAGTTCGCGCGATTGAGCAAACCATCTGAAAACACTTGATAATTTGTGCGTTTCGTGCGGGTTTGGCGTTAAACCGGGTTTACCTTGCGCGGAGACCGGTGGTGCGGCCGGGAGAATCGCGCACCGCCGTCTCTCCCTGCCAGCTTGCGGATGACCAAAGCGCGGGCTAGACCGCCAACATCGCGATTTCCCTGCGAGACGAGACTTCCCGCGAAGATTCCCTCATGGCCGCCACCACGCCGCGCACTGCATTGTTCGCCGGATCCTTCGATCCCATCACCAATGGCCATCTCGACGTTGTCGCAAGCGCCGTGCGGCTCGCCGACCGGCTGGTGCTGGCGGTCGGTGTGCATCCGGGCAAGACGCCGCTCTTTACCGCCGAGGAGCGGCTCGTGATGCTGCAGGAAATTTGCGCGCCGCTCGGCAGCAAAGCAGGCTGCGAAATCGTCTGCGTCACGTTCGGCGACCTCGTGGTCTCGGCGGCGCAGCGGGAGAAGGCGACCATCCTCGTGCGCGGCCTGCGCGATGCGGCGGACTTCGATTACGAAATGCAGATGGCCGGCATGAACGGCACCATGGCGCCGGGCGTGCAGACCGTGTTCCTGCCGGCATCCCCCAGTGTCCGCCCGATCACCGCCACTTTGGTCCGCCAGATTGCCGCGATGGGAGGTGACGTTTCAGCCTTCGTGCCTAGTCAGGTCGCGGCGCGGCTGAAGCAGAAATTCGCCAAGAGCTAAATCTGCCAAGAGCTAAATCCGTCAAAACCAAATTTGCCCAGAACTAAAAAGACCCCCGAGAAGTTACAGAAACTGCCGGAGACACCATGATCCGCTTTGCCGCGCTTCTGCTTGCACTGACGATTTCGGTTCCTGCTTTTAGCCAGGGAGGCCCCGGCCTTGCCAATCCGGCGGCGTTGCACGAACAAGCTCCGGCCACCTACAAGGTCGCGTTCGATACCAGCAAGGGGCCGTTCGTCGTCGAAATTCATCGCGATTGGGCGCCGCTCGGCGCGGACAGATTCTACAATCTCGTGAAAAACGGGTTCTTCAACGACGGACGCTTCTTTCGCGTGATCTCGGGCTTCATGGTGCAATTCGGCCTCAACGCCAATCCTGCGATCTCGGCGCAATGGCGCAGCGCGCGCATCGGCGACGACCCGGTCAAGCAGAGCAACGCACGCGGCATGATCACATTCGCGACCGCGGGACCCAATACGCGCACGACCCAGGTTTTCATCAATTACGCCAACAATTCCGCGCTCGACAGGCAAGGCTTTGCTCCGTTCGGCCAAGTCATATCCGGCATGAATGCCGTCGATGCGCTGTATAGCGGTTATGGCGAGGGCGCTCCGTCGGGCGGCGGGCCCGACCAAAGCCGCGTCCAGAGCGAAGGCAATGTCTATCTGACGACGGCATTTCCCAAACTCGATTATATCAAGTCAGCAACAATCGCGCCGTAGCTCGTACGAGCGGCGACGCGACGATAGAGGAACAAGCAACATGGCCGAACAAAATACCGGTACCGCAGCCCTGCCGCCCGACGTCGATCCCGAGAACGCACTGGTGGTCGATACCACGCCTGGCCGGATCATCATCAAATTGCGCAACGATGTCGCGCCGGGACACGCCGAACGCATGAAGCTTTTAGCCCGCGAGCAGTTTTACGACGATGTCCCGTTTCACCGCGTGATCGAAGGTTTCATGGCGCAAACCGGCGACGGCGAATTCGGCAATGGCACCGGCGGCTCGGAATATCCCGATTTGAAGGCCGAGTTTTCCGATGTGCCCTATGTCCGCGGCACTGTCGGCATGGCGCGCAGCGGCAATCCGCACTCGGCCAACAGCCAGTTCTTCATCATGTTCGATGAGGGCTCGTTCCTCAACGGCCAATACACCGTGGTCGGCGAGGTGGTGAACGGGATGGACGTCGTCGACAAGCTCAAACGCGGTGAGCCGCCGGCCAATCCCGACAAGATCCTCACAATGCAGGTGGCCGCCGACGTCAAATAACGCGACGGCGAAAAGCGAGGATGGGTGCGTGGGTTCGGTGACGCGCTCGTCGTTCGCGGAGCGCGCGAATGCTCGCTGCCGGGGAGGCCGGCAGGATTTCGCTACGCTTTGCGGAAGCGTCCTCGGAGAGGTTGCAGCCAATTATGCCGCATATAGCTCTCGGCGCCCTTCATCGCGGCTTTCAACATCTGAAACAGAATTCGGGGCCGCAGATGCCGAAGGTCCCTTGGGATGTTTCTAAGCGCGTTATATTGAGTACGCAGCGTCCAATAGGCGTATGAAATTTGTTTGGACGTATTTTGCTGATGGTGCCGGACAAAAACCAGGTAGGCATCGGTCCAAACAACGCGATATTGCCATGACAGACGCATCCACAAATCCCAATCCGGCGACCGCATCGACTCGTCGAAGCCGCCGACGGCCAGCATGGCGGAGCGCTTGACCGTGGTCGTGGAGCAGCCACCTCCGCAGTTTCTGATGGTCATCGCGGCTCTGACCGATGACGTCAGCGGCGGGCGGAGCGGCGGAGCCCGTACGCTGTCACGCCCGCCGACTATGGAAAAGTCGGAGAATATGACGTCGGCTGCCACCGCCGCGGCAACCTTGAGTTCGACTTCAAGCTTGTTCGGCTCCCACAAGTCGTCGTCATCGAGGAACGCCAGCCATTCGCCGCGAGCCGCCTTGGCACCGGCATTAAGGGCAACCGCGATGCCGGCTTGCTCGACGCGGACGACGCTGCAGCCGCTACCGGCTGTCGCCTCCATCGTCTTCTGCGTCAGCGGATTCTCGGGACCGTTGATGACGACGATGATTTCATAATTCGTGAATGTTTGAGCCCGCACCGTGTTGATGGCCTCGCGGAGCATGTCGGGGCGATCGCGTGTCGGGATGACAACTGACACCAACGGTCCCATGGGGGCCTCATCCGCGGGGTGGATATCGTCTGCCGCGAAGCCCGTTCGACCGGACGTCGCAATCGATTTTGAAATTAGCTCGGTTCGACGTGCTTGAGCCTTAGCAATGATCGGCATTGGCCAGAAGGGCAAGTGCTGAACCAGACCTTGCCGCTCGGCGCCATGGGTCTCAATTCGGCTTGTTACGCGACGTAAGATAGGGCTCGATACGGGCGAGCACCATGTCGGCTGAAATTCGGAGCATGCCGCCGGGCGCGGGCCCTCCCTCCGGTTCGATCGCGTGGATCAGTTTTGAATAAGTCAGCACCGGGTTGACCCCAAACAGTGCGAAAGCGGGAGTTGCCGCGGCGACGGCGAGATTCATCGGTCCGGAATCCGCGCCGACAAACAGATCGGCACGGCGAAGCAAAGCGAGCGCCTCAACCAGTTTCAAATCACAGGCATTGATCGCCGCCGCGCCGGCGCCGCAATTGATCAGCTCTTGTGCGCGTGCGGTATTGCTGTGGCCGCCGATCAAAAATACCGTTCCGACCGTGCGTCGACGTAAGCCGGTCAGAAATTCGGCCCAATGCCCGTCCGGCCAATCCCTGTGTCGATCCGAGGCGCCGATGCCAAGCACGATCCACGGCCGCAGACACGAACCGTATCTGCTGTCGGTCGCGGCGAGGGTGTCGTCCGGCACCCGAAGATCAGGTTCGGTCGTCGAGAGCGGTATCTTCATCGCCGCCATGAGCGCGCGCAGCCAGTCGATCGGATGGTCGTGGAAATGGCGCCGATCAATTCCGGGATTGGTGATAAACAGTCTTTGCGGTCCGAGACCGAGACCGATGCGCACGGGTATGCCGGCCAGCATGGCCGCCAGCGCCGGCCGGATGGTGCGATCGAGAATCCATATTTTGCCAAAGCGCTGCCAGCGCAGCAGCGCCACAAGACGCATCAAGTTGGCCGCGCGTTGAAGCTCGGACCCGGCATGCTCGAAGTAGATTGTCTCGGCGACGCACGGCTCGGCCGCAAGCAATTCCTCGGCGCAGCTCGACGGCGGCGCAAGAAACGTGACCCGGCCGCCGGGCGAGGCTGCAGCGATGGCCCGGACGAACGGCAAGTGCCAGATAACGTCGCCGATCCCGCGTTTCACTTGGATCACTGCGACTTGGTTGACCGCGCTCGGAGACACGTTGATGGCCGCGGCAAGGGTTGCGATAGGCGCCTTCTAGAACATGATCGCGAGAAATGGAAACCGCCCTCGTTCTATTTCAACCCGGTCTGTTGCAGGAGCGGCTTCCAGCGCAGAATTTCCGCGCTGAGATAGCGCGCAGCCGACGTCGCATCCGAGTTCGTCAGGGAGGCAAAACCGGCATTCGCAAAGCTCTGTTGCAGACCTGGATCCTGCATCGCTTGCTGCGTGACCGTTTCGACCTTGGCCAAGATCGGCGGGGGCGTTCCCGCCGGCGCGAATAGGCCGACGAACAGGCGAGCGATGAGGTCCGGATAGCCTTGCTCGGCGCCAGTCGCGATATCGGGCATGGCGGCGAGGCGCCGTTCCGAGGCAACGGCGAGGACCCTGATCTGACCCGCGCGATGCAAGGCGATGATGTTCTGATCCATCATCGGGGTCATGATGGGGATATTGCCGGCGATCAGGTCGGTCAGCGCCGGGTTCCCGCCCCGATAGGGGACATGCGTGATGTCCGCGAGCCCGCTCACGCGTTTGAAAAGCTCGCCGGCCATATTTGAGACGGTGCCGGCACCCGCGGAACCATAGGACAGGCGATTGGGATTTTTTCGCGCATAGGCGACAAGTTCGCCGAGGCTCGCCGCGGGAACGCTCGGATTGACGACGACGGCCGCGACGGATTCGCAGATGATGGCGATCGGTGCGAAGCTTGAGACTGGATCGTAGGATTGCGGGCTCAGGATGGGGCTGAGCACCAGTTCGCTTGTGGTGCCAAACAAGAGCGTATAGCCGTCGGCCGCCGCGCGCGCCGCGAAGGCGGCACCGATAATTCCGCCGCCGCCGCCCATGTTCTCGATGTAAGTGGCGCCAAAAGTCTTGCTGACCTTGTCGCCCCATTCCCTGGCGATGATATCGACGACGCCGCCGGCAGGACGCGGCACGATCAGTCGCACGACGTGATCGGGGTAGGTCGATTGCGCCCAGCCGGTCCGCGCGCCAAGCGTCGCTCCGACTGCGACACTACTCAGATGCAGGAAGCCCCGCCGATTCAAGGAGACGTCCTTTCCCGATGGGGTAGCGCAAGCGGGTCTGGCATCGGCTTTAAGGCTCTTCACCAAATGGCATCTCGGTGCCGAGCCCGCGGTTGCGCGCGCGATGGTAGATCCATTGGCCGATACCGGCGTCGAGCAAACCCAATCCGGCGCACTCGTAAAGGATGATCTCGTCATCGGCCGTGCGCCCGGGCTTCTTGCCAGCGACGACGTCGCAGAGATCGGCTGCGACGTCGTTCGGACCGAACCGACCGTCGGCGACCAGGCTCGCGAAAGGCTTGCGTGGTGGATTGTCGCCCAGCACCTGCTCGATGGCGGACAGAAAGACGCGTGACCGCAATACGGTCTCTTCATCGAACTCACCGGGCGCGAGCGACATGACGAGCATGCCGGGTTCGAGCCAATCCGATTCGAACACGATAGTGTTGCCGGACGTGGCGGTGATCACGATGTCGGCTTGGCGAACCGCGTCGCGTCCCGACGCGCAGGCCACGACGTCAATTCCGAGCTTAGCGCTCATGGTGTCGCAGAAATTCCGCACGCTCTCGGGGTTACGGCTGAAAACCTTTATCTGTTGCATCGGACGCACAGCGCAGACCGCCTGCACCATGCCGCGCGCGTAGCGCCCGGTGCCAATGATCCCCACCGTAGATGCATTGGCGCGGGCGAGATATTTGGCCGCCACGCCATAGGGTGTGCTGGTGCGCACGGCGTGCAGATGGAAGTCGGATATGATCGCGGACATCCTCATATCGGCCCAATCGAACAAGCAGATCACCTCCGACCTGTTGGTGCCGCGATAGCCCGAATAGACTCGAACCGCGGCCGCGCCGAGTTCGGGCACCATGCCCGGCAAAATGCGAATATTGTGCCACAGATGCCCCGGATGGGCCGGATGCGTCATCGTGTATCGCTTCAGGTGAAACGTGCTGCCGGCAGATTGTTGCGCAAAAACACGCGCGATGACGTCGACGGCTTCCTTGTAAGTATCATCGCCGGCGAGAGCGGCCAGGACATCCTGTTCGGTCAGAAAAAGCATGAAACAATCCGGGTTTCGGTCGGCGAACGGCTTAGCGCGGGGGTTTTGGCGCCATCTGGCTTTCCACAGAAGGTCAGCATCTGCAAGCCGCGGGCTGCCTTGCACGTAGCGCGAGAGCGCGTAGTGGTGCACTAGCGATACGGATATTTGGCATCACGGATATTTAGTATGCGTACCGACCTGTTCGATTTCGCACTACCGGAGGACCGCATCGCGCTGCGGCCGGTTTCGCCGCGCGATGCCGCAAAGCTCCTGGTGGTACGGCCGGGTGCCGCGTTCAAGGACCGCATCGTGCGCGATCTGCCCGGCCTGCTGCGGCGCGGCGATGCCATCGTCGTCAATGACACCAAGGTGTTGCCCGCCAATCTGCGGGGCCGCCGGATCGGCCGCGGCGAACACGAGCCCGCGATCTCGGCAACGCTTATCAAGCGCCTCGACGGTTCGCGCTGGCGCGCTTTGGTCAAACCGGGCAAGCGGCTCGGCATCGGCGACGTCGTGCGGTTCGGCGACGAAGGCCGCGTGTGTTTCCTTGGCCAGCTTGACGCCACGGTCGAGCAAAAAGGCGAGGGCGAGGCGGGCGGCGAAGTTACGCTTGCCTTCTCGTTCCACGGCGCTGTGCTCGACCAGGCCTTGGCCGAGCGCGGCGACATGCCGTTGCCGCCTTACATCGCCGGCCGCCGCGAGGTCGACGAACGGGATCGCAGCGACTATCAGACCATGTTCGCGAACGAGGAAGGATCGGTGGCGGCGCCGACGGCGGGGCTACATTTCACCGCGCCGATGGTCGAGGCGTTGCGCGACCACGGCATCGGTCTGCATCGCGTGACGCTGCATGTCGGGCCGGGCACGTTCCTTTCGGTCAAAGCCGACGACACGTCCGAACATAAAATGCATGCCGAATTGGGCAGCGTCAGCGCCGAGACAGCGGCGGCCTTGAATGCGGCGCGCCGCGGCGGCGGCCGCATCGTCGCGGTCGGCTCGACCTCGCTGCGCCTGATCGAGAGCGCGGCGGCCGACGACGGCACACTGTCGGCCTTTTCCGGCGACACCGCCTTGTTCATCATCCCCGGCTATCGCTTCCGCGCCGTCGACGCGATGCTGACCAATTTCCACCTGCCGCGCTCGACGCTGTTCATGCTGGTTTCCGCTTTTTGCGGCCTCGACGTCATGCAACGCGCCTATGCGCATGCGGTCGAAACCGGCTATCGCTTCTATTCCTACGGCGATGCCTGCCTGCTGTTCCGTTAATCGAAGCACCCATCCAACCAGCCATCCAACCAGCCATCCAACCAGCCATCCAACCAGCCATCCAACCATCCAACCAGCCATCCAACCAGCCATCCAACCAGCCATCCAACCAGCCATCCAACCAGCCATCCAACCAGCCATCCAACCAGCCATCCAACCAGCCATCCAACCAGCCATGCAACCCTTTTCGTTCCGCCTGCTCGCAACCGATGGCTCGGCCCGCACCGGCGAAGTCGCCACAGCGCACGGCCTGGTGCGCACGCCGGCCTTCATGCCGGTCGGCACGCAGGGCGCGATCAAAGGGGTGCATCATGACGATGTGCGCGCCTCCGGCGCCGATATCATTCTCGGCAACACCTATCATCTGATGCTGCGGCCGTCGGCCGAACGGGTCGCGGCGCTCGGCGGGCTGCACGCTTTCATGCGCTGGCCGCTGCCGATCCTGACCGATTCCGGCGGCTATCAAGTGATGTCGCTGTCGGCGTTACGCAAAGTGGCGGAGGAGGGCGTCACCTTCCGCTCGCATATCGACGGCGCCATGGTCGAACTGACACCCGAGCGCGCCATCGAGGTGCAAATGCTGCTCGGCTCCGATATCGCCATGCAGCTCGACGAGCTTGTCGGCCTGCCGGCCGAGCGCTCAGAGATCGAACGGGCGATGCAGCTGTCGCTGCGCTGGGCCGAACGCTGCAAGCGCGCCTTCGAGCGCGCGCCCCAAGGCCATGCGCTGTTCGGCATCGTCCAGGGCGGCGACGATCAGGGGCTGCGCGAGGCGAGCGCGCGGGCGCTCACCGGCATCGGCTTCGACGGCTATGCGATCGGCGGTCTCGCTGTGGGCGAGCCGCAGGATGTGATGTTCAAGATCGTCGGCGATACGGCGCCCGTGCTGCCGGCCGACCGGCCGCGCTATCTCATGGGTGTCGGCACGCCTTCGGATATTCTCGGCGCCGTTGCGCGCGGCATCGACATGTTCGATTGCGTATTGCCGACACGCAACGGCCGCCATGGGCTTGCGTTCACACGTTTCGGCCCGATCAATATCAAGAACGCGCAGCACGCCGAGGATCCGCGGCCGCTCGACCCGGAGAGCCGCTGCCCGGCCGCGCGGGATTTCTCACGCGCTTATTTGCACCACTTATTCAAGGCTGGAGAGGCGCTCGGCGGCACGCTCTTGTCGATCGTGAACTTGTACTACTACCAGGATCTCATGGCCGGGGCGCGCGCGGCGATCGCCAAGGGCCGCTTCGCCGACCATGCCGCGCAAACCACAGAGCAGTGGGCGGTGAAAATAGATAAGCCCGCCGGTTCGTGAAATATCGAACCGGCGGGCTGTCCATGCTGACAGTGCCGCAACTGGTAACAACGCAACGAACCAGTGCGCTTACGCTTTCACGAGCTGGCCGCGCAACTCGCCACCGGGATTCGCGGCGGTGTGAACGTTGGCGTAGAGGAGTCCGGCCTGAAGATCGGAGGCTTGCGCATCCGTCAGCGTGGCCGAACCCTTGAACGGGCTGTCCAGCGTCTTGCCCTTCTCGGAAATCCAGATGGCGACACCGGCGTTCTTGCCCGGCTCGGCCGGGCCGTGGAAATGGGCCGCCGTGGCGGGGCCGGAGAGGCCGGAAATGCTGCCAGTCCAGCTCAATTCCTTGGTCGCGGGATCGAAAGTCGCCGTCACGGTCCCGGTGCCGGCGGACTGGTTTGGCGGCACTTCGGTCGCCCCGCTCATGGTGGCCTTGTAAGTGACGGTCGCTGCGCGAGACGGTGTTGCTGACCCCAGCAAAACCGCGCCGGCGGCACCCCCGACGCAATACCCCAGGACTGAACGGCGATCGAATGTTTGACCCGATTTTTGACTCATGTGCGTCTCCTTCTGGCTGGCTCCGTGCCCGCAACGACACAAACACCGCAAGATCATGATTATTGCGCGCTATTGCAGTCGCGGCTAGGGCGGATCACCCACTAACCACCTTCGGGCAACGGCGCAAAGGCTAGAACGCGGATACGCGGATCGGAGACACGCACACAGCCGCGCAAACGAACTGCCCGCGACCCTTTAGCGCGGCAGCAGCCGGATGGAGGTCACGAATTCGTTGCCGCAATCGTCGCACGACCAGGTGTGGTCGATACGGCCTCTGACGTTGAACCGGGATTCTTCGGCCATGAGCAGAACGCTGCCGCAACGCGGGCATTTCGGCCGGCCGAAGTTTTCGGTTCCTCGAACTCCCATGGAGAAAGCGAGGCAGGCGGGTTGGACAGTCATCGTCGATCCTCCTCGACGCCCTCACCGCACCCCGCTCGTATCGTGCCGGTGGTCTGTGGCATCGCCGCGACGAAGGCATGAAACTCTCGTGGCGGAATCCACACTATTCACAGCACGAGCCGACCGGCGTGCCGGCGCGATCGCACGTTAACGCGATTGCGTTTCGATGGGTGCGCAATTGGTGCGGCCGGACATCAAACAATCCTCCAACTTGCCGTTGGCATAGAGTTCGCGCGCTAAAAACCAACCGACGGCGAAAAGAACGACGACAACACCGAGAGCGACCAGAGGTCCGCGCCGATTGCCGTCGTCTTCGTTGTCAGCTGGCATGGTTAGCTGGACTATTTCCGGTGCAACGGAACGGACGCGCTTTATGCGTATCTAACTTGAGCTTCCGGACATGATGCATGCGTCCGGCGGGGCGTCGAGTGAATTCGCCGTCATGTTCAAGCCGCAACGCGATGCATACCCGAGCCGTCGCGGGCGCCGCGGATCGCCTTCACCGACTTTTCGATCGCGATCCACAGCCGCGCGATTTCGGTCGCCGAACCGTCGTCGGCATCGTATTCCCGAACGCCTTCGCCTTCGGCGAGCGCAAGCGAGTAATTCGCCCGCTGCGTGATCTGGCCGCCCCAGACCGGAATTTGCAGCTTGTTAAGACACTCGCGCGCCGCGGTGACTGCGGAGGCCTCGACGCTGCCGCGCTTGGGCGGCGCGGCGTTGATGACGACGGCGAAGGGCGTGCGGACCTCGCGCGCAAAGGCAATCGTTTCCTGCACCGCATCGAGATCGAATATGCCGGGCCGGCAGGGAATGATCAGCAGCGTCGCCGCTTCGATGGCGTCGGCGACGCACAGCGACGCGTTAGGCGGAGTGTCGACGAAAACCCAATCGACTTTGTCGCGCTTTGCCGCCTTCAGCACGTCCGAAATATGACGCTCGACCGTCTTGAGCGGGAGCGCGTCGTAATTGCGCAGCGTGTTCCAAAGCCGCAGCGAGCCTTGCGGATCGTCGTCGACGAGGAGGCACGGCCGCGACGGCTTGTAGACATGCGCGGCAAGGTGAGCGGCGAGCGTACTTTTGCCCGAACCACCTTTGCGCGAAGCAAAGACAAGCACATTCATGGCTGCGCCCCAAAGCGAATGGGGCGCAACCTAACGTAGGGGAAGCCGATTCGCATCAAACACCGCGATACACGGCGAGCGAATCCACCGTCATAAATGCAATGTTTATTTGTGACAGTTAGCTGTCACGAGCTTCTCGACGGAAGCTATTTGTCATCCGAGGAGAACAGCTTGTCGGCCGCCGTGATCAGGCCGATATCGGGATGCGCCGAACAATACTCGCCGAGCTTCTTGGCGTTGGCGACGAATTGATCGGTCTCGATGACCGGCGGGTCGTCCTGATCTTTGTAATAGCCGTCGAGCCAGGTCAGGATGATCTCGATCGTCTCTTTGTCGGCGGTCTGGAACTTCTTGCAGGTCCAGGTCGAGAGATCGATATCCTCCGCGACCGCGGGAGAGCAGCATGCGACCATTGCGGCCGCGACAGCAAGAGCGATGAACTTCATTGCAAACCCCATCCCAATCCGGCGTGAATCTCTCGGCGTCAATTTGCGCGTCCAATTTGCGCGTCATTGGCCGCGAAGTCCATATGGAAGAGGCCCCACTGATCAATTCAGCGGCCGAAGATGCTCGGTGCCAACTCCGTTATGGCCGCGGATTGCCCAAGCGCCCGTCAGACCGTCGCCATCGACTTTGTAAATGACGAGGCCCGGCTCGCCGTCGATCGTATAGGTGGCCGCGAGCGAGTCATTCATTCGCATGCCGAAGCCCTCATAGGTCGCGCCGCCGATTTTCCATACAATTGTGTAGGTGGTATCGGATATGACCGTGACACTGGCACTGCCGGTATATTTGGATCCATCGGGATTGCTGCCGCTCGCTTCATATCGCGACGCCAGACTTAGCGGATCGGCGCCCGCCGGCAGCGCGACGGCGAGAAGCGCCAGAGTGCAGAGTGTCGTTCGTATCAAGGTCGCCCCCTTATTGATCGGTTGGTAAGATGCTACGCCGTGCGGCTGTCGGACGGACGCTACGTAGCCGCAACCATAATACAATTCGATCAAGAAAGCTCGCTGAAGCGGCCGGCGATACGTGAGCCTGTGCGCCGGCGGACTTACTGTTCAAAATGCATGCCCGCTTCCCGGATGATCGCCTCGTAGCGGGCGGCGTCGCTGCGGATCCGTTCGGCGAATGCTGCCGGACCGATATGTTGCGGATTTATGCCGGTGTCGTTCATACGCGTGCGCATGCTCGGATCCTGCACAATCTGGCTGATAGCCTGATCGACCCGGCTAATGATCGCGTCCGGGGTGCCGAGCGGCGCGAACATGCCGAGCCAGATCGTCGAATTGATCGGCAAGCCGCTTTCCGCCAAAGTGGGCCAAGCCTGTGGCAAGAAATCGGGCCGCTGCGCGCCGGTTAGCGCAATGACTTTGATCTTGCCGGCGCCGACCAGCCCCGGATAGACGGCCGGCGGTTGCACGATGCCGAGCGGCACGTCGCCCGCGGCGACGCCTTCGGCTGCCGCCGGACCGCTTCGATAGGCGACATGGAGCATCTTGATGTGAGCCGACACTGCAATCCATTGCCCGACGACGTTATTGACGGTGCCTTGGCCGGGCGTCGCATAAGCAAGCCCGTTCGGGTTCGCCTTGGCCGCTGCCAAGAATCCCTTGATGTCGCTAAAAAGCGCGTTGCCGCTCGCCACCAGTATCATCGGGCTAGAGGTGACCATCGCGATCGGCTCGAGCTCTTTGATGGGGCTGAACGTCATCTGCGGCATAAGCTGAGGAATAGTGATGAAGTCGCCGGCACAGAATAACAGCGTGTAGCCATCCGGATCCGCGTTTGCCACCAATTGCGCCCCGACCGCGCCGCTCGCGCCGGGCCGGTTTTCGATGACGATTTGCTGCCCGAGAACGTCGCCGAGCTTTTGCTGGAAGATGCGCGCCACCACATCGATGCCGCCGCCCGCCGAATAGGGCACGATCATCCGGATTGCCTTGGTCGGATAATCATCGGCGCCGGCAATGTTGGGTCCCAGCAAAAGGACGAGAGCCGCGATCAGGCATTTGCTCGACCGGAGCGCAGGCCGTATCAAATGGGTCATTCGTCAATTCCGATCGCGCAAAGAAAATTCGCAAAAATCACCGTTACGCTGCTACGAACTATCGTTCAAGTTGCAGGTTCGAGCTTTGCAGCATTGATGCCGGCAATTCGTCCGCCGATCAGGCATTCCGAGTAATTCGCGCCCGAGAAGTAAAGGTGACCGAACACGCTGCCGAGCTCGCCGGCGACATAGAGGCGGCGAAGCGGCTCACCGAACGCGTTGAGCACGCGCTGCTCCTCGTCATGCGGCAGGCCGCCTTGCGTGTTGGAGACGATAGGCCAGACCTTCGCGGCGGAGAACGGCGGCTCCACGATCGGCAGCATGCTCGCCGGCGGGCGTCCGAAAGCACGATCGGCGCCGGCCGCGCATGCAGCGTTCCACGTCGTGATGGTCGCGGCGAATGCCTCGCCGTCGAGATTGAATTGCGTCGCGATGTCCTGCAAGCTTGGCTGCGTCGCCAGCACCTGCTCGTCGAATTCCCGCAATGTCACCCGATTGAATCGCGCCGCGGTCGCCGCATCGTTGTAACTTGGCTCGCAGATCGTGTGCAGTTCGCGCCCCCTGGCATCAAGCACCAGCACCGAAGGGATCCGAGGATAGGTTTGCGAAACGGGATCGTAGAACGCCATCGGCCGGTAATTGGTGTCCTGCATATAGGGGTCGTATTCGTTCATGAAACGGTTGCCGCGCTGATCGACAACGATCCAGCTCATCGGGCTGGTGCGGCCTGATGAAACGCCCGGAATCCAATTGCGCATGCGGCGAACCCGAATGCCGAACTTGAATTCGGGATCCGGATGATGGAAGCCATAGACTCCGTGCAGGTGCCACATATGCCAGAGCCCGGCGCCCGCTTCCTGCGCCATGCGAATGCCGTCGCCGGTGTTGCCGTGCGTTGCGACCGGCCGCATCGGCGGCGTCGGCCAGAACTGGCGCTGCAGGTCGGCTGATGCTTCGAACCCGCCGCAGGTGAGCACGACCGCGCGCCGCGCCGGGAACGTTTCTGCAGCGCAAATCACGCCGGTGATCTCGTTATCTCGGTACAAGAGCCGCTCGGCGGCAGTCGCGTAGCGCACGGCGATGCCGCGTCTGCTGACGTGTTCGTGGGCGACTTTGAACAGGTTCTTGCCGTTGACATCGCCCTCGACTCGGATGTGCGGATACACCTTGGCCGGATCAAATCCCGGAACGTGATCGACCTCGATAAGGCTCCACGTCTCGTAACCCGGCAGCGGATAGTTCGCCTTGGCCGGAACGATCCTCGTGGTGGCGCCAAGCGGTTCGACCAAGGCGCGGACGTAGCTTGAAAGATCAACGACGCCGCGGGCGAGCGCCATCAGGACGGGGTCGGCCGTGGTGCCGGCGCATGTCGCCTTAAGATAGGCAAACGCGTCTGCGGCGTTCTGCGCGATGCGCGTGCCGCCGCCGGCACAAATAGAAATGCCTCCCGGATCGGATTCTTTCTCAATGAGAAGGACTTTTGCACCGGCATCGTGGGCCTCGATGGCCGCAATCGCTCCGGCAAGGCCGAAGCCGACCACGACAACGTCGTAGCTTTCCCCCATCAAGTCGTCGCTTTTTACAGTTAAGTTTGGGATTTCCCGCACCGCGCCAGCCGGCCGCGCAGTCTTTAGGATCGCGCCACTGCAATTTCACATTGAATTCGGTGTTAGACTAGGCGGATGTGACACTATGCGCTGGAGGAGGTTGGACAATGCCTCGAACGCTCCGACGATTGCACTAATGCTGGTTCGACGCGGGCACAACATTCCGGTCGCGCTGCTGCGTTCCTTTGTCTCGATAAGCGGGCATGGCAGCTTCACCAAAGCCGGCCAGGAACTGAACCTGACGCAGCCGGCGATCAGCGCCCAGATCAAGCGCTTGCAACGCCTCGTCGGCGGCGATCTTTTTTTCAGGAAGGCGCAGGGCGTGGGCCTAACCAAGCTCGGCTCGATGGTGGAGGTCTATGCACGGCGTATCCTGGCTCTCAATGACCAGATTTTCGCGATTGCGGGACACGCGACGAAACACGAAACCGTACATCTGGGAATCCAAAATATATTTGCGCGAACCGTATTGGCCGACGTCGTCAGCGAAGTGCCGCGCGCCGGGCATTATCGGTTCATCTGCGGGAGCGCGCCGTTTCTGGCGGAGAAGCTCAAGGCCGGTTACGTCGATCTGGTTTTCATGCTGCTTCAGACGGAATCACGACGGAACGTCGTGGCCGAATGGAGCGAACAGATCGTCTGGGGGCGTGCGCTCGATCACTTTCCCGTGGTGGCGAACGAACCCATTCCGTTAGTCGGACGTGAGGAAGGCTTTATCGATCGCAAAGTCATGGAAGCGCTCGACGAGCGCGAAGTGCCGTACACGATCGTTTTCAACGCCGGCGACCTGACGGCGCTCGCGGCGGCGGTCGAAGCCGGCATCGGCGTGATGGTGGCGCCCGAGCGCGCCATTCCGGGACCGCTGGTCGTCGCCAAGGACCGCATTCTGCCCAAGCTGCCGGAGCTGCGCTCGGCGGTTTTTCACAAGGAAGGATTTGACATCAAACGCCATCGGGCACTTGTCGAAGCGTTCGTGTCCGCGGTCCGTCCGCGCGCCGGCCCGGCGACGAAAGCCGCAGGCCGGCCGGAAAAGGTCGCAGCGAGCGTCGTTCCAGCTGCCGAGTAATGGTGCTGAATGAATATTGATAGACCATGAATTTCTATTTGCTTCCCAACACCTTGCCGCTGCGCCATGCTGAACTGGGGAAGGTTGGGGGGAGCGATATCATGGTCTGCAAAACGGACGACGATCGAACAGCCGTCGCCGACTACATTTCCGAGTTGACGGCCGAACTGGCGCTGATGGCCGCGTGGGCGGACTATGCCGACCTTGCCGGCATCTTGGAGTTGGCGCGTCTTGAGTCCGAGCGGCTCTGCGGGCGGCGTCAAGACGAGGCGGCGGAACGCACGACCGACGCGACGGGCCTTCCGCAGGTCGAAGCTACGAACGTCATTCTCTTGGCGGCGGTGCGCGGCGCGCAAAAATAGGCCGCGCGCCGGCGCGGGCGATTTGGTCCTGAAAATTCTGTGACATGAGGCGGCGCAAGTCCGGCGCCGCAAAGCGTCACTCGCGTTTCTCGGTGATGGCCTCGACCATGCGAACGATCGAGCGGCGAAGGCTTGCGTCCTTGATTCGCACGAAGGCTTTCACCAGGGCGAGTCCGTCGGATGTCGTCAGGAAATCGGTGACATAAGCGGGAGAGGGGCTCTCTCCGGGCTCGTATCCGCCCTTCCCCGAGTGTGGCGCTCCGTCGAAAAAGAAGTGCACCGGCGCGTCCAGGATCTGAGATATCGCCTGCAGCCGGCTGGCGCTGATGCGGTTGGTGCCTTTTTCGTACTTCTGAATTTGCTGGAATGTCAGACCGAGCGCGCCGGCGAGTTTTTCTTGGCTCATGCCGAGCATCATGCGGCGCATGCGGACGCGGCTGCCGACATATTTATCGGTTGGATTGGGAATTTTGGTAGCCATTGAGAGGGTCACGCCGTCGCGTTGGGCCAAAAACTACACTCGTCGGTCGAAAACCAGCAGAGCTGGCATAAAGCCTCGATCAAATATCCGACTCTGCGCCGCCTTGACGTTGTATCCGGATGGGCGCCACGGCGGCTGTCCAGCCGACTGCGGCCCGCCGGCAGTTTAACAGTTGCCGGGACCCCACGCCGCTGCGCAGGCGAAAATAGGCGCCGCGCGAACGAAAATACCTATCAAGACGCCCCAACCCGACCATGAACAGAGCCTAGCGCATCTCCGGCTTGCGTGTCAGCCCTCCTGTGGCGACGGAGTCCGCTGTGGTCGACGCCACCCGTTTGGGCGCAGATGGGGATTGGTGAGCCCGGCGGGATTCGAACCCACGACCCCATGATTAAAAGTCACGTGCTCTACCGACTGAGCTACGGGCTCGCTTGGCGGACCAATACCCTTGGTCCGCCAGCGTTTTCCAGCTTTGCGCCTATGGCGCGCCGCGCCTGCGCTCGGCGCTGGATGCAGTGCGTATATAGGAGCGCCGGCCCCACGGGAAGAGCGGGCCGCAGCGGCTGTGGGTACGCGGCTGCAGGCCGCCTTGGCGCGCGCACGGCTGGGGGCGCGCCTTGCAAGATTTCTCGGCAAGGCTCCGTGTCTTTGCTAGATTGTGCTTTTGCGCCGATACACCGCAAGCGAGGACGTATTCCGATGCCGATCGTCAATCGTGTCGCCGACCTTCACAATGAAATCACAGGCTGGCGGCGGGATATTCACGCCCATCCGGAGCTTCAATTTGACGTGCACCGCACGGCGGGATCGGTGGCGGACCTTTTGCGCAGCTTTGGCTGCGACGAAGTCGTACCCGGCATCGGCCGTACCGGCGTCGTCGGCGTGATTCGCGGCCGCAAGCCCGGCAAAAAGGTCGTCGGCTTGCGCGCCGATATGGACGCACTGCCGCTCGAGGAAGAAACCGGCCTGCCGTATAAATCGACGGTGCCGGGAAAGATGCATGCCTGCGGCCATGATGGCCACACCGCGATGCTGCTCGGCGCCGCCAAATATCTAGCCGAGACGCGCAATTTTGCCGGCACCGCCGTGGTCATCTTCCAGCCGGCCGAGGAGGGCGGCGGCGGCGGGCGTGAGATGGTCAAGGACGGTCTTATGAGCCGCTTCGGTATCAATGAAGTCTACGGCATGCACAATTATCCGGGCCTGCCGGCCGGCGCATTCGCCCTCCGCCCGGGTTCGATGATGGCGTCGGCCGATTACATCGAGATCGCGATCGAAGGCAAAGGCGGGCACGCGGCACGGCCGCATCTGGCGATCGACACGGTGCTGGTCGGCGCCCAGATCATCAACCAGTTGCAGTCGGTCGTGTCGCGCAATGTCGATCCGCTGGAATTGGGGGTGGTTTCGATCTGCATGTTCCAGGCTGGGAACACCGACAACGTCATTCCCCAGCACGTGCGGCTGCGCGGCACGGCGCGCAGTTTGACGCCGGAGGTGCGCGACCTGTTGGAAAAGCGAATCGCCGAGGTCGCCGAAGGCACGGCGCGCCTTTATGGCGCGACCGCCAAGGTAACTTACCGTCGCGGCTATCCGGTGCTCGTGAACCACGAGCGCGAGACCTCTTTCGCTGCCGCCGTCGCGCGCGAGATCGTCGGCGACACCAAGGTGGCTACCGACCTCGCCCCGGTGATGGGCGCGGAGGACTTCTCCTATATGCTGGAAGAACGGCCGGGTGCCTTCATCTTCGTCGGCAACGGCGACAGTGCGGGCCTTCATCACCCGGCTTATAATTTCAATGACGAGATAATCCCGATCGGCACGTCGTACTGGGTGCGGTTGACGGAAACAGCGCTGGCGGGGTGATCCTGGTCATTTCCGGGTTCACCGCTTTGCGGCGCTCCGGAATGACCATTCTTACTGCGCCGCTTCGACGTTATCTGTTGGCTTCGCCGGCTCGATGACCTTGGTCATGACCTTTTGCGACTGCGGCAGGATGACCGCCACCTTGGCCGCGATCTTGGCTTCGACGGCACGCCAGAAGGCGAAGCTGTTGAACCGCGAGCCCTCGATCCCGGCCAGCGCGACGGCAGCCAGGAACGGCAGGCTCTGCACCACAAGGACAGCTGCGAAGATATCGATCTCGTGGACCTGCTTGTAATTGGTCGCCACGAGCGTCGTCGCGCCGGTCAGCAGCAGGCCGCCGATCACGGCTTCCCAGAAGGCCGGGAAATCGGAGCCCTTGCGGGCTACGCCGCCCTTGGCGGTCCGCAGGAACGGTATGTGCTCGTTGAGCACGCCGGTGCCGACAGCACGGGCCACCGTCCATTGCAGCGACATTGCCGCGACCACCGCACCCATCATCTCCCCGAACGATGCGCGCACCCGCAGCCGGTAGAGCGAGATGAAATGGGCGACCGTAACGGCGAACGCCGCGATGATCGGCAGCGTCAGAATGCGATCCGGCACGGCGCCAAAACGCGCAAGCCAGTCGGCGAACTGGGCAAGCGCGTCGATGCCTTGGGCAAGCGAGCCGGCATATTTGCCAATATAGGCCTGCCAATGCTCGGCAATATACGGCCCCCAAACGTGACACCACGCGTTGATGGAAACTGCTGCGCCGCTGCTGGTGTAGGCGACGAACGGCACCCAAAGGATGTTCAACAGCACGACCACGACGCCGATGGAGTCCGAGCCCATCCAATTGAGCCAGCCGATGCCGTATTCGCGCTTCTGCTCGCGGGTGAGGCCTTCGGTCTTCGGCAGCAGGTACCGCCAATGCTTGCGCAGCAACTGGAAGCCGCCGAAGGCCCAGCGATGGCGCTGACGCTTATAGGCGTCGAAGGTATCGGGCAGGAGGCCGCGGCCGTAACGGCGATTGGTGTAATGCGCCAGCCAGCCGTGCTCGAGCATGCAGATGCCGAGATCGGTGTCCTCGACGATGGTTCCGCTCGACCAGCCGCCTGCGCTTTCCATCGCGGCGCGGCGCATGAGGCACATCGTGCCGTGCATGACGATGGCATTGACCTCGTTGCGCTGCACCATGCCGATATCGAAGAATCCGGCATATTCGGAATTCATGGCGTGGTGCATCAGCGACGTGTCGCCGTCGCGGTGATCCTGCGGCGACTGCACGAAACCGACGCGCGGGTCGGCAAACAGCGGCACAAGATCTTTCAGCCAGGCGGGGTCGAGTACGTAGTCCGCGTCGATGCTGGCGATGATTTCGGTGTCCGGCGCCGTGTGCGCCAGCGCCAGCCGCAACGCGCCGGCTTTGTAGCCGACGAGCTTATCGATCTGCACGAATTTGAAGCGGTCGCCCAGCGTACGGCAATGCGTCCTCGACCGGTTGCCATAGCGCCGGGTCGGGGGTGTTGTTGATCACCACCACGCATTCGAGGTTCGGATAATCCAGCCGCGCCACGGAATCGAGCGTCAAATTCAGCATGTCCGGCGACTCGCAGCAGGCCGGAACGTGGATCGAGACTTTCGGCGCGTAACCTTCCGCGTTCGGCAAGCCGCTATTTGCCAAAACACTATTTGCCACGCCATCCGGAACGATTGACGGCGCGTTGGTGAGCCGGCGCGGCGGGCGGCCGAAGGCAATGGCCGCGATCTCGTCGAGCCGCGACAGCGCGATCGCGATCAAGGGCATCAGGAGGAGGAGCCCAAGCCCGAGTGCAAAGGCCGCACCGGGGACGAAGTAGTGCCCTTTCCAGAAGGCCACGATCGCCGTGAACCAGGCGCCGACCAGATTTGCGGAGATGGCAAGCATCGCCGCCTGGGTGACGGTCATCCCGGCGATGGTCAGGATCGGCAGCGAGAGAAGTACGCCGAGAAGAACAGCGAGGCCGGCCTGCTTGATATAGTCCGGATCGGTGATCGGACCGGTCCAGGCGAATTTGGCCTCGTGGGATGTGTCAAATAGTCCCCAATAGGGTCCGACGCCGCCTTCCGCCCTCTTCCCCGGCTGATCGATGGCGTCGACGACATTGTAATCAACGCCATAGGCCGCGGCCCAATTGACGAAATCACGGATGACCATCGCCTGCTCGATGCGGCCCGGATTGGCATCGTGGAAATTGTAACCGGCGCTTGGCCAGCCGAACTCAGCGATCACAATCCGCTTGCCGGGATACATCTGCCGCAGCTTGTCATAGAACTCGATGGAACGATCGAGCGCGTGCGACGCATCCACGCCTTCCCAATAGGGCAGGATATGCGCGGCGATGAAATCGACGGCCGGTGCCAGCTCCGGATGATCGATCCATTCCGTCCAGATTTCAGCGGTAGTGACCGGAACAGGGCTCGAGCTTTTCACTTTTCGGATGAGCTTTATGAGGTCCTCGGCGCTCACGTCGCCGCGCAGCAGGGTTTCGTTGCCGACCACAATGGCGTTCACATTGCTGTTGTGGTTGGCGAGGTTGAGAGCGGCCTCGATTTCCCGGTGATTTCGGTCCTGATCCCGACTGAGCCACGCCCCGACGGTGACTTTGAGACCAAACTCGGCCGCGATCGCGGGGACCAGTTCGGAGCCGTCGGTTGACGAATAGGTTCGGACCGCGCGGGTATAGGGCGCAATGGCCTTCAGATCGGCACGGATTTGCGCGGCTGTCGGGCGAGCGCCGTTTTCAAGGACATCGGTGTAAGCAATATAGGGCGCGATGGCCTGCAGATCGTCACGGATTTGCGCGGCCGTCGGGCGAGCGCCGTTTTCAAGGTTGTCTGTGTAGGCAAAGGGATAATACGAGACGCTGGCCAGTTGCCCGGTGAAGTTAGGGGCGGTCTCCTTGTGTCGCAGGAGAGCCCACATGCCAGCATGCACGCACGCTACAAGCGCGAGCACGGCAGCGAGGGTGCGCATCGAATTCTAACCACGCGGGGGCGGAACGACACGGGCCCGAACCTGTCCCCAAGGTTCGATGATGGTCGTAAGGGTGAGGCGACCTTGCGAGCGGCAAAATCAAAGTAGCGGCGAGGAATGGCAATTTCAAGACAACAACTTGCGAGCACCTGCGGCGCTAACGCCGCAGTGGTCGAAATAGCAAATAATTCGTTCGCTAGTGTGTTGTCGTCTGGGCCGGAGCCGCGGCCGATGGTGCGGCCGGTGTCGGCGTCGCGCTGGCCTGCAAGGCGGGGTTGACCCAGCAGGCACGGATGCGGCCGGGGAGGGCGTCCGGCGCCCTCGGGTCGGCGGTCTTTGGATCGGCGGCCACCGCGGGCGGGTGCAAGAGAAGGCAGCGGAAGGATGCCTGGATATGGCCGCTAGGGCATCCGAACCGGTCGTAGAGATCGAGATGGCGGAACGCAGTATCAAGGTCGTTCTGCCACAGCAGACGGACCACGAGGTGGCCGAGCCAAACACATTCCGGATTGCCAGCAGGCCCGTTGAGCGCATGCTGGGCTTCGGCATATTCGTCGACCGTGGCCCCGTCCGGGCTTGCCGCTGATTGCTGGTCCGGCGCCGGCGGGCTGTTTTGAGCCGCCGCGACGGTAACGGGTAGAATTACCGCCGCCGCGGCAAGCCAAGTGGCGACCGACGCTGCGGCGCACAATCCGCCGGGAATGCTAGGCACTCGATGGGACATGGTTCCCTTGATGTGTTGGGCTTAAATTTAGGCCGATCGAACGGACGATTTCCCCCAGCTCATGATTGGCCGCCTGATCGATCTTTTTTGGCCGGCAGCAATCTCTCTTGGCCATCGGATTGGGCCGCTAATGCGGCGGCCATTGCCGAAACAGCCACAAAGACAACACCCTAACTCCGTTCGTTTGTCCAGCGCACTGCGTGCGCCGGTATATAGCGCCGCCGGCGTAGCATCCGCAGAGGCAGCCGGTTTCCACTTTTCCCGATCCTGCGCTAAGGCGACGTCGTGGCTGAGCCTGCGGACGCAAACTCCATCGCTTCGGCGCTCGCGCATTTCGCGCTGACGGCGCTCGCGATCGCTGTCGCCTGGTGGTGGCTGGGCGCGCCGGTCCAATTGCCGCCGTCGCCGCTTGCCTCCGGCGACAAATTCTACTGCATTTCCTACGCGCCGTTCCGTGACGGCCAGGATCCGTTGGTTCCGGGGACCATGGTGAGCGCCGAGCAGATCGACGAAGATCTTGCCTTGTTGTCGCGCTATACCGACTGCATCCGCACCTATTCCAACGCCAACGGCCTCGACCAGATTCCGGCGATTGCCAAGCGCCACGGCCTGAAGATGCTGATGGGCCTGTGGCTGGCCAATAATGCCCCGTTCAATCGCCAGCAGATCGCGACCGCCATCGATCTCGCCAAAAAGTATCCGGACGTCATTCGCGCCGTCGTTGTCGGCAATGAAGTGCTGCTGCGCGGCGAAATGTCGGCGACCGACCTCGGCGCCATCATCCGCGAGGTCAAGTCGCAGGTGGCGATGCCGGTCACCTATGCCGACGTTTGGGAATTCTGGCTGCGCTACAGTGACCTGCAAAACGAGGTCGATTTCGTCACCATTCACATCCTGCCCTATTGGGAGGACTTTCCGCTGTCGGCGTCAGCCGCCGCCGCTCACGTCGACGATATCCGCAAGAAGGTCGTTGCCGCGATCCCCGGGAAGGAGATCGTCATCGGCGAAATCGGGTGGCCCAGCGCCGGACGGATGCGCGAAGCGGCGCGGCCGTCGCCGTCGAACCAGGCGCTGGTGATTTCGCAAACGCTTGAGCTTGCACAGCGCGAGAATTTCCGCGTCAACGTCATCGAGGCTTTCGACCAGCCGTGGAAGCGCGCGCTCGAAGGTTCGACCGGGCGCTATTGGGGGATTTTCGATCGCGCGACGCAGGCGCCGAAATTCAGTTTCGGCGGCTCTGTTTCCGATCATCCGCATTGGCTCGGGCAGGCCGGCGCCGGAATCCTGGTCACCGCCCTTGCGTTTGCTGGCGCGTGGCTGGCGGCCCGGAGCAAGAGCGCGCTGCCGCTATTGTGGACGAAAATCGCGCTCATTGCGTTTCTGCCCTGCGTCTTGTTCGGCTGGACACTGGAAACGATCCCGGTCGACAGTATCGGCCTCGGCGGCTGGGTGCGGATGCTCGTCTTTGCCGCGACCGCGGCTCTCGCCCCCATCGTCTGCGCGGCGGCAGTCGCCGCCGGCCGGGCGTTGCCGGCGCTCGCCGTGCTCCTTGGCCGGCCCGACGGCATCCGCAACGGCGCAAGCATTGCGCTTGGCGCGGTGTTTGTTTCGCTGATGCTGCTTTCCGTGGAGACCGCGCTTGGGCTGGTGTTCGATCCGCGCTATCGCGATGTCCCGTTCGCTCCGCAAAGCGGAGCCGCGTTCGCCTTCCTGATTCTGGCGCTCTCAACTCCGCGGCCGTCCGGTCTACGGCCTGCTGCGGAGACTGTTACCGCCGCCGTGCTCGCCGTCTCGGCCATCTACATCGCGATCAACGAGACATTTGCCAATTGGCAAGCCATCTGGCTGTGCGCGGGCCTGATCGGGCTCGCCTTTATTCTCGCGCGGGTGCGGGACGTGCCAGACTGAGGATCAGCACGCCCGCGGCAAGCGCGGATAGATCGGCATTGTGCAGCACGACGCCGAAGCCCGCCGCGGCAAGCGCGAGTGCAGTCAGGATAAGCGAAGGCCGCATCAGGTTGAGAAGGGCCAAAGCGAGCGCCGCCCAGCCAAATATCTCGTGATTGAAGAAGACGATCGATATGCGGAACGCTGTACACAGCCAAGTTTGCAGACCGGCCTGGCACGCCAATTCGACATTCAAATTCTCGATCGCCATGTAGCGGATATAGAGCGCCTCGCCGACCGCGAGGAAGGCTGCGATCAAGAGCCAATTGGTCTGCCGGGCTGTCGGTAGGAAGAGGGGGCGGCGCATCGCTGTCGGCTCGCATCGTTCGGGTGCGGACGAAGCCCCGCCATCGTGGAATTCACAACCCTAAGGGCTTTATCACCGCTGCGCGAGATGCTGGCCGTCATAAATTGCGGGCTGGCAGAACATGCCGAACATGGTCAGCGCCGAGCACAATTGCGACGCGGCTCCCGGTTGGGCCAAGGGTCCGGCCACGAGCCGCAACTCGATCCTGTTGCCGTGCGGCGTTTCCTTGACGCTCGCGATCGGCTGCAAGCCCTCGAGCAGCGCAGGGTGAGCCGTGCGCAGGGTTTGCCAGCGCGCGCGCAAGGCTTGCAGTGTCAATCCGCTGCCGATGTCGACGCCATATTGCGTCGGCGGCGGCTCAGCCGGCTTGCTATTTTCGGCGGGCGCGACGGGGGGAGTTGGCGGCGGTGCCGGCGCATGATCGAGGGTGCCATGATCCAAAGTGACAGGCGCCGACGTCGTCAGCGCCGCGATCGTCGATACCGTCGGGCCTTCGTCGCTGTGCCGCGCTTCGCTGACGGCCGCGACTTGACGGATCGATCCGGTGACATCGTCGAGATCGTGCTCGACCGCAGCGACCCGGCCTCTCAACTGCTCATCGTTCGATGCCAAGACGCGCACCGCGTCGGCGAGCTGGCGCGTGACCGTTTCCGTGTCGAATTTGGCGGCAGTTTGCTGGGCGCGGCTGCCGGGATGGAACATGGCCACTAAGCGCTCCGAACCGGCTTGGCTCCGGGCCGACAAAACGGCGATCGCAAGCGCACCTGTAGCGCCCGTCATCCAGACCGTGAGGCTGCGGAGCTTGCGCAAGGTGAATGTCTTCGGCGCCACGGCGGTCTTCCGCTGCGGCGTCTCCTTCACGATCTGCTCTCTTACGGCTTGCGCGAGATCCAGCATGGCGCGTTCCGGCAACTTCCAGACGAATCAGTCTAAAAAACCTATCAGATTCGCTCATTCGGAACCGCCCATTGGCGCTTCCGGCCGCCGCCGCGGCGACGGCTTTGCTTGATTCTTTGGCCAATTCGCGGCTTTCGGCGCCGGCGCGGCGCCTAGTCGAGGCGGGTCGGGGTGCATGATCTTGTCGGAAAACCGGTTTCCACCCCCGGATCAAGTCCGAGGGCATGCTTTTTTCCGGATCATGCTCTAAGAGAGCGCCGCGGAGGCTTTTGATGACGGCTCGAAGCTGCCTTGCGATCGTGCTCGCGGCCGGCGAGGGCACCCGCATGCGTTCGTCAAAGCCCAAAGTGCTGCACGAAGTCGCAGGCCAGTCGCTGCTCGCTCGTGTTCTTTCCGCAATCGCCGAAGCCGGCGTTACCTCGGCTGCCGTCGTTATCGGCCCGGGACAGGACAAAGTTGCCGACGAAGCCAAGCGCACCCTGCCGCGTGCCATGACCTTCACGCAGCATGAGCGGCGCGGAACCGCCCATGCCGTGCTTGCGGCAAGACCGGCGCTCGAAAAACCTGCGCTCGAAAAGCCGTGGGACGACATTCTTATCGTTTATGGCGACACGCCGCTGATTCGTCCGGAGACGCTGTCGCTTCTGCGCGCGCCGCTCGCCCATGGTGCGGCCATTGCGGTACTCGGATTTCGCCCGGCCGATCCCACAGGCTATGGGCGGCTTATCATGGCGGGCAACGAACTCACCGCCATTCGCGAGGACGCCGATGCCAGCGCCGCCGAGCGCAAAATTGATCTCTGCAACGGCGGCATCATGGCGTTCGCCGGCCCAAGCGCGCTTGCCATTCTCGACCGCATCAGCGACCACAACAGCAAACATGAATTCTATCTAACCGATGCGATCGAAATCGCGCGCGGCATGAAGCTTGACGCGGTGGCGGTCGAAGTCGAGGAGGATGACGTGCGCGGCATCAACACCAAAGGCCAGCTCGCCGAAGCCGAAGCTGTGGCGCAGAGGCGGCTGCGTGACGCAGCCCTTAGTGCCGGCGTCACGATGATCGCGCCGGAGACGGTATTTCTTTCCGCCGATACCAAATTCGGCAAGGACGTCGTCGTCGAGCCCTATGTGGTGTTCGGCGAAAAGGTGACGGTGGAGGACGGCGCGGTCATCCATTCGTTCTCGCATCTCGCCGGCGCCCATGTCGGCAAAGGCGTTTCGGTCGGCCCGTTCGCGCGGCTGCGGCCCGGCGCGCAGCTCGGCGAGGGTGTGCATATCGGCAACTTCGTCGAGATCAAAGCCGCCATCATCGAAGCCGGCGCTAAGGCCAATCACTTGAGCTATATCGGCGACGCTGTTGTCGGCGCCAATGCCAATGTCGGCGCCGGCACCATCACCTGCAACTACGACGGCACCGACAAGCATCAGACGCGGATCGGCAAGAATGCCTTTATCGGCTCGAATTCGGCGCTAGTGGCGCCGGTCGAGATCGGCGACGGCGCCTATATCGGCTCGGGCTCGGTGATTACGGCGAACGTGCCGGCGGACGCTTTGGCGCTGGGGCGTGGCCGCCAAGTTGTTAAGGAAGGTTGGGCGTCGCGCTTGCGCGGATTGAAATCGCTCGGCAAAAAGAAGACCCATTCGCGCGATTAAGCTGCGCCGCGACGGCTGGTGTGTCACGGATCGAAAGCTTATTTGATTTCGGTGTTCGCAAGGCCTGCGCTTTAAGAGTTTCTGCGCTTTAAGGGTTGCTACGCTTTAAGGGTTAACGGAATGGCGGGCATGCGCCGCCGCACCTTCCTGAGGAAAGCATCGGATGTGCGGCATTATCGGCATCATCGGCTCTGAACCGGCGGCGCCGCAGCTCGTCGATGCGCTCAAGCGTCTGGAATATCGCGGCTACGATTCCGCGGGGGTTGCGACCCTCGAAGGCGGCAAGCTGACGCGGCGCCGCGCCGAGGGCAAACTTAGAAATCTCGAAAAGAAACTCGGGCTCGAGCCGCTCTCCGGCACGATCGGCATCGGCCACACGCGCTGGGCGACCCACGGCCGGCCGACCGAGAACAATGCGCATCCGCATGCGACCGAGCGGCTCGCGGTCGTGCACAACGGCATCATCGAGAATTTCAGCGAACTGCGCCGCGAGCTCGAAGCCAAGGGCGCCAAATTCACCACCGAAACCGACACCGAGGTAATCGCGCATCTCGTCACTGAAGAGATGAAACGCGGCGCTTCGCCGGTCGAGGCGGTGCAGGCGGCGTTGCCGCGACTGCGCGGCGCTTTTGCACTGGCATTCCTGTTCGCGGGCGAAAGCGATTTGTTGATCGGCGCGCGCCGCGGCTCCCCGCTTGCCGTAGGCTTCGGCGACGATGCGATGTATGTCGGCTCCGACGCGATTGCGCTGGCGCCGTTCACCGACATGGTCAGTTATCTCGAGGACGGCGACTGGGTCGTCGTCACGCGCAAGAGCGCCGAGATCCACGACAGCGACGGCAACATCGTGCGGCGTCCGGTGCTCAAATCGCAAGCCTCGGTTCTCTTGATCGACAAGGGCAATCATCGCCACTTCATGGCGAAGGAAATCCACGAGCAGCCCGAAGTCGTCGGCCACACGCTGGCCCACTATATCGACATGACCGCGGAGCGCGTCGCGCTGCCGATGCGGCTGCCGTTCGATTTCAAGAAGCTGCAACGCATTTCCATCGCTGCCTGCGGCACCGCCTATTATGCCGGCATGGTGGCGCGCTACTGGTTCGAGCACTTCGCGCATCTGCCGGTCGAGGTCGACATCGCGTCCGAGTTCCGCTATCGCGACGTGCCGCTCGGCGACGGCAATCTGGCGATCTTCGTGTCGCAATCCGGCGAGACCGCGGACACGCTGGCGTCGTTGCGCTATGCGCACGCGCACAAGCAGCACGTGCTCTCGGTCGTCAACGTGCCGACATCGAGCATCGCGCGCGAGAGCGACGTCGTCATGCCGACACTCGCCGGACCGGAGATCGGCGTCGCGTCGACCAAAGCCTTCACTTGCCAGCTGGCGGCGCTGGCGGTGCTGGCGATCGCGGCGGGTCGGGCGCGCGGCGTGCTCAGTGAAGCGGACGAGAAGACACTGGTGCGCGCGTTGATCGAAATTCCGCGTCACCTCAATGACGCTTTGGCGCTCGAACCGCAAATCGAATTGATTGCACGCGATCTCGCCAAATGCCGCGACGTGCTTTATCTCGGCCGCGGCACGAGCTATCCGCTGGCGCTCGAAGGCGCACTAAAGCTCAAGGAAATTTCCTACATCCATGCCGAGGGCTACGCCGCGGGCGAGCTCAAACACGGCCCGATCGCGCTGATCGATGAAAACTTGCCGGTGATCGTGATCGCGCCGCACGACAAGGTTTTCGAGAAAACCGTCTCCAACATGCAGGAAGTCGCCGCGCGCGGCGGCCGGCTGATTCTCATGACGGATGCCAAAGGCGCCAGCGCCGCGGCCGGCCAATCGGCAGAGACCCTCATTCTACCGACGGTGCATCCTGCGGTAGCGCCGCTCGTTTATGCCGTGCCGGCGCAGCTTCTGGCCTATCACACCGCCGTCATCATGGGTACCGATGTCGATCAGCCGCGCAATCTGGCCAAGTCGGTGACGGTCGAATAGGCGGCGCCTTTTTCCTTGCCGGGCAGTGCTGTGTTAAGGCTGGCGCCCAGCGCCGCTGCATGGGCGCGGACCAAGTCTATATACCTCGCGGGACGCGGATCATCGATGACATACGCTGACGATCAGAACGCGCGACTACCGGGTAGCGGCGAGAGGCCCGTGCCCGGCTTCATGAGTCGCATTCGTACCTACTTTCTGACCGGCCTCGTCGTCGCCGGTCCCGCCGCCGTGACGCTGTGGTTGATCTGGTGGTTCGTGACCTGGGTCGACAATCTGGTGCGGCCGCTCATTCCGGTCGACTACCGGCCGGAGACTTATCTGCCGGTGAATATTCCGGGCCTCGGCCTGATCATCGTTTTCGTCGCGCTCACGGTGCTGGGTTTTCTCGCCGCCAATTTCATCGGCCGCAAGCTTGTCGATTTGGGCGAAAGCCTGTTAAGCCGGATGCCGATCGTGCGGCCGATCTACCGCACCGCGAAGCAGATTTTCGAGACGCTGTTTTCCAAATCGGAATCGAGTTTTCGCAAAGTCGGGCTCGTCGAGTTTCCTTCGCCCGGCATGTGGTCGCTGGTGTTCCTGACGCAGTCGCCGACCGAAGACATTTCCACGCACCTGCCGGCGGTCGAGCATGTCTCCGCCTTCATGCCGTGCACGCCGAACCCGACGACCGGCTTTTTCTTTTATGTGCCCAAGCGCGACGTCATCGATCTCGACATCACGGTCGAACAGGCGATGACCGTCATCATGTCGGCCGGCATCGTGCAGCCGGGCAGCGACCCGCAAGGCAAGCTTGCTGCGCTCGCCGAGACCGCGCGCGCCGCGCAATTGGCGCGCAAAGCCGAGCCGACGCCAGCGAAGTAGGCCCGGCAAATAGGAGTGTCAGCCTCACGCTGTCGTTCCGACCCGGAAAATCCCAGTCGATAATATCGCGTTCGATCTTGTCGCGCGGCCGACAACCTGATCTTCTTTGCAGTGTCGGGCAATAAATCAGCAAAAATTAAAGGGGCGGGAACAATGACTTTCACGCAGGCCATCAAGTCCGGATTTTCCAACTACGTCAATTTCACCGGCCGCTCCGCCCGGTCCGAATTCTGGTATTGGGCGTTGTTTGCGACTCTGGTCGGCACCGCCATTAACATTGTGGATTATGGCCTGGGCTCAGGCAGCGGGCTTCTTGGCGAACTTTGGGGCCTCGCTACGTTTCTTCCCGGCCTTGCCGTCGGGGCGCGGCGGTTGCACGACACCGATCGCTCGGGATTTTGGCTTTTCCTGGTCTTGCTGCCGCTCATCGGCCTGATCGTGCTGATCGTGTGGTGGTGCATGAAAGGAACGAGCGGATCCAACCAGTACGGCCCCGATCCGCTGTCGGCATAATCGAGTATTTTGCGAGGCCCAACAGGCCGGTCATCGCGCATTGCGAACGTGAACCAATGTCCCGCTGTCGCCGACAAAGCGCTGTCGGCGACATTGCGCGCGGGGATAACAATGAGCTTCACGCAGGCCATCGCGTCCGGATTCTCGCATTGCGTGACGTTTTCCGGCCGGGCGATCCGTTCCGAATATTGGTACTGGGTTCTGTTTGCCATGCTGGGTGGGATCGCGACCGAAATCGTGGATTCCGTAATTTTTACATCACACTCTTCGGTTTCGCCGCTGAACGGTGTTTTCAACTTGCTGATCTTCTTGCCGGGCCTTGCTCTGAGTCTCCGCCGCCTCCATGACATCAACCGCACCGGCTGGTGGGTTCTCATCACTCTAACCGTCATCGGCGTTTTCTTGCTGCTCTACTGGGCCTGCAAAAAAGGAACGCACGGCCCCAACGGGTACGGCCCCGATCCCTTTCAAACCGGCAATCTTGTCGTGCGCCCGAGCGCCTGATCGGCGAAGCGAACGGTGTCCGCTGCGCAGGGACGTCAGCCTGCACGAACAAGGCCGATCGCTTCTTCGCGGGCAAACAAATAGAGCAGATTGACCAGCGCCTCGCCGCGCGGCGATTTTAGCTTGGGATCGCGCGACAGGATCAGCATGGCGTCGTCGCGCGCCGCCGTCAGCAGCTTGCCGTGGATTTCGAGGCGGGCGACGCGAAAGCCGGGCATGCCGCTCTGGCGGGTGCCGAGCACGTCGCCTTCGCCGCGCAATTTCAAATCTTCCTCGGCGATGCGAAAGCCGTCGTCGGTCTCGCGCAGGATTGCAAGCCGCGCCTTGGCGGTTTGGCCGAGCGGACCGCGATAGAGCAAGAGGCAGGTCGATTTCTCGGCGCCGCGGCCGATGCGGCCGCGCAATTGATGTAATTGCGCAAGTCCGAAGCGCTCGGCGTGTTCGATGACCATGACGCTTGCTTCCGGCACGTCGACGCCGACTTCGATCACGGTCGTGGCGACGAGGAGCCGTGTCTCGCCCGAGGCGAAACGCTCCATGGCGCGATCCTTGTCGGCGCCGCGCATGCGGCCGTGCACGACATCGACCAGCGCGCCGAAACGTTTTTGCAGCGCCTTGTAGCGCTCTTCCGCCGCCGCGAGGTCGACGCTTTCGGATTCCTCGACCAGCGGACACACCCAATAGACCCGGCGGCCTTCGTCGAGGGCGCGCGCGACCCCGTCGACCACCTCGTCGAGCCGCTCGAGCGGCACGGCGCGGGTATCGATCTTCTGCCGGCCCGCCGGTTTCTCGCGCAATTCCGAAACGTCCATGTCGCCAAAGAACGTGAGCACCAAAGTGCGCGGGATCGGGGTTGCGGTAAGCACGAGGAGATCGACCGCCTCGCCTTTGCGCGTGAGCGCCAGCCGCTGATGCACGCCGAAGCGATGCTGCTCGTCGACGATGGCCAGCGCCAGATCGCGAAACGCGACATTGTCCTGGAACAAAGCATGGGTGCCGACGATAAGATCGATATCGCCGGCCGCGAGCGCTGCAAGGATCTCCTCGCGCTCGCGCCCGCGTTCGCGCCCGGTGAGAATGGCGAGCCGGATGCCGGCGGCGCCGGCAAGCCGCGCGATGGTCGCAAAATGCTGCCGCGCCAGAATCTCCGTCGGCGCCATGAAGGCGGCCTGCCGGCCGGCCTCGATCACATGCGCCGCCGCGATCAGCGCCACCACCGTCTTGCCTGAGCCGACATCGCCGTGAAGGAGCCGCAACATGCGTTGCGGTTGTGCGACGTCGGCGACGATGTCGGTGACGGCGCGCTCCTGCGACGGCGTCAGCGCATAGGGCAGCGCCGCAATGATGCGGGCCCGCAACCGGCCCTCGGCAGAGCTGGCGCGGCCGGCGCGCACGCGCATATGCGCCCGCAGCAAAGCCAGCGCGAGCTGACTTGCCAGCAATTCGTCATAGGCGAGCCGCGACCAGGCCGCGCCTTCCGGCGCGATATCGCCCGGCGCCTCCGGGCGATGGATCGTGCGCAGCGCATCGCCGAATTCAGGGTAGGCGTTGCGCGCAAGCCAAGCCGCGTCCTGCCATTCCGGCAGCACCGGCAAGCGTTCGAGCGCCGCATCCATGGCCTTGCGCACCTGGTTCGGGTGCAGGCCTTCGGTGAGCGGATAGACCGGATCGATGAGCGGGAGGCTCGCAAAGCCCTCGGCGTCGACCACCCGGTCGGGGTGCACCATCTGCAGATGGCCGTCATAAAAGGTGGCCGTGCCCGAGACGTAACGCAGCTCGCCCTTGGGTAGGAGCTTTTCCAGGTAATCCTTCTTCGCATTGAAATAGGTGATGGTGAGCGTGTTGGTGTCGTCGCTGGCATCGATATTGTAGGGCGCCCGCGGCCGGTGCGGCGGCGGCGGGCGGTGCTTGTCGATGGTGACGGCGACAGTGACGACCGTATCGGGCTTCACCTCGCTCAGTTTCGGCTGGTTGCGCCGGTCGACAAAGCCGGTTGGCAGGTGGAACAGCAGGTCGACGACGCGCGGCGGTTCGTCGTCGCGCCCGAACAGGCGGCCGAACAGCTTTTCGAGTTTTGGCCCGATCCCGGGCAGCGCCGACAGCGACGCGAAAAGTGGATTGAGAACAGGCGGACGCATCGAATCCCGCTGACATTTTCTGCGCCGCTCTCTATATACCCGTCGCCCGGCTGCGTCCGGGCTTTCGGCGTTTGCGGTCGCCGAGACATTGAGGTGACAATGACCGAACGATCGAGCGAAGGACTGGATGTGCGCCGCCGCAGGCTCTTATTCCGCGCCTGGCGGCGCGGCGTGCGGGAAATGGACCTGATCGTCGGCCGTTTCGCCGACGTCTATATCGACAAATTCGACGAGGCCTCGCTCGACGATTTCGAGCGGCTGATCGAAGTGCCCAATGCCGAGCTCTATGCCTGGGTCACCGGCGACGAGCGCGCGCCCGCCGAGCACGACAATGCAGTGTTGCGGCAGCTTATCGGGTTTCACGCCAAAACCAGTGTGCCAGCCGGGGAGGGGCGCTGAGCGTGCCGTCCGCGCGGAATTCCTTTTTGGCGAAATCGCCCGCCGAACGGCTCAAGCCCGGCCGGCCGGTCACGCTCGCCGGCATCGCCGACGGCGCCGAAGGCCTGGTCGTCGCCGATCTGGCCCGCGCGATCGCGGCCGGCGCCAATCCGCCCGCGATCAGCGTCGCAGTCGTCTGCCGCGATGACGCGCGCATGGCCATGCTGTCGCGCGCGCTCGGCTTTTTCGCGCCCGACATCGAGGTGCTGCAATTTCCCGCCTGGGACTGTCTGCCCTATGACCGCGTCTCGCCGCATGCCGCCATCGTCGCGCAGCGCATGATGACGCTGGCGCGATTGGCCCGCGTCCACGGCCGCGAGCATCCTGCCGTTCTGCTCACCACCGTCAACGCCGTCCTGCAGCGCGTGCCGGCGCGGAATCTGATCGGCAAGCAATCGCTCTCGGCGGCGCCCGGCAACATGCTGCCGATGGCAGGCATCACCCAGTGGCTCGATCTCAACGGCTTCAACCGCACGGCGACGGTGCGCGAAGCCGGCGACTACGCCGTGCGCGGCGGCATCGTCGATCTGTTCGCGCCCGGCATGGACGAGCCGGTGCGGCTCGACTTTTTCGGCGACACGCTGGAATCGATCCGGAGCTTCGATCCGGAAACCCAGCGCACCAGCGCCGATCTGCGCGCGCTCGATCTGGTGCCCATGGCCGAGTTTCAGCTGACCTCCGACAGTATCCGCCTGTTCCGCACCGGCTATGTCGCAGCCTTCGGGGCGGCTGCCCCCGACGACGTGCTCTACGAAGCGGTGAGCGAAGGCCGCCGCTATGCCGGAATGGAGCATTGGCTGCCGCTGTTCCACAACAGCATGGACACGCTGTTCGGTTATATCGAAGGAACGCCGCTCGCCATCGAGCCGCTGGCGGAAGAAGCCGCCCACGAGCGCCTCGCCCAGATCGCCGACTATTATCAGGCGCGCAAGGATGTCGTCGATCAATCGGGCGGCGGCGCGCCCTATAAGCCGCTGCCGCCGGACCGGCTCTATCTCGCCGAAAGCGAATGGCGCGCGCGGCTGGAAAAGTCCGCGCTGGCCCGGTTGACGCCGTTTTCCGCGCCCGAAGGCTCTGCTGACGTCATCGAGATCGGCGCCCATGCCGGATACAATTTCACCGTCGAGCGCGGCGCCAACAGCAATGTGTTCGAAGCGGTGACCAAGCATGTCGGCGCGCTGCAATCCGCCGGCAAGCGCGTCTTGATCGCGCTGTGGAGCGAAGGCTCGCGCGAACGCATGGGCCATGTGCTCGCCGAGCATAAGCTTTCCAACCTGACGCCGGTCGCGTCATGGCCGCAGGCGCTGGCGCTGCCGAGGCACGAAACCGCGCTCGTCATTCTCGGCATGGAATCCGGTTTCGAAACCGCCGACATCGCGCTGGTCACCGAACAGGACATTTTGGGCGAGCGCCTGGTGCGCGCGCGCCGCGCCTCGAAACGCGCCGAGAATTTCATCGCCGAAGTGACGAGCCTCGCCGCCGGCGATCTCGTCGTTCATGTCGATCACGGCATCGGCCGCTTCATCGGGCTGCGCGCCATCGAGGCGGCCGGCGCGCCGCATGACTGCCTCGAAATCCACTATGCCGGCGGCGACAAGCTGTTCCTGCCGGTCGAGAATATCGAACTCTTGTCGCGCTACGGCTCGGAAGAGGCGGGCGCCGAGCTCGACCGGCTCGGCGGCACGGCTTGGCAGTCGCGCAAGGCGCGCATGAAGAACCGCATCCGCGAGATCGCGGGCGAGCTTATCAAGATCGCGGCCGAACGGCTGCTCAAGGAAGCGCCGCGGCTTGCCGTCGACACCGGCCTCTACGACGAATTTGCCGCGGCCTTTCCCTATGACGAGACCGACGACCAACTGGCGTCGATCTCAGCCGTGGTCAACGATCTTGGCTCCGGCCGGCCGATGGACCGGCTGATTTGCGGCGACGTCGGCTTCGGCAAGACCGAAGTGGCATTGCGCGCGGCTTTCATCACGGCGATGAACGGCAAGCAGGTCGCGGTCGTGGTGCCGACCACGCTCTTGGCGCGCCAGCATATGAAGACGTTCACCGAGCGGCTGCGCGGCTTATCCGATCCATGTCGGGCAGGCGTCCCGCCTCGTCACCGCCAAAGAGCTTGCCGCGACCAAGAAGGGCCTCGCCGACGGCACGATCGACATCGTCGTCGGCACCCATGCGCTCCTCGGCAAGAGCGTGAAGTTCAAGGATCTCGGCCTCATCATCGTCGACGAGGAGCAGCATTTCGGCGTCTCGCACAAGGAGAAGCTCAAGCAGCTGCGCGCCGAAGTGCATGTGCTGACGCTGACCGCGACGCCGATCCCGCGCACTTTGCAGCTCGCGCTTGTCCGGCGTGCGCGAAATGTCGATCATCGCCACGCCGCCGGTCGACCGGCTTGCGGTGCGCACCTTCGTCTCGCCGTTCGATCCGGTCGTGGTGCGCGAGGCTTTGCTGCGCGAGCGCTATCGCGGCGGCCAGGCGTTCTATGTCTGCCCGCGCATCGAAGACCTCGCCGAGACCAAGGCGTTCCTGGACAAGAACGTGCCGGAGGTGCGCGTCGCCACCGCCCACGGCCAGATGCCGGCGGCCGTGCTCGAAGACATCATGGCGGCGTTCTACGACGGCAAATACGACGTGCTGCTCTCGACCACCATCGTCGAATCCGGCCTCGATATCCCGACCGCCAACACGCTGATCGTGCATCGCGCCGACATGTTCGGGCTCGCGCAAATCTATCAGCTGCGCGGCCGCGTCGGTCGCGCCAAAGTGCGCGCCTATGCGCTCCTCACGCTGCCGGCGGCGCGCAAGATCACCCCGCAAGCCGAACGCCGGCTCAAAGTGCTGCAATCGCTCGACACGTTGGGCGCGGGCTTCCAGCTGGCGTCGCACGACCTCGATATCCGCGGCGCCGGCAATCTGCTCGGCGACGAGCAATCCGGCCATATCAAAGAGGTCGGCTACGAGCTTTATCAGCAGATGCTGGAAGAGGCGGTGCTGTCGATGAAGGCCGGCATTTCCGCGCCGGTCGCCGACAAGTGGTCGCCGCAGATCACCATCGGCACGCCGGTGCTGATCCCGGAGGATTACGTCACCGATCTGCCGGTGCGGCTCGCGCTCTATCGGCGGCTGTCGGAGATCGAGGACGACCGCGACATCGAGGTTTCGGCGCCGAACTCGTCGACCGTTTCGGCCCGCTGCCGGAAGAGGTCAAGAATCTGCTCCAGGTCGTCGCCATCAAAGCGCTGTGCCGCCGCGCCAATGTGGAGAAGATCGAAGTCGGCCCGAAGGGCGCCGTGCTGTCGTTCCGCGACAACACTTTCGCCAACCCCGAAGGGCTGATCTCCTACATCGCCAAACACGCCGTCGGCGCCAAGGTGCGGCCGGATATGAGGGTCGTGTTCTTCGACGAATGGGACACGGCCGACGAGCGGATCAAGGGCGCGGAGGAAATTTTGCGGGCGCTGGTCGCGATTGCCGGGAAGGGCGCCAAGGCGGCATAAGATACGGATGCGGCCACCGCAAAAAGGCGTAGCTATCGCGTCAAGTCGAGGACGCGTCGATGATGACGGCAACACTCGTCAATAGCACCGCGACGGCAACGATCGAACAGACCAGCCAGGGGTGGTAGGGCGGATGCGAAACCCCGCAAGCGCCACAATCAGCCAAGCTGCGGCAATTACTTCCGCGATCAGTGCAGCACCTTCAAGCGTGAGCATGGGGTAGAGGTGGGGTGGCTCAAGCCCGCTCGCGAGGCGCCCATTTGTCGCGGCGCCGATACGGGCGACCTCGGTGAAGACGAAGGCTGGAAGCGCTCAGGTTCAAAACGCCGTCTTGCCGGTGATGCCACGGCCGCGCGTATCGTATTCCAACACCGTCACTCTGCCGTCGCTTGCTGTGACCGTGGCGCTCCGGAGCTTGCGGTTGGGATAGTAGGCATAGACAAATTCGAAAAAGACCTCGCCGCGCAGCATCTTCACAATGCGCACCAGCCTGCTGTCGGCATCAAAATAGCCGATCACATAGGCGTAGCCCTTGGCGGCAAGCGCGTCCGCTTCCGCCTTGGTTATCTTGTGCTGCAACACGATCGGATGGCGATGGCCGCCCCAGCCGCTGTAATATTCGATCGGATCGTGTTTTTCGTACGTTTTTTGCACCGACCGCACGAACACCGCCGCAAGCCAGACGCCGATCACGACAAGCAGCGCCGCAAACGCGACGCCGAGTGCGGCCATCAGCCAGATCAGTAACTTCATGGCCGGGGCAATGTCCCTGCGCTTGAACCGTGTCCCCTATTAGGGTCGCCGGAGGCGTTGCCGGTTCAATGGCGGGGAGGCGCAGGACGGGAGTGGCGATGCTGCGTTGGTTTCGACGCCGCGTCCGTTTCGCGCCGAATATACCCGTCAGGCGGCGCGGTGGGCCCGGATTCCGCCAATGCGGCCTTGCCGGCGCGGGTCGCTTCGGACATCGTTTCAAAGAATTCGGATTGCCGCACCGCCTTGCTCTTGCCGGCGGCGTAGATCTCCCATCGCCATGATTTGGGCGGACGCCCTTTGTTCTTGATAGCGAGGGTGTATTCGATGGGATCGAAAGTCGTGGTGGTTTTCATCGTGGTGCTACCGAGACCCCGGGCGGCCAATGACACATCCAGAATAGGCACGGCGTAACATCAATTCGCACTCCTGTGCGCGCTCTTGTGCTATCTCGGAGCCCCAGCACAACAGAATTTCACGTAAATCCCGGATAGCGGCATCCACAGCGGTCACCAGATCAATCTCGCCATCAGCGCCGTCGTCCCCGCGATAGTCGCTAAGCTTCAGTATTTCGGCGCTCACGCATCACCCCCCAAATCAAACCGTCGGCAGAATGGACACCGGCGGTTAACGAGCCGTGATCGGCTCACGAGAGGCAAGCAATCTGTGGCGACACGGCAAGAGCGCATTGACGCCTATAGCCATGACGGAACTCCACCGGCGGATCAGCCGCTGGAGCTCCTGTGCGAGGATCACGTCGGTACCTACGTGATACCGTTCCTGTGCCGATGGCGCGAAGATGGCTGGCACAGCCTCAACGGCAACGACCGCATCGAAGCCACGGTCGTTGGTTGGCGCAACCCAGCCAAAATCAGCGGTGAACCTTGAGGTTCTCTGCCGATGTCTTGCCCTTGTTCGCGACTTCCTCGTATTCGACGACTTGCCCCTCATTGAGGCCGCTCAGCCCGGCTCTTTCGACAGCCGAGATATGGACGAAGACGTCCTTGCCGCCCGCCTGAGGCGCAATAAAGCCGTAGCCCTTTTGTGAGTTGAACCACTTCACGGTACCGGTAGCCATTCTTAAACTCCTGATGAATGCGTTTCCACTACCACACACCGAGACGCCTGAGCAGCTTTTTGTCAGCGCCGGGTCATTTTTTCAAAATCTGTGATTGTGGTCCGGGTTCCTCGCGGAGCCTGTCATTGGGGCCGCAGCCAACTCATTCCAAGCCGAAGATGAACAGCCAGACCGCATGAAATATTCAACCTAAGTCAATGACAATACTCGTAAATGTCGCCGATCTATCATGTCATTATAGCTTAAATGCTCCGCAGCAGAGGCTGTCCAACTCCTTATGAATAGGAAGAAGCGTAAGGCGCTTGGGGGCAATCAATGGTCGATACGTTCACCGTAACAGCCGCTTCCGATAACATCGAAGTGCGCCGCTCGGCTGACGGTGTCGGGCTGCAGCGATCCCGAAACGTGTTCCGACGCGCCGCTGGGCACGACTGCTGCGGCGTGAATTTTACGCGCCGGCGGCGGCGCAGGCCGTGCGATAATTGCCGCGGGCCGCGCTGTGCCAGCCCGCGGCGACAACGGCCGTCTTTACCGCGATGAAAAGTAGAACGCGACAGGGTCGCCACGACCCGCAAAAAGAGCCAGAGGCGATAGTCGCTGACGAGGCGCCGGTGTGACCGATACCGCACAAGTTTCAAAGGCCCAAGCGAAGGCCAAGTGTGGGAAGCGCCGAACGTTGATACCAAGCGCGCTGAAACCGCGCCTGCCGCCGCCACGCCGGACGATCCGCAGACGCAGCTCAATCTCGGCATCGCTCTGCAAAGCGCGGGCCGTCACGCCGAAGCGCTCGAGCCGCTCAAAGCCGCGCAAAAATCAGCTGCCGAACGCTCCGGCGCCGTTCTTGCTCGCGGCGGTCTCGTTGCTGGCGCTCGGCCGGCCGAATGAGGCGCTGCACGCCGCGAGCGATGCCTGCCATCGCGCGCCCAAATCGGCGCAGGCGCACTATGCCTATGGCCAGGCCTGGGCGGCGCTCAACGAGCCGGCCCGGGCCGAACGGGCTTTCGCCGACGCGGTTCGGCTTGCGCCGGGCTGGGCGGACGCCTGGATCAACTACGGCCTCGCCCGCTACCGCCAGGGCGCGATCGAGGACGCCAAGACGGCGATGCGCCGGGCGCTCGGCTCGCGCGCCCGGCCATGCGGCCGCGACCGCCAATCTCGGCGCCTTCATGCGCATCACCGGCGAAGCGCGAGGCGGCCGAGGCGCTGCTGCGCGAGACACATCGCGCGCGAGCCCGACAACATCGGCGCGCGGCTCAATCTCGCCGCCGATCTGCTGCAGGAGGAGCGCGCGGCCGAGGCGCTGGCGCTGCTCGCGGGCCGAGCCGCCGTCCGACAACCGCGCGCCTACGGCATTGGCATCTGCAGCGAGTCGCTGGCGCTGCTGCAGCTGCCGCCCGGCCGAGGCGCGCGCCGCGCTCGACGCCTCGCGGCGCTCGGCCCGATTCCGCCGGAGCTCGCGCCGCTGTCGCATTGGCGGCGCGTGCTGCTGGCGCGCGCCGGAGCGACATCGACGCGCGCGGCGCGAGGCCGAGCGGATGGAGGCGGCGCTGGCTGACGTGGGCGCCGGAGGCGGTGCCCGAACACCGGATCATGGCGCATTTCGATCTCGCCAAATTCTGGTCGGGCCGGGACGAGCCTCGCGCGCCTTCGCGCATTGGACCGAGGGCCACGCGCTGCTCAAGCCGCACCCAGCCGTTTTCGCGCGATGCGCACCGCGGCCTTCGTCGACGCCAATATCGCGCTCTCAGCCACGAGCGCGCTTCGCACCGGCCCCCGCGCCGGAAACGACGATCCGGCGCCGGTCTTCATCGTCGGCATGCCGCGCTCCGGCACGACGCTGTGCGAACAGATCATCGCCGCGCATCGCGACGCGCATGGCGCGGGCGAGCGGGTCGCGCTGCCGCGCGCGTTCGCACGGCTCGGCGGCGCTGACACGGCGCCGGCGGTGTGCCGGATCGCTGGCCTCGATGCGCCGACGCTCGACGCCGCTGCCGCACGACTATCTCTCGGAGCTGCATGCGCTCGCGCCCGGACAAGGCGCGCATCGTCGACAAGATGCCGGGCAATTATCTGTACCTCGGCCTTGTCGGGCTGATGCTGCCGGGCGCGAGGATCATCCATTGCGCGCGCGATCCGCGCGACATCGGGCTTTCGATCTTCACTTTCCGCTTTTACGGCCATCATGCTTATGCGCACGATCTTGCCGACCTCGGCTGGACCATCGGCGAGCATGACCGGATGATGGGTCACTGGCAGGCCGCGCTGCCGAACCCGATTCTGACGGTTCAGCTGTCGACTGGGTCGAGGATTTCGAGGCCACGCTCGCCCGCGTGCTCGACCATATCGACTTGCCGCCCGATCCTGCCTGCACCCGGTTCCACGAGAGCGAAAGCCGCGTGCGGACGGTCAGCTTCGCCCAGGTCCGGCAGCCGGTCAACGCGCGCGGCCTCGGCCGCTGGAAAGCCTACGCCGTGGAACTGCGCCGCTGATCGCCGAACTGGAAAAGGCCGGACATGGTCGCTGACGATGAGACGGTCGCTGCGAACAGCCCGGCCAAAGGAGCGGTTGACGCCTCAGTCTGACGATCTGGAAGCCGGCAACCCGGCGCTCGCCTTGGCGTCGCGGTCGAATTTCTAAGGCGCCAGGCGATCTTCGCCAAGCTGCCGTTCGGCGATGGCCGAAGTCCTGATCGGCCAAATCAATCGCGGCCATTTCTTCTTCGCCGTCGACGCGCGCGGCGAGTCCACGGCATGTTCGGCTGGGCGCTCGCGAGCCAAGCCGTGGCCGAAGAGTGGGTGCAGGGCCGCCGACAATTGCGCGACGATGAGTGCCTGGAGGGCGATTGCGTCATCATCAACGTGCTCGCGGCGGAAGTTCCCGATGCCAACCGCGTTTTGGCCGAGGAGGGGATCAAGGTGCTCGAGGGCAAGCGGCTGTTTTACGCCAAGCGCTATTATCGCAACGGCCGCACCCGGCCAGTGCGAATGCCGGGCGAAAACATGGGCCGCTATTTCGCGGCGACGCGGAGCTGACCAAGAACGCGCGAAAACCGCCGCAGGCGGATTAGTCAGCCGGCCTTCTCACGCCGAGCAGGGAAAATTGTACTGCATTCTGACGTGAAATACTTCCGGCTTACTGTTGATATCACTTTGAAATTTCGCATTAATTGCGGCAAAGTTTGCAGTGGTAAGAACGCATCAAATATATTAAGAAGTACTTAAAGCGCGCTTGAGGGGTAAACATGCCAATAACGCCGGTGACGATCTAATCCGTGAACACCCTTACCGACACCGACCCCAGTCCGGGCAACGATCTGACGCTGAGCGAAGCGATCGCGCTCGCCAACGCCAATTCCGGCGCGTCGCAGATCGTATTTGCGCAGAACGTCATTGATGCCGGCACCTATACGCTCGGCAACACCGATCCGGCGGCGGCTAGCCCCAATCTGCCGGACATCACGGCGAGCAATCTCACCATCGACGGCTCCGGCATCACGCTCGATGGCGGCGGCCAATATCAAGGGCTGTTCGTTTCCTCCGGCTCGACCACGATCGAAAACTTGGCGATCGATAACACGGTCGCGCAGGGAGAAGCGGGCGACGGTGCGCCCTCTGGCGGCGGTGCCAGCGGCGGCGGCGGCGGTGGTGGCGGCGCCGGACTGGGCGGCGGCTTGTTCGTCGGCAACAACGCTGCAGTGACCTTGAGCGACGTCACTTTCGCAAACAACTCGGCGGCCGGCGGTGCCGGTGGCGCAGGTTCGCCATACGTATTCCCAAATCCGGCGGGGGCCGGCGGCAGCGGCGGCGGCTTCGATGGTCAGAGCGGCGGCGCCGGCGGCACGCCCGGCCCCAGCGGCCCCTCCAAGGGCGCCGGCAGCGAGGGTGGCGATGCTTTACCTTCGGTGCGGGCGGTGGCGGCGGCGCCTATAGCGGCAGCGGCGGTTATGGCTCGTTTGGCGGCGGCGGCGGTGGCGGCGGTTCCCGTTATCTGGTCTGAGCCCCGGCTCCGGGTCCAGCACCGTCGGAAGGCGGCAGCGGCGATCAGGCGGCTCGGCGCAGGCAAGGCGGCAACGGCAGGGAAGGTATCCCCCTCAGCGAGGGCGGCGGCGGCGGCGGCGGCCTCGGCGCCGGCGGCGACATCTTCGTCGAGGAGGGCGGTTCGCTCACCATCGAGAGCGGCACGCTCAACCAAGGCACGGTCACGGGCGGCGCCGGCGGCTCCGCACTCCTGGCGAGCGAATATGGCGGCGCCGGCAGCGGCTACGGCGGCGGCCTGTTCATCGAGGGCGACCAGGCGGTCACGTTTGCTCCTCTCGCGAACGAAACCGTCACGATTTCTGGCGTCATCGCCGATATGAACGGGTCGAACGATGCCAGCCTTCAGACCGGGGCCGGCAACCTGGTCATGAATGGCCCCGGCACGCTGGTCCTGGCGGCCGACAATGTCCCCGGCGCGACGGCTGACGCCAGCCACGGCAGGACTTCGCCGGCAACATCACGCTCGAACAGGGTACGGTGGATCTCGCGGTGGCGGGCGCGGCCGGCGATGCGCCGGTTGTTTTCGATCCCAGCACCAGTGCGACGCTGGAAATCACGCCGGCGACGGCGCCGGCGGCCGGCATCGAAGATTTCGGCCCGAACGGCTCCATTGTCGTCGACGATTTCAGCGAGCAGTCGGCGAGCTATTCCGGCGCCGAGCTCACGCT
>CAVXHE010000005.1:0-479112 GCA_963761595.1 uncultured Alphaproteobacteria bacterium
CTGGGCAGCGTCGTAGGCGCTGAGCACCCACCACTGGAAGCCATCACGGCCTTTGCTGCGAATCGCGGTCCAGCTGCCCTGGACAGTGCGGCTGTGATGGAGGACCGCCAGACCCTGTCCGGCACCTTCGATGGCGTTCCCGTCGAGGGTGTATCCCCCGAAAATGTGCAGGTTGTGCTCGCGTTTTGGAGTGTCGCCCCACAGGGTCCGCCGCACGAGCGAGTCGATGCCGTCGGCGCCGACGAGGACGTCTGCGGTGATGACCTCGCCATCAGCCATGTGCAGCCGGACGCCCGCTACGTCCTGCTCGATGCGCTGAACGTCGCTGTTGACGCGGAGCACCCCAGGCGGCAGTGCGGCCAGCATCCGCTCGTACAGATCCGGGCGGAGCAGGCCGATGAAGCCGCCGCCGTACTTGGCCAGGACGTCGTCGGACAAGTTGACGCGCACCCTGACCCGGCCGGAGACGGAGCGGAACTCGCTGTAGCACGGCGCTCCGAGGTCTTCGATGTCGACTCCGAGCAGCCCGAGCGCCCTGACCGGCGGCGGCCACAGGTTGAGGATGTTGCCCGCGGGGCGCGCCTGCGGGTAGCGCTCGAGCAAGGTCACGTCATGGCCGGCCTGGTGCACCGACAAGGCGGTAGCCATGCCAGCCGGCCCGGCGCCGACGACGGCAACGCGTCCGCGCCTGGGAGGGACAGTATTCACGCGGGTTCCTCCGGGCAGCATTCGGTTACGCTGGGGCGGCGTCTGGCAGGGAGCGGAACACTTCGCTGACCCAGTCCGCGACGTACGCACTGACGTACGGCAGGTGGTCGAGTCCGATGTGCTCGGCGCCGCCCTCAGCCGCCGTGAAGATCCGCAGTTCCCGGCGAGGACTGGCCGTCGCCTGGTCATAGGAGCGGTGCGCGTACTCCAGCGGGATCTGCCGGTCGTTCTCCCCATGGCAGATCAGGAACGGCACGCTGATGTGCGACACGACGCCGTCCAGGTGGACCTGGTCGGCGAACTTGATGAAGGTGTCGAGATCCGGCTGCCCCCACACCCACAGCACGTGTTCCCAGTAGTGCGGCACCGGCCGTTCGCCCTCGCGCTCCAGCCGCCGCCGCTGCACGGCGCCCCAGTTGTGGTTTGCTCCCCACGCCACTACGAGTGCCAGCCGCTTCTCGAAGGCGGCAGCCCGCGGCGCGAAGTAGCCGCCGAGCGACCAGCCAGCCAGCCCGATCCGCGCCGCGTCCACGTCGGGACGCGTCAGCAGGTAGTCGACGCAAGCCGCCGCCCACGCCTCGGTATCGACCCGGGCGGTGAGACCCTGCAGCCGCAGCGCCTCCCCGGAGCCCGGGCAGTCGATCATCAGGCAGGAGATGCCCCGGGCGGCTAGCTCGGCCCAGTGCGAGGAGATGTACATGTGCTCCTTGGTGGAGTCGAGCCCATTCCACAGGATCATCACCGGGACCGGGCCCGCGGCGGCACCCGGCGCCTGGCTGAAGTAGCCGGGCAGGGTGGTGCCCTCATAAGGCACCGCCACCCGCGTCACAAGCGGGTCGCGGTGCTCCATGGCCCGCTGCGCGAGTCCCAGGACCCGCCGGTACACCTGGACGCGGCCAGGCGATGAGGCGCTCTGCATCCGCTCGGCGTTGCACAGGTAGTTGGTAGCCCGGAAGTACAGGTCGCCCGCGGTTCTTCCGTGCCCGGCCGCTAGCGCGGCCTCAGCCCGCTCTTCGAGCTGGTCGGTGAGGTCCGTCCAGGCTGCGAGGAAGTCCCCGGTACCGGCGTCCTCACCGCGCGCCGCCGCCTCGCGGATCGGCCGGCAGGCCCGGTCGACCTCGTCGATCAGCCCGCCGCTGTTCAGTGCGGCGACTACCGCCAGGTTCCACACGTAATTACCGGGAAAGTACTCGAACACCGTTGCCGCTCCCTTTCATACAGCTGGTCACCGCCGCGCGGATGCGGTAGCCGCCGGTCATCCGCGCTTTCTCACCCGAGGTACCGAACGGGCGCGTGCTTCGCGTACAGGCGGCAGCGCGAGTCCCCGCGACCACGCGGTTGCGCACCATGCCGATTCCCTCGACCGTCAGCTCGACCACGTCCCCGGGGCGGAGCGGCGGCGGGTCGATGCGCCCCCTGCGGCCCCATAGCTCGGCCAGGCAGCCGCCGTTGCCGCAGGTGCCGGAGCCGAGTACGTCGCCGGCCCGGACCTCGGTGCCTCGCGAGGCGTAAGCGATGAGCTCCTCGAACGGCCAGCCCATGTTGGACAGCAGGTCCTGCCCGACCAGCTCGCCGTTGACGAACGCGCGCAGGTCAAGGGCGAGGAACCCGTCGTCGTCGCGGTACGGCTCAAGCTCGTCCGCAGTGACCAGCCAGGGGCCGAGTGTGGTGGCGGAATCCTTGCCTTTGGCCGGGCCGAGCATCACCTTCATCTCGCGTCGCTGCAGGTCCCGGGCCGACCAGTCGTTGAGCACGGTGTATCCGAAGATGTGCTCGCGCGCCTCGTCCGGCGACAGCGAGGCTCCGTCCCGCCCAGACCACGGCGACCTCGAGTTCGAAGTCGAGCAGTTCGCATCCGGGCGGGACCGGCACGTCGTCGGCCGCCCCGATCAGCGCGTACGGATTGGTGAAATAGAACGTCGGCGCCTGGTACCACTCCGGCACCACCTCTCCGGCGATGCCCGCCACGTGCTCCTCGAAGGCGACGAAGTTGCGGATCGTGGGCGGGGCGAGCGGCGGCAGCAGCCGGACCGCGTCCAGCGGCACGGCTGGCTCGCCGAGCGCGCGCCGGCCGGCCGCCAAGGCGGCGGGCAGCCCGGCTCGGACCAGGTCAAGCACGCCCTCGTTCGGTGGCAGTGGGTGTATTCCCGCGTCGCTGACCACACCGGCCCGCGCGAGAGGGATGCCCGCCGCTGCGGCGATGCCCGAGGGCTGCGTGAAGGTGGCGAAGCGCATGAGACCTCCGTCAGACCGGCGGTGCGCTGAACATGCCGCGGTCGGGGTCGTTGAACGACTTGGTGGCGACGAACTCGTTCATCTGGTTGGCGGTGCCCCACTGGTCCGCGACGCCCGGCTGGGTGAAGTCGTACAGGTGCGGGTGCCAGGCATCCTCGTCGACCCGCTCGAGCTCCGTGGTGTACTCGACGGTGTTTCCGTGCGGGTCGAGGAAGTAGCTGAAGGTGTTGTTGCCTGCCAGGTGCCGTCCCGGTCCCCAGATCTTCTCCACCCCTGCGCGGAGCAGCCTGCCGGTGCCGCGCATGTACTCGTCGATGCCGCGCAGCTCGAACGAGGCGTGGTGCAGCGACGGGTGCGGGCAGCGGGCGACGGCGAGGCTGTGGTGCCAGCTGTTGATCCGCAGGAACCACATCATCTCGCCCATGTGCGGGTGGGTGAGGGTGTCGGACAGCGCGAAGCCCAGGTGCCGCTGGTACCACGCCACGGTGGCCTCGGGGGAGGCCGAGTTGACGACGACGTGCGACAGCCGGACCGGGATCGACTCGCCTTCCTCGATCTTCCGGTGCGCGCGGACCGCGACGTCGGAGCTGATCTCCACGGTGCGGCCCTCGAGGTCGAAGAACCGGAACCCGTAGCCGCCTCCCGGTGTCGCCAGCGCGCCGGGTTCGCTGATCAGCCGTACCCCGTCCCGGCCGAGCCGGGCGGCCAGGGCGTCCACGTCGGCCGGCGCTTGCCGCGCCGAACGCGATGAGGTCGATGCGCTTGTCGTCGGACTGCCGCAGCCGGACGACGTACTGCTCGGGCGATCCCTCGGCGGCCAGGAAGGTGAGCCCGGTGTCGCTGTGCTCGGCCGTCAGCCCCCAGGTGCCGGTGAAGAAGTCCAGCTGCTTCGCGTGGTCGGGCACCGCGAGGTCGACGTGTCGCAGATGCGTGATGAGCCGGTCGGTCATGGTGAATACTCCTCGGTTGTCACGCGGGTTGGCTGACGAGCGCGGTGATCGTGGCCATCAGGCCCGGCAGGTCACCCTGTTCATGGTCGAGCTGCCACTGGCCGAGCCGGCAGGACGCCTCGACGACGGTCTTCGCCCGCTCGAACCGCCGGGCGGTGAATGCCGCCCACAGCACATCGTCCAGCGTGGTAGCGGAAAGCAGCAGCTCGGTGAGCACGGCTGCGTCCTCAAGGGCCTGCGACCCGCCCTGGGCCAGGGTCGGCGGGCAGGCGTGCGCGGCGTCCCCGATCAGTACCACCCGTCCCCGGTTCCACGGCGCGGGTACGACCAGCGCCTCGAACAGGGTGTAGCTGACCGTATCTGGGTCCGTCAGCGTCGCGCGGATCTCGTCCCAGGGGCCGTGGTAGGCCTCGGACAGGTTCCGCATGGCGGCCAGCCGGCCCGCCGGGGCCAGCGCGGACCGGTCCTGCGCATCCTCCACGATGTACGCGTACAGCGAGTTCTCGCCGGTGGGACAGTACCCGGCGATGTAACTCGGGCCGCCGTAGTACAGGTCGGTCCTGGTGACGCTGGCCGGCCGGGGCCCGAAGGCGCGGAAGATGCCCATGCCGGTTGGCCGGGGCTCGTCGCTAATGCTGATCATCCGCCGGGTCGCGGACCTGATCCCGTCGGCCCCGACAACTAGGTCATACCGTCCGGCCGAGCCATCGGAGAACAGCACATCCACGCCGCTGCCGTCCTGCGACAGCGAGCTGACCATGGTGCCGAGCCGCAGCCTGGCGCCGGCAGCCACCGCACGGTCGGCCATGATCCGCGCCAGTGCGGGCCGCGGCAGGCCGACCGTGGCCGGCAGGTCGTCGCCGCCGGTCCGTGCGTCGGGTATCTCGGCGAGCAGCGTGCCGGCCGGGTCGGGTGCGCGCAGCCCCAGGCTGTCGAAGGGATAGCCCGCCGCGAGCACGGCGTCGAGGACGCCGAGGCGGCGCAGTTCGCGCAGCCCGTTGCCCTGCATGGTGATGCCCGAGCCGATGGCGGTGATCTCGGGCTTGACGTCGATGAGGTCGACGGCGACCCCGGCGGCGGCGAGGCCGGTGGCGGTAGCGGTGCCGGCCAGGCCGGCTCCGGCCACCAGCACGTGACTGACTGCTGGCATGGGTGCCTCCGGCGGCTACTTGACGGCGATCGGGTTGACGGGGGAGCCGACCGCGCCGGTAATCGGCAGCGGCGCGGCGGTGAGGAAGAACTCGTAGACGCCGTTCGGCAGCGCAGTCGTCGGCGAGCTCCTCAAGCGCCCACATCTCCCCGATGAGCAGCCCCAGGTGCGGGATGGCCACCTGGTGCAGCGGCTGGAAGGCGTTATCGAACTCATTCGGGCGCACTTCGAAGCCCCAGGTGTCGGTGGCAACGGCGGCGATCTCGGTTCGGTGCAGCCAGCCGGCCGTGGTGAACGACAGGCCGGGAGCGGCGCCGCCGGCGTAGTTCCCCCAGCCCTCGCGCAGCGCCCGCGCGTACTGGCCGGTGCGTACCAGCACCAGGTCGCCGCGGCCGACCGTGACGCCGTGCGCCGCGGCGGTGGCGGTCAGGTGCTCGGCCGTGATCGCGAAGCCGTCGGGCAGCTCGCCGCGACCGCCTCCGGCGGTGCCGTGCGCGGGTCCGATCACCCGCCCTACGTCGAGCAGCACTCCGCGCCCGCACATCGGCCTGGCCAGCTGCTCGATGCCGGTCACCAAGTCGCCGTCGGAGGTGACGGTCCGCGCCGCGTCCCGGCCGTTCCACGCCTTGCCGTGGTCGAAGATGTGCCCGAGCCCGTCCCACTGCGTCGAGCACTGCAGCGGCATGGCGATCACGTCGTCGGCGCCGCCAATGCCGTGCGGGAACCCCTGGTTGCCGAGGGCCGCGTCGGTCCCGGTGCCCAGCATGGTGTGTACCGGGTTGGTCCGCCGCCGCCAGCCGCGCTGCGGCCCGTCCATGTCGAAACGCTGGGACAGCGAGAAGCTGGCTCCGCGACGCACCAGGCCGGCGGCGGCCAGGCGCAGCCCGTCGGTGATGAAGTTAGCCGTGCCGAGCACGTCGTCGGCGCCCCACCGGCCCCAGTTGGAGTACGCCCGCACCGCCCGGGCGATCTCCGCTTCCGGGTCCGACCGGTCAAGGAACTCCGGCGACGCGGCAGGCGGGCTCGCCTGACCTGACTGCATCGGTTGCGACGACTTCGCCACAGGACCACCTCCGCCCTTTGATGTGACCACTGTGGACCGGACAGCGAGATTTATGAAATCGATTCTTCTGATGACGCTAATCCACAAGACGGATACCATCGTGTCCGTGAATCTTGCCGGACTCGACATGAACCTCGTGGTAGCGCTGCGTGCTCTGCTGACCGAGCGCAATGTGACCAGGGCAGGGGAGCGGATCGGACTCAGTCAGCCTGCGATGAGCGCCGCCCTCGGCCGGCTGCGCCGCCACTTCGGTGACGATCTGCTGGCCAGGAAGGGCAGTGGTTATGAGCTGACCGCCTTGGGCAAGGTGCTGCTCGACCGGACCCAGGTCGCCTGCGAAATGCTCGACCTAGTCTTCGGCAGCCAACCGCGCTTCGACCCCGCGCGCGAGCACCGCGAGTTCACCCTCTTCGCCTCCGACTACGCAGTCGTGGTAGTCGGGGACCGGCTGGCCCGTGAGCTCAGCGCCCAGGCTCCTCAGGTGAGGATCACCTTCCGCCAGGTGCCCGCCACGATCATCGACGACCCGGCCGCGCAGCTATCCACCGTCGACGGCCTGTTCATGCCGCACGGGATCATCAGCGGCCTGCCCGCCGTCGAACTGTTCCGCGACCGCTGGGTGTGCGCGGTCGCCGAGGACAATCCTGAAGTGGGCGAGTCGATCACCCTCGAGCAGCTCGCCGTCCTGCCCTGGGCGACCTATCAGCGGGTCTACGACGCTCCGGTCAACCGGCAGCTATCGCTGCTCGGCATTGAGCCCCGTGTCCAGGTCTCAGTCGACAGCTTCCAGTTGCTGCCCGCCTTGGTCGCCGGGACTCGCCGGGTCGCGATGATCCAGGCCCTGCTCGCCGCACGTCTCGGACTCGGTCCCGGCAGCGGCATCCGGTTGCTCGACTGCCCTTTCGATGCGGTCCCGGTACAAGAGGCGCTCTGGTGGCACCCAGTCCACACCCACGACGCTGGCCACCTCTGGCTCCGGGAGAGCCTCGCCGCGATCGGGACCCGCATCGCAGCTAGTCCCCGACGATGACGCTCCGAACTCCGTCGTAATCGCGCTGCCTCATCAGCCAGCGGGAAACCGCCACCACACTTCAGCGCGGGCATGCGTGCCGCGCAGGCTGGCCCGGTCCGCTGCGCGGGACGTCACCGGCCTTCAAGCGAGGCGCTTGCGGTTGCATCATGGCCTTTGACGGGAGCCCTGGACTGACCCCGGCCGGATACGGTCAGAAGTCCGCGGACCCGCTGGCAAAACTCGTTCTTCAGGTCGGCGTGCCGTTTGAGCAACTGCCGCGGTCATGGCCGGTCGTCGGGCAGCGTCGGCGCGCCATGGCTGGGGATGCCGGTCACTGAGGTGCCTGTGCGGGCATGGCGGCGGGCCGCGGCTGGTCGTCGGGGTCGATGGCGCGGATGATGCGCCGGCTGATCTCGCGCAGCTGCCGGGACTGGGCCTTGGTCAGCGGGTCGAAGACCAGGCGGCGGACCTCCTGGACATGGCCGGGCGCGGCCTGGGTCACCTTCGCCTGGCCCTGGCCGGTCAGGGTCGCCAGGGTGTAGCGGCCGTCGGCCGGATCGGGGGTGCGGCGCACCCAGCCGCGCTGTTCCAGCCGGGCGACGACCTGGGACAGGCGCGGCAGCGAGCCCCCGGCCCACATTGCGAGTTCGCTCATCCGCAGGGTGCGGTCCGGCGCTTCCGACAGCAGGGCCAGCACCTCGTACTCGAAGTGGCTGATCCCGGCGTCGCGGCGCAGCTGCGCATCGAGCGCGGTCGGCAGCCTGAACAGCGTCTTGGCCAGAGCGCGCCAGGCCTGGCTTTCCTCGGCGTCGAGCCAGTGGGGCTCCTGCGGGTCCATGAGGACAGTATAACTTAAATATTGAAGTGATTCAGTACTCCGATGACTTGCATCGTGAAGTGATATCGGATACCGTGAGTTAACGCTTTAAGTCAGTCGAGCGCCCAGCCGACCATCGGAAGGAAGCAACCATGACCACCACCGTCAGCCTGAGTTTCGCAGCCCTGACCATCGACGCCGCCGATCCCGCCGCCCTGGCGGACTTCTGGGGGAAGGCCCTCGGCCGCCCAGTCAGCCCGGGCGCGGTCGCCGGGGACACGGCGGTCGACGCCACCGGCCCCGAGAGCGGCCCCCGGATGATTCTCCACAATCCCCCCGGGCCCGCGACGGCCAAGAACAGCGTCCATCCTGTCCTGGTCACCGACCACTACGACGAGGAGATCGAGCGGCTGACCGCCCTGGGCGCCAGGGCGCTTAACGAGATCAAGCTCCCGCCTGCGGCGCTTCCCCCTGGCGTAGCGGCGGTCCGCCAGACCACGTTCGCCGACCCGGAGGGCAACGAGTTCGATCTGGTGATATGGCAGCCCGAGTAGTTGCCACGTCCGAGCACTAACTGGGCCTCATCGATGATCTTGGATCGGCGGCTACCTTCGACGGTGACCGTCGATCCAAGGTCATCAAACTGGCCGGAGGAAGCAGCTCTGAATTGTCGGTGCTTCCTCCGGCATTGTCGGTGCTTCCTCCGGCCCGGGTGCGGGGTAAGTGAAATCCGGCCAGGACACGCGGCGGACCGTGTTTCCGGTAGCTGGACGGGGCGGGCGGCGCAGCTGCTGTCGAACGCGCTCGCATGCTATCCAGACTGGTTCGACTGGCGGTCCGCCCAGGGAGTCGCCCACCTGGCCTTCCTTGCCACGATGCCGCTGAACTTCAGTCCCTCAGTGGGGTTGTCACAGGCCGACCGGCACGGCTAGGAATCGCCGAGCCAGCGCGCGCAGGTTGTCCCGACCGGACAGGAACGGGTAGAACGCGCCCATCGGTCGGCCCGCCACTCGCCATGCCACCCCGCGCCCGAGCGGATGTTCTGTGAGCATGGGCTCACAGATGCTATTGCTTCAGTAGGCATTCCTATTCGGCAGGGAGGAGCTAGGGCACCCTTGACCGGGCATGCGCTGTATTCCTTCTTGACGTGATGCTCTAAGTCAGCCATCGCTCACACCAGGCAGGTTCGGGCACGTGCGTGGGCTCTCAGCATGTACGTAAGCACGTGTCCGAGAGGGACTTGAACCCCCATGGCTGTGACCTGCGGCGTTGCTCACCTGTTCCGTACCGGAAAGCAGATAATCGCAGGTCAGAGAGCTGTGTGTGTGTCCGAGGACCGACTGCACCAAAAACCGCATGGCTTCTGGAGACGCAGTTCGCCATCCAGGACGGTACTGCATGATGACGGCGGATCGGTGTTATCAGGTGGACGGCGGCAGGGGCCGTGGTTGGGTGTTGCAGCCATCGCGGCGGTGGCGTCGTATGAGCATGCTTACGATCTGGTGCGGGTGCATGGTGAGGCGGGGTGGACGGCCCGGCTGGTGCCGCTGGCGGTGGACGGGTTGATCTACGCGAGCTCGATGGTGATGCTCGACTCGGCTCGGCGCGCGGTGCCGGTTTCGGCGCTGGCGAGGTGGCTGCTCGGCCTGGCATCGCGGCGACGCTGGCGGCGAACGTTCTTGCGCATCATGTGTACGCCTTCGGGTACCTAGGTTCTCCGTTAGCTCGCCTATGGTGGTGGTCGTGCGGAGCGTGCCGTGGTGGGGTTTGGTCTCTTCAGCGGTGGCGCCGGTGCTGCTGGTGGGTGGCTGGACGCTGGCTGCGGGGCTGCAGCCGGGCTCCTTTGACGCGGTAGCCGGCACTATCAGCTCGCTCGCGGCGGAGGGTGCTGCCGACCGGTGGGTGATGACGCTCGCACTGGCGGGGACCGGGGCCTGCCATGTGATCACCGGACTGGCGCTGCGGCCGGCCTCGTCGGCGGGCCGCCTCATCTTGATGACCGGCGGAGCGGCTACCGTGCTGGTAGCGGCGTTCCCCGAGACGGCCGGGGACGGCGGGTCGCTGCCGCATACGTTCTGGTCGACCGTTGCCTTCGTGGCGCTGGCGGTCTGGCCGCTCGCTGCCTGCAGGCGGGGTCCCTTGGTGCCGGCCTTGCTGCGGCCGGGTGTTTGCGCCGTCGCGGCCGGGGTGCTGCTTGGCCTGCTCGTGTGGTTCGGCACTGAGCTGATCGGCGCGGGCCGGCAGCTCGGCTTGGCCGAGCGGGTCCTGGCCGGGGCGGAGGCGGTCTGGCCGCTGATGGTGGTTCTGGCCTGCCGCTGGAGCCAGTCTCGCGCCGGGATGCGGCGCAAGAGTCCCGCCAGCGCTGACATCCAGGGCTCGGCCTGCTAGCAGGCCTTCGGCGCGAAATTGGCACCCGCGTGGGGAACCTGCCCTGACCAGCCAGGTCGCCGCACCAGGCCCAGCTCGCCCGTCAGGCAAGCGCAGACGCTCCAGGCAGCCAGTGCCTACCGTGCCACCTGACGCTATTCCGGCCATCCACTGGCCGCTAGCAGGCTAGTGGCCAGTGAGTCAGTCCTATTCACTAAGTGTTGTCGCCGCCCACTGCGCTGGCGCGCGAGATCCGCCTTCGTTATGCGCTGCATCCGTTACATGACAGGCTTGCCCGAAGCCAGCGCAGAGCTGGTGACTCTGGGCGCTCACTCGGTCACCCAAACGTCTGCACATGCCGACGAGCGGGAGGCTGTATCGAGTTAGGAATGGCCTAGGCCGGATCGGCACGACCGGGCCGGGCTGCTCGTCGATGATCTGGGGGTTGCGGGGACGTCGGTTTCCGTCGACAGCAAGGGATTGTGCACGACACGGACGTCGGTTTTTCGGCTTGGCCGGTTGCTGTACTTCGCTGCTGCACGTTACCCGGCGAACAGGTCGCGGTGCCGTGTGACGAACTCCTCGACGGATTCCGCGGGCCTGCCGGTGATTTCCTCGACCGTGGTGGTCATGCGGTCATACCGATTCTCGCGATGTAGCCGGGCCACGGTGAGGAGATGCTCATCAACGTACGGTCCGAGCCCGGCGGCTGCGAGCACTTGCCTGGCCCACGTCTCCGGCGGGATGTCGACGTAGGTAACCGGCCTGCTCAGCGCGCGGGCGTACTCTTCGGCGATGCCGTTCATGTCTTGCGATCGGGGGCCGGTCAGCTCTAGGACCCGGCCGATGTACGGACCGGGGTCGGTCAAGATAGTGGCGACGACCCGCGCGACGTCGTCGGTCGTGATCGGCGAGGTGCGACCGGTCCCGAAGGGGAGCCGGATGGTGCCGCTGTCGGCAATGGTGCGCGCGGCCACGGTCGTGAACAACGGATTGTCCAGGAAGAGAGTCGGGCGAACGTGCACGACCGGGAGCCCGGACCAGTTGAATACCTGCTCCGCCAGCCAGTGCAGCCGCTGATGGTGTGACTCGCTCATGCTGAGCGCGTCCATCTGGGACACGGTCATCTGGGAGATGGCGACAAGCGCATCCAAGTCGCCGACAGCACGTGCCACCGTGGCAACTGTGGCGGCAGCCTCGAGGTAGGACGGCGACAGGCTCATGCTGAAGAACATCCGCCGGGCCGAGTCGAGGGCCGCCGCGACATCTACCGGCCGCGTGAGGTCACCGACGACGACGCCAGCGCCGAGCGCGCGCAGGGCACCGGCGCGGTCGTCGTCATGGTGCGCCATCGCTCGTACGGCCTCGTGGCGTTGACGCAGCAACAAGACAACCTTGCCGCCGACGCCGCCGATCCCGCCGCCGGCGCCGGTCACCAAGATAAGGCCAGGCTCAGTCATGGCAGCCGCCGCTGGTCAGGCTGTGATACGCCCGGTGCGAGCCGGATCCGTCCACCCCGGCCGCCATGAACTAGGACCACGTTCTTCACTGTGCTCATCACGTCCCCCTTCGCTTCCGGGGAGCCCTCAAGTCAGGACATCCCGGCATGTCGTGAGCACGAGACGGTTAGCACCTCTAGAACCGATCCAGCACCTTCGATCCGCCTGTGGGAGTCTTGCGCGCCCAGACGGACAGAACAGCAGCCATCTGGCGGCCGCCGACATGACCTTGGTACCCATGTCCGTCGGCAAGTAGCCGCAGTGAGAGCGCAATCCGCCGACGGCGTGAGCCAGAACCGGACGCGCGAAGCAGTCGCGCGGCTGGCCGGCCCAGGTCCGGTCCTGTACAGGGATCTCACGCAACCGCTATGGGCCGCCAGGAGGCCGGGTGTCTGAAACCAGGCGTGCGGGGTAGACGGGGTGTGTCCTGGTTACGGGACGATCCGGCCTGGCCGCGGGAGGGCAGGCCGGAGGACGGAAGGCTCGGGGGTACGGTGAAGGTACTGGTGGCCGGCGCGTCCGGCTTCGTCGGCCGGCGGTTGTGCGTGGCCTTGGACCAGGCTGGCCACGACATAGTTGCCATGACCAGGAACCCGGCCGGGTACCGGGGGGCGGGGCTGCCTGTGCGCGGCGACGTCCAGGATTCCGTCACCCTAGAGCCGGCGATGGCCGGCTGTCAGGTCGCGTACTACCTGGTGCACTCCCTCCAGGACGCGGACTTCGAGCGCAAGGACGCCGCCGGGGCCATCGCGTTCGGCGAGGCGGCCGCCCGCGCGGGCCTGCGCCGCATCATCTACCTGGGCGCCTTGGGTGACGACGCGGACGACCTGTCCGCGCACCTGCGTAGCCGCCGTGAGGTCGAGAACCTGCTCGGCACTGGCGGTGTGCCGGTCACCGTCATCCGGGCCGGGATCATCGTCGGGCACGGCGGTATCTCCTGGGAGCTGACTCGTCAGCTCGTCGAGCACCTGCCGGTCATGGTCACCCCCAAGTGGGTCGCCACCCGCACGCAGCCGATCGCGGTCGACGACGTGGTGGCGTACCTGGCCGGCGTGCTGGAGCCGCCAGCGGCGTCGGGCCAGGTCTATGAGGTCGGGGGACCGGACGTGCTGCCTTACTCCGCCATGCTGTGCCGGGTTGCCGCTATCGAGAACCGCCCGCTTCTCATCCTGCCCGTGCCGCTGCTCACTCCGTGGCTGTCCTCGCTGTGGCTGACCGCGGTCACCGACATCGACATCGGTACCGGCCGGGTCCTCATCGACTCCATGACCAACGAGGTGATCGTGCGCGACCAGTCGATCAAGGACCTGATCCCGATCCAGCCCATGTCTTATGACGACGCCGTGCGCGCGGCGCTCCGCGAACGGCGCGAGGGCCGGCAGGCCCGCTCGTGACGGCGCAGCGCGCGGCCGGGCTCAGTGCCGCCGCCTGGCACGGGGCGGCAGGGCTTGGGGCGGCGGCGCTGCTCCGGTCCTCGTTCGCCGCCAAGGTCGGCTCCACGCGCTTCTACCTGCTGACCACCTGCCTGGCTGGTACCTGGACGGGCGGCGCGCTCGGCGCGGGCCCCATCCCGTGGCGCGGCGACGGCTGGCGCACCAGCCCCGGAAGCGCGGCGCGGGCCCTTATAGTCGTCCCCGTCGTCACCGGGGCCGCGACCTTCGCCGTGTTCTACGGTGCCGCGCGGGTCGCCCGCCGCCACCGCACCCTGCGTCGTGCCATCGCCAGCGTGCTGCGCTACGCCGACGCCGGGTCAACCCCGCTGGTCGTGCTCATCGCGTCGAGCAGCGGGGTGGCGGAAGAACTGTTCTTCCGTGGCGCCTTGTGGTCCGGGTCGCGGCCGCTCCGCACCACCACGCTCGCCTATGCCGCATCGACCGCCGCTACCGGCAACCCGGCGCTCATCCTGGCCGGCCTGATCACCAGCGTGATCTTCGGCTGGCAGCGGGCCGCCACCGGCGGAGTGCTCGCCCCGGCCGTCACACACGTCACCTGGTCCGTGCTCATGCTGCGCTACCTCCCGCCGCTGTTCCGTGACGCGGACCGGCCGCCGGTCCCGGCCGGACATCCCACCAAAGCGGCGTAAGCCAGGCTAGCCCGCCACGGAACCGGACCGTCGCCGTGCCGCCACGAGCCGGCGGCTTGCCACCTAGTCGGTGTCCTGCACGCGAGAAAATGCTCGCTCATGCCACAGACAAGGGCGAGCACCGGGGTGCAGCTGGACCTTGGCCGTGCCCGTTGGTCAGTCGGTAGTCGGGAACCCGGCTAGCCGAAGACAGACGATGACGAGCAGCCCGTCGCGGAGAGCAACCTGAGCCGTCGTGTGCCCGCGCAAAGAGCCGCCGTTCTGCACGGGCATTGTTCCGGGATGTTCAGGGGGGAGTGCCGCTCCGAGCGTTCGTTGTGTGCCGGCTGGGCGAAGCAGGGATCCGCTGCGGCGCGTCACCGCCCCGGTGTCAGGTCGCGGTAGCGAGCCTCGATCAGGCAGTAAAGGCCGTAGCAGAACAGGCCGCACGCGAGCAAAGCCAGCAGCCAGGCGCCGCCGGCGGAGCTGGCCACCGAACGGAAGACCGCGTCCAGTCCCTTCACCTGCCTGGCGCTGGACAGCACCGCCGCCTTGATGATGAAGAAACCGACCAGCACCAGCACGACGGAGCGCGCAATGCAGCCATACGCGCCGACCGCCCTGGTGACCATGGCCAGCGGCCGGGACATGTGCTCTGCGGTGAACCGCTCCCGGAAGTCGAGCCACACCGACCGGCGGCCCATTTCCACGGCAGCCGCCATGATAAGGAGCCCAGCCAGGATCAGGAGCAGCTGGCCCCATCCCGTCCGGAGCACGGTTGCGGTCACGTCGATGTCTTGTCGCTGCTCCGACTGCGCAGTCTGCCTCGGCGGAGTCTCCAGCAGAAGCCGGGCGGTGCTCAGGCAGAAGGCTGAGTACAGCAAACATCCCCATGACGACACCGCACGCTGACGCCACCTGCCAGCCGCGGTTTCCGCGCGGGAAGGCCGGAACACCGCCTCGAGCAGCTGGGTGAGCGCGTACGCCGCCAGACCAGCGACGAGCAACACCAGCGGGATCCGCCCCCAGGCCGGAGACACGGCCGCCTGCACAGCCCCTGCGCTGCTCGCGGGCGCGCCCGTCCGCCCGTGCACGGCCAGGGCGAGACGGAACGCGAGGTAGCCGACCAGCAGGTAAACGGTGCCGCGGCAGGCCAGACCGAGCCGGGACCCCGCACGCAGCCACACACCGGACGCGCCCCGCGCCAAAGACAGCGCAGCAGCGTCTAGTGACGTCCCGGCTGTCATGCCCCGCCCATGAACGCTCTTCAACGGACGCCTCGCTTCTGCTCAACAGTATGCCGGTCGGGTGGCCCAAGGGAGCGACGGCGGTCGCCGGCATGCGCCCAGCAAGGCGGCGCTGCCCGGCGGCGTCGCCGAGACCGTGCTCGCGCAGCTCAAGGCGGATCCGCCGACCCCGGCTGGGCCGCGCAGCTGCGCACCGCCGCGCCGCGGACTGCAGGCAGCTGGCGCTGGCCCACCCGCACGTCGCGCCGCTGCTGGTGACCCGGCCCCAGGCCACCCCGCTCGCGCTCCGCCCCCTCGGCACCCTGCGCCCGCTCGAAGACGTCCCCGCCCTGCTTACCCGCGCAGGCTTCAGCCGACCCGGCGCCCTGCACATCTAGCCGCGCCCTGCCCGGGTTCCTGCACCGCCACATCCTCAACTCCAGGAACTCACCCGGCAACCCCGGCGAGACCGACGACCTGCTCCGCCTCGGCCTGCACCGGCTGCCGATCGGCGAGATCCCCCCGCTACGCGGCCTCGCCTGCGTCCTGGCCGGCTACGACGGCCCCGCCGAACCCGAACGCGGACCCGGCATCCTCCTGGCCGGGCTCACAACGACACTGACTCCCCAGGCGGAGTAATCCGCCTCGTGGCCCGCGGCCGGGTGTCACCGGCGGGACGGTGACCCGCCCGGCAGGTTCCCGCACGCGCCGCAACTGCTCCAGCAGGCGGAGTCAGGGCAACATCCGGGAAATGTGCGTGGCTTGAACGTGAGGATCGGTTCTGCCGCGTCGATCCGGGCTGGCAATCTCGGCCTCGGCTCACCGGCCATCGGCCCGCGACATGACAGAACCGGGTCATATCCGCTCCTACCGGCGCCGATAATCCACCGCAGAGACAAGCAAAGAATCGGCATCGATATCGCGTCCTTCGGACGGCCCCCTCCGGCGCGGGCCTGAGATCACGTCTCGCCAAAGTCCGGCTGTGATCGTCGATCAGGGTCGACCGGGCTCATGATCCCGACCGCGTTCCCGTCCGGGTCCTCGATGACGGCATACCGCGCTCCCCAGAAGGCGTCGTACGGGGCTGCTGTCTCCGGTACCCGGCCGCAACCAGGTCGGCATAGATCTCATCGACCCGCTCCCGGCTGTCTACCTTGAACCCGAGCACCCCCATGCCGCCCCGCCAGCCGTGGTTCCAGTGCCCGGCGAACTCGATGCTGTCCAGGTCGAGGTCGATCCCGCCCGGGAGGGCGGCCGTGCGGTGATGATGCTGCCACTGCGGATCGGTGTCGGGGATGGTCAGGCCCAGCTTCCGGTAGAAGGCGACAGTTGCGTCCATGTCCGTGACGACCAGGTTGAACTGATCCGGTACGGGTCCTTGCGTGCTTACCCTCCTGAGCTCATCGACGGGGCTCTGCCGGGCCCGTCACGCACATCACGAAATCCGGCCGCCGGCCGCCCAACGCGGTCACCCACGCCCCGCTCAACTGCGCGCACCTGACGGCGACCGCGCACACGTCGGCGACCGACACGCGCCGGCCCGCCGCGGCGGCGTGCCCGGCGACCAGGCCCCCACAGCACCGCAGGCCGGCCCGCTGCGGTCATCCCCGCAGCCCGCCGCGCGCGCGCAGTCACCGCGGCGACCAGGACCGGTTTCCGGCACGCGCCCCCGGGACGGCCGCCCGCCACGCCATCATCCAGTACCGGGCGCCTGAAAGCACCGCCCTCCCGGGTCGTGCGATGCTGACCGCACGCGGCCGGGCATCGCGCCTGCCGGCGCTGTCCGCGGCGGCGGCCACGCTGGCATGGACACCGGGTACGCCCAGCACGGTCAGCAGCCGCGGCACCGGCCCGTGCGGCGCGGCCAGCAGCACATCGCCGCCCGCCTGCCGGGCCGTCGCCCGCACCCCCAGCAGCGCGCCGGCGGCGTGGCAGTCGATGAAGTCCAGGGTTTCCAGGTCGATGATCAGCTGCTGCCCGCCCGCCGCCAGTGCCGCCACCGCAGCGGCGGTCTCCCCGGCGTCCCTAGTGTCCAGCTCCCCGCACAGCACAACGACCGCGTAGCCGCGGCATACGCCGGTCCGCAGCTCAACGTTCCTCATGGGCGGACGCCTCCAGCCTGGACAGCCAGGCAGGGTCTCGACCCAGCGAGCCGATCGCTCGCAGCACCGACTCTACTCCCCGGCTGGTACTGACGCCACGCTGCCGGGGCAGTGCCCTGCCGCGGGCCGTTTTGCGGTGGCTGTGATCCTTCCGCGCCGGGCGGCTTGTCCTCTGGCTGCGGCAGCCAGCACCTGGTCTGCTTGCGTCAGGCGAAGCACGGTGCTCACCGGCCGCTTGGGATCGGCCAGGGCCATTGCTCCTCCGCGGGCGGCGAGTGTCTTGCCGGCGGCCAGGATCACGTGCAGGGCCGAGGAGTCCATGAACCGCAGCGCCGACAGGTCGATGATGAGTCTTCCCGGCTGCCGAGACACCTCGGCGTCGAGTGTGTCCCGGAGCTTGCCGCTGACAGTGATGTCCGCTTCGCCGGATAGCTTCACCACGGTGTACGGCTGCCCGGCTGACTCCCGCGACGTGACAGCAGCCGTGAACAGCTCCATGCCGCACGTGCTAGCACACCTGCCAGACGGCGGTAACCTCCGGGGCCGTGCCCCGTCCGGCGCTGCCCCCGCTCGGTCCGGTCCGGAGCCGCACCGAGCCCGCAGGGCTAGCTGCCGGTGGCACGGCAGCTAACCCTGGCGCGGGAGCGAGGGGCTGCGCAACTCAGGACCCGCCCGGGGCGGGCACCGCAGGGAGACGGTCAGCATCAGCCCGGATAGCGCCCGCACCTGGGACCGGCCGGGCTCTACGCGCGGTGACGGCGCGCTTGGCTCGGGCGGGGCTCACCTCTTCAAGGGTGACGAGGAATGATCGTCACCGTGAACGAAGACGAGATCACGGCGGACGTCGCCGCCCGGCTGGTCGCCGCGCAGTTCCCCCAGTGGGCGAGCCTGCCTGTCACGCCGGTCACGCTCAAGGGCTACGACAACACCACGTTCCGGCTCGGCGATGAGTTGTCCATCCGCCTTCCGAGCGCCAGTTGCGTTCCGCAGGTCGCCAAGGAGCATCGCTGGCTGCCGGTCCTGGCCCGGCAGCTGCCCTTGCCGATCCCGGAGCCAGTGGCGGTGGGGCGCCCGGGTGATGAGTTTCCCAGGCCGTGGTCGGTCTACCGCTGGATCGAAGGCGAGCCCGCAAGCACGGGCCAGGTCGCCGACCTGACCGGATTCGCCTCCGGCCTCGCGGGCTTCCTGGCCGCGCTGCAGGCCATCGACGCCAGCGACGGGCCGCCGGCCGGGGCGCATAACTTCTTCCGGGGAGGCCCGCTCGCCACCTGGGACGAGCAGACCCAGCAGCTGATCCGCCTGACCGCAGATGACATCGACGCCGGCGCAGCTGCCAGCGTGTGGGACACGGCCCTGGCCAGCACGTGGGAGCAGGCGCCGGTGTGGGTGCACGGGGACCTGACCGCATCGAACATCCTCGTCGCGGGCGGGGCACTGCGCGCGGTCATCGACTTCGGGGGCGTGGCCATCGGCGACCCGGCCTATGACCTGGTCATGGAATGGGAGTTCTTCACCGGTGACAGCGCTGCGGCATTCCGCCGCGGTCTGCACCTGGACGAAGCGACCTGGGCCCGCGGCCGCGGCTGGGCGCTCTGGAAGGCACTCGTCAACCTCGGCAAGGAACACGAAGGAGGCCACGACACGCAAGCCCCAGCCCACGATGACCTGTTCGGATGGCGGCACAGCCCGCGCCAGATTATCGGTCTCCTCATCGCCGACCATGCCCGATCGGCCGGCCGCTGAGCCCAGCATCCGCAAACGCAATGGCTCAGGTTAACTGGCAAAGGACAGTCAGGGCGCCAGCCTCTGCGACCTCGACATCGGCGCAGCACGCCAGGTCAACCGAGACTGGACAGCAGCGGGGCGTCTTAATTGAGACCGGAACCCTAATAGGCCGATTTAAGTGAGACAAGGCCGACTTAGCTGAGACGGGACAGCGACGGCGGTGACGTCGCATGGAACTATCGGACCGGGCGGCAGATCTGAGGCAATTCAGATTGTCTGTTGTGGCTGATACCAGGGGAATGCTGTGAGGTTGGCCTGGGGAGGTGGCCGCCATGGCGATGGTGCGGGCGGGGAAACGGGAATTGGCCCGGCTGCGGGCGGCGATGGCCTGGTGGCGTGGGCGGCGCGGTCAGGGCGCCCGCATGCCGGGGGGCCGGTGCGGGGCGGGTTGCGGTTCGCGTTTTACGGGCGGGTGTCGACCGAGGACTGGCAGGACCCGGTGACGTCGCGGGCGCGGCAGCGGGAGCAGGCCGGGGCACTGGTCCGCGGGCACGGGCAGGTCGTGGCGGAGTTCTTTGATGCGGGGGAGAGCCGGACGGTGGCGTGGGGCCGGCGCCCGCAGGCCGCCGCGCTGGTCGCCCTGCTGGCTGATCCGGACCGGGGCTGGGACGCAATCGTGGTCGGGGAGTATGAGCGGGCGTTCTACGGCAGCCAGTACGCGGCGATGGCGCCGCTGTTCGAGCATTACGGCGTCCAGTTGTGGATGCCGGAGGCTGGCGGGCGGGTCGACTTCGCGTCCGAGCACGACGAGCACGCCATGACGGTGCTGGGGCTGTCGTCGAAGCGGGAGGTCACCCGGACCAGTATCCGGGTGCGGACCGCGATGGCGGTCCAGGCCCGGGAGCAGGGCCGCTACCTGGGCGGCCGCCCGCCGTACGGGTACCGGCTGGGTGATGCCGGGCCGCACCCGAACAAGGCCCACGCCGCCTGGGGACGAAGGGCGCACCGGCTGGAGCCCGACCCGGAGACTGCACATGTCGTCCGGTGGATCTTCGCCCAGCGGCTGGCCGGGCACTCAACGGCGCGGATCGCGCGGGCCTTGAACGACGCCGGGATGCCGTGCCCGTCGGCGTCCGACCCAGGACGCAACCAGCACCGCAGGGGGGCGGGCTGGACGCTGGGCGCGGTCACCACCATCCTTCAGAATCCGCGGTACACCGGCCGTCAGGTGTGGAACCGGCAGCGCACCGACAAGGATCTGGCCGACCCGGCCGACGTCAGCCTGGAGCCTGTTTAATCATTTGTGTGAGAGGGTGCAGATGATCCCAGTGTGACGAATGTTGCACTGGCGGAGAGGACACTCTGAGTGAGCACTGAAGAGGCCGAAAAGGTGCAGGAAATCGTCGCCGAGGGCGTGGTGCGCGAGGGCCTGCAGGAAATAGTGCTCTCCGCTGAGGAAGCCGCGGCGAAAAGGCTGGCGGATTTCGTTAGCGACGCGGCGATCGACAGGATGATCGCCGACGCGCAGGATGCCGGCGTTTCGCTGCTGGACGGTCCGGGCGGGCTGATCGGGCAGCTGACGGCTCGGGTTATCGAGCGGGCGCTAGGCGCGGAAATGGACGATCACCTGGGCTACGTGAAGGGAGACCCGGCGGGAAACGGGTCGGGGAATTCCCGGAACGGCTCTTACGGGAAGACGCTCACCACCACGTCGGGACCGGTGCGGATCACAGTGCCCCGGGACCGGAAATCTGCATTCGAGCCGCAGATCGTGGTGAAAGGGCAGCGGCGCGTCGGCCAGGTCGATGAAATGATCCTGTCGCTTTACGCCCGGGGAATGACCACGCGGGACATCCACGCGCACCTGGCGGAAATCTACGGGGTGGAGGTTTCTCCCGCGCTGGTATCAGCGGTGACCGACGTGGTTTCCGATGAAATCGCAGAATGGCAGAACCGGCCGCTGGACGCCTTTTACGCTGTTCTTTACATCGACGCCCTGGTGGTCAAGGTCCGCGACGGCGGCGCAGTGGACAACAAGGCCGCTTACCTGGTCACCGGCGTCGATGCGGACGGCTTCAAGCACGTGCTGGGCATCTGGCTGGGCGCGGCCGAGGGATCGCGGTTCTGGGCGGGCGTGCTCGCCGAGCTCCGCAACCGCGGCATCAAGGACGTCCTGTTCGTCTGCTGCGACGGACTGGGCGGCCTGCCCGGCGCGATCGAGGCGACCTGGAGCAAGGCGAAAGTGCAGACTTGCGTTATCCACCTCATCCGGGCATCAATCAAATACGTTTCCTGGAAAGACCGGAAGAAGGCTGCCGCGGCGATGCGGCCCATTTACACCGCGCTGAATGAGGCCGCCGCGGAAACGGCACTGGAGAACCTGCGCCGCGACTTCGGGAAGAAGAGCCCCGGCCTGGTCGCCGCGTGGGACCGGGCCTGGGACCAGTTCATCCCGTTCCTTGAATTCGACTCCGCCATCCGGAAGGTCATCTACACGACTAACGCCATCGAGTCAGTTAACTTCCAGCTGCGGAAGATAATCAAGAACCGCGGCCATTTCCCCGGCGACGACGCCGCAATCAAGCTGCTTTACCTCGGGATCAGGAATATCACCGGCCGTCATATCGATGGCGACGGGCTGGTCCGCGAACGAGGAGAACGCGGAACAGGTACTTACGGCTGGAAAGCAGCCATGAACGCATTCGCCGTCGCATTCGGCGACCGCGTCCCCGTCTGACCCGGCACCGGAAACTACTCATATTAAGTAACAAAAGGACAACGACTGCCCTAGCTCACACAAAAGATTTGGCTCTGTCGCACTTCCGGTGGTGGCCGGGTGTGCTGATGTGTCACGATCAGTCATGATTGACGTGACGGAGCTTGTGGGGACTGTGTTTTCAGGGTTGTCTGCGCTGGTCATCGGCGATGTCGAGGATGACGGGCGAGGCGGTCGTCGTGCGGGCCCGGACCCGGGGCGGGGCGGTCGCCTGCCCCGGCTGCGGCGCGGAAACGTCGCGCGTGCACGGCTATCACGAGCGGACGGCGGCCGACGTTCCCGTGGACGGCCGGTGCGTGCTGGTGAAGGTGCGGGTGCGCCGGATGCGCTGCCCGGCCCTGGGCTGCACGGTGCAGACGTTCCGCGAGCAGGTCCCCGGCGTCCTGGAGCGGTACCAGCGGCGCATCTCGCGGCTGACAGCCGAGATCAGCGCGGTGGCCCGCGAATTTAGCCGGCCGGGCCTCGGCGCGGCTGCTGCCGGCGCTGGGCATCGGCGCCTCCCGGCACACCGCGCTGCGGGTTCTCCTGAAGATCCCGCTGCCCGCCCCGGCGGTGCCGCGGGTGCTGGGGATCGATGATTTTGCCCTGCGCCGGGGCCTGGTCTACGCGACGGTCCTCATCGATGCCGGGACCGGCCGGCGCGTCGATGTCCTGGAGGGGCGCACCGCCGATGTCGTGCAGGACTGGCTCCGCGGGCACCCCGGCGCCGAGGTTGTCACCCGTGACGGGTCGGGGGCCTATGGTGAGGCTGTCCGCTCGGCGCTGCCGGACGCGGTGCAGTGCGGGGACCGCTGGCACCTGTGGCACCTGCTGGCCGAGGCCGCCGCGAAAGAAGTCGCAGCTCACTCCGCCTGCTGGGCCGACGGAGCCCCGCTGCGGGAGGGCAAGCGGGCCGAGACGAACCTCGAGCGCTGGCAGCAGGTCCGCGACCTGCGCAGCCAGGGCGCCGGGCTGCTGGACTGCTCCCGCCGCCTGGGCCTGGCCCTGAACACGGTCAAGCGCTACGACCGCATCGAAGCGCCCGGGCGGCTGCGCCGCGCCGCCCAGTACCGGCCCACCCTCGTCGACCCCTACCGCGACTACCTGCATAAACGCCGCGCCGGAGAACCCGGCGTCCCCGTTCAGCAGCTGCTGCGGGAGATCCGCGAGCGCGGCTACCCGGGCAGCTCCAACCTCCTGGTCCGCTACATCAACCAGGGCCGCGCCGACGCCGGCCGGCCGCACATCGCGCCCCGCAAGGCAGCACAGATCCTGCTGACCAGGCCGGGCAACCTCGCCGGCGGGCAGCGCGAGACCGCGGCGCGGATCTCCTCAGCCTGCCCGGAGATGAAAGCCCTGGCCAGCCTGATCAGCTCCTTCGCCGCCATGCTGGACCCCGACCCCGCCAACCAGGACAAGCTGCAGCAGTGGATCACCGACGCCCGCGCCGCTGACCTGCCGAACCTGCACTCCTTCACCCGCGGCCTGGACCTCGACATCAAGGCCGCCACCGCCGCGCTCACGCTCCCGCACCACAACGGGCGAACCGAAGGCGTCAACTGCAAAACGAAAATGATCAAACGGCAGATGTACGGCCGCGCCGCTCCGACCTCCTCCGCCACCGGATCCTCCTCGGATAAGGAAACGGAACGTCACCACCGGAAGTGCGACAGAGCCAAAGATTTGACAAGCTCTCAGCCTGGGCCACAAGGACGTGCAGCGGTGGAACCTGCCCGACGGCTGGGTCATCTCCACACGACCTGCGCACGACGCGCTGGTCAGCGAGGCCGACTTCATCGCCGCCCAGGATATTCATGCCGCACGCGGCCCGTCGCCCCAAGCTGATCTCACAGGCCCAGGGAAGCGCGAGTATCTGCCGTCCGGGCTGCTCGTCTGCGGGACGTGCGGGCGGCGGATGGAATCGGCGTGGTCCAACGGAAAGCCCGCCTACCGTTGCCGGCACGGCCACACCACCGCCAGCGCGCCCGATCCGGACCGGGCGGGGAACGCCTACATTCGCGAGGAGCGCATCCTGCGGCACCTGCCCGCCGTGCACCTGCTGCTCACAGGACCAGCCGGCGGAACGAGGAGTCGGCGCACGCGACGAGGAACCGACACCCGGCCCGCTGCCAGCCCGCAGGAGGCGATCGGGTATCTGCGCGCGAACGAGATCGTCCTTACCTACGACCAGGCCACCGGAAACCTGCTGACAGGCGCAACCGGAGCCGCAAAGACCATCACAGTGAAAGCAAGCTAAACCCCGGCCTGAAAGGCCCTCTGAAAGGAGGAACTTGCAAGAATCACCGGTCGCCCGGCACTGGCGGCAGCCCGCACCCGGGTGACAATCCGGCGTGCCCGGAAACAGGCGAATATGGGGAATTACTGTGTCCGAGGACCGACACGCACTTTACGTACATGATCGACATCGCGCTGACCACGGAGTTCACTACTCCTGCTGGCGGTGCGCGTTGACCGGGGCAGATCGGGTCATCAGGTGGTCTACCGCGGCGCGGTGGTCGGTGTGGCGACGGTCGCTGCGGTCGCGTCCTGTGAGCACGCTTACGCGCTGGTACGGGTGCATGGTGAGGCTGGCTGAACGGCTCGCCTGATTCCGTTCACGGTGGACGCGCTGATCTATGCCAGTTCGATGGTGCTGCTTGGTGCGGCGCGCCGCGAGATGCCGATCCCTGCTCTAGCGCGGTGGCTGCTCGGCGTTGGCATCGCGGCGATCCTGGCGGCGAACGTTGCCTACGGCCTGGGGCATGGCCTTGCCGGTGCGGCTGTGGCCGCGTGGCTCGCGGTCGCGCTCGTCGGCTCCTGCGAACTGCCGATGATGATCATCCGCGGCACTCAGGTACCCGCGGATGTGACGGCCGTACCCGGGGCTGTCTGGCCGCCCGCCTGACGCCGATCCGCTGCAGGTGCAGGCCGCGCAGCTGTTCGCCGATGACCTTGCGGCCGGTCCGTTCCGTCGGTGCGCGCTATCCGCACGCGGCTTCATGTCGGACAGCCGCACGCACAGCCGACACAGGCTTACCTGGCCAGCCTCGCCGCGTGCAAATACTCACACCTGACTGCCGGAGCCCGGCAGATCGCGGGCTCTGTCCAGGCGAGTTCAGTTTGGCGCTGCTTCTGCACCGGGGAACAAGGATGCAGTGCTGCCCCGGATCCAGGCCGAATTCTGATACCGCATCAGCCCGGTCAGTGCCGCAGCGGCGACGACCACGCCGGCGACAAGCGCCGCTACCAGCGAGTGGCCAGAAGCTACGGCCGCGAGCAGCCCGCCCGCCGAGCCCGCCAGGACTGCGGTGATCACGGCAACCATCCCGGCGACGGTCACGAATTGCTGCTACAGGCCTATCCCCAGTCCCGGGGTGGGCAGCCGTTCCGCGGGGTTGAGCAGGTAGCCGGCCAGCTCGGGAGCGTGATCGAAGTAATAGTCGCGGAGCTGCGCGATACGGCACGCGTATGCCAGGTCCTCGATCCCTGACTGCAGCACCCGGTGGAACGTCGCCAGCCCCACGAAGGCCAGCGTGGGCAGGAGAATGAGCCCGAACGCATAGAACGCCACGCCGGTCTTGGCGGCAGTGGCGACGAGCCCGAGGGCAATCAGCCGCCGGATACCGCGCCAAGGAAAACGCTGGCCCGGCCGGTCGACTCCGAGATCGTCGACGAGCGAGCACCCTGCAGCGTGAAGTGCTCCGTGGTCACGAACGTGACCGCCGCCGGGCGCGGGTCGCCATCAGCATGGTCAGACTTGCTGCCTCGGTCAGTTTTGTCCACGAACTTCCGCCTCCGATCCCGCACGCAGGCCGCCCGGGCTGTGAGTCGATGATCCCCGCCGCCTCGCGGAGCATGCAAGGACCGCAGTTAACGGCCTTGCCCGATCTCGCGGATAAGCTCGCCGAGATCGCGCTGGTCCTGCACGACGCCGACCCAGAGGACAAGGCGGAGGTCTTCCGTCAGCTTGGCCTCAAGCTGACCGATCACCAGGGAGGCGGCTCGTGGAATTCGAGATCAAGGCTCCTCATTGGTATTTCGACAGTGTCCGAGGGCCGACTGCATCAAAAAGCCCACGCTTGCTGACGTGCGAGTTTGCACTGCACGAGTTTGCCGGTGCGCGGTGACCGCTGCGGAGCACATCATCAGGTGGTCGACTGCGGGCGCGGTGGTCGGCGTTGCGACGGTCGCTGCGGTGGCGTCATATGAGCACGCGTACGTTCTGGTGCGGGTGCACGGTGAGGCCGGGTGGACGGCGCGCCTAGTGCCGCTGACGGTGGACGGGCTGATCTACGCGAGTTCGATGGTGATGCTGGACTCAGCGCGCCGCAAGACACCTGTTCCCGCGCTGGCGCGGTGGCTGCTCGGCCTGGGCATCGCAGCGACGCTCGCGGCCAACGTGGCGCACGCCCTGGGTCACAGGCCTGTCGGCGCGGCGGTGGCCGCATGGCCGACGGTCGCGCTGGTCGGCTCTTACGAACTGCTCATGATGGTCATCCGCAGTTCTCAGGCAGCATCGCACAGCGCGACCGGTAACGAGGGCATTCCGGACCCGGTTCAGGAACAGGTGGTAGTGGTATTCGCCGATGAGCTGGCAGCGGATCGCGTTCCATCGGTCCGAACAATCTGTCGTACCTACATCGGCAAGTGTTAGGGCCGGCGGCCTGCGGGCTGCCTAAGGGTGCCCCGCGCCGATCTGAGGGCCCGCCGCCGCTGCGTTGCGGCGGCCGGCCGATGCGCCACCCCGGCCCTTAGCGCGAGCGTGGAAGCAATTCGGCAACGGGAAGGGACAGCCTGATGACCACGCAAAACGCGGCGACCGGCACGATCCGGCGGACGGGGGTGGCGACGGCGCCTGCGGGTGGCCTCCAGGGCGGTGGCGGTATGAGCGGCGCACAGCACCTGGCGACAGTTCCCGCGCAGGTGGCACAGCTGGCTGGGGGGCTGGAGCCGCCGACCGGGAAGGTGGCCGGGCTTGCCGCTGAGCTGCCGAGCGCTGATGGCGGCCGGGTTCAGGCTGGGACCAGGGGATGGTGGCGGGCGTGGCGGGCCCGGTTCGGGCTGGCCGAGGCGTTCGGCACCGTCGGTGCTGTCGCCGGGTTCGCGGCCGGATACCGGGCTACCGGGACCCTGTTCACTGCGGCCGGGCTGGCGACTGTTGGTGAGGTCATCGGGTTTTACGGTTGTGTCGGGACCAGGACAGTGCTGGCGGCCTGCCGGGCCACCGCTGATCTGGCCGGGTGGGACAGGATGGCCTGGGGAGCGTGGCACGCGGTGACCCGGCAGCTGGCGTCGTGCGCGGCCGCGGAGGCCCTGGACTTCTTCTTGATCCGGCCCGGCTGCCTGGCCGGCGCTGCGTGGCTGCTACGGGGGCTGCCGGGCGGGGTGTGGCTGGGGTTCGCGGCCGGGAAGGCCGTTGCCGACCTGGCCTGGTACGGCATGGAAGCCTTGGTGCGCCGGAGCCTGGCCCGGTCGATCGCAGCCCGAACGGGTCTAGGGTACCCGCAGACCCTGATGTGACCTGGACCTCCCGGCGCCGCACTTCTAGCGCTCGCCCAGCGGCCTGGGCTCAAGGCGCTCACAGCGAACAATCTGTCGCGTCTGGATCTGCAAATGTCAAGGTCCGCGGCCGGCGGCTAGCGGGGCGCCTAAGGGTGCCTCGCGCAGATCTGAGGGCCCGCCGCCGCTGCGTCTCGGCGGTCGGCTGATGCGCCGTCCCGGCCCTTGGCGCGAGCGTGGAAGCAAGTCGCAACGAGCAGGGAAGGCCTGATTATCATGCAGAATGCGGCGCTGTCCGGGCTCCTGGCGGGCTACGGCATCGCTGTCCCGGTAGGCGCGATCGCCGTTGTGCTGATCAGCCTGAGCGCCCGGACGTCCTTGCGTATCGGTGCCGCGGCCGGTTTGGGGGTGGCCACCGTCGATGGCACCTATGCCCTGATCGCAGTTGCCGGTGGCGCCGGGCTCGCCCGGCCAGTCCGCGCCGCAGCGGTCCCGCTGCACTGGGCAGCCGCCGCCGTGCTGACCATCCTGGCCGTACGGACCGCCGTGATCGCCGTGCGCAGATACCGGTCCCGCGCCTGCATGGCGGGGTCGGCCGTCAGCCTGAGCACGCCCCTGTGCGCGTACACCGCACTGATCGGCCTGACCGCGCTCAACCCGCTGACCGTCCTCTATTTTGGTGCCCTGGTGCTCAGCCGCCAGGCATCGGGAGCCCTCACCGCCGGGCAGGCAGGGATCTTCGTGCTCTGCGTCTTCGCCGCCTCGGCGAGCTGGCAGCTCTTGCTCGTCAGCGGCGGCAGGCTGCTCGGCCGGCTGCCAGCAGCCCGCACGGCGCGCTGGCCACCGCCTTGGTATCCAGTGCGCTGATCATGCTCCTCACGCTCGGAATCCTCACCCGCTGAACCCTGGATCCCCCTGCCGGCCGCGGACGGCGCGCACCGACCGATCCGAAGGCAACCGCACCGAAGCGGGTCATCCGCGCGCGTCGCGGCCCGGAAGGCCGCAACGACCGCACCGCTCATACTCGAACTGCGCCCCTGTCGTGTGTGGCGGTGGGCGATCATCAGGCCCAGCTGGGAGTTCTTCCGCGAGGAGGGAGTACACCAAGAGCCCCATGTGTGCTGGGTGCTGAGTTTGCGCTTGTGGGGCGCGGGTGACCTGTCCGGGGGGGCTTAGCTGGTCGGGGGGACTGCACCAAAAAGCCCATGGCTGCTTTCGGCGGAGTTCTCGCTGGTGGAATAACGGTGAGTAGACGGGCAAGACGGTGGAGCGGAGTCGTCCGCCTGCCATTGAATGCAAGTGAAGGGTGACTTGCCTGGGCAAGTCAGGGTCCGAGGCTGCTCACGTCGGTGATGTGGGCCTGCTGACGGCGGCTGACCGCATCATCCTGGAGGACGTGGCGGCCAACGATCTGGTGATGGTTTCCGCTGACACCGGCTTCGGCGAGATGCTGGGCTTCGCGGACACGATCTTCGGCCAGACGCCGGGGAGCTGGCGGGCGACTCCCGGCTGCCACGGCCTTCCGGCGGTCGCGCGGGGGCCAGTAGGTTAATGCCATGGCGGGCCGGATCGTGCTGTACGGCGCCACCGGCTACACGGGCGCGCTGACCGCGCAGGCGCTGGCCGCTGGCGGGGTGCGCCTGGTCCTGGCGGGCCGCGACCAGGGCCGGCTGTCGGCGCTGGCCGCCCGGCTGGCGCAGGCGGGCGACGCGATCGAGCCTGAGACGGCGGTCGTCGACGCCGAACGGCCCGGGCCGCTGCGGGACCTGCTCGGGCCCGGTGACGTGCTGGTGTCCACCGCGGGGCCGTTCCTGCAGGTCGGGCGGCCGATCGTGGCCGCCGCGGTTGATGTCGGCGCGGTTTACCTGGACTCCGCCGGCGAGCCGCCGTTCATCCGCCAGGTGTTCGAGGATTTCGGTCCGCTGGCGGAACGGACCGGCGCGGTGCTGCTGACCGCATTCGGCTACGACTTCGTGCCGGGGAACCTGGCCGGGGCGCTCGCGCTCGACGCGGCCGGGCCCCGCGCGGCCCGGGTCCGAGTCGGCTATTTCGTGAGCGGTGACCTCCGGCGGTCAGCGAGCGCCGGGACCCGCGCGTCAATGCTCGGCGTGCTGCTCGAGCCCGGGTACGCCTTCCGCGGCGGGCGCATCGTGTCCGAGCGCACCTCGGCCCACGTCGCCTCGTTCACCATCGATGGCAAGGCGCGAGAGGCGGTGTCGCTGGGCGCGGCCGAGCATTTCGCGCTGCCCAGGCTTCGGCCGACGGCGGGGGCCGGCGGCGGCCAGGGGGTCACTGACGTGGACGTCTACCTCGGCTGGTTCGGCCGTGCGAGCAGAGCCGTCAGTTACGCCTCCGTGCTCAACGCGCCGATGGGCCGCCTGCCCGGCGCGCGCGGGGCGCTTGCAGCCGCGGCCCGGCGGGTGCAGCGCGGCCGGGTCGCGCCTGGCAATCCCAGCCCCATCCGCTCGGACGTGGTGGCCGTCGCGGCCGATGCCGACGGCGAGGAACTGGCCGCGATCCATCTGACCGGCGCGGATCCGTACTCGTTCACAGGCCGGATACTGGGCTGGGCGGCGGGCAAGGCGGCCGCCGACGGCGTTCGCTCCGCCGACGGCACCCCGCTTGCGGGCGCGCTCGGGCCGGTTGAAGCCTTCGGCATCGCCCCGCTCGAAGCCGCCTGCGCCGAGGCCGGATTCCGGCGCGGGCGGGCCGGCGAAGAGCCCGTCGCCGGGACGGAACAGCAGGTCAGCAGCGGACGCGGGAGCTTAATTGTGCGGGGCGTCTGCACCAAGAAACCCATATCTGCTCTCGACGGAGTTTGCACTGGTCAGATCATCAGGTAGTCAACGGCGCGTCGCTCGGGAATGGATGCTGGCTTAGAACTCCTAACAGAATGACCGGTGGGAATACCGGTGATGGCGTGGTGGTTGAGGCTGGCCGTGCGGAAGGGTCAGCAGCCACCATGGATCGTCTCAGACGAGTTGTGGGCCCGGATCGGGCCGCTGCTGCCTGTCGTTCCGCGGCGGGCGGATCATCCTGGCCGCAGGCGGCTGGATGACCGCAGGGTGCTGTGCGGGATCTTGTTCGTGCTGTACACGGGGATCCCGTGGGAGTTCCTGCCGCAGGAGCTGGGCTTCGGGTCCGGGATGACCTGCTGGCGGCGGCTGCGGGACTGGCACCAGGCCAGGGTCTGGCAGCAGCTGCACGAGGCGCTGCTGGCGGAGCTGCACGCCGCCGGGGCGCTGGACTGGTCGCGGGCGGTGGTGGACAGCTCGCACATCAGGGCGATGAAAGGCGGCCCAAAACCGGGCCGAGCCCTGTTGACCGTGCCCGGCCGGGCTCGAAGCACCACGTGATCAGCGAAGCGCACGGGATCCCGCTGGCAGTGTCCCTGACCGGCGGCAACCGCAACGACATTACCCAGCTCATGCCCCTGATCGCGGCGATCCCGCCGGTCCGGGGCCGCCGCGGGCGGCCTCGCCAGCGGCCGGATCAGGTTTACGCCGACCGGGGTTATGACCATGACAAGTACCGCCGCCAGGTCCGGGAGAAAGGCATCACCCCGGTGATCGCCCGCCGCGGGACAGAGCACGGCTCGGGCCTGGGCGTGCACCGCTGGGTGATCGAGCAGTCGATCGCGCTGCTGCACTGGTTCCGGCGGCTGCGGATCCGCTGGGAGATCCGCGACGACATCCACGAGGCCTTCCTCAGCCTCGCCTGCGCCATCATCTGCTGGCGCAGAATACGGAACCTCTCACTTTGTTAGGACCTCTAGGCCGCCACGCTCCGGAACCGCGCCTTGATGCACTTCACCTGCGGCGAGGTGTCGTTGCAGGAGAGCCGCAACAGCGCTGTACCCGTGAGGGCTGATCTATGCCGGTTCGATGGTGATGCTTGACTCAGTGCGCCGTCAGATGCCGATCTCTACTCTGGCGCAGTGACGCTATCGCTGGCCAGCGCCGATCGCTGCTGTCATCACCGGAGGCCCACGCTTTTGTATGCCGGGATCAGCCCGGATCGGCCGCCTAGGAACGGGCGGCCTGCTAGTAAGCATCACGACGAGGGGCCGCCCGGTCTGGCCGTGACCGCCTCTCGGCCCACACAGCCGTCTTTTCCCCGCGCCCAGAGGCCACCAGGGATTCTCGCGTTGGTGTTACAGAGAGTCCATGCCTGGAGGGATACTCTTCGGGGAATTCCCTCATACCAGGGGAACGTCACGCAAATGCAATGCGAGTGCCGCTGCTGCCATGAGCGGGGCGATGGGCGTGTCACCTTCTCAGGGCGGCGACGCCAATCTGTAGTAGCCACGCTATCGTGACAAACATCACCCACATCACCCGCGGCATTCCGACGCGCGCGAGCAAGCTGGCGACAACGCTGATGATTACCGCGTTGATGGAAAGCGCGATCAGCATCGTTACAGGGCTCGCGCCAGTCATCACTGATGCTGATTTGTGATAATGGCGCGTGATATCTTTGGCCCTAGGCACGATGACGCGCAAATATTCGGCAGGCGTTCCGAGCTAACGCTTTAATGTCACGCACTGTAGTTAGCGCTCGCATCGCTTGACGAGCGCTATCCGCCTTATGCGTGGTTTAGCAGACAGGGAGTTGTGCCGCAGCAACGCTCTAGACCCGGATGATATGCGCGGCCGCAGACACCGGCATGCCCGGTAGCAAGTTGCCCCTTTTACGGTAGTCGCGAGCTCTTGGTTGCCTTGGTGCTGGTCGTGGTGGTGCAATCAGGAGGTTAGCTGCGCGGGAGCGGTCAGGGTGGGGGACCGCCCGGCGCTGGGCGAGCGGTGGTGGTCGGCCGCAGGGAGCCTGGGGAGGGGCTGGTGGGGAGTAACGCCGGTGCCCGGAGGCTGCACGCTTTCCGCTCGCTGGCAGACAACAAGGCCCTGATGCGCGCGCTGGCGGCGTATGCGCTGTTCGTTCTCGCCGAGTATTCGGTGTGGATCGCCATGCTGGTCTTCGCCTACAGCCATGGCGGCGCCGCCATCGCCGGGCTGGTGGCGGTAGCGCAGCTGGTGCCTGCGGCGGTCGCGGCGCCCATGGTGGCGGCGCTCACCGACCGACGGTCACCGGTGTTCATGCTCGCCGGAGGCTATCTGGTGCAGGCGGCGGCGATGGCGGCCACGGCCGTGGCAGTCATCGCGGACGTGCCACTGGCGGCTTATGCGGGCGCCGTGGTCGCGGCCACCGCGGTCACCGCGACCCGCCCGGCGCAGTCGACGCTCCTCCCGTCGCTGGCCGTTACCACCGATCAGCTGACGGCGGCCAACGTGGTCGCGGGCTGGCTGGACGCCGCCGGGGTCGCGATGGCGGGGCTGCTGGCGGGGGTGCTGATCTCGCTCGGTGGCGTGGGCAGCGTCTTCGCGGTGTGCGCCGGCCTCGGCCTGGTTGCCGCGTTGCTGGTCGCCCGGCTGAAGGTAGCGGCGTTGGCCGCGCCGGAGGAGCGTGCTCCGGAGGCGTTGGCCGGGGTCGGCAAGGGCCTGCGGATGGTGGCCAGCCAACCGCGGCTGCGGCTCATGCTTGCACTGCTGACGGCGGAGGCGATCGTGGTGGGAGCGCTGGACCTGCTGATCGTAATCCTGGCCATCAGCGTGCTCGGCCGCCCGCAGGCGTGGGCCGGTTACCTCGAGTTCACCTTCGGCGCGGGAGCGGTACTGGCCGCCACCGTGAGCGCGGTCCTGGTCGGCCGCCGACTGGGTGCTCCGATCGCGGCCGCGGCGCTGGTGTGCAGCGGTGCGGTGGCGGCGCTGGCGTTCGGTCTCGGCGTGGCCGGGACCCTGGCCCTGCTGGCGCTGGCCGGGGCTAGCCATTGCCTGCTGGAGGTGGCCACCCGCACCCTCTTGCAGCGCTCGGTTCCGCCCCAGCTGATGGGCCGGATCTTCGGGATCCTGGAGGGGCTCATGATGGCCGGGTACGCGCTGGGCGCCCTGCTCGTGCCGGCGCTGATGCATCTGGGCGGCAGCCGGCTCGCCCTGGTCGGGGTCGCGGCCGTGCTCCCGGTCGCGGCCGCGGCCGGCGGGCGCGCCCTGTTCAGTCTCGACGCCGAGACGCCCGTGCCGGTGGTGGAGATCGCGTTGCTGCGTTCGCTCCCGTTGTTCGCCGAGCTGCCCGCGCCCGCGATCGAAGGCCTGGCGGCGGCCCTCACGCCGGTGCACCTGACCGCCGGCACCGTCCTGATCCGGCAGGGCGACCTGGGAGATGCCTACTATACGATCGCCGCGGGTGAACTCGATGCCCGGCAAGACGGGCAGTTCCTGCGCCGGTGCGGACGAGGCGAAGGAGTAGGGGAAATCGCGCTGCTGCGCGATATCCCGCGCACGGCGACCGTGACCGCGGTTGGCGCCGCCACCGTGTACGAGCTCAACCGGGAACCCTTCCTGACGGCGATCCTCGGGCATTCGCAGACGCAGCGGCAGGCGGATCGCATCGTTGCCGCGCGACTGGCCACCGGCGCCGCGCCAGGCCACCGCGACACTTCAGGGGCCGACCCGGCCGAGCCGGGCTAGGCCACCACCAGGCACCGAGGGAGGCAGATGTGGAGCACCCGCTGGCGATGGACGCCGAGGCGATGCGGCGTGCCGGTTACGCGACCGTCGACGCGCTGGTGGCCAGGCTGGCCGATCCCGGGGCTGATCCGGTGCTGCGCCGCGCCGAGGCCGCCGACATGGCTTCCCGGCTCGGCGGTCCGCCACCGGAGCAGGCCGCCGAGTACGGCGCGGTCCTGGCGCGGGTGATCGCGGACGTGCTGCCCTACGCGGCACGGACCGATCACCCCGGGTACTTCGCCTTCATCCCGAGCTTTACCACCTGGCCGGCTGCGCTGGCCGAGCTGACGGCCGCCGCGGCCAACCCGTACTGCGGGGCGTGGATGGAATCGGCCGGCGCCGCCCAGATCGAACTGGAGGTCGTTGACTGGTTCCGCGACTGGCTCGGGATGCCGACCAGCACCGCCGGGCTGCTCGTGAGCGGCGGTTCAGCCGCCAACCTGATGGCGCTGCTGGTGGCGCGCGAGGCCGAGGGAGGGCCGTCCGACGACTCCGTCCTGTATGTGTCGGATCAGGCGCACTCGTCCCTGGCCCGGACCGCGCGGGCCATGGGCCTGCGGCCCCAGCAGGTCCGGGTGCTGCCGACCGACGACCGCTGGCGGCTGTTGCCGGAAACGGTGACCGCGGCCGCTCGGGCTGACCGCAGCGTGGGCCGGGTCCCGTTCGCGTTGTGTGCCAGCGCGGGCTCGACCAACACCGGCGCGGTTGATCCCCTCGGGGAGCTGGCCGATGTCGGCGCCGAAGAAGGGCTGTGGCTGCACGTCGACGCGGCCTACGGCGGCTTCGCCGCGCTGACCGCCAAGGGAAGATCGGCGCTGGCCGGCATCGATCGCGCCAACTCCGTCACGCTGGACCCCCACAAATGGCTCTACCAGCCGATGGAGTGCGGCAGCGTGCTGATCCGCGACGGCGCCCGGCTCGAGCGCACGTTCGCCATCCACCCGGACTACCTTGACGGCGACGCCACTCAGGGCGCTGGTGAGGTCAACTTCGCCGACCGGGGGCTGCAGCTGTCCCGGGGCTTCCGGGCGCTAAAGATCTGGGTCACCATGCAGACCTTCGGCCTGGCCGCGTTCCGCGCCGCCATCCAGCGCAACCTCGAACTGGCGGAGTTCGCCGAGGCCCTGATCCGCCACCATGCCGGGCTCACCCTGATGGCGCCGCGACGCTCGGGATCGTCTGCTTCCGCCGGGAATGGCCCGGCTGGACGAGGCCGAAAGCGAACGCCGCGGCCTGGCCCTCGCCGACGACCTAGAACGCAGCGGCATGGCCCTGGTCTCCGCGACCCGGCTGGCCGGGCGCCACGCCATCCGGCTATGCATCCTCAACCCGACCAGTTCGGAAGAGCACCGTACGGCTTGTCGTGGAACACTTCGCGGGCGCGCCTGTGCCTGCGGCCGCGCCGGGCGGGGCTGACGCCGACTTCAGGGCCGAGGTCATCGCGGGCTTGGACGACGGTGTGCTGGGGACCGTCCCGCTGCTCGCTGGCGTGCCCGCTTCGATTAGCCGGGGCGTCCATGCCCGCGGGGTCTGGCTTGACGTGGCCGCCGGGGTCACGACGTCTCCAAACCGCGGCGCTGACGGGGAGCTCGATCCGCATCGTCAGGCCGCCGCCCCGGTGGCCTGCGCGCCAGCTTGCCGCCCATCGCCTCGACGAACCCTTGGTGACCGCGAGGCCGAGACCGACGCCGTTGTCGTGCGCGGGTCGCCGAGCTGTTCGAAGGGCGCGACGATGCGCGCCCAATGGTCGGGGCACGCCAGGGCCATGATCGATGACCGTCGATCTGCACAGAGCCCTGCGCGTTGCCGTTCTGCACGGCTCGGGCTGCGAGGGTCGGCGGCTGGTCGGACGGTGAGTAGCGCAGCGCATTCGCCACGAGATTGGCCAGTGCCCGTTCGAGCAAGCCCGGATCGGCTGTGAACAGCGGCAGGTCTTCGGGCATCTCGAACTCGAGCAACCCGCCGTCGTCCACGCTTGCACGACGAGTGGCGCGACTTCCTCCAGCGACGTGGGCCGCACGAACAGTTGCACCGCGCCGGTCTGGATGCCTGCTCATGTCGAGCAGGTTGCTGATCAGCGCGTTCAGCCGGTCGGCGCCTTCTTCGATGGTGGCGAGCAATTCGCGCTGGTCCTGCGGCCGACCAGCGTCACGTCGGTCTGCCGCAACGTGCTGACGCTCGCTTTCACCGACGCCAGCGGGGTGCGCAGGTCGTGCCCGACGGCCGCGAGCAATGCGGTGCGGATCCGGTTGCCCTCGGCCAAGCCTTGCGGCGCGGGCGGCTTCTGTGGCCAGCCCGGCTCGCAAGACTGTGCGGCGGGCGGCCAGGTGCACGACGCTGCTGACGCGTGACGGCGACGGCGACGAACAGTACCAGGGCAAGCAGGTTCTGCGGCGAATCGATGGTCCAGGTGTGTATCGGCGGCGTGAAGTACCAGTTCAGCAACAGGCTGCTGGCGATGGCTGCGACCACCGACGGCCAGAAGCCGCCGACGAGGGTGACCGCGATGACGGCAGCCAGGTAGAGCAGCAGATCGTCGGCAAAAACCAGGTGAGATCGCACGGCCGCCAGACAGAGGGTGAGGACGGGAAGGCCGACCGCCTCGAGCACGAACGCCGCCGAGGAGTCGACGGCCGCCGATGCCTGAAGCGGCGCGCAGCGAAGTCGTCTCCACGGTCACGACACGAGTGTGGCCCTTGCTACGACCAGATCACCCCGCAGGCCGCGCGCGCCACGATCTTGACGAATCCTTGACGGTTGCTGATGATCTTGACGCGATGATGACGCTCAGGTTGGTCGATGCGGTTACTAGCGTCGATATAGTGACCACATCTGTCGGTAGCGTGAAACGGCTCTTCGTCGGTCGGCCGTTCGAAGCCAGCAACTCCACGAAACGCTGCTGCCGAAATGGCTGGCGCTGCCGATCTTCTGCTCCGACCCGATCTCGTCGGTGGCCTACGCGACCGAGGAGATCCTGCTCGTCCTGGCGGTCGGTGGCGGGGCGGCCGCCTTGACCTATGCCAAGACCGTCGCCGCTGCGGTCGCGCTGCTGCTCGTCATCGTCGTCGTTGTCCTACCGCCAGATCTGCTACGCCTATCCGAACGGCGGCGGCGCGTTCATCGTCAGCCTCGACAACTTCGGTGAGAACGGCGGCGCTGACGGCCGCCAGCCGCGCTGCTCGTCGACTACGTGATGACGGTGGCCGTCTCGGTGGTCGCCGGCGTCGTCGCCATCACCAGCGCGTTCCCGTCGCTGCATCGCCATGCGGCCGCGCTATCGGTCGGCTTCGTGGTCCTGCTCATGGTGGCCAATCTGCGCGGCGTCAAGGAGAGCGGCACGCGCCTTCGCGGTGCCGACGTACGGCGTTCATCGCTCGACGTTCTTCCTGTTCTGCCGATCGCCGCTGTCAAGGCCGTCTTCGGCCACGGCGTGCTCCGAGCGCGTCGAGCGCCATCGAGCCGCTGCCACGCACCGCCCAGCCTGGCCGGCGCTCGCCTCGATCTTCCTCGCACTCAAGGCGTTCGCGTCGGGCTGTACGGCGCTGACCGGCGTCGAGGCCATCAGCAACGGCGTGCCGTCGTTCCGCAAGCCCAAGGCGCGCAACGCCGCCAGGACGCTGACCGCCATGGGCGCGCTCGCCGTCAGCATGTTCGTCGGCATCACGTCCTGGCGTTGCACGTCAAAGCGCAGGCCCAGCCCAGCGGCAACCCGTCGGTGATCTCGCAGATCGCCGCCGTCGTGTTCGGGGCCGGCACGCGTTCTGTTCTACTTCTTCCAGGTCGTCGACCGCCGGCATCTTGATTCTCGCCGCGAACACCGCCTTCAACGGGTTCCCGGTGCTGGCGTCGATCCTGGCGCAACACCGTTACCTGCCGCGGCAGCTGCACAACCGCGGCGACGGCTGGTCTTCAGCAACGGCATCCTGCTGCTCGGCGGCTTCGCGATCGCGCTGATCGTCGGCTTCCACGCCAACATCGACAAGCTGATCCAGCTCTACATCATCGGCGTCTTCACCTCCTTCACGCTGAGCCAGACTGGCATGGTCAAGCACTGGAAGACGAAGCTCGCACGAGCGCCGCAGGAACTGAACGCGCGGACAGCATCCGAACGCTCACGGGTCATCAACATCATCGGCGCCGTCTGCACCGCCGTCGTGCTGGTCGTGTCGTGCTCTACCCAAGGTGCCGAGACGGCGCATGGATCGCGATCGTCGCGCATGTCTGCTGTTCGTCGTCGATGAAGGGCATCCGGCGGCACTACAGCGGTCGCCGACGAACTCGACATGGCGGCGGCCGAGAACGCCGACGATGCCCTCGCGCAACCACGCCGTCGTGCTCGTCTCTCGCGCTGCAGTGGCCGACGTTGCGTGCGCTCGCGTACGCCAAGGCGACCCGTCCGCACACGATCGAAGCAGTCACGATCAACGCCGACGCAGCAGAGGCGCAGGCACTGCAGGAGCGAGTGGCAGGCGCGCGGCATCGACGTCCCGCTCGTGTTGTTGGATTCGCCGTATCGCGAGGTCACGCGTCCGGTCCTCGACTACATCACGGGCTCGTCGCGGGCAGAGCCCGCGCGACGTGGTCACCGTCTTCATCCCCGAATACGTCGTCGGCCACTGGTGGGAACAGCTGCTGCACAACCAAAGCGCGCTGCGGCTGAAGGCGCGGCTGCTGTTCAAGCCCGGCGTGATGGTCACCAGCGTGCCGTGGCAGCTGCGGTCGAGCGCCCGCGTGCATCGTCAACCGCGCGCAGAAGTGACAGTTTTGGGCCTCACCGGGCCAAGACCGTCACGTCTGCGGCGGAGTTAGGCTGGGTACATGGAGTACACGACGCTCGGCAACACCGGCCTCGAGGTCTCGCGCATCTGCCTCGGCTGCATGAGCTACGGCGAGCCCGGCCGCGGCAACCACGCCGTGGACGCTCGACGAGGAGAGCAGCCGGCCGTATCATCCAGCAGGCGCTCGAGGCCGGCATCAACTTCTTCGACACCGCCAACGTCTACTCCGCTCGGCAGCAGCGAGGAGATCGTCGGCCGCGCGCTGGCTGAATTCGCCCAGCGCGACGAGGTCGTGCTCGCCACCAAGGTCCGCAGCCGCATGCGCCACGGACCCGAACGGCGCCGGCCTGTCGCGCAAGGCGATCATGACACGAGATCGACGCCAGCCTGCGCCGGCTCGGCACCGACTACGTCGACCTCTACCAGATCCACCGCTGGGACTACGCAACGCCGATCGAGGAGACGCTCGAGGCGCTGCACGACGTCGTCAAGGCCGGCAAGGCCCGCTACATCGGCGCGTCGTCGATGTACGCCTGGCAGTTCAGCAAGGCGCTGTACGTCGCCGACGCTGCACGGCTGGACGCGGTTCGTCACCATGCAGAACCACTACAACCTGCTCTACCGCGAGGAGGAGCGCGAGATGCTGCCGCTCTGCGTCGACCAGGGCATCGGCGTCATCCCGTGGAGCCCGCTGGCCCGCGGCCGGCTGACCCGCGCCCTGGGACGAAGCGACGAACCGCTCGGAGCGAGACCGACGAGTTCGGCCGCACGCTGTACGGCGACGACGACGCGGACCGTCGTCGATGCGGTGCGCGCGGTCGCCGAGTCAGCGCGGCATTCCGCGCGCGCAGGTGGCGCTGGCCTGGCTGCTGTCCAAGCCCGGCATCACCGCGCCGATCGTCGGCGCGACCAAGACCCAGCACCTCGACGATGCGATCGCGGCGGTCGACGTCGATGCTCACCGCCGACGAGATCGAGCTGCTCGAGAAGCCGTACCAGCCGCACACCATCGCTGGGCACCAGTGACCAACCTCGCGGCCGCCAACGATGCAGATCGGCCGTCGACCGTTGGCGAGCGATCAACCCGCCAGAAGCGTGCGCTCGCCGCGTTGCTGGCCGAGGTCGATGCCTTTCGCACCGCTCAAGATCTGCATCAATTGCTTCGCACCAGGGGCGAACGCGTCGGCCTCACCACGGTGTACAACCAACTGCGCAGTCTGGCCGACGCAGGCGATCTCGACGTCTTACGCAACGACGCCGGCGAGCTGCTATTCCGGCAGTGCCGCACCGGCGCGCACCATCATCATCTGCTGTGCCGCGGTGTGCGGCCGATCCGTTGACGTGAACGGCGCAGCGGTCGAGAAGTGGGCGGCGGCCGTTGCGCAGGCAGAGGGCTACGCCGACGTCACGCATACGGTCGAGATTGTCGGCGTGTGCCCCGACTGCGCACGGCGACGTTGACAAGGCGCGCGAGCACGTAGATCCCGAAGCTGATGAAGGTCACGAACACGCTGGCCTTGACCGTGTTGCTCTCCAGACTCGCCAGTAACCCTCCGTCCGCCGCTATGACCGCGAAGCCGATCGACAACGCCGTCACTACCGCAGGCCGTGACGACAGCCGCTGAGCCGCTGCCGCAGGCGTGATCGCCAAGCTCAGCACGAGCAACGTGCCGACGATCTGCGCGGCCTCGGTGACCGTGATCGCGAGGACGAAAGGAACAGGACGCCGACGAGGCGGCGTCGGCACCCCACGCGCATCGGCGACGTCGGGGTCGACGCTGGCGAACAACAACGGCCGGTACAGGAATGCCATCGCCGCGAGCACAACCAGGGCGATACCGACGAGCAGCACGACCTGACCGGAACTCACACCGAAGATCTGACCGAACAGGATGTTCGTCGCCTCGGTCGCAAACCCGTGGTAGTGCGACAGCAACAAGATGCCAAGGCCAAGGCCAAACGCCAGGACGACGCCGATCACCGAGTCACGTTCGCGCGCGCGTCCGCCCAACATGCCGATGGCGGCGGCGACGACCAAGCGAGCCGATGAGCGCACCAGCGATCGGGATTGTTGGCCACCAGCAAGCCAGCTGCGGCCCCGGTGAACGCCAACTCGGCAGTGCCATGCACGGCGAACGCGGCTCCGCGCGTGACGACGAACGGGCCGATGAGCCCACTGGTGATCGCGACCAGCCCAGCCGCAAGGAGCGCATGCTGCGCGAAGCTCTGGCCGAGGTAGTAGCTGAGGCTCATCAGTGGTCACTCGCATGCGGTGCGCGTCGGCCACGTCGGCCGATCACGAGGTCGGGCTCGTGGTCGTCGTCGTGCGGGTGGTGATGATGCGATGCACCCGGCTCGGCGTGCGCCGATTCGGGGCCACCCACGACGATGATGCGCCCGCGTACGCGCAGCACGTCGATCTCGGTGCCGTAGAGGTCGGACAACCGTTCGGTGGTGAGCACCTCGTCGGGCGTGCCGACCGCCCATCGCCCATCGACGAGGTACAGGATGCGGTCGACCAGCGGTAGCACCGGATTCATCTCGTGGGTGACGAACAGCACGCTCGTCTGCGCCTGCTTGCGTCGGTCGTCAATAAGTGCCGTGACGGCCTGCTGGTGGTTGAGGTCGAGGGAAAGCAGCGGTTCGTCGCACAGCAAGACTTGGGGTCGCCCATCAGCGACTGGGCGACGCGCAGCCGTTGTTGTTCGCCGCCGGAGAGCAAACCGAGTGGCGCGTCGGCGTAGTCGGCTCGCGCCGACCGACTCGATAGCGTGTTGCACGGCGGCGGCCGCCTGCTTGTTCGGCAGCGGCGTGCCCCACCGGTGCCCATCGAGCCCGAGGCGCACGAAGTCGCGCCCCCGCAAGGGAATGTCGCGATCGAACGCCCTTCTGTTGCGGGATGTAGCCGACGACGCTGCTGCCCTTGCGCGGCGGCCGGCCGCATCACCTCGACGATGCCGGAGCTCAGCGGCGCGAGGCCGAGCAGCGTCTTGAGCAGGCTGGTCTTGCCTGATCCGTTCGGCCCTAGCACCGCGACGAACTCGCCGGGTGCGACATCGAGGGTCGAGGTCTGCCCAGATGGTCCGGTCGCCGAAGCGCAGCGTCGCGCGGTCGAGGCGAATGCGAGGCTCGGTTGACGTCAGCCACCAAGCGCCGCCAGCAATTCCTTGTCCTGGCGCAGTTGCCACGCTTGGAAGTTGGCGTCGCTCTTCGGAATGGTCTCCGCGACACGCCGACGATCGGCATGCCCGCCGTGCGCGCGAGTTGCTTGATCCGGTCGGTCTGCGCGTCGGTCACCTGGCTGTTGTACAGCAACACCTTGACCTGATGATCGGTATGGCGGCATCGAAAGCGGCCGTGTCCCGGGGTGACGGGATCGTTGCCGTCCTCGATGGCTTGGGCGAACCCGGCTGGGCTGTCCGACGACAAGTCCCGCAGCGCGACCAGGTAGCCCGGTACCCGTTCGGTGTAGGCGATCTTGGTGCCGGCGTACGACGTCTTGATGCGCGCGATCGTGCCAGCAGCGGCTGCGAGGCTGGCATCGAACGTCTTCGCGTTGGCTGCGAAGTCGCTGCGTCAGCCGGATCGGCCGTTGCTAGCGCGCTTCGAATCGCGTCAGCGCACTACGGGTAGCTGCGCGGTGTCGTACCAGACGTGCGGGTTCGGATTGGGCCACCGATACGCCAGCGTCTTCTCGATCGAAAGGACAGTGCGACCAGACTTGTGTGCCCGGCCGAGAGCAGCTTGTCGATGAAGTCGTCGTAGCCAAAGCCGTTTTCGATGACCAACTGCGCCGAGGACAACGCGGCGGCATCGCTGCGGATCGGTCTCGTAGCGTGTGCGGGTCGGCGTTCGGGTCGGTGATGATCGAGGTCACGGCTACGTGCGGGCCACCGATCTGCGCAGTGATGTCGCCCCAGAAATTCTCGGCGGCGACCACCCGGACGACGCCCGCGACAGGGTGCGCGATCGGGGCGGACGTCGAATTGCACGCCGCCAGCGCCAACGCCAACGCCAACGCCGCGAACCACCCCGCCTTCACGCTCATGCATCGAGCTAAGCCGTAATGGGATCCATTGTCAATACGCACCAGAGGGCTCGCGCGGCATCGGTGACGAATACCTTCGACTGTTAGACGAAAACGGGGTCAGGGCGCCGCCAGCGTCTAACAAACTCGCTCAACCTGGCCGGTAAGTGCGCTCGGAGGGATTCGAACCCCCAACCTCTTGATCCGTAGTCAAGTGCTCTATCCGTTGAGCTACGAGCGCCGGGCGCGGCCATTGGCCCGAAGGTGGCAACTGCGCGCACCAAAGGGTACAGGGTGGCGCGCCGACTCGGTTCAGCCCTCGAGAGCGTCGGCGAGCGCGACGGTCGCCGAGAGAAACGGCGAGTGGCCGGCCGCCAGCTCGATCGGCTCGACGCCCAATACCGAGGGGACGACGCGGCGCGACCACGCCGGGTTGACGATCGGATCACTCACGCCAAGCACGTACGAGTACGGCACCTCGGGCCAATCGAGCAGCGGTGTCACCTCTTGGGTGATGTTCCAGAACTGCCCGCGCATCTGCCCGGCGGCCCACTTCGCGACGTCGGGTTTGCAGTCGGCGAAGAACGACCGGGCCGCAGCCTCGGGATACCAATGCACCGCGCCGTCTGCGCTTTCGTAGACGCCGCCCGCGGCACTCATCGAAAACATGTCCGGCTCAGCGCTGATCACGTCGTCTTGAGCCTGGCCGACGCGCGGCAACATCGCGCAAACGAACACCAGCCGGCTGACCGGTCGCGCCGCGGCGACCAACGGAATCGTCAGCCCACCCAACGAATGACCGACAACAACAAGATCGGGGTCGGCGTCGGCGAACGCATCCACCGCACTCGCCGCGTACTCCTGCGCACCCGCTGACGAATCCTCGGTCGGGAGATCGACAGTGAGCACGCGATGCCCGCGGCCCTCGAGCTCTTCGGTCAATGGCCCCCAGCACCAGGCACCGTGATACGCGCCGTGCACCGGCCCGAATGTCGTCACGACGCCGACGTCACGACGCCGACTTTGCGACGTCCATCAGCAACTCGAGCTCGCCGGCGTGATGGAAGACGTGCGAGATCGCCGGCCGCATGAGCACGACGCCAACCGGCACACCGTGCAGGCCGGCAACGTCGGCAAGCGCTGCAGGGGTGGAGTAGCTCGCGCGCGTCTGTTGCCGCTCCGCAAACGGCGGCACCCAGTCGAGGTCCTCTGCGCTCAGCCTCGACAGCCAGTCGAGGGTGCCGGCGGTTACCGCGTCCGCATACGCACCGAGGACGTCGAGATCGACTGCCCGGGCCGCGTCTGCCGCATCGTCGGGGGTAAGGCCAGTGCCAAACCCGAACCGCTCGGGATCGGGCAGCCCCGGAAACGCCTCTACGACTTCAGGCACGTTCCTGATCGAGGTGTTGACTGCCCAGTCCTGCACGCGCGGCAGATGCCAAAGGGTAGACACCAACGGGCTTGTGCCTGGCAGCACCGGCTGCACCAGATCGAGGCCCACCGCCGCCTTGATCAGCGCGTGCACACGGCCGTTGACCGCCGTGATGCGTTCGGCAACGAGGGTGACTGCATCCATGAGCACCACCTCGCAATCGGCGGACGTTCAAGAGCCAAAGAAGTGCGCGGAGGCTCGGGGATTTGAACCCCGGATGGGCTTTAAGACCCAAACCGCATTAGCAGTGCGGCGCCATAGACCGGACTAGGCGAAGCCTCCCGAGACCCTTACGAGCCTCCTGCCGTGCCGAAGCAGGGTATCGGGACGCCGACGAGCCCAGCAAAGCACTCGGATATCAACGAGCGACTCGACCCGTTGCCTTCTACAGTCAGCGCATGGTTGCCGCCACCATTGCGTTCTCGCTGGCCGCGTTGCTGCTCACCATCACACCTGGCCTCGACACGATGTTCGTGGTCCGGACGACGATGGCGAGCGGCCCGCGGGTCGGCCTCATCGGCGGTCTCGGCGTCTGCCTCGGCGGGTTGTCGTGGGGGGCGGCAAGCGCCGCTGGCGTCACGACGGTGCTCGCCGCTTCACGGATGCCTACGACGTGTTGCGCATCGTCGGCGCCACCTACCTCGCGTTCATCGGCGTCAGGCTGTTGCTTGGAGCTCATCGATCGGACGACGTCGCACGCGGCTGGCGGCCAAGTAGCACCCAGCTGACCGCCCCTCAGTCGTTTCGCACCGGGCTGTTCACCAACCTCCTCAATCCGAAGGTCGGCGTCTTCTACGTCACCTTGCTGCCGCAGTTCATCCCGGCACACGCGCCGGTGTTCGCCTTCTCGATGTTGCTCGCATCGATTCACGCCGCCGAGAGCATCGGCTGGTTTGGCGTGCTCGTCTCGGCAATGGCACGAGTACGGCGCCTGCTCGAACGTGATCGCGTCCGCCGAATCCTCGACCGCGTGACGGCCCTGGTATTCCTAGGATTTGGAGCGCGGCTAGCCTTCGACGCGGGTAACCTCTAGAGCCGTTCGCACGATCAGAAAGCAGCCCTGTGACCCCACCCGCACCGCGTCCACGCTCCGACCTCAACGGGATTCCGGTCTACAAGCCGGGCGCCCGTCCGCGGGTGGCCAGCACAGCTTCAAGCTGTCGTCCAACGAGTCGCCGTATCCGCCGCTGCCCAGTGTGCTCGACGCGATCGCCGACGCGGCCCAGCACACCAATCGCTACCCCGACCTCGCGGCGTCCGCTGTGGTTGAAGCTCTGGCCGACAAGCTGCGACGTCCCTGCGGAGCACGTCGTCGTCGGCTGCGGGTCCGGTCGGCGTCGCCACCCAGCTGGTCGAGGCCTTCGCCGGCCCGGGCGACGAGGTCGTCTTCGCGTGGCGCTCGTTCGAGGCGTACCCGATCATCGTCCAGGTCGCCGGCGCGACGGCCGTCCCGGTGCCGCTGACGGCGGCCGCGTGCACGACCTCGACGCGATGGCCGCGGCGATCACGCCGCGCACCCGGGTCGTGTTCGTCTGCAACCCGAACAATCCGACCGGGACGGCGGTCGGCCGGGCGCGAGCTCGAACGGTTTCTCGACGCGGTGCCGAGCGACTGTCTCGTCGTGCTCGACGAGGCATACCGCGAGTTCAACCGCGACCCCGACGTGCCGGACGGCGATCGAGGTCGTACCGCGACCGGCCCAACGTCGCAGTGCTGCGCACGTTCTCGAAGGCCTACGGGCTGGCCGGCCTGCGGGTCGGCTACGCGGTCGCCCACGCCGGAGGTCGCCGAGGCGATCCGCATGACCAGCGTGCCGTTTGCCGTGAGCTCGATCGCCCAGGCGGCCGCCGTGGCCTCGCTGCGACCGGTCGCCGAGCCGAGTTGCTCGAGCGAGTCGAGGCCACCGTGGCCGAGCGCACGCGGGTCAGCGGCGCGCTTGCGCGCAGATGGATGGCAGATTCCGGACAGTCGAGGCGAATTCGTCTGGCTTGCCGACTGGCGCGGCCACCGAGAGGCCGCCTCCGCGGCCTGCGCCGAGGCCGGCGTCGTGGTGCGCCCGTTCGCAGGTGAGGGCTTACGGGTCACCATCGGCGAAGCCCGAGGCGAACGACATCTTCCTCGAGGTGGCCGCCGACCTACGCTCGGCGTCGACGCCTGACCTGGCGGCATGAAGGACCCCTACGAAGTACCGCCAGAAGGCCGGGTGGGCGACTCCTTCGAGCTATCGAAAGGCCCCCCTGGTGGGCGTGTCCTGCCCCGACCACTGTCTTAAGCTTAGGGCCGTCCTCTGGACTAAAGGCACCCGGCGGCGCTCAAGTGCACTTAAGCCGGCCGATTTGTGCCGTATACGAACCGTATGTCAGGCCGTTCGGCCAGACTTACAACGCTGAGTGACTTACCGGGTACCGTCCGTATAGAGTAGTCATCGCGTGCAGGGCCACGCCGAAGGGCCTGCCAGGGAGGTGCCACTGCCGTGAAACTCGGCGCTGGATTACGCCTGCCCTCAGCGCTGGCCGCAACATCGGTCAAGACCATTGATCGCGGCAGCTTCCTTGGTGGGCATCACCACGGCCGCGACGGTCAGCGTGATCATCATGCTCGGTTCGAACGCTATCGTGTCGCCGAGACGCCGCAAGCCGGTCGGCGGGTCCACTACTTCGGATGCCACGTCGCTGCCCGGCGGCAGCACCGCTCATCGTCGTCCCCAAGCATCACGCGGCCACCAAAGGCGCAGCACGACGGCCCACTGCCGAAGCCGAGACTTGCGCCGGTACCGTCCGTCGCGACTAACCCGACGGTGATTACTCCTAGCCGCGACCTTCGGTCGTATCGCGCGACTCGGTAAGCCCACCGGTGGCTGTGGTGACGCCGGTCGCCGCGCCCGTGTCGTCGCCGTGCCGGTTGCCGTCCCTACGCCCAACGCCGACGTCGACGCCGATCACCGTCACCAGCGCCGGTTCGACACGGTGGTCGACGCCGCCGGTCGTGACCCCGACTCCGACACCTCCGAACGCCGCCGCCCTTCAAGTGCCCCACGGGTGATCGGCGCACGGACCCATGCGTTCTGCCCGGTCACGAGGCAAGGGCGACGCCAAAGGCACGGCCGACGAAGAGCGTGCCGGCGGGAAAGGCAACGGCGACCCCGACGGGAAAGCCGCACAGCGCGACCGCGACGGCCAGGGCAGCTCGGTACGGGCAACAGACAGCGGCAGTTCAGGTCACAGCCGAGCAAGCGGCGACACCGGCGACGCGGCAAGGGCATCGCAGGCAACAGCGATCCGGTGACGCCGGTAAGGGCGCAGCCCGCCGACACCGGCACGCGTGGCACCGGCAAGCACGTACGGCGGCGAGTCCACGCCGCGCCGTGCGCCGGCCACAGGCCACTGACGAGAACGTCGATCCAGCCGCTGACGGCACCGCGCGTGTTCCCGCATGCGGCCATGGATCTGCGACGATTGAGCCGGGTACACCGCCCGACGATGCCGACCGGCTGACCCCGATGCGTGCCCAGACAGACGCACTTCAGCTCGAGCGCAGTCCGGTCCACAGCGAACCTGAGGGACGTCGCGTCGGTAAGCGGAGGAGTGGCATGACTGCCGACCGACAGCACGATGCCGCCAACCCCCAGGCGAGCTGACCGCGACCTTGTGCAGTTGCTGACGCCCGAGGGCTAGCGGATCGAGCATCCCGACTATCCGTTGGAGATCTCGCACGAAGAGCTGCGAGTGCTCTACCGCGACCTCGCCCTCGTGCGGCGGTTCGATACCGAAGCGACCGCGCTGCAGCGCCAGGGCGAGCTCGGCATCTGGGCATCGCTGCTCGGCCAAGAGGCAGCGCAGATCGGTTCCGGCCGGGCCCTGCTCCCCGGCGACATGGCGTTTCCGACCTACCGCGAACACGGGGTCGCCTGGTGCCGCGGTGTCGGCCCGGAGAGCCTGCTCGAGCTGTTTCGCGGGGTGAACTTCGGCGGCTGGGATCCCAAGGAACACAACTTCGCGCTCTACACGATCGTCATCGGCGCGCAGACGCTGCACGCAACCGGCTACGCGATGGGTATGCAACGCGATGGCACCGAGAACGCAGTCATCGCCTACTTCGGCGACGGCGCGTCGAGTGAGGGCGACGTCAACGAGGCGTTCATCTTCGCGGCGTCGTACAACGCGCCCGTGGTGTTCTTCTTGCAGAACAACCAGTGGGCGATCTCGGTGCCTGAAGAGCGGCAGTCGCGCATTCCGTTGTTCCGACGGGCACACGGGTTCGGCTTTCCCGGCGTCCGTGTCGACGGCAACGACGTGCTCGCCTGCCTTGCCGTCACCCGCAAGGCTCTGCAGCACGCACGCGAGGGTCAGGGGCCGTTTTCTCGTCGAGGCGTACACCTACCGCATGGGTGCGCACACGACGTCGGACGACCCGACCCGTTATCGGCTCGCGAGCGAGCTCGAGAACTGGAAGTTGCGCGACCCCATCGAGCGCGTGAAGGCTTACTGTCGCGCAACGGGCTGGCCGAGCGGCGTTTTACGAGTCGATCGAAGAGAGGCGACGAGCTTGCCGCTCGGGTGCGGGACCGCATGCCTGTCGATGCCAGAGCCGAACCAGCTCGACATCTTCAAGCAGGTATATGCCGGCGGTTCGCCGCTTGTCGACGAAGAGCGCGCTGAGTTCGACGAGTTACCTCGGCGGGCTGATGAGCCGCGCGGTACTCCGGCGGGGCTGGTCACTGATGGCGCCCGTTGCGATTTCGCGCGCGTTCAACATGGGCCTGCGCAAGGCACTGGAGTCCGACCCGAAGGTCATCATCATGGGCGAGGACGTCGGCAAGCTGGGCGGCGTGTTCCGGGTGACCGACGGCTTGCAAAAGGACTTCGGCGAAGACCGCGTCATGGATACCCCGCTTGCCGAGTCGGGCATCATCGGCACCGCGATCGGGCTGGCGATGCGCGGCTACCGGCCGATCTGTGAGATCCAGTTCGATGGCTTCGTTTTTCCGGCGTACGACCAGATCGTCAGCCAACTCGCGAAGCTGCACTATCGGTCGCAGGGCCGGGTGCCGATGCCGATCGTCGTCCGCATTCCGTTCGGCGGCGATATCGGTGCGGTCGAGCATCACAGCGAATCACCCGAGGCGTTGTTCGCCCACGTGGCCGGGCTCAAAGTCGTCGCGTGCTAGCAACTCCGCCGACGCCTACACGATGATCCAGCAGGCGGTGACGAGCAACGATCCGATCATTTTCTTCGAGCCGAAGCGCCGCTACTGGGAGAAGGCTAAATCGACATCGACACCCCACTCACCGAGGCGTTCCCCCTGCACAAGGCCCGCGTCGTCCGGCCTGGTCGGCACGTCACGCTGTCGCGTACGGACCGATGGTGAAGACCTGCCTTGACGCCGGCCGAGGTCGCCGCCGACGAGGGTCACGAGCTCGAGGTCGTCGACGTGCGCTCGCTGTCGCCGATCGATTGGCCGACCATCACCGAGTCGGTACGACACACTGGCCGGTGCGTCGTCGTCCATGAAGCGCAGACATTCCTTGGCGTGGGCGCCGAGCTAGCCGCCCGCATCACCGAGTTGTGCTTCTATGAGATGCAGGCGCCGGTGCTACGGGTCGGCGGTTATCGCCACCCCGTATCCGCCGTCGCGTCTTGAAGAACATTTCCTGCCCGACCTGATCGCGTGCTCGACGCGGTCGACCGATCGCTCGCGTACTGACCGCCGGAGGCAGATGTGGCATCACTCAAGCAGTTCAAGCTTCCTGACGTCGGCGAGGGTCTGACCGAAGCAGAAGTCGTTCGCTGGCTGGTGCAGGTCGGCGACCGGGTGACGCAGAACCAGACGATCGTCGAGATCGAAACGGCGAAGGCGCTCGTCGAGCTGCCGAGCCCGTTCGCCGGCGTCGTCAGCGAGCTGCTGATCGCCGAAGGAACCACCGTCGAGGTGGGCACACCGATCATCATCATCGACGTCGCCCCGGCGTCGACATCGTCGCCGAGCCGCGGTCAGCAACCGAGAATGCCGCGGATGAAAGCGGCGCGCCGGCAGCTCCCGCGGTCACGCCTGCCCGCACCGCCAACCTCGTCGGATACGGACCGCGCGCCGATTCACCGGTGCGCCGCCGCGTGCGTCAGCCGGTACCGGCGCCGGCGGGCGCCACCCGACCATTGGCCATCGGGCGGCCGCGGCCGCGATTCCGAAGGCCAACGGCGCGAGTTCAGCCGATGCGGCCGACGCGGACGATGAGGCTCGCGGAGTGCTCGGCGAAGCCGCCGTACGCAAGCTCGCGCGCGACCTCGGCATCGACCTGGAAGTGATCCACGGCAGCGGCCCGGAAGGCTCGATCACCAGATCGGACGTCGAAGCAGCCGCCGACAGCACGCGCGCCAGCGCCCCCCTGCGGCCACTACCCCGAGGTGGCGAAGAGCGCATCCCGGTGCATGGCGTGCGCAAGGCAACGGCCCAAGCCATGGTGCTGAGCGCATTTACCGTGCCGCACGTGACCGAATTCACCACGATCGACATGACGCGTTCGATGCGAGCCGTGACCCGGTTATCAACAGCGTCGGCCAGTTGCGCCTATCGTTGCGCAACGCCGACTTCACCACGGCGAAGCGCATCGCGGTCGCGGTCAACGATTATATCGGCGCGCCGGTCGCAGAACCCCTCGATCCGTCGACGGTGCAGCTCACGCTGCCGAAGAAATTTCCGCAGAACGTCGTCGCCATGCTGACCGAGATCGAGCAGCTGCAGGTCGAGCCCGACGAGGCGGCCAAGATCGTCATCGACGAGCGCTCCGGCGTCATCGTCATCGGCCGCGACGTGCGGGTGTCCACGGTCGCGGTCGCGCAAGGCAATCTCACGGTGACGATCTCGGAAACGCCGCAGGTGAGTCAGCCCGCCCCGTTCTCGCGCGGCCGCACCGTCGTCGTGCCGCGCACCAATGTCGGCGTGCAGGAGGAAGGCAAAGGGCTTGCCGTGGTGCAAGCCGGCGTGTCGCTGCAGCAGGTGGTCGACGGCCTCAACGCGCTCGGCATCGGGCCGCGCGATCTGATCACCATCCTGCAAGCGATCAAAGCCGCCGGCGCCATCCAGGCCGATATCGAGGTGATGTGATGTCCAGCACGAACCCCGTCGATTTTTCCGCATCGCTTAATTCGATCGGCAGCGCGAGCAGCGCGCACGCTCAGTCCGCGCTGAAAGTCAAAGCCAAGGCCAAGGACGCCGCGACCAACTTCGAGTCGATGTTCTTGAACAACATGTTCCAGCAGATGTTCACCAAAATCGACGGCGACGGACCGTTCGGCGGCTCCGGCTCGTTGAAAATCTGGCGCTCGTTCATGACCGACCAATATGCCAAGTCATTCGCCAAGGCCGGCGGCATCGGGCTGGCGCCGAAAATCTACGAAGCGCTGCTCCGGCACCAGGGACTGTCCGCATCATGACCCCGATCACGACGCAAGCCGAAGCCGAGAAGGCGATCGGCGATCTGGCCACGCTCATCGAGCGGCTCTCCGGCATCGTCGAGCAGGAAACGGTGCTGGTGCGCGCGGGCGAGCTTCGCAACGCATCCGCGCTCGAACCGACCAAGGCGCAACTCGCGGGCCAGCTGTACGTGGCCGGCGAGCGCCTGAAGGCCAATGCGAGCTTTTTCCGCAAAGCAATGCCGGCGGGCTGCGCCGCGCTCGCCAAGATGCAAGATAGCTTCCGGGCGGTGCTGCAGAAGAACATGGTCGTATTGGCGACGGCGCATGCCGTCTCCGAAGGCATCATGCGCCGCCTGTCGGGTGATCTCGCACGCAAAGCGGCACCGCAGGTCTACGGCGCAAGCGGGCGCACAGCGGCGCCCAATCCGCGGCATATCCGACCGCTCGCCGTCAGCCGAACGCTGTAGCGGGCCGACTAGCCGTTTGTCGAGCGCGCCGTCTTGCGGCTCGCGACGGCGCCGAGCTCCTGGTATAGCCGCTCGAACGGGCCGTGCCAGTCGCCGGTTGCGGTTTGCCGAAACAACCGCATGGTCGGGTACCAGGGACTGTCGGTGCGATCGAGCAGCCATCTCCATTCGGCTGGAAAGGGCAACAGCAGCGCAACAGCCTTGCCCATTGCACCGGCAAGATGGGCGACGGAAGTGTCGACCGAAATCAGCAGATCGAGCTGCGCTAAAACCGCGGCGGTGTCGGCGAAATCCTGAAAGTCCTGGCCGAGCTGAACGACGTGATGGCGCCGCAAGATGGCTGCCTGCGCCGCATCAACCTCCTTTTGCACGCAGATGAAATCGAGATTCGGCAGCGAAAAGATCTGGGCGAAGCGATCGAGTGCTATCGAGCGGTTATGGTCGTTCAAATGCGCGTTGCTGCCCGCCCAGCACAAGCCTATGCGCAAGCGGCCGTTCTGCGGCAGCCGGTCACGCCACTTTGCGACGCGCTCCTCGGATGACCGGATATACGGGATGTTCGCCGGTATGGTCTCGATCTCGGTCTGAAAGGCCAGCGGCAAGCTCAGCAACGGACAATAATAATCGACGGGCGGCACCGGCTCGCTGTCGTCGAGCACCGACGAAACACCGGGAACGCTCGCTGCGATCTCTTGCAACGGAGACGGCACGTCAAGGATCACGGTGGCGCCGAGGGCAGCGACAGCAGACGCGTAGCGGACGAAATTTATGGTATCGCCGAAGCCCTGCTCGGCGAGCAGCAATATGGTTTTGCCTTGGATCGGCTGATCGCCAAGCCATAGCGGTGCGGCGACCTGCCGCCTCTTTTGCGTCCCCCGGGTCCGCCATCGCCACTCGTAGTCGCGCCAGCCACGCTTAAATTCGCCTAGCCGCAAGCGGATGAGGCTTGCTCGGTGATGAGCTTCGGCGCATTCCGGATCTATCGCAGCCGCGGCAGCAAAGCTTTGCAAAGCTTCGTCAAACCGGTTCGAGGCGGCCAGCGCGCTGCCCTTGTTGACGTGAAGCTCCACCTCCCGTGGCGCGACGGCGAGCGCCTTGTCGTAACAAGCAACGGCCGCGCCGGGGCGTCCGAGCCGCACATGAAGGCCGCCGCATTCGTTCAGAGCGTCGATATCGTCGGGATTTGCGGCTAGGATCGATTCATGGGCGGCGAGCGCCGCTTCGCCGCGCCCGAGCGACTTGAGGCGGGCGGCACGATTTTTCAGCGCGTTGAGATAGCCCGCATTATTGCCGAGCGCGTTCTCGAAACATGCGAGCGCCTCTTGGTGGCGAGCGAGCGCCGTCAGCACGAGCCCGTAATTACTGAGCAGCTCGGCAGAGCATGGCGCGCGCTTGAGCAGCGCGCCGATGAGCCGCAGCGCCTCGGCATTGCGTCCCTGCTGATAGCGCAACAAGCCGAGGAGATGCAGTGCGTCGAACTGTTCGGGCTCGGCGGCGAGGATGGCGCTGCAGATCGCTTCGGCGTCAACGAGCCGCCCCTCCTGAAAATAGGCGAAGGCCTGCGCAATGCTTGGCGCCGGCAGCGGATCGGCTTGTGCCGTTCTCATCCCCGCGCCGCGCGGCGCTGCGCGGCATCGGTAAGCTCCTGCCGCAGCTGATCGAGCGGAGGATCCCAATCGGCGATCGCGGTTTGCCGGAACAGCCGCATGCTCGGATACCAGGGCGTATCGGTGCGGTGCCGGAGCCAGCGCCAATCCGGCGCAAACGGCAGCAGCAGCGCGACCGCCTTGCCCATCGCGCCGGCAATATGCGCAACCGACGTATCGACGGTGATGAGAAGATCGAGCATCGCGACGACGGCGGCGGTGTCGGCGAAATCCTCGAATTGCCGGCCGAGCTCGAGCACGCCGTGCTTGTCGAGGATATCGGCCTGCGCGCTGCCGACATCTTTCTGCACGCTGATGAAATCGATGCCCGGCACCGACAGCAAAGCGGTGAAGCGCTCGAGCGGAATCGAACGGTGATGATCGTTCAAATGCGATGAATTACCCGACCACACGATCCCGACGCGCATCCGGCCGTTTTGCGGCAACCTGTCGCGCCATTTGTCGAGCCGCTCTTGATAGGGCGACAAATACGGAATGTTCGCCGGTATGGTCGCAAGATCGGTCTTGAACGCGATGGGCAGACCGAGCAGCGGGCAATGCAGGTCGAAGTCCGGAAGCGGCTGGCCGTCGGTCAGCACACCGGAAATGCCCGGCACCGTACAGGCAATCTCCTTGAGCGGCTTCTGCACGCCGAGGATGACTTTGGCGCCGCGCGCGGCGACGAGCGGCGCATAGCGCACGAAATTGAGCGTATCGCCCAGGCCTTGTTCGGCGAGAAGCAGAATTGTCTTGCCCTCAAGGTCCTCCTCGCCGCGCCACACCGGTTGCTTGAACTCCCACGGCTGCCACGCAATGCCCTTCTTCTTCCAGCGATATTCGTACTGCTTCCAGCCCTCCTCAAAATCTCCCGTGCAAAGCCGCGTGACAGCGGCGTTGAAATTGGCCTCGACATGTTCCGGCTCGAGCGCAAGCGCCTTATCATAGCTGGCGAGCGCCTCCTCCATGCGCGTCATACCCTCCAGAGTATTGCCGCGATTGATGTGGGCGGCGACCAGTCCAGGGTCGATGTGAAGTGCCCGCTCATGGCAGACCAGCGCTTCCTCATGACGGTCTAAAAGGGTCAGCGCGATGCCGCGGGATGTCAACGCAACGGTACGATCGGGATCGAGCGCCACCGCCCTGTCGTATTTTTCGAGCGCTTCGGCAGGCCGTTTGAGCTTGATCAAGACAGTGCCGCAATTGGTCCAGGCGTCGCCATTGTCAGGATCGCGGGCAAGGACCGATTCGAAGCTTGCGAGCGCTTCGTTAAACCGATCGAAGTCCATCAGCGCGATTCCGCGATTGTTTTCGATGTCGGCACGGCCCGGCGCCATTGCCAGCGCGCTGTCGTAGCTTTCCAGCGCTTCCTGGTAGCGATTGAGCTTGCCGAGAACGACACCGCGCGAATTGAGCGCCTCGACGTGGTCGGCGTCGAGCGTCAGGACCCTGTCGCAAGCGGCAAGCGCCTCGTCATAAGACTTGAGTCCCAACAATGCGTTGGCACGGTTGTGCAGCGCTTTCAGGTGGTTCGGATCGAGCGCGAGAACGCGATCGTAGTTCGCGACCGCCTCGGCATGTCTTCTCAGGGCAAACAGAACAAGGCCGAGATTGTTGAGCGCATCGAGCCGCTGCGGCTCAAGCTCAAGCGCCGCCGCATAGCTTTCGCTCGCCGCATCGAGCTGCATCTGCGCCATTAAAACATTGCCGCGATTGTAAAGCGCGTCGGCATAGTTCGGCCGCGCCTCGAGCGCGCGCTCGCAACTGTCCAGCGCCGCATCGGGCCGATCGAGCTTCAGGAGGGTCACAGCGCGGTTGCTGAGCAACTCGGCATTGGCCGGCTCGACGGCGAGGCCCGCGTCATAAGCGGCGAGCGCCTCCTCGTATTGTTGCAGCGCCGCCAGCGTATTGCCGCGGCGATTGTGCGCTTGCGCGTGACGCGGCCGCAGTTTCAGGACCTTGTCGTAGTCGGCAAGCGCGTCTTCGTGCCGTCCCAGCGCCGATAGCGTATTGCCGTGATTGTAAAGCGCATCGACATGGCCGGGCGCGAGCGCCAGCGCCTGCTCGTAGCTTGCGAGCGCTTCGGCATGGCGGCCGAGATTCTTCAAGGCCTGGCCGCGATTGTAGTGGAGTGGCGGGGCGTTCTTGCCGCGCACGGCCAGGAGCTTGTCGAAGGCGGCCAGCGCCTCCTCGTGGCGTTCGAGCGCATCGAGGATGACGCCGTAATTGGTCAGCGCATCGGCCGATCCCGGCTGCGCCTTCAGCGCGGCTGCGACCAGACGCAGCGCTTCGGCCGAACGGCCCTGCTGATGTCGCAGCACGCCACCCAGATGCAGTGCGTCAAAGTCGCGGGGATCGGCGGCGAGAACGGATTGGTAGATTCGCCCTGCCTCGTCGAGGCGGCCCTGCCGATGCAGCGCCAGCGCCTCTTGAATGGACTGCGCCGTCTTCGGGCGCCGCGTCTTGGCGGGATGGCTCATGGCTGGCGTCACCGGAAGGCAAAGGGACAAGATCGCGGGCAAAAACGCAGGCAAAACGCAGGCAAGACCGCGGCAACACGACCGTAGTTTGCGCGGTGATCGCCCCGTCAAACCGCCAGCCGTTATCGCGCCGGAACAAGGTCGGCCAAGATGGTTAACCAAACGTAACCGGCCCGATGGAAACCGGACGTTAACCGCACCGGGTGCATGACCCATAGCTGTGGGAATCGGCTGGGTGTAACCGGCAGGACTTTTGGTCGAATGAGTACTATCGGCGGCGTTCAATCATTCTGGCAGCAGGACCAGTCCTACTGGAGCAACCAGAGCGGCTGGTCGTCGTCGATCGCGGCCACCAACGCGGTCAACAATGCCCTGTTCTCGGCCGCGACCACGCTCGGCAAAGGCAAGTCGGCGATCGCCAACGGTGAGGCGCTGACCCGCACCAATAACCAGATCAAATCCGGCATCCAGGATTACATCAAAGCCTTGAACGGGTCGTCGACCGGGTCGTCTTCCGGAACGGCAACCAAGCCCGTGCCGGCAACCGCAACATCAACGAAGGCGGTTTCGGTCTCAAGCACCCTTTCGTCACTCGGCATTCAGCAGAACGGCTCGGTCTATGTGACCGCCGGGAAGGCGACGACGGCCTATACCTCGACCGGCAGCGATACGATCGGCGACCTGATCAGTGCGCTCAATACCAACCTGCCCGCCAATGCGCCGGTGACGGCCTCGATCAACAGCCAGGGCCGACTGGTCATCACCAGCAAGAACACCACCGACCAGATCAGCATCAGCGGCGTCTTTGCCTCGAATCTCGGCTATGCCGTCGGCAATCAGAACTTCAAGCCGACCCAAGCCACCGCGCCCGCCGCCTCGACGACTTCGTCGTCGAGCACCAAGAGTTCGACCACGATCAAAGGCACCGGCGCGTCCGTGCCAAGTACTTTCACACTCAGCGCCGGCTCCGCCGAAACGCTGCTGGCCTCCTCCGGCGACAGCGGTAGCCTGGTCAATTTGATCGCCTGATCGGCCTTCGCAGCGCGAACTACAGCAAGATTGCGGATTGAAGCGGCTGTCGGTCCGGCATTTTTGCCGGCATTTCGACTGAACGCACGCTTTGTGGAAGAGCCGTTTTCGCCTTAGCCGATAAAGCTAGGCCGGGATGAACTGCGACGACAGATCGCCGCTAAAGGTTATCGGCCCGACATGCGCAAGCTTGCTGTCGAGGTCGGCCCAGATCTCGCCGCCCATTTGGGTCCAGCGCTTGCAGAACGCGAAATCCTCGCTGAGATAAGTTCCGCTCTCGTCGATCATGGTCTCGAACAAGGCGAAGCGATTGCTGCTTTCAGTCGCGGCATCCAGCGAATGGTCGCGCTTGAAGCGAAGCTGTGCATAGCGCGCGCACATGCGCTCCAGCGCCTCGCGCCGGATCATGAAGAAACCGGTGCCGGCGTAGCGGACTTTGATGAATCCGGCCTTCTCCGTCACGGCAGCCGGATTGTCGACTTCGTAGACGTATTGCAGCGCGGCCGCGGCCGGATTGGGACGACCGGTCTCGATCGTGTCTTTCACCCTGCCCCAGTCCAAGCGCTTGATCGGATAGACCGCCGCGCACATGTCGGCGCCGCACTCGATCAGACGCAGAACCTGCTGCGGCTCAAAGCCGATATCGGCGTCGATGAACAGCAGATGCGTCGCGCTCGGATCGTCGAGGAATTGCGCGACCAGGCTCGCCCGCGCCCGCGTGATCAGCGCATCGCCGTCCTTGAACAGGATCTTGAGGTTGAAGTCGCTGTAGGAGCGGACGAGCTTTTGCAGTTTCAACAGCGAAGCCGCATAGAGGACGGAAATCTGACTGCCGAAGCATGGCGTGGCGACGACAAGGTTGACGCTCGGCGCGGCCGGCTGGAGCGGCGTTGCGTGCGCCGTGCCGGGCAGTTGCGGTCCCCCGGAATCCGGTCTGTCTAGCATCGTCGAAATCTCCTGCCCTGTGCTCGGCCTGCCCGTCGTCGCCGGCGTTGCGGGCGCCGCGCGCTTTCGGTTTATGATTAACCGATTACAAACAAGAATGGATAACGATGCGTTAACGCGCCGCTCCTGCGCCGCTTAATGCACGAAAACCCCTTAGTCACGCGGCTTCACCCGGCGCCGACGCAATCTGGATTAAGTCCTTTGGTTGCGCTGCACAATTTGCCGACGAGCAAAAACTGCCCGGCTTTACGCGTCCTTAAATGAAAGAGGGCAAACCTTTGGCCGCCGATCAGTCTGATCGGACACCGCGCTCGCGCCTACAGAAGTAGCTGCGCCAGCGCGCGCCAGTACGGCCTGTAACCAGAAGGGTAGTAACACTATGTCTGACGTCACCTTAACCTCGGGCATTCGGTCGAACCTGCTTGCTCTCCAGCAGACCTCCAATGACCTGACCACCACCCAGGAAGCTCTCGCCACCGGCAAGAAGGTCAATTCCGCCGCTGACAATCCGAGCTCCTTTTTCACCTCGCAGAATTTGACGCAGAGCGCCAATTCGTTGAGCGCGCTCCTCGACCAGATCGGCCAGGGCTCGCAGACCATCAACCAGGCCAGCAACGGCCTGACCAGCCTCACCAGCCTGCTGCAGCAGGGGCTGTCGACGGTGCAACAGGCGCAGTCCTCGAACTGGACCACGGCGGCGACAGAGACCAGCACGGTCAGCCTGTCCACGTCGGCCGCCAACGTGGCGCTTGCCGCCGGCACGCTGTCCATCGACGTCGGTTCGTCGACCTACAGCGTCACGATCGCCGCCAGCGCCTCGCTGCAAAATATCGAGGCCGACATCAACGGCACGACCGGCCTCGGCAGCACGGGAGCGGTGACCGCGACCGACGACGGCTCGGGCCACCTGGTCCTGACCTCCAACAACGCGCCGATCGGCTTCACCGTTGCGGGCAGTGCCACCTCGCTGGCGCTCGGTCTTACGGCCACCAGCACCGCCAACAACGTCGCGATCGGGTCGAGCTCGACGCGGACCACGCTGCAGAGCAACTTCAACACGCTGCTGACCCAGATCAATCAGCTCGCCTCCGACGCCGGCTATAACGGCGTGAACTTGCTCTCCGGCGACAGCCTGACCATCAACTTCAACCCGACCGGCACCAGCGCGCTGACCATTACCGGCGTGACCTTCAATTCGGCCGGCCTTGGCCTCTCCGCCGTCGCCGGCTCGGGAGCCACGTCCTTCCAGTCGGACACCCAGCTCTCCAGCCTCGTGTCGTCGATCAACACGGCGCTCTCGAGCGTGCAGAGCCAGGCCGAGACGTTCGGTACCAACGCCTCGACCATCACCACCCGGTCGAGCTTCGAAACAGCGGCGATCAACACGCTGCAGAGCGGCGCCGCCAACCTGGTCGTCGCCGACCAGAACGTGGAAAGCGCCAACCTGCTCACCGAGCAGACCTCGCAGCAGCTGGAAATCTCGGCGCTCTCGATCGCCAACCAGGCCAACCAGTCGGTGCTCAAGCTGTTCGGCTAAACCGATCTGATACAGGCCTTCACGTGATGGCGGCGGGGCGAAAGCCCCGCCGCTTTTCTTTTTGTGATTTCCTGGCGGGGCCAAGCCCCGCCTTTTTTCTTTTGTAGTCAATGCCTTAGCCGCGCCGTCCCGTTTCGGCTCAATATCTGCGGCCTAATTAGCTCTCCATTAACCATACTGAGTAACCATGTCGTCCGCGGCAGGGATTTGCCGGTGCTCTCGGAGCTCGAACTCAAGCCGAATGAAAGTTTGATGTTCGGCAGTCAGTACGGCCTGTAACCAGAAGGTAGAACGATGTCTGATATTACTCTCACCAGTGGCATTCGGCAGAACCTGCTGTCATTGCAGCAAACCTCCACCGACCTGACCACCACCCAGGAAGCGCTGGCGACGGGCAAGAAGGTCAATTCCGCCGCCGATAATCCAAGCTCCTATTTCACGTCGCAGAGTTTGACCCAGACCGCCAATTCGTTGAGCGCGCTGCTCGACCAGATCGGCCAGGGCTCGCAGACCATCAACGAAGCCACCAACGGATTGACCGGTATCACCAGCCTGTTGCAGCAGGCGCTGTCGACGGCGCAACAGGCGCAGTCCGCCAGCTGGACGGTGGCGGCGACGGAGACCGCCACGGTCAGCCTGTCCACGGCGGCCGCCAACGTGGCGCTTGCCGCCGGCACGCTCGCCATCGACGTCGGTACGTCGACCTACAGCGTCACCATCGCCGCCAGCGCCTCGCTTCAACAAATCGAGGCCGACATTAACGGCACGACCGGCCTCGGCAGCAACGGTGTCGTGACCGCGACCGACGACGGCGCGGGTCACCTGATCCTCACCTCCAACGAGGCGCCGCTCGGCTTCACCGTTGCGGGCAGTGCGACCTCGCTGGCGCTCGGTCTCACCGCCACCAGCACCGCCAACAACGTCGCGATCGGATCGAGCACGACGCGGGGCACGCTGCAGAACAACTTCAACAGCCTGCTGACGCAGATCAATCAGCTCGCCTCCGACTCCGGCTATAATGGCGTGAACTTGCTCTCCGGCGACAGCCTGACCATCGACTTCAATCCGACCGGCACCAGCGCGCTGACCATCGCCGGCGTGACCTTCAATTCCTCCGGCCTTGGCCTGTCGGCAATCGCCGGCTCGGGAGCCACATCCTTCCAGTCGGACAACCAGCTCGCGAGCGTAGTCTCGGGTATCAATGCCGCGCTCGCGACGGTGCAAAGCCAGACCGAGACATTCGGCACTAACGCCTCGACCATCACCACTCGGCAGACCTTCGAAACAGCCGCGATCAATACGCTGCAGACCGGCGCCACCAATCTGGTCGTCGCCGACCAGAACCAGGAAAGCGCCTTCCTGCTCACCGAACAGACCCAGCAGCAGCTGGAAATCTCGGCGCTTTCGATCGCCAACCAAGCCAACCAGTCGGTCCTCAAGTTGTTCGGCTAAGTCAGTCTGATACAGGCCTTTACGTGACGGCGGCGGGGCAAACACCCCGCCGCTTTTTTGCGCGCTTTGGGCCGGGCGCAAAGCGCCGGCGCCGATCGGTTAGCAACCATTAACTATGTTGCGCAACGATGCGTGCGCGCAGCGAGGATTCGCAGCGAGGACTCATCTGTGGCCCTGAAAATCGAACTCAAGCCGAACGAGAGGATCCTGCTCGGCGACTGCGTCGTCACCAATACCGGCCAGCGCACGCGGCTGCGGATCGAGGGACAGGTCCGCATCCTGCGCGAAAAAGACATCATGACGCTGAGCCGCGCCGACAGCCTGGCGAAGCTCATCTACCTCGCTGTCCAGTTCATCTATACGGCCCAGAACCCGCAAGAGCACCACGAGCTGTATTTCCGGCTGGCCGACCAATTCCTCAAGGCCGCGCCCAGCGCGAAGCCATTTATTGAAAGCATCAACAACCTAATTTTAACAGGCGAGCCATATAAAGCGCTGAGGGAAGCGCGCAAGCTTATTGCCTACGAAAAGGAGCATTTGAAGATGCGTCACGCCTTCAACGCCTATGCGAAGACCGCGGTGGAAACGGCGTCTCCGCGCGCGCTTGAGGCGAGCCTGCTGTTGCAGGCTGCGGCGAAATTGCAGGCCGTTCACGATTCCTGGTCCGATAAGCCGACCGGCCTCGATGAGGCACTCCTCTACAATCGCCGGCTTTGGACGATCTTTGTCGACGCGGTGATGCGCGACACCAACCTGCTGCCGAAGGAAGTTTGCGAGAATATTCGGCGGCTTGGTGTCTACGTCATGGCGGAAACGTTCACGCTGATGACCAAGCCGAAGCCGGAACATCTGAAAACGATCATCGGGATCAATCGCGGTCTTGCCGCCGGCCTGCGCGAGAAGAACTAACGAGCTTCGCCGGGCATCGAAGCTAAAGCCGCCCCTCACTCTGCATTTTCAGGCCGCGGATTTCTCCGCCGCACCCGCCCCGTCACCTATCTGGGACGCGGGCGGTGCAAGCGCGTCGCGCGGTGTCGGCGATCAGGCGGCCCGCGGCATGTCGAGGCGCAGCCGGCCGCGCAGATGCGGAATGCGGTTGACATCCATCCTGGCGGCGAGACTGCGCATATAGAACAGCTCTTCTTTGCTGGCGATGCCGAACGCGGCGAATTGGCGCCGCCCGTCGTGGAAATCGCTGTCCGACACCGCCTCTTCGAACAGATCGAGCCAGCCCGATCGTTCGACGCCGCCGTCGGCGCCCTCGTTGAAGAGCATTTTTTCCCGGTCTCTGATGCAGATTGGCAGCTGCGAAGGATAAAGATCGTACAGCGCCCGCAGCGGCGCTTTGCCGACTGGCGCCGCACTGCCGGAGCGCTTCACCAGGGCCGATCTGTCGAGCGCGGCCGCATAGCTGACGACCGTTTGATCCAGGAACGGCTCGCGGATTTCGAGCTGAAATCGCATCGAGCAGCGATCGACCCTCTGCAGGTTCGCCCGATGCATCATGCCTAGGCATTGCGCCTGCATATTGCGACCCAAGCCGTTCGTTTGCAGAAAAGCGTGCTCCAGCGGCGAGTACCCCGCGAATAATTCATCGGCGCCCTCGCCGCACAACGCGACGCGGAAGCCGTCCTGATGGATACGCTGCGACAGCAGATAGGTGTGCAGGCTCGGACGAATGACCGCAGGCTCGAAAGTCTCCACGGCGTCGACCACCGTCTCGATCAGGGGAAGCGTTTCGGCGCCATGCGCCTCAATGGCCACCTCGCGCAGATCGAGGCCGGTTTCCTCGGCATAGTGCTTGGCAAAGAGATAATCGGGCGAGCCGCGGCCGACGGCGATATAGCCCGGAATTTCAGGGCGGAAGCGCCGCGCATAGTGCATGACGAGCGTACTGTCGATACCGCCGCTGAAAAGCGCTGCGGCCGGCAGGTCGGGCGGCACGCGGACGCGCACGGCTTCGGCAAGGATGCGGTCCAGATCCTCCGGCGAGGCGGAGCTCGTCGATGCCGGCGACGGCAGATTGTAATAGCGCCCGCAAAAATCGTGCGTCAGCGCATAGCCCGGCGGCAGCAGCATGACGTCGCCGCTTTCGGTCGCCTGCAACAGCGGCTTGATTTCCGAGCAGAACAAGAAGCCCTTGCGCGACTGACCCTCGGGGGTCTGGATCACATAGAGCGGCTTGACGCCGAACGGATCGCGCGCGGCGAGGAATTCGCCGGTTGCGGTGTCGATCGCAACAAAGGCATACATGCCGGCAAGCCGCTTGATCCCGGCCGGACCGAAAACCCGCAGTACATTGGCGACCACTTCGGTGTCGCAGCCGCTGTGAAACGTAATGCCGCGCGCCTCGAGCTCACGGCGCAATTCGACGTGATTGTAGATTTCGCCGTTGAAGGCGACGAGGAAGCGGTCGTCGAAAGACGGCTTCGGCTGCACGCCGTTCTGCGCATCGACGATGCGCAGGCGGCGCGTACACATGGCGGTGTTCGGGGCGACGGTGATCAGGGGATCGGTGACGTCGCCGCGATGCAGCAGCCCCGCGATCAGACGCTGGACCGCCGTTTCAGCGCCATCCCAATCGATGGCCACCGCAATGCCGCACATATCGCCCCCCAAAAACCGCCCAGATCCTGGCCCCAAGATGTTGAAAACCAACGTAGATCGCTATGGTTAACGGTTCGTTTGCTGCGGCGCTTCGTAAGCATTTTGTTTACCATGACTTTCTAAGGTCGGCGGCGTCATGACGGACGCGGTCGATCTGATCTCAGGCGACGAGTTGAAAGCCGCCGCCCTGCAATTCACCGGCGAAATGCGGGCCAGGGTCGCGCGGGAGCAGCAGGGCCTACACAGCATTTTCGACAGCTGGTTCACCCGCGTGCTCACCCAGCTCGTCAGTTTCGACCCGGCGCAGGCCTGGGAGGACAGCGTCCGCGAGAACGCCGCGCGCGACCCTATGCGATTCCAGGGCTTGTTATGGGATTTGCAGCGGCTGCGCCTGTTCCTCGATCGCCGGCGGCAAGGCCGTCTCGTCGAGTTTTCCAGGCGCGAGCGGTCGGGGGCGCACTACCATCCGCGATTTGGTACCGAATTCGGCGCCGACGTGCTGCTCACCTGCCAGGGCGCCCCTTCACTGATGCGCTGGCGCGGCGTGCCGCTGATGAAGAACGTCTTCGATTTCGCCATGTATCCGATGCTGATCGCCGAGCTGCGCCCGCTCACAGTATTCGAAATCGGCTCGGGCCTCGGCGCGAGCGCAGCGTGGTTCGCCGATCATCTGGAGATGAACGGCATCGATGGCCGCGTTCATTCTGTCGACCGGGTCAGGGTCGAGGCGGAATATCGCCATGTCAGCTTTTATCAGGGCGATTGCGCGACGCCGCAGACTTTGTTTGCGGCCGAATTGCTGCAGTCGGCGCCGCACCCCTGGCTCGTGGTCGAGGACGCGCACCACAATGTGACGGCGGTGATCGAGCACTTGCACCAATATCTGACGCCGGGCGACTATCTCGTGGTCGAGGACAGCGATGTCAAGCGCGAGGCGCTTCGCGCATTCCTCGGCGCCCATCCCCGCGACTACCTTGTCGACACGCGATTTACCGATAATTTCGGCCGCAATGCGACCTGTGCCGCTGACTCGATATTCGTCAGGACGGACAACGGACAAGTGCGATAAGCGGCAACAGCAAGACGTGCCGTAGCGAAACGTCGCGGCGGACAACGCAACGAAGCACTCCAGAACCGCCGCACCGGACCGGATCGCTTGGCTTTGCGCAGGGCCGCGAGGAAGCCGTCATCCCGAAACCGGCGCGAGAAAATTGACCAGGCTGAGCCCCGCCAGCCGCGCCGAGACTTCCATCGACGCCGATAAGCTGTTCTGCAGCGTCATGATTTGCTCGCCGACCTGAGTCTGGCTGACACCGTCAATATTGTTCAAAATATCGCTCACAGTGGTCTGCGTCTGCGTATTCACTTTCGTGGCATTGCTCACGGTCGTCTGCGCATCGGCGATATCGGCTTCGATGTCTTGGATCGACTGCGTACCCGACGGCGTATTGAGATTGACTTCCACCTTTGTCGTTAGCGCCTCATAGGTCGACTGCGCGTTGGCATTGCTCGGCGAAAATGTGGTCGCCGCCAGCACGGCGACATTCTTGACCAGATTGGTCAAAGCCTGTTCGTTGGCGCGCATGCCGTAATCGACGGTTGTCGAGGGGGCGACCAGCGCGGTTTGGGTCTGCCGCGCCGGCGTCGCGCCGTTTTCGCCGGTGTACCAAATCACGGTATTTGCCGCCGTGCCGTTGGTAAGCGACATGCCCGTCGCATAATTGTTGCCGGCACCGGGAACGACGATTTGCGGCGGGTCAGCGAAGAAGTTGTTGCCCGCGGCAATCGCGGACGCGGCCGGAAGCGTGGTCTGCGCGAGATTGGTGATGGTGCTGGTCAGAGCATTTCGCAGGTTAGTCGCGGTGGCCGCCGGCGTCGCACCGATGCTGAACTGGCCAGTGCCGGGAGTGGCGGACGATGTCGCCTGCAGCGAAATTTGTTGGGTCGTGCCGTCGGGCAGCGTCAGCTGAAACGCAATTGTGTCGCCGTCATTCGGGTTCGAGGCGAGAGCGACTGAGATCGTGGGCGGCGCGCCGGACGGGCCGGTGGCGGTCGCGCCGTTCAAGCTGGAATTCACTCCCGTGAGCTGAAATCCGAACGGCGAACCGTCCTGACTCAATGTGACGTTGCTGCCGGCGCCCGCCACGGTCAGGCGGCCCGTGCCGGTCCCGAGATCGGCCTGTTGGCGCTGTGAAATGATCTGCGTAAGACCCGCCTGGGCGCCGTTGCCGTTGAGTATGTCGCTGGTGCTTGCCACCGAGGGCTGGTTCACCGCGCTGCCCGAGAAAATGTAATTGGCGCCAACCTGGGTGTTGAGCAGCGAGAGAACCTGGTCGAGCTGACTTTCGGCGGCGACCTGGACCGTGGTTTGCCCAGTGCTGTTGAGACTAAAGCCAGGCTTATCGATGACCTCTTGCTGGACCGTGTTGGCGGTGTCGCCAAGCTCCGTCAATGTTGATTGCGCGATATTCAGCGTCGTGTTGACGGTCGAGGTCGTGGCGGTATAGCCGTTGATCGCTGAAAGTTGCGCATTGAGCGACAGCACCAGGCCGGCTTGCGATTGCAGGTCGGAATAGGTTTGCGCCGCCTGACCGGTGCCGAGCTCTGTTGCCAGCGTATTGAGCTGGTTCATCATGTTGGTCTGCGCCGTGACATTGGCGGCGGTAATCGATCCGGGTCCGGTAATGCTCATGATCAGCCTATTGGTCAGCCTATTTGCAGCAGCGTGTCCATCATCTTCTGGATGGTCGCCATAACCCGTGCATTGGCGCTATAGGCGTTCTGCAGGGCGATTAGGTTGGACATTTCCGTGTCGATATTGACGCCGGATTGACTGTTGAAACGTTGCTGCAACGCGGTCAGGACGGTGTCCTGCCCTTGCTGCAAATTGGTTGCGGAATTCGCCGCTTGCGCTTGGGTGGTAACGACTTGGCTGAGGTACTGCGGCAGCGTGCCGCTGAACGGCGACTGCGGCGTTCCGATCCCGCTGGTCGGAGAATAGTTGAGCAATGCCGTTGTCATCTGGCTCAACATGAAATTCGGCCGGGTCGCGTCGCCGGCCGTCGTCGTTGCGGAATAGGCGACCAGATTCGGAGGTGAATTGACGAGCGCGGAATTCACGGTGATGCGGCCGGCCAGTCCCGTCGTTTGCGAGCCGCCGGTGGGTGTCAAAGCGCCGGTGATGGGCTGGTTGCCATCGACAAACAATTGCAGCTGCGGGCTGCCGCTGGTGAGCGAAGTCAAAGTCGATGTCGCCGACAATGAATTGACCACATTGCCGCTGCCATTGGCGTTGACGACCTGCAGCAGGGTGCCTGAAGGGTTCGCGAATTGCAGGTTCGAGCCAAACTGCAAATTGAGCTCGGAGACAACCGAACTCATGCCGGCGGAAAAATCGATGCCGATCGTCGCATTGTTTGGATTTGAGGCCGAGGTTTGCTCCGGCAGCGACATCCCCGGCGGGGTATCGACGACGGAGATCGTGTGCTGCACATTGGTGTTGTCAGTGTAGGTGAACTGGACCGTATTGCCTGGCGATAGGCCGCCGACATCGACATTGAACCCGTTCAAACCGCCGGAACTGGCCGCCGTTCCGTTGACGGTCTGGTTCGACAGCGCCTGCGACACTTGATTGGCGAACTCGTCGAGCTGAGTTTGCGCCTGCGGCAGAACAGTGTCGCGCATCTGCAGATAGGCGCCGATTTGGCCTGATTGAATGGCGCCATCGGCAATCATGTCGGTGGTGGCGCCGCCGGGCGCCGTCAGCGTGATCGTGCCGGCGCCGTCCTGGCTCGAATTGGCGCTCCATAACGACGTCGCCGACAGCGTGCCCGCATTACCGAACGATATCTGCGAGGCTTGACCTGCGCTCACAAGCTGCAGCCCGGTGCCGGTAAATACCGAGACTTGATTGTTGGCACCGTCCGCCACGTTGACATTCATCAACTGGGTGAGCTGGGTGATGTCTTGGTCGCGCTGATCCTCGAGCGCCGCCGCCGCACCGTCAGGATTGGAACCGGTGCCTTCAAGCTTGGTATTGACGTCCGCGATATTCTGCAGCAGGCCATTTGCGGTCTGCACGTCATTGCCGATACCGGCCTCAGCCTGCGTGCGCAGCTGCTGGATGCTGGTCGTCATGGAATTGAGATTTTGCGCGAGCACCTGGGCCGCGCTTATGACAGCAGTCTGATTGGAGTAAGCGCTCGGGTTCGTGGACAGCGATTGCAGCGCGGTCGTGAAATTGTTGAAATTCGAGTCGAACGATGACGCCGATCCCGGCGTGCCGTAAACGCCTTGAAGCTGCTGATAGAGCTGCGCGACCGTGTCGGCGTAGGCACCGCCCGACGTCTCGGTCCATAGCTGATTCTGCAACAGTGCGTTGAGATTGCGGTTGATGCCGTCGCTTTGGACGCCGGTTCCCGGCAGTCCGGCGGTGCCGAGCTCGGACTGTTTGACGTTCTCCTCGACATAGCCGGCAGTATTTGCATTGGCGACATTGCCAGCGATGACCGAGATGGCCTGCTGGGTGATGCCGATGCCCGACAATGCGGCGGACAGCGCCTGATTAATGCTCATGGTTGCGGCCGTTCACGCGGCTTGCCGCTGCGGCGACAGCAGCAACCGCATCATTATTGGATAACCGTGAGCAGACTCTGGATCATCTGGTTGGCGGTCGTCATGACGCGGGCATTCGCCGAATAGGCCTGTTGCGCCACGATGAGCTGACTGAACTGGGTGGCGATGTCGACGTTCGAGGATTCCAGCGAGCTGCCCTCGATGGCACCGGTCGCCGAAAAGTTCGGCGGACCCGATTCCGGCGTCGCGGCATAGGCGCCGCCGTTGAGGGCCTGCAACGAGTCGGTGCCGTTGAACGATGCGAGCGTCACCTCGGCGAGCGGAATGGTCTTGCCGTTGGTGAAATTGCCGACCACGCGGTTCTGGCTGTCGACCGAGACCGATTGCAGCGAGCCCGCGGCATAACCGTTCTGCTGCAGATTGTTGACCTGCACCGAGCCGCTGGTGGTGGCGAACTGCGTCAGCCCGTCGGTGCCGATCTGGAGCTGCACATTGCCGAGAGCGTCGCCATTCACCGTCAGGTTCGGGATAGTGAGGCTGGTGATCTGCGGAGACATTTCGCCGCTCGAGTTGAACGCGAACGTGGTCCCGACATTGGTCCAGGCCGCATTGGTGCCGGTGGCGGTCGAACTATTCTGATAGAACAATTGCCACGTGCTGCCGCTGGACGAGCTGGTCACTTGCGCCCAGCGGAACTGCACGTTGACCGGATTGCCGACCGAATCGTAGGAGGTGATCGAGCCGCCGTCGACCGATTCAGAATCGAATGTGGAGACGTCGTTGGCGATCACCGTGCCGTCGGCCGGCAGCGCCGTTAAATTCGTAAGGCCGAATTTCGCAGTCGAAACGTTACCGCCGACCTGAATGCTGTCGGTGGCGCCGCTGCCGGTCGCAGTTATTGTAATATCGCCGGTGGCGCCCACCGTTGCGGTGTAGAGGTTGCCGCTGGCGGTGGCCGCGTTGTTGAGCGCAGTCTGCAATTGGGCGAGCGTGGCGACATCACTACCGGTGGTGCCGAAGGTGATCACCTGGGTATTGGACCCGCCGATGGGCATGGTGATAGTCAAGGTCTGACCGGCAGACACCGCGCTCTGGGTGATAAGGTTTACCGGCTTGAATGACGTGTTGCCGCTGGCGAAGCCGAGATCCGTGGCGTCGGCTCCGGCCCCGTTCGCGGCCGAGGTCGAGCTAATGGAGATCGTGTCGACGTCATTGGTGCCTGCGATAACCAGATTGCCGTTCGACAGTGTGGCAGAGACTGCGGCTGTGCCGCCATTGATGGCTGTCATCAGATTGGTGATGGTGGGCGCACCAGCCGGCACCGTATAGGTCGTCGTATTGGTGCCGTCGGTGACCGAAATGGTGTCGGTCGCGAGAATGCCGAGACTTGCCAGCGTCGTCGCGCCCGTGAGTGAGCCTATCGTGCCGGTGCCGGTTCCCGGGGCGTCCGCTTTGAGGCTCGCGCCGCTGCCTTGGATTTCCGCATTGGACGGCGCGCCGGCGAGTGGATTGGCCTCGAAGTTCGCGGTATTGATGACTCCCGACTTGGGCGTCGCCGGCAAGTTGGCCTGGTAATTGACCGACGTCGTCGCGACCGCCGGAATGAAATTGTTGTTGAATTGCAGAACTTGCGGAACGCTGCCCAAGGGATTGCCTGTGGTCGGATCGACCGGGATGCCCTGGAGATAATATCCGGCGCTGTTGACCAGGTTGCCATTGGCGTTCATCGAGAAATCGCCGGCCCGCGTATAGTCGTTGATGCCGGAGAAGGTCGGCTGGTTGTCGACAAAGCCCGTCGGCTTCGAGACCACGAAGAAGCCGTCGCCGTTGACGGCCATATCGGTCGAAACCGCGGTGCTGGTGATCGAGCCTTGCACCGTGTTGGTGGCAACCGAGCTCGCGGTAACACCGTCCGGGGTCTGCAAGTTGATCGCAGCCTGCGTTGACCAGATCCTGAAAGGCGGTGTTGGTTTCTTTGTAGCCGGTGGTCTGCGAGTTGGCGATGTTGCCGGAAATGTTCTGCAGCGAGAATGACTGTGCCTGAAGACCAGCCACTGCGGTGGTCAATGCATCGAAGATACCCATGACTTGTCTCCAACTCGATCTCAACGCGACGGCGGCAGGCCAAGCGTGACGACGACAGGCGGCCGCATTCCCACGCCGGAGTGCAGCAAGCCGCGTGCCATTAAATTAATCCATATATTTCAATATCTTAACGTAAAACAGCGATTTGCGCCGAGGCCAGATGTGCCGGTCTGCGGGCAAAATTTGCCGAGACGCGGACCGCTTCATGCCGCGCCGTGAAGCTCCATCACGCCATGACAGAGACCATGACAGAGACCATGACAGAAACCGCGCCTTGTGATGCCCGACTTCGCCATGATCTAATCGTGTCCAACATCAAAAACGGAAAGCATGTTCATGCGCTTTGAAGGTACCAGCGCCTATGTCGCGACTGACGATCTCAAGGTCGCGGTCAATGCCGCGATCGCACTCGAGCGGCCGCTCCTCGTCAAGGGCGAGCCCGGCACCGGCAAGACCGTGCTCGCGATCGAGATCGCCAAAGCGCTGTCGGCGCCGCTGATCGAGTGGCACATCAAGTCGACCACCAAGGCGCAGCAAGGGCTCTATGAATATGACGCGGTGACCCGGCTGCGCGACAGCCAATTGGGCGATGCGCGCGTCAAGGATATCCGCAACTACATCAAGCGCGGCAAGCTATGGGAAGGTTTCGTCGCCGACGAGCGTCCGGTTCTACTGATCGACGAAATCGACAAGGCCGATATCGAATTCCCGAACGATCTCCTTTTGGAGCTCGATCGCATGGAGTTCTTCGTCTACGAAACCGGCGAAACGATCCAGGCCCGCCGCCGCCCGATCGTCATCATCACGTCGAATAATGAGAAGGAGCTGCCGGACGCGTTTCTGCGCCGCTGCTTTTTTCACTATATCCGCTTTCCCGATCCCGACACGATGCGCGCCATCGTCGAGGTGCATTTCGCCGGCATCAAACAGCGCCTGGTCGCAGAAGCGCTCAAGCTGTTCTACGAGATCCGCGACGTGCCGGGCATGAAGAAGAAGCCGTCGACGTCCGAGCTTCTCGATTGGCTGAAGCTTCTGATGGTCGAAGACATTTCAGTGGAAACGCTGCGCGAACGCGACCCCAAGAAGCTCATCCCCCCGCTGCACGGCGCGCTGCTTAAGAACGAGCAGGACGTGCACCTGTTCGAGCGGCTCGCATTCATGGCGCGGCGCGAAGGGCGTTAAGCCCCTTCGTCCGGCTTCGAACCGGCGGCGGAAATGCCGCGCGGCACATCAGGCCGCACTGCGAAGGTAGTCGCGTAACGCCGCGCTCGCGCGCGCGATCACTGCCTCCCATCGCCGACTCTCGTCTTGTCGGAACAAGCGGGCCGTCGGATACCAGGGGCTATCGTCGCGATCCAAGAGCCAGCGCCAGTCGGGATTGAAGGGTAAGAGCACCCAGACCGGCTTTGCCAGCGCGCCAGCGAGATGGGCAACGCTTGTATCTACCGCAACGACGAGATCGAGATTTGCGATCAGTGCCGCCGTGTCGGAGAAGTCTTTCAATTCGTCGCCAAAATAAATGATATCGCCGCGCTCGCGCAGCGCGACGCCGTCGGCCGCGCGCACATCACGTTGCACGCTGACAAAAGTCGCGTTCAACCCGGCCAAGATGTGCAAGAAGACGGCAAGGTCAATCGAGCGGTTGTGATCGTTCTTATGTGTCGGACGGCCCGACCAGGCCAGTCCAATTCTTGGGCGGTCTCTGACGCCGAGCCGCCGTTTCCAACGCGCTACCGCCTCCGCCGACGCATGCAAATAAGGCGTCGCGTTCGGCACGGTGTCGAGCCGCGTGGCAAAAGCGCATGGCAGGCTGAGCAAGGGACAATGCATATCGAATTCCGGCAGCGTCTCGCCCCGCGATACGATCTGCGCCATGCCGGGCAGCGTGGCCATCAGCGCGCGCAACGGCTCTTGCACCTCGAGCACCACCCGCGCCGCGCGCGCCGCAACCTGCGGCGCATAGCGGGCGAACTGGATCGTGTCGCCAAAACCCTGCTCGGCGTGCAGCAAAACGGTCTTTCCGGCGACGTCATCCGAGCCAGTCCACAGCGGTTGCGGGAAATTCCGCTTGGCGCCGCGATGCTGCTCGGTCTCCCACCGCCATTCGTGCTTATCGAAGCCGCGCACAAGGTCGCCGAGCAGCAAGCGGCACAACGCCTCGTTATAATGAGCGTCGGCAAAATCCGGCCGTATGGCGCGCGACGCGTTCGTAACAGGACAGCGCTTGATCGAAGCGCTTTAAATCCTGCAAAGTAACACCGCGATTGGCGAGCGCCTCGACATAATCCGGCCGCAGCGTGAGCGCGCGGTCGTAGCTTGCGAGCGCGTCGTCAAATCGCTTGAGCGTATACAGCGTATTGCCGCGGTTGTAATGCGTCTCGGCGCGGTTCGGCATCAGCGCCAGCGCACGATCGTAGTCCGCCAGCGCCTCGTCGAGCCGCTTTAAGGCGTGCAGCGTACCGCCGCGATTGACGCGCGCGTCGGCAAAATCCGGCCGCAGCGCGAGCGCGCGGTCGTAGCTCACCAGCGCCTCCTCGAACCGCTCCAGCGCATGAAGTGCATTGCCGCGGTTGGAATGCGCCTCGACGAAATCGGGTCGCAGCGCGAGCGCGCGATCACAGCTCGCAAGCGCCGCCTCGAAGTGCTTCAATTCCAACAACACGACGGCGCGGTTGGACAGCGCCTCGACATAATCGGGCCGCACCGCGAGCGCCCGGTCATAGCTTTGCAGCGCGGCCGCGAACCGCCCCAGGTCCTTGAGCGCATTGCCCCTGTTCAACAGCGCTTCGGTATGGTTAGGCCGCACGGCAAGCGCGCGATCGCAGCTCGCCAGCGCTTCTTCGAGGCGCCCGAGCGCGTTCAGCGCGTTGCCCCGGTTCGACAGCGCCTCGGCATAATCCGGCCGCAGCATGAGCGCGCGATCGTAGCTCTCGAGGGCTTCGGCAAAGCGCCGAAGCCCTTGCAGCGAATTGCCGCGATTGAGCAACGCTTCGACGTAGTCCGGCCGCAGCATGAGCGCGCGGTCGAAGCTCGCCAAGGCCTTCGAACCGCGCCAGCGCATTGAGCACGATACCGCGATTGTTCAAGGCGAAAACATTGTCGGGATTGATCGCAAGCGCGGTTTCGATTTGCCGCAGCGCCTGCGCATGATGGCCGCACTGATAGAAAACAACGCCGAGCAAATGCAGGCTGTCAAAATGATCGGGCTTGACCGTAAGTATCCGCCGATAAATCGTCGCCGCAGCGTCCAATCGGCCGGCGTCATGCAGCGCCAGCGCTTCGGCCAGCAGCGATCCAACGTCAAACGGTGGCGCGCGTTGCGCCTGCGTCGCATCGTTCGGCGCAAGCTGGGACGGGATATCCACTGTCTGCTTCATGGAATCGGCGCGATTTGAGCATGTCATTAACGCGCGGCACGCGACGATTCGTCAATCGCACGCATCCATAGCGGGACCGCCGCATAAAGGCAGACGCCTGTCGCGGGACGGCAATTCTGCCGCCATTTTGCACTTTGAAATCGCGGCGTGACCGCGCGTTAATGAAAAATTAGGGTAAATGAGGTCTTAATAGTCGGGTCATGCCGTTTCCCGCCATGCGACCAGGATCGAGGGCGCCGCTGCCGTGCAAAATCTGCGGCGGCGATACTGCGCTTGACGGGGTCGTCGACTTCAACAAATCGTGCCACGAACAGCACGGCGTGCGGCTACCGGTTGCCGGCGTGCCGGTCTATTATCGGCGCTGTGCGGCTTGCGGGTTTCTATTCACCGATGCGCTCGACGACTGGAGCATCGAGGATTTCCGGGCGCACATCTACAATGGCGATTATCACGTCGTCGATCCGGACTATCTGGGCGAACGGCCGTGCTCGAACGCCGCTGTGGTGGCGAGTTACTGGGGCGAGCTGAAGACCGACATACGAGTGCTTGATTTCGGCGGCGGCAATGACGCCCTTTGCTCAGCGCTTCGCGCCAAGGGATTTACGGCGACGGCGACCTACGATCCGATGGTGCCGGCCTACGCGCGCCGTCCGGACGGCAAGTTCGATCTGGTCACCTGCTTTGAGACGCTCGAACATCTGCCCGACCCGGCAGCCGGCATTGCTCGATGCTGGAATGCGTCGCCGAGCCGGGGCTGATCTTCTATTCGACGCTGCTGCCGCCGGCCGACACCTGCGATGTCGCCTGGTGGTATGTCGCCCCCCGCAACGGCCATGTTTCGATCTTCACCAGAAAAGCGCTCGCCGCGGCCTGGGGCCGATACGGCTACAAGACCGTCTCTTTCAATAACGCCACCCATTTCGCGTTTCGCACCCTGCCGGCCTATCTCGCGCCGCTGCAGAACCAGGCCGATAATTATGGGCGCCAAGATGGTTCTGTCGCGGCTTAATGGGCCGGCACAGATCGCTTCTGTCGCCATCGACTATTCCAGCGTGATCATCGCTCACAGCGATTCTGTTGCGGCTCGCTTTTTGTCGCGCGCCGCGAGGGGCGGTGAAATCGCGCTGGTATTAGCCGCTCACCACAGCGGATGCATGACGAACGAATAGGTCGCACCGAGCCCGTAAGTCCATTGGTTCACCGAGCCGCGCTGTATCACCAAGGGCGAATCGGCGGCGGAGTTGGTCAGCCGCTCGTATTCGATAAAGCCGTGTGCCGCCCATTGATCGTTGACGAAATTCTTCGAGCTGCGTACCGGCGCCGTAGGAATAGAGGCCGCCGCTGGCATGATAGACCGGCAATTGCGGCAGGCCAGCGCCAACCGAGCCGATCGATTGGGCGGGCGTGATGCCGAAATACGGATTGATCGCGGGCGCCGACTGCAATGTCGCGCGCGGCCCCGCCGACCAGCGAAACTGCCCCAACGGAACGACGGCATCCAGAAATGCGTCGCCGGTGACACCGCCCTCGCCGCCAAAGCCTTGGCGCACTTCGGTGCGCAAGCGCAGCCACTGCACCGGCCAGTATTCGGCAAAACCACCGACCTGCAAGGCGTAGTCGACATCGCCGAGGCCGACGGTCGCGGCATAGTCGGCGGCTTTGCGCTGGCCGACGTATTTAATCGCAGGCCCGAACTTGAACTGGCCAAGATCGATGACGTCGAAACCGAAACTGTCGCGCGGCCCGAAATAGGGCGGCGGCTCGCCGGCATGGCGCACACTGATGAGCGGCAGCCCGGTAAAGGCCAATTTGCTGTCGGGAGCGCCAGGGTAAGCCGGAAGGATACGGCCTTCGAGCCCGACGGTGACGATCCAGTCCGGGACCGGCGGCGTATAGGCGACCGGTGTGGGAGCCGGTGCCGGCTGAGGCAGATCAGCGGCAAAGGCGAAACCCGGGGCGATAAGACCGAGCGCGGCGATCACAAATCGCCATCGGGCCGCCATTCTCAACCGCTCCCAAGCCCAGATTCCATATATCGGGCGAAAGCATACAGCAGGAACGATGGCGGCGCGAACGGTTGGACCGCCATTGGTGATTTTCGCCGGCACCTGTTGCGGATTTGCCGTCACGCCGAATTAAGCCCTTTGGCTGGGCTTTTGGCTGCCCGCCGCCGCTTCGAGCGCTGCGTGTGCTCGACCGTCTCCACAGCCGTTGCCGGCGGAACGATCGAACCGGCGGCCGAATCCCGTTCCGCAGCGGCCGCCTCGCTCGCCGCCAACGCCGCTTCCCGCTCGCCGTCGAGAGCCTCCCGTTGGGTGCGCGCGATGGCGCGAGCGTGCGCCATTTCGCGAGCTTTGGCGCGGCGCTCGCCGATGGCGGCGTCGAGGCGCTTGCCCCAACTGCGTGCTTGCGCGGCCGCGCGGCCCAGCATCCCGCCGGCCCAGACCAGTTCGAACGGCGTGAACTGCCGCCAGGTTTGGTCGCCATCGACAATGGCGCGCGCGATGATATTGCCGGCCATGGCGGTGGTGTTGAGACCGTGCCCGCCAAAGCCCGAGGCGAGCCAAACGCCCGGGCCGAGTTCGCCGATCTGCGGCATGCGATGGATGGTCAGGCCCAACGTGCCGGACCATGCGTAATCGACGGCGACGTCGCCGAGCTGCGGATAGGTCTGTCCTGATGTCGCCGGTCAGGGCTTTGACATAATGGTGCGGATTGCGCGCCCATGCCGTCGCGCGGCCCGACAGCATCAGCCGGTCGCCGCCGACGATGCGGTAGTGATTGTCGGCGTGATCGCTGTCGCTGATGCCGCCGCGATAACCGACCGCTTGCGTGAGCGCCTCGCCAAGCGGCGCCGTCGTGATCACGTAAGTCGTCATCGGCACCAGCGTCGAAGCGACCCGCGGCATCAATTCGCCGAGCGCCACATTGCCGCACAAGACGACGTGGTTGGCACGCAGCCGCGCGCCCGGCGTGACGATGCGTTTGCGCACCCCGCTCGGATCGATCGACAAAGCGGCCGTGTTCTCGAAAATGCGCGCGCCGTCGCGCTCGGCGGCAGCGGCGAGCTTGAGCGCATAGTTCAGCGGGTGGATCGTGAACGCGCGCGGGTAGTTGATGGCGTAATAGTAACGCTCGCTGCGCAATGTGCCGCGCACGCGGTCGGTCTGCCAGGCCTCGATCTCGCAGCCCAGTTCGCCGAGCAGTTGGACTTCGCTGACAAATTCGTCGTTGTTGTCTCTTTTGGAGACATGAAGCCAGCCGTCTTGCGGATCGATGCCGGCTGCGCCGTTGGCGCGAACGGCATCACGCACATAATCGAGGCCGGCCTGCGACAGCGCCCAAAGATCCTTGGTGCATTCGAAGCCGACCCGCGCAACGAGCTTATCGGCGTCGGCGCCAAAGCCTGGCAGCACGAAACCGGTATTGCGCCCCGACGCGTTGCCGGCGAGACGGCCGGCCTCCAGCACCACGACGGACCAGCCGTTGCGCGCCACTTCCCGCGCCGCGGTCAGGCCCGCGAGCCCGCCGCCGATGACGCAGACATCGACGTCAAGATCGAACGACAATTGCGGGCGCGGCGGCGCTTCGAGTTTCGTCGCGGCGTACCAACTATTGCCGTAGGCCGCTGTGAGGATTGTCGTCGCTCATCAGGCGGTAGCCAAGTGTTCCGCGAATGTTGCTGCGGTTTGTAGGGAATTTAGGGCCGCACGACTAGTGGGCGGGTGTCCTGGCTCGGACACATACTAGACACTTTGATTCCAGGAAGCGACATTACCGCGATGCGCCGATTGATGCTGCTGCGTCACGCCAAGACCGAACGCGCCGAGCCCGGCGGGCGGGACCGCGACCGCAAGCTGATGAAACGCGGCCGCAACGATGCACCGGTCATCGGCGCATACATGGCGCATCACAATCTCGTTCCCGACCTCGCGCTGGTCTCGCCAGCTGTCCGCGCGCAGGAAACCTGGGCGCTCGTTGCTGAAAGCTTCGCCAAGACGCCAAAGATGGCGACGGACGATCGCATCTATAATGCCGGAACCGCTCAGCTCGCCGACGTCATTCGTGCGACGCGCGGTGGCAAAGCGCTCCTTCTCGTCGGCCACAATCCGGGCTTTCACGAACTCGCCGTGCAACTGGTTGCCTCGGGCGCGGTCGAGCTCCGCGAGCACCTCAAGAAAGGCCTGCCGACGTCGGGCCTCGTCGTCATCGATTTGCCGATCGATGACTGGTCGCTGCTGCATCCGCATGCCGGGCGGCTCGAGCGCTTCGTTACGCCGCGCCTTCTGGCCGCCGCGACGGAATGAGACGCGGCAGGCGACGCGTCAGCTATTCATAAAAGTCCGGCGACTTCTTCTGCGTATCGCTCTGCGCCTTGTCATGATTGATCCAAAGCTGCGCATGCTCTTTCGTCAGAGTGTCAGCGATGCGATTCATCGAGGCAACACTTTGCTCTTGACTGAAATTGAAGCCAGGTACGCGGCGATTGTCGAAATTGGCCTTGAAGTGGGCGACGTCGCCTGACAGCACCACGGCGCCGGTCTTCGGCAATTTGACCAGCAGGGATTGGTGACCCGGCGTGTGACCGGGCGTCGAGAGGATCGTCACGGAACCGTCGCCGAACACGTCATGGTCGCCTTCGAGCTTGGTCACCGGATGGTTGGGATTAAATCGTGGCGCACCGTTCGCTCCCGGCCATTCATATTCGGCCTTTTGCACATAGAGCATCGTCTGCGGAAACAGCTCGACATTGCCGATGTGATCGGGATGGGTGTGCGATATCCCGATGCCCTTGATGTCGGATGGCTTGACGCCGAGCTGCTCAAGTTGTCCGGCGAGCGTCTTGCTCCGTTTCCAGTCCGGGCCGCCGTTCTGGCCCTTCAATCCGTCCGGCATCGCGGCGACGGCATCGGTGATGCCGGTGTCCCACAGGAACCAGCCGCCCTGCGTGTGATGGATCAGGTAGCAATTGTCGGAAATGTCGATCGGCACGCCGACATTGACGCCCGGCGACCAGCGCGACTGGTCGGGCGCCCAGCCCTCGCCGCAGCTCAGGATGTAAAGCTTGTCGACGCCCGCGGCTCTCGCCGAAGTCGGCACGGCACAGAATGCAACGAGCAATGCCGCGCAAGCGGCAACTGCAAAAGACACAAGTCTCATGAAGTCCTCCCGGTCAATTGAAAGAGGCGGACAGCAAGAGCTCCTGTTGCTATTCGCCCGGTCTCACCCGGCCAGCGCCGCTAAAATGCGGGCCCAACTCCGGATGCCTTTGTGAAAACACCGCAGATCGAACTTTTCATTCGGCGAATGGACACGATCGTCGTCGAGCGCGAAGCCGACCATCAGCGTATCCATGCCGAGCACGGTCTTGAAATCGCCGACGATGGGAATTGATCCCCCGGCGCCGACGGTGACCGCCTTCTTGCCCCACTCCTCGGCGAGCGCCGTGCGCGCTTTGTTCAGCGCCGGATTGTCGAAAGCGACTTCGAACGCCGGGTTACAGCCGAAATTGCCGAATTCAACGCTGCAATCGCCGGGCAGCCGGGCGCGGACGAAGTCGCGGAAGGCTAAGCGGATTTTTTCCGGGTCCTGCGCGCCGACCAGGCGGAACGACACTTTTGCGCTCGCTTTGCCGGGGATCACGGTCTTGGCGCCCTCCCCGGTATAGCCGCCGATGATGCCGTTGACCTCCGCCGTCGGCCGCGTCGAGATCTGCTCGATCAGCATGCGGCCCTTCTCGCCCGCCGGAATCTTCAAGCCCACTGGGTTTAAGAACTTCTCCGGCGTCAGACCAAGGCCCGACAGATCGGCTTTGATGTCGTCGGGCAATTCGTGGACGCCGTCATAGAAGCCCGGAATAGCGACCGAGCCGTCCGGTTTGTGCAGCGCAGAAAGAATGTCAGCCAAGACGTGGATGGGATTGCGCGCTGCACCGCCGAACAGGCCGGAATGCAGATCGCGATCGGCGCAGGTGAGCTTGATCTCTTCATAGACGAGCCCGCGCAGCGAGGTTGTGATCGAGGGCGTCTGCGCGTCCCACATGCCGGTGTCGCAAACCAGCGCCAGGTCGCGTTTGAGCTCCGCGGCATTGTCGCGGACGAAGCCGAACAGATGTTTCGAGCCGCATTCCTCCTCGCCCTCGATCATCATCGTGATATCGAGCGGGATCGTGCCGGACACCGCCTTAAACGCGCGGCAGGCCTCGATGAAGGTCATCGCCTGGCCCTTATCGTCGCAGGCCCCACGCGCGACGATGATCTTGCGTCCGCCATCGAGCGTCTCGATGCGCGGCTCGAACGGCGGCGACATCCACAGATCGAGTGGATCGACCGGCTGCACGTCATAGTGCCCATAAAACAGGACGCGCGGGGCTTTGCTGTTTTCGCGTTTTGGCCATTGCCGGTCTTTTCGCTGCTTTTGGCGATGACGACGGGATGGCCCGCGGTCGGGCGCACGCTCGCCGCAAAACCCAGGCCGGTCAGGTCGGAGGCGACAAACTCCGCGGCCTTGCGGCAGGCCGGCGCATAGGCAGGATCGGTCGACACCGATTGAATACGGAGCAGCGAAAATAACCGATCGAGACTGGCGTCGAGGTCGCGGTCGACGCGATCGAGCACTGCCGGCAGAATTTCTGATGCTGTCATAATCGTCACCGTGTCACGCCGCTAAGCGACATCCAGCTCGCGAATACACTCTATAAGGTGGGCGGTTGGCCGTTTCCACTGCTGCGGCGCACGCGGCTTACATGCTTGGCACCTTGCATGCTTGGCACAGTGTCTTGCGCCTATCGTTGCGTTGCAAGTTTGTCACGCTCGGCATGTTCTAACAAAACCGCGCGGGCCGCGTGCGGCGTTTTATCGACACCGTCTTGTCACCTGCTGTTTGAATCTTCATTATGGCAAGAACCCGCCGACAGTGTGGGGCTGGCGAGGGGATAATGGACGAACTGATCGCGCGTCTCGTCGCCGATATCGGGATTGATCGCGCGGCTGCGGAAAAAGCCGTCGGCATCATCCTCGACTTCCTGGTCAAGGAAGGACCCGCCGACAAGGTGCAGCCGCTCTTGGCCAAGCTCCCCGGAGCCGAGGCTTTGATTGCGCAAGCCGCGGGCCAAGCTGGCGGCGGCGGTCTCATGGATGGAATGATGAGCGGGGTGATGGGCGCCGGCATGCGCATGATGTCGGCGGGACTGAGCATGGGTCAGGCGCAAGATGTCGGCCGGGCCGTGCTGGCTTTTGCGCGCGAAAGAGCGGGCGACAAGGTGGTCGGCGAGGTCGGTGCGGCCATTCCCGGTCTCTCGCAGTTTGCTTGAGGACGTGTTGAGCACGGGCGTTTAGATACGACGACGACATTACGTTGAAGGCTGCGGGGGCAGTTGATGGGGTATCCCATTACCGAGATCCAGGGGATCGGGACCGACGTTGCCGCGATCCTGAAGTCGGATGGGATTCGCACCACCGTCGGCTTGCTGCGTTTGGCCAAGACGCCGAAACAGCGGCTCAAGATCGCCACCAAAACCGGCGCCGCCGAAAAATGCGTGCTCGACTGGGTGACCGCCGCCGATCGCATGCGCGTCAAAGGCGTGGGGTGGGAATATTCCGAACTGTTGCGCGCCGCGGGCGTGCGGACCGTCAATGAGCTCCGCTTCCGCAATCCGCAAAAGCTTGCCGCCGCCATGGCGGACATCAATGGCAAGCGGACTCTGGTCCGTGTCCTGCCGTCGGTGAACACCGTGACGCGCTGGATCGAGAGCGCCAAGCGGCTGCCGCCGCTGATTTGCTATTAAACCCGCCGCTTGACTCCCCGCCATTGACCGCGCAAAGCGACGGCCAAAACAGCGACCAGCAGAGCGGCGGCCGGCGGGATCAGCCGCAAAGAACGCTTCAAGGAACGTTTCAAGGAAAGTCTCGAAGATGGCCAAAACGGCGGCCACAGGCGCAGTCCATCGCGCGGCTTCCGCACCGAGCGCCGCAACCGGCGACGGCGTGCTGACGCAGCTTTTGGCCAAAGTGCGCCCGCGGGCGCGTCCATTGCTGATGGGCGTTCTCAACGTTACCCCCGACTCCTTTTCCGACGGCGGACAATTTCTCGAGCCGGCGGCCGCCATCGAGCACGCGCGGCGTCTCGCCGCCGAGGGCGCGGACATCATCGACATCGGGGCGGAATCGACCCGGCCCTATGGCGGCATGCGCCCGGTATCGGCCGACGAAGAGCGCGAGCGCCTCGAGCCGATCCTGCCGGCTGCCGCCACCATCGGCGTCCCGGTCTCGATCGATACGATGAAGGCTTCGGTCGCGGCCTGGGCGCTCGAAGCCGGCGCCAGCATCGTCAATGACGTCTGGGGCCTGCAACACGACCCCGATATGGCGCGCGTCGTCGCTGCGCATGGCGCGCCCGTCATTATCATGCACAATCGCGAGACTGCCGATCCGTCGATCGACATTATTGCCGACGTGACCGCGTTCTTCTCGCGCTCGCTCGAAATCGCCTGGAGCGCCGGCATCGCCCATGACCGCATCGTGCTCGATCCCGGCATCGGTTTCGGCAAGACGCCGGAACAGAGCCTTCTCTGCATCGCGCGGCTCGACGCCTGGCGCGGTTTCGATGCGCCGCTCCTGGTCGGCGCCTCGCGCAAACGCTTCATCGCTTCGATCGTGCCGTCCGAACCGACAGCAGCGGCTCGGCGGATCGCTCGCGGCGCATCTCCTTGCCGCCGAGAACGGCGCCGCCATCATCCGCGCCCACGACGTCGCGCCGACCTTGCAGGCTTTCGCGGTCGCCGCCGCCATCAGGCGCGCACGATGAGCGACGCGATCTTCGTCAACGGTCTCGCGTTACACGCCTATCACGGCGTGATGCCGCACGAGGGCAAGGTCGGGCAGACGTTCAAGCTCGATCTTGTGCTGAGCATCGACCTTGCCGCGGCCTCGAAGAGCGACAAGCTCAAGGACACCGTGTCCTATGATCTGGTGGTGAAGACGGCGAGCGAGGCGTTTTGCAGCCGGCGCTATCGGCTGGTCGAGGCCGCCGCCGGCGCCGTCGCCGAGGCGGTGCTCGCCCGCTGCCCGAAAGTTCGCAGCGTCCGCGTCACCGTCCACAAGCCGCACGCGCCGATCGCCGCGACCTTCGATGACGTGGGTGTCATCATCGAGCGCGCGCGTCCCCGCAAAAATGGCTGACACAGATCAAGTTGAAGCGCTGATCGCGCTCGGCGGCAATGTCGGCGACGTCGGCGACACGTTCAACCAAGCCATCGCCATGCTGTGCGACGGCCGATCCGTCTGGCTCAAGAAGCGTTCTGCGAATTACCGTACCCCGCCATGGGGCGTGGAGGATCAACCGCCTTTTGTGAATGCCGCGATTGGCGTCGCGACGACGCTATCGCCTCAAGACCTGCTCGGGCGCATGAAGGAGGTCGAGTGGCATCTCGGTCGTAACCGGGCTTTCGAGCGGCGCTGGGGACCGCGCACGATCGATCTGGATCTGCTCGCCTACGACGATCTCGTCCTTGACGAAACCAAGCTGACGCTGCCGCATCCGCATTTGTTCGAGCGCGCCTTTGTCCTGGTGCCGCTTGCCGAGATCGCGCCCGACCGGGTGATCGGCGGCATCCGCGTTGGCGATGCCCTGGCAAAAGTGGCAACCGGCGGCATCGAGCGATTGCCGTAACCCCTCCCGCGGCACGCCAATTGCACGTTTTGGCATAATGGCTATTCGGGCCGCCCGCGTATTGGCCCCTCGCCCCCGGCGTGGCAGTTTATGACCGGACAGCTTGTTATGACCAGGACGACTTGGACATGACCGAAACCCTTTCGCTCGACGGCGATTTTGCACCCGCGACCCGCGCCGATTGGCGCAAGCTGGTCGATGCCGTGCTCAAGGGTGCGCCGTTCGAGCGGCTCGAAAGCAAGACCTATGACGGGCTGACCATCGAGCCGCTTTATGAGCGCGATCCGTCGGCGCATGTCGTCGCGGGCCGCGCCGCGGGCGCGGCCTGGACGATCCTGCAGCGCGTCGACCATCCCGATCCAGCGGCTGCCAATGCCCAGGCGCTTGACGATCTGGACAACGGCTCAACCGGCCTCATTCTGATTTTCGCCGAGTCGATCAGCGCCAACGGCTTTGGCCTCGAACCTTCGCCGGCCGCGCTTGCCCGCGTCCTCGACGGCATCGATCTCGGCGCCGGCATCGCCATCGACCTCAATCTCAGCCCGTCGTCCCGGCATGTCGTCAACGACATCGCCGCTTTGGTGAAAAGCCGCGGCACCGCGCCCGCCTCGGCCGACATCCGTTTCAGCATCAATCCGATCGGTGGCTTTGCCGCCTGTGGCACAAGCCCGCGCCGCTGGAAGGATCTTGCGCCTTACTTCGCCGAGATGATCCGCGGGCTTGCCGGCGACGGATTTCGCGGCCCGTTCGCCGTCGCCGACGGCCGGGTCATCCACAATGCCGGCGGCTCGGACGCCCAGGAACTCGCCTTCACGCTCGGCAAGCGCGGTTGCTTATCTGCGCGCGCTCGAAGCCGGCGGCAAAACGGGTAGCATGACGCTCGATGCGGCGCGCGACGCGATCTATTTCCGGCTGTCGGCGGACGCCGACCAGTTCTTCACCATGGCGAAATTCCGGTCGCTGCGAAAATTATGGGCGCGCATCGAAGCGGCCTGCGGCCTTCTCCCAAAGCCCGCGATGGTCACGGCGGAAACCGCATGGCGGATGATGACGCGGCGCGATCCTTACGTGAACATGCTGCGCAACGCGGTGGCGGTAACTGCCGCGGGCCTCGGCGGCGCCGACGCCATCACCATGCTGCCGCACACCGCCCCGCTCGGATTGCCCGACGCTTTCGCCCGCCGCGCCGCGCGCAACACCCAGCTTCTGTTGCTGGAAGAATCCAACCTGGCGCGTGTCGGCGATCCGGCAGCAGGCTCTGGCGCGCTCGAGGCGATCACGCAAGAGCTTTGCGCCGCCGCATGGTCGCTGTTTGTCGACATGGAAAAAGCCGGCGGCGCCTGGGCGGTGCTGGAAAGCGGATTGGTGCAGAAAAGCGCCGCCACTGTCCTTGCGGAACGCCAGAAAGCCGCCGCGCGTGGCAAGGACACGCTGACCGGCACGAACGCTTATCCGGACGTTCACGAGGCCATGCCGGCCGTTCTTAAAGTCCCGCCATCGGCACCGAAGAAAGACAGCGTGGTCGTTGCGAGCGCGGTGTCGGCTGCGCCGTTGCCGCGCGTGCGGCTGGCCGAGCCTTTCGAGCACCTGCGCGACCGCTCCGACATTATTTTCGCCAAGACCGGCGCACGGCCGAAAGTCTTTCTCGCCAATCTCGGCCGGCTCGGCGACTTCACCGCGCGCGCGACGTTCGCCAAAGGTTTTTTCGAAGCCGGCGGCATCGAAGCCGTCGCCAACGATGGCTTTGCGAGCCTCGAAGAGATGAGCGCTGCGTTCAAAACGTCGGGCGCGCAACTCGCCTGCCTATGTTCTTCAGATGAAGCCTACGCGCGGCAAGCGATCGCGGCGGCAAAGATTCTCGCCCCGGTGACGAAATATCTCTATCTCGCCGGCCGGCCGGCCGAACAGGACGCCTTGAAAAGCGCCGGCGTCGGCGCGTTCATCTATGCCGGCTGCGACATGGTGGCGATGCTGCAGGCTGCCTATCAGATACTGGCCGGTTGAAGCTCGGCCTTGCGCTGGCGCTGTTCGAGCTGCTGCGGCCGGCTCACGATCGTGACCAGCGCGTAGCTGATCAGCAGCAACAGAAACCAGGCGCCGAGCTTGCCGAGCGAGACCCATTGCGCCGCTGTCTGATGCGGATAGAGCCAAGTCTTCGTTCCGGTGCCGACATTCTCGGCAATCCAAATAAAGAAGGCGACGAGAAACAAGCCGAGCAAGAGCGGCATGCGGCGATAGTTGTGATGGATCCGATAGTAGATCGACGTGCGGCCGAACAAGAGAGCCGCCGCCGCAAACAAAACAAGACGAAGATCGGGCATATAATGGTGCGTGTAGAAATTTACATAGATCGCAAGCGCCAGAACATAGACCGACCATAGCGGCGGATGGTGCGTGAAGCGCAAATCGAACAGCCGCCAGCTGCGCGCGATGTAGCTGCCGATCGAGGCATACATGAAGCCCGAGAACAGCGGCACGCCGGCGACGTGAAAGAGGCTCGGTTCCGGATAAATCCACGAGCCGACGCCGGTCTTGAACACTTCCATCAGCGTGCCGACGACGTGGTAGATGAAGATGACCTTGGCCTCGTCGAAACTTTCGAGCTTGAAGACCAGCATGCCGGCCTGGATGGCGAGCGCCATCAGAAACAAAAAGTCGTAGCGCGCAAGAATAGCGCCGCGCGGATACCACAGATGCGTGCCGATGATCAGCGCGACCATTAAGCCGCCGAACAGACAGGCCCAGGCCTGCTTCACCCCGAAGCGAACGAACTCATAGGTAAAGGCGGTCGCCGGGCGTGCCGCCGCCCAGCGGGCGAGGCGCGCTTCTCCAGCAATGAAGGGGACTAGCGGCGCCCATTGGGCCGCGGCGCTGGCGGTCGGTCGAATTGGCCGGAGATCGTGCAAGGCGGTGGCACCAGAGGCGAGAGCGCCCAGCATGGCGAGAAACATGGTTTGAGATGGCCGGAACGATGGCCCGACTGCGGCCGGAGCGGAGCTTTGCGATGTTCCCCGTGCGTTATGCTGCGCTGCGTGATAGGATTGTGACGCCGGATCAGGTGATCAGATGAGCCAAATCCCGGACTTTACAATGCTGGCTTTCGCCGACGCGCCGGTCGCTCCATCCAGCGCCAGTGCGCCGTGGCAAACGCCGGAAGGCATTGCGGTCAAAGGCAATTACGCAGCCGCCGATCTTGCCGGGATCGCGGCGCTCGACAGCTATCCCGGCATCGCGCCGTTCCTGCGCGGCCCCTACCCGACCATGTATGTCACCCAGCCCTGGACCATCCGGCAATATGCCGGCTTCTCCACGGCGGAAGATTCCAACGCCTTCTACCGGCGCAATCTCGCCGCCGGCCAGAAGGGCCTCTCCATCGCCTTCGATCTCGCCACCCATCGCGGCTATGACTTCGGACCATCCGCGCGTGTCGGGCGATGTCGGCATGGCGGGCGTGGCGATCGATTCGATCTACGACATGCGCACGCTGTTCGCCGGCATTCCGCTCGATCAGATGTCGGTGTCGATGACCATGAACGGCGCCGTGCTGCCGGTGCTGGCGCTCTATATCGTCGCCGCCGAGGAGCAAGGCGTGGCGCCGGAAAAGCTCGCCGGCACGATCCAAAACGACATCCTCAAAGAATTCATGGTGCGCAACACTTATATCTATCCGCCGAAACCGTCGCTGCGCATCATCTCGGATATTTTTTCCTATACCTCGGCGCATATGCCGAAATTCAATTCGATCTCGATCTCCGGCTATCACATGCAGGAGGCGGGCGCGACCGCGGATCTCGAGCTCGCTTACACGCTTGCCGACGGCGTCGAATATGTCCGCGCCGGGATGGCGGCGAATCTCGCGGTCGACCGTTTCGCGCCGCGGCTGTCGTTCTTCTTCGGCATCGGCATGAATTATTTCATGGAGATCGCCAAGCTCCGCGCCGCGCGCGTCTTGTGGGCGAAGCTGATGAAAGAGTTTAACCCGAAAGACGGCCGCTCGCTGTCGCTGCGCACGCATTGCCAAACATCGGGCTGGTCGCTCACTGCGCAGGACGTGTTCAACAATGTCACGCGCACCGCCATCGAGGCCATGGCGGCGACGCAGGGCGCGACGCAATCGCTGCACACCAATGCGCTCGACGAGGCGCTCGCTTTGCCGACCGACTTCTCCGCCCGCATCGCGCGCAATACGCAGATCGTGCTGGCAGCGGGAAAGCGGCACCACACGCATGATCGATCCCTGGGGCGGCTCGTTCTATGTCGAGCGGCTGACCCACGATCTCGCGGCGAAGTCGTGGGGCCATATCCAGGAGGTCGAAGAGCTCGGCGGCATGACGCGCGCCATCGAGGCCGGCCTGCCGAAGCTGCGCATCGAGGAGGCCGCGGCCCGCACGCAAGCGCGCATCGATGCCGGCGTCCAAGCCGTGATCGGCGTCAACAAATACCGGCCGCGCGACGAACAGCCGATCGACGTGCTCAGGGTCGACAATGCGGCGGTGCGGCAATTGCAGATCGACAAGCTCTCTCGCCTCAAGCGCGAGCGCGATCCAAAGATCCTCGCCGACGCCCTCGATTCGCTCACCCGCAATGCCGAAGGCGGCAACGGCAATCTGTTGGCGCTCTCGATCGACGCCGCACGCGCCAAGGCCACCGTCGGCGAGATTTCACTGGCGCTGGAAAAAGTGTTCGGTCGCCATCAGGCCGAGATCAAGGCGATCTCCGGCGTCTATAAGCGGGAGGTCGGCATGACCGACGCCGTCGAACGCGTGCAAAAGCTCGTCAACGAATTCGAGGACAATGAAGGGCGCCGGCCGCGCATCCTGGTCGCCAAGATCGGCCAGGACGGCCACGACCGCGGCCAGAAAGTGATCGCGAGCGCGTTCGCCGATCTCGGCTTCGACGTCGATATCGGCGCGCTGTTCGCAACGCCCGCTGAAGCCGCGCGGCAAGCGGTCGAGAACGACGTGCATATTCTCGGCGTCTCGTCGCTCGCCGCCGCGCATCTGACCTCGGTGCCGGAGCTCAAGGCCGAACTCACCAAACAAGGCCGCGGCGACATCATGATCGTCGTCGGCGGCGTCGTGCCGCCGCAGGATTACGACGGCGCTCAAATCAGCCGGCGCCGAGGCGATCTTCCCGCCCGGCACGGTGATCGCCGAGGCCGCCGAAGGACTGTTGCACGCGCTCAACCGCCGGCTCGGGCATACCAAGGCCGCGGCGGAGTGATCCATTGTTGGAGCGCTATGCGACATGAGCGCCATTAACGCCTCATCTCATGCCCGCGCGTGTCGCTCATCAATTGCTGCAGAGATCGCCTACACCCGCCACCGTGCCGAAATTCGCCGCCAGATTCTCCGCCCCGCGCTGTGACAGCGCGAAGATCGTGTAGGTCGGGTTCGGCGCGCCGCTGGTCGGGAAGATGCCGGGACCGGCGACCCACAGATTGGCGATCTCGTGGGTCTGGCCGAAACTGTTGGTCACCGAGTTGCTTGCGCCGTGGCCCATGATGGTGCCGCCCATCAGATGGATGGTCGGCATCGGCCCCTTGTTCGACCACACTTCCTTGGCGCCGGTCGCCTTGGCGATTTGCAGGCCCTTGTCGAAATTGGCGTTGAACAAAGCGACGGCGTCATCGTTGAAGCCGTGCGTGATCTTGCCGAGCGGCATGCCGAACTCGTCCTTGTCGCTTGCCAGCTCGATGCGGTTGTCGATCGAGGGCATTTCTTCGGCGAAGGCGCTCAGCCGCGTATAGCCCTTCGCCGCCCGCTTCATGAACGCCGCAAGCTCCGCCCCGAACAGATCGACGCGGGCATTGGCGACGCCGCCGAGCGCGCTATAGCGCTGCGCCGAGCCCGCGACCATGAAGGTCGAGCCGAACGCGCCTTTATCTTTGTGCGCATTCTTGTCGTAGAGGTCGTAGGAGAAATACTGCGCGGCGATGGTGCCCATATAGGGCTGGATATCCTCGTCGAACAGCGCCGAGGTCCCCGACGCAAAATGCGCGGTCAGATATTTGCCGAGCAGCCCGCTTGAATTGGCAAGGCCGTTGGCGTGCTTGGCGCCGGCGGAGTTGAGCATGATGCGCGGGTTCTGCGCCGCCCAGGCGGCCAGCACCACGACGCTCGCCTCCTGTACCTGCTTCTCTTTCTTGGCGTCGTAATATTCGACGCCGGTCGCCTTGGAGCCGTCGGCGCTCATGAGTACGCGCGTCACCGTCGCATGCGCCCGCACCTCGGCGCCGGCTTTCTTGGCGTCGGCGAGATAAGTGACGAGCGGATTGGCGAGCGCGCCGATCGGACAGCCGACATGACACCAGCCGTCATAGATGCAGGCCGGGCGGCCCTTGTATTCGGTCGAATTGATGCCGACGGCGGCGGGCGTGAGCCGCAGCCCGTTCGCCTCAAAGCCTTTCTTCCACGCGTCGCCGCCGGGAAAGGTCTTCATCGGCGGCATCGGATAGGGCTTTCCGGCCGGCCGCCAGATTTCCTCGGCCTTGGCATCGCCGGAGACGCCGACATCGTCGGCGACTTTGTCCCAGTACGGCGCGATGTCGGCATAATCGATCGGCCAGTCGAGGCCTTTGCCGTAGGTGCTCTTGACCTTGAAGTCGTTCGGCATCAGGCGCGGGAAATTGGCGAAATAATGCAGCGACGCGCCGCCGACGCCCCAGCCGGCCTGATAGACATAGCCGTAAGGATTCTTGCCTTCGAGGAGGAACGGCGGGCCTGCGGGCTTGACGCGGCGGCCCCAGAAATCCGAACTGATCAGGTCGGTGAGCTGCCAATCGGGCCCCGATTCCAGGAGCACGACCTTCTTGCCCTGCTGTGCCAGGACGGACGCGTAGACCGAGCCCGAGGCGCCCGCGCCGACAATGACGACGTCAACTTTTTCGTTGGCCGAATTTTGACTTGCCATGATGCGCTCTCCTCACCAGCTCTTCGTCGGTGCGATGTGGGCCTGATACGGCACGCCGAGTTGGGCATAACCGTCCATGGTGCCGTAGACGACGTCGACGGCGTCGGTGCGCAAGAGGAAATAGACAAAGCCCGCGCCGGGGCCTTTCCAGTTGTCGAGCTTGTTCTGGCGCATCAGGTCGACGAAGTCGTGCTGCTCGCTCGCGGTGAGCTTGGCGAAGTCGCGGCCGTCGAATTTCGCAGCACTTGCGCCATCGATGGCGCCGAGCGCTGCGCGATAGAAATTCGCATAAGGCGGCCGGACGTTCATGATGCGCGCTTCGAGCAGCGCCTCCTCCGCCGGGATCGAGAGCTGCTGATCGACGAAATTGGTGATGCCTGCTTTTTGGGCGCCGGGCACCAGCGTCTCGCCCATGGCGTCGAGCGTCGCCGCCTGATCGGGCGTCAACGTCTTGAGCGGAACGTTTTGGGCATGCGCCTGTCGCGGCGTCAGCATCACTTCGGCGCCGCCCACCGTGAACGCAAGCGTGCCGATAGCCGCGCCCTTCATGAAGGCGCGCCGTTGAATCTCGTCCATCGATTTTCCTCCCGCCGCCCGCTCGGTATTGTGGCTTACCGATTTGGGCCGGTGGGTGGATTCAACGCTTAAGCGAACGCGGAATCAAGATGGATGTAGCAGGTCCATCATCTGGCGTGCCGTCATTGCGAGCGAATGACGACTAGTCCGCTTTGGCCTCGGTGCGCGGCAGCGCCGAGACCGGCGCGCCACCCGGCGGCGGCGCCCGTGGCGGCAGCGGCGGCGGCCGCTGCAGCGGCGTGCGGCCGAGCGAGGTGAGGAAGGCGCGGAATTTCGGATTGACGGCGAGCGCATCGCGGCCGGCGGCGATCAGCATCTCGACTTGATCCGGCGGCAGAACGAGCCGCGTCTCGACATGGTTGAGCGCCGCCTCGCGCTCGGGGCCGAGTTGATCGAACGCGATGCGCCCGATGAAGAACTGCACGTCCTGGCAATTCCATCCCGGCGGCGCGCCGTATTTGCGGCGATCGGCTTCGGACAATCCGCAACGCCAGCGCACCAAGCTCGTCTTCCAGTCGTTCATGGTGGCATCGAAAGCCGAATAGCTGCCGATCGCGCCCGACCCGGTCGCGGTGTCGGATGTCGCCATGATCAAATCGACGCCGGACGGACCGGGGATGGTCTGCGCCCACTTTCCCGACGGCGCCTTACCGGAATCGACGACAAGGAATAAGAAACGCCGCAGCTTGACGGCTTCCTGCGGCGCCAGCGGACCGTCGGGCGTCGCCGAGGCAAGCCGCGCAATGGTGAAGCCGGCAAGCCCGTAATTGTCGACCAGTCCGCCGTCCAGCAGTTTAACGTATTTGATCTCGCCCGAGCGGTAGCGCTCGAGCGCGTCGGCATAGGACTTGATCAGCGGCGCGGCGTTCGGGTTGTTGTGCACGCGCGTCACCCAGTCAGGCAGGCCGATCGGACAGCCGCCGGGAAAATTCTGGATGACGATCGGCGCGAACACGACCGGCACCGCCGCCGACGCCGCGACCCCCATGGAGATGGGATAGGTTGTCAGGTCGCTGCACAATGCGCTGAACGTGACCGGCGCGAAGATGAAGGCGGTGCGATTGTAAACGTCCGAGGCATTGATCCATACGCGCGGCCGGCGCCCGCTGAGCAGCTCGCGGAACGTCGCATGGTTGAACAAATGCGCGTCGAGCCAGACCGGAAACGCCGAGGCGTCGTTGACGCCGCCTTCGAGGCCCTTGGCGATATTGAGGAGGCTGAGATTGGTCTGCAGCAACTCTTCGCCGTTCGCCAGCAAAAACCGCTGCTTGAAATCGGCGTAGCCCTCGCGTCCGCGCAATCCGTAATAGGCGGCAAGGATCGAGCCGCCGGAAACGCCGGAGAGAAAGTCGAGGCGCTCGAGCAGCGATACCGGGCCGGTTCGGGTCGGCACCCGCGTCTGATCGAATCCCTGCAGCACGCCGTAGGAGAAAGCCGCCGCGCGCGTGCCGCCGCCGGAGAACGCCAGCGCCACGACCATATCGCCGTAATTGGTTTGGACGTCGCTGCCGAGCTCGGCTTCGACCTGCCGGGGGTCGGCCGTCAGCTGGGCATTGATGGGATCGTTGTGGATACTCGCGCAGCCGGACAACAGGGCAGCGCTCGCAAAAATGCGCCCTGCGCGGATCGCACGCTGTACCCAACACTCAATCATTTACAAATGGTTATTGGCGGACCCCTCTGCCCCGTCAAGCAAGGCTGAGCCCATGGGAAAAGTAAGACTTCTTTAAGGTTAACAGAGAAGTAGCCGGTTCCGGCGCGCGCTTTGTCTCAACCCCGCAATGGATTTGCGCGAGGGCGGATGCGCGAAAGCTTGGCGGTTTCCGCAATCTAACAACGACAAGACGATTCTCTGAGTTGCTTCAATGACCTTATGAGGACCCAGCTTGGATCGACCGCAAGAAAGTCCCGATTTTCAAAGGCGTTCTCACTCAGAATCGGGGGCAAACCCGCGCCAATGCGTGACAGGTGCGTGACGCGCGCGTTCTGGCTTGGGGAGCGCGCCAGTAAAGGGCGAGGTTCCACGGACCGGTTGGAGGTCCAATTCCGGGTCGGAAACGACATTGCCAACACCAAAATGCACCGGCCGGCGCTGGAGGCCCTTCCAGATTCCCTTCGAATCTCTGATACTTGCGCTTCCCCGTCCCAATTCATCCCCGCTAATCCCCACATTTAGTGGTTGATTCAGATTTTCATACTAAGTCTTGACGCGCGCGACCGGCTTGGCCTAGCTTTCGAAAGTTCGGCGCGCGAGTAACGAAGTCGGCCGGGCTCCCCAAAAAAGGGTCTTGCGGAAATGCTCCGCGCCGCCTCTGGCGAGCGCGTGGGATTTGCTGACCCCGAAGGGTGCCCGGACGTCTGAGACAAAAGGCGGCTCGCCAAGAAATTGGGTCGCCAAGAAACGTAGCAAGAAACTTGGCTCGCAAGGCCGAACGGCGTGGGTGGCGAAACAGAGATCAGGGGTGAGGCCGATGCGGCAGAGCGTGTTCTGTCGCGTCGCGGGAAAGCTGTCGGCGTCCTATATTAAGCGGATGATCCGCCGGGCGCCGATGTAGAGAAAAATGCAAATTTAAAGGGGCAGAAAATGCGGATTGAACGGCGCTTCACCAAAGAGGGACAATCGCCATACGCGGACATCGCGTTCCGTCTGACCACGAGCGAGATCCGCAATCCGGACGGTTCCGTCGTGTTCCACGCCGAGAACGTCGAAGTGCCGGAGCAATGGTCGCAAGTCGCCTCCGACGTGCTGGCGCAAAAGTATTTCCGCAAAGCCGGCGTTCCCTCGCGCCTCAAGAAGGTCGAGGAGAACAGCGTTCCGTCATGGCTGTGGCGCAGCGTCCCCGATGAAGCAGCGCTTGCCGCGCTGCCGGAAGCCGAGCGCATCGTCGGCGAAACATCCGCCAAGCAGGTTTTCGATCGGCTCGCCGGCACCTGGACCTATTGGGGCTTTAAGGGCGGCTATTTCTCGTCCGAAGCCGACGCGCAGGCGTTCTTCGACGAGCACCGTTACATGCTCGCCATGCAGATGGTGGCGCCGAATTCGCCGCAATGGTTCAACACCGGCCTGCATTGGGCCTATGGCATCGACGGCCCGGGCCAAGGCCATTTCTACGTCGACTTCCAGACCGGTCAGCTCAAGGCGTCGGAAAGCGCCTATGAGCATCCGCAGCCGCATGCCTGCTTCATCCAGTCGATCGCCGACGACCTCGTCAACGAGGGCGGCATCATGGATCTGTGGGTGCGCGAGGCGCGGCTGTTCAAATACGGCTCCGGCACCGGCTCGAATTTCTCGAAACTGCGCGGCGATGGCGAACGGCTGTCCGGCGGCGGCAGGTCGTCGGGCCTGATGAGCTTTCTCAAGATCGGCGACCGCGCCGCGGGCGCCATCAAGTCGGGCGGCACCACGCGCCGCGCCGCGAAGATGGTCATCCTCGACGCCGACCATCCCGACGTCGAGACCTTCATCGACTGGAAAGTGGTCGAAGAGCAGAAGGTCGCGAACCTCGTCACCGGCTCGAAGATCAATCAGCGCCACCTGCGCGCGATCATCAAAGCCTGCGTGAATTGCGAAGGCCCCGGCGATTCCTGCTTCGATCCGGAAAAAAACCCGGTGCTCCGCCGCGAGATCAAGGCGGCGCGCAAGAACCATGTGCCGGATAACTACATCCGCCGGGCGATCCAGTTCGCCAAGCAGGGCTATACCGACATCGATTTTGACTTCCGGACTTATGACACCGATTGGGATTCGGAAGCCTATCTCACGGTCTCCGGCCAGAACTCCAACAATACCGTGCGCGTCACCGACGAGTTCCTCAAGGCGGTCGAAGCCGATCGCGATTGGGACCTGTTCTGGCGCACCAAGCCCGGCAAGATCGCCAAGACCGTAAAGGCGCGCGATCTGTGGGAAAAGATCGGCCACGCCGCCTGGGCGAGCGCCGATCCCGGCCTGCAATTCCACACCACGATCAATGACTGGCACACCTGCTCGGCGTCCGGCCCGATCGTCGCCTCCAATCCGTGCTCGGAATACATGTTCCTCGACGACACGGCGTGCAATCTCGCCTCGCTGAACCTGCTCGCGTTCCACACGCCGGCGCTCCCCGCTGCTGCGAACGGCCAGACGTTGAAGAGCGAGCTCTATGACGTCGAAGGCTACGAGCATGCGGTGCGGCTGTGGACCATCGTGCTCGAAATCTCGGTGCTGATGGCGCAATTCCCGTCGCGCGAGATCGCGCAGCGGTCTTACGACTTCCGCACGCTCGGGCTCGGTTACGCCAATGTCGGCGGGTTACTGATGTCGTCGGGCATTCCCTACGATTCCGACGCCGGCCGCGCGCTGTGCGGCGCGCTCTCCGCCATCATGACCGGCGTGTCTTATGCAACGTCAGCCGAAATGGCGGCCGAGCTCGGCCCGTTCCCGCTCTATGCGCAGAACCGCGAGCCGATGGGCCGCGTCATGCGCAATCATCGCCGCGCCGCTTACGGCGAGCGCACCGGCTTCGAACAGGTGACGACGCCGCCGGTGCCGCTCGATCTCAAAGCCTGCCCCGATCAAAAACTCATCGCGCATGCCAAGACCGCTTGGGATCGCGCGGTCGCGCTCGGCGAGGCGCACGGCTATCGCAATGCGCAGGCGAGCGTGGTGGCGCCGACCGGCACCATCGGCCTGGTCATGGATTGCGACACCACCGGCATCGAGCCCGACTTCGCGCTGGTGAAGTTCAAGAAGCTCGCCGGCGGCGGCTATTTCAAGATCATCAACCGCGCGGTGCCGGAAGCTCTGCGCGTCCTCGGCTATAGCGAAAGCGAGATCGCCGAGATCATCGTCTATGCCGTCGGCCACGGTTCGCTGGGCCATGGTTCGCTTAAGATTGCGCCGGCGATCAATCACACCACGCTCAAGGCCAAGGGCTTTACGCCCGAAGCGATCGAGAAAGTGGAAAAGGCGCTGCCGACCGCGTTCGACATCAAGTTCGCCTTCAACAAATGGACCTTGGGCGCGGAATTTCTGCGTGACGAGCTCGGCGTCGAGCCTGAGGATTTGGCGGCGCCCAGTTTCGACCTGCTCGCCCATCTCGGCTTCACCAAGCGCGAGATCGAAGCCGCGAACGTGCATGTCTGCGGCGCCATGACGGTCGAAGGCGCGCCGCATCTCAAACCCGAGCACTATGCCGTGTTCGACTGCGCCAATCCGTGCGGCCGCACCGGCAAGCGCTTCCTCTCGGTGGAAAGCCACATCCGCATGCTGGCGGCGGCGCAGCCGTTCATCTCCGGCGCCATCTCGAAGACCATCAACATGCCGAACGACGCCACGGTGGATGACTGCAAGGCGGCGTATCTGTTGTCCTGGCGGCTCGGGCTCAAGGCCAATGCGCTCTATCGCGACGGCTCAAAACTGTCGCAGCCGCTGCAGTCGCAGCTCATCGCCGACGACGCCGAAGAAGACGACGTCATCGAGGCCTTCCTGGAGAAGCCGGCGACGGCGCGCGCTGCCGCGTTGTCGGAAAAGGTGGTGGAGAAAGTCGTCGAGCGGATCATCGAGATCCGAAGCCGCGAACGCATGCCCGACCGGCGCAAGGGTTACACCCAGAAAGCCGTGGTCGGCGGCCACAAGCTCTATCTGCGCACCGGCGAATATGACGACGGCCGGCTCGGCGAGATCTTCATCGACATGCACAAGGAAGGCGCGGCGCTCCGCTCGCTCCTCAACAACTTCGCCATCGCGGTATCGCTCGGCCTGCAATATGGCGTGCCGCTCGACGAATATGTCGATGCCTTCACCTTCACCCGGTTCGAGCCGTCGGGCCCGGTGCAGGGCAACGACACGATCAAATACGCGACGTCGATCCTGGACTACGTGTTCCGCGAGCTGGCCGTGTCCTACATGGAGCGCTTCGATCTTGCGCACGTCGATCCAAGCGGCGAAGGCTTCGATGCGCTCGGCAAAGGCGTCGAGGAAGGCAAGCCCGAAGGCCGCTTCGTGTCGAAGGGCCTCACCCGCTCGCGCACCGACCGTCTCAAAGTGATGGACGGCGGCGGCGGCGACGCCACTTCTTCCCCTGTCGGGGGCGGATCAGCCGGCACAGTCTCGAACGTGACCGCGTTCGCCGGCTCCGGCGCGCGCGGCGAACTCGCCGGCGCGACCGCGCTCAAAGCCGAGCCCGAGCAAAAACTCTCGCCCGCGCAAGCGCTCGAACACCGCGCCGACGCCCGCGCTTACGCCAAGGCAGCCGCCGCCGAACGCCGCGCCGAAGCCAAAGCCAAAGGCTACGAAGGCGAAATGTGCGGCGAGTGCGGGAATTTTACCTTGGTGCGCAACGGCACGTGTTTGAAGTGCGATACGTGCGGGAGCACCACCGGCTGCTCGTAAAGAGCGGCCGGCTAGTAGCGCCACGATGACGGAGCATCATTGATGCGTGACCGCGACTACATAATCTACATCGTGATTGCGCTACTAGTCGTGGCCGTCGCCTTTTATTCGCTACGGTCAACGTACGCCCGGCATTGTTGACAATTTCGTGGAAGTTAACAATTCGCTTTGCGAGCGCAATCCTAGACATTAAAAGTAGACTATTGGCGAGCGCCCATGTCAGTCAACACCATTCCAATTAGACTTGGTAAGCTGTCATGTGACCATTCGGCGTTAAGATGACTTGACCTGATCGCGGGACCATGATTTTATTTGGCATGCTTGAGGCATTCCTGCGCCAAACAGCTACAAATTACAGATGCAGCGCAAGGAGCCAGCTAAACGTAAAAAAGTGAATACCAAATTAGGTATTCGGAGCTGATTCCATCTTACCAGCTATTCCTGACGAGCGCAGGATTTCGTCCGAATACTATAAATTATCAAAATCCCCAAGGAACTGAACGCCAGCACTATAGGATTTCTGATCATTTGCAGGGCTTAAGTGTGAATTTGGCGGGGAACAAATTGTCGGTATTAATGCGGCCGTCTAACCCCTTAACCAGCAAGTTCGATTGAAACCGCGCTCAAGCAGAGATTTGACTCGCCGTTTGATATACGATCGCTTGCGGGCAAGCATCGATCTACTTTGCTGAAATCCAAGGCGAGCTCAGACGCCGGATGGAGCTAAACAAGAAGGTATTCACCGTAGGTTCGGGGGCGACCGCAGGCCGTTGAAGGGCTTTTCTGAACTCTTTGCATCAAGGCACAAAATTGCGCCTTACTGGCACCAAAATCTGATATCGAGCAAGCTGAAATGCCCTTCTGAAACCGATGTGCAGATACGCCGACTGGCGCTTCATCCAAAACGGAATCTTCGATCTTGGCGATCCAAAATAATAGATGACCCTCAAATAGATCTACCCGAATACAGCCCTTAGCGATCAGAAAGACTTCGTCTTTTGGAACACCCGCAGCCCGAAGGATGGGTTGAGCTCTTGCGAAACCCACCCTACCCCCGCTACCGGCAGCCCGAGCCGGACGACGACCAGCTGTCGATCCGCCATTTCCAATACTCTTCGGGTTGGATCGGGTCAGATCCGAAGGTCGCCAATGGGGCCGTCGCATCCCGCGGGGCACGCAAAGCCTCCACCAAGACCCGGCAGCCGGTCATGCCCGATTGGCCCGCGCCGAAACTGTCCCACTGGTAAGTCGTCGCTACCGCGCTGGAAGCGTAGTGACTGGATGGCGGCCCGAAACGGTCGACGACCACAGACACCGGTTGGCCAATGTAAGGATCAAGCAAACTTGCCACCTGCGGTGCAGGGATGAGCAGCCGGTGGCTGCGATACAAGCGAGTAAGATGGCCAGGAAACGCATGCCGGTGCCTCGTGCGCGCTCGCGATTACGCCGCGACTTCTCGATCCGGTCAAGAATGCGTGTGACGTCATCGGCGGCAGACTTACGTTGTAGCAGCAACGAAATACGCCGCGGAACCCCGGCGCGGCAAGGCCCGGCCACGGCAGGCGCATCATTGACTGCAACCTTTGCCTACGTGCATGTCCCTTGGTGCAAATGCTCAGAATTTAAAACTCACATCTGCCTCCACCATCGATCTCGCGCGCCTGGCTGCGGCTCGGCACAACGATGCTCGGCGGTCGGCATTGGCCGGTTCGGCGTGGGCCGATGGAATCGTGGCAGCTGCCGCCCTTCAATCGCCATTCGGCTTTGCCGGCGGCGCGAGCCTCGCGATCGTCGGAATTCTCGATCTGTCGGCGGGTGCGATTGGATGTCTTCGCGAGCGGATCGTGAGTTCGCGCCGCACACCGTATCGGCGCAGTCCGTCGCTGATGGCCGATATCTCGCAGTGGTTCGTCCGCCGGCGCGGACTTGCGGTGACGCTGTGTTCGGCGGGAAATTATTTCGCCGGCGCAATATGGCCGCCGATCGTGCAGCAGGCGATCGCGCAACACGGCTGGCGCGTTACGCATCTGAGCATCGGCCTGTTCGCTGGCGCGGCGATGCTCCTGATCGCCTGGGCCGCTTTGCGCCGGCGTCCGCCTGTCGCGAGCGAGAGCGCGAGCGGATACCGGGTCACCTCCCCCGCAACACTCGGCCTTTCGCCCGGCATGCTGCAGGCCTTGCTCGCCGTTGCCTCGGTCTGCTGCTGCGTCGCGATGTCCATGCCGCAGGTTCACATCGTCGCTTATTGCGGCGACCTCGGCTATGGCGTTGCCCGCGGCGCCGACATGCTGTCGCTGATGATGGCGTCCGGCGTTCTCGGCCGCATCCTCTCGGGCCTCATTGCCGACCGCATCGGCGGTCTGCGCACGCTGATGCTGGGATCGGCGCTGCAGGCTGTCGCGCTGTTCATGTACCTGCTCTATGACGGCCTGTTTTCGCTCTATGCGATCTCGGCGCTGTTCGGCCTGTTTCAGGGCGGGATCATCCCGAGCTACGCGCTCATCATCCGCGAGTATTTTGCGCCCAAAGAAGCCGGCACGCGCGTCGGGATCGTACTGATGGCAAGCTTGTTCGGCATGGCACTCGGCGGCTGGATGTCAGGATATATTTTCGATGTCTCGGGCTCGTACCGGGCGGCATTCGTGAACGGACTGGGCTTTAACGCCGTCAACGGCGCAATCGTGTTGTGGCTGCTTTATCGACGGCGTTCGCCGCTCGCTTTCGCGTAAAACTCGGGAAATAGGCCAAGGCCGACCCGACATTTCGTCAGTCCCCGACGGACAATGGGGCGTACCTTCTCTAGAGGGAGACGGTGTCTTGGCGCCCTCGTGAAATCGCATTATAGCACCGGCAATTGCAGCGAGCGTAGCTTGCATGAGCGCCGATATCTCGGGCCTGATCCTCGCTGCGGCGGGGCGTCTAGTCCTGACCTTCAACGATGATAAGGTTTGTGACCGTGCTGCTCAGTCGAAGTCCAATTATCTTCTGATACTCTGGCGATCTGTACCATCCTTCAGCGGCCTCTCGCGACGGGAATTCGATTATGACGAGACGCGGGTGCTGCCATTGCCCTTCCAATAATTTCAGATTACCGCCACGCACGATGAACTTGCCACCGAAAGCTTCGAGTGTAGCTGGAACTGCCTTTCGATATTCGGAAACCATGGATTCGTCTTTGGGGGTCTCGGCCGAAATAACGAACGCTTTCATCATCGTCTCCCTAATCGGTCCCACCAATGATGAGTTTCGCTTCGCTCAACCCATCCTACAGAAGCTTAGCCCAGCGGGTTCTTGCCGGCGGCGTGCATCGCCGCGCGATAGGCAAAGACCATCCCGGGACCGAGCGTGGTGCCCGGCCCTGGATACGCGCCCGACATCGGCGACGCCATGTCGTTGCCGCAGGCATAAAGGCCGGGAATGGCGCGCCGATCGCGATCGAGCACGCGGGCGTGGCGTAGTCGAGAGGCGCCGTACTCACTCGCGCTCTTTTCGGCGGGCCACACTCGGCATCGAGCCGATCCGCCCATTTCCGTATCCCCGGGCTGAGGTACCGATCTGTGGACCCGGCATGGATGACGATGAGACCATCATTTATCCATGAAGCCCAAACTGGACGAATTCCGGCTTTTCACCCCCGGCTTGCGCCGCGTCGGCAACAGCCCTTTGCCGTGCGCGCCCGGCGAACACCGGCTCCGAGCCGGCTGCCGCCGTGCTCGCTTTCGAAGCCGGCATCGAGCCAGATTTTGGTCATCACGCTGTTGCCGGATTGATTGCTCCACCTGGGCGCTGCTTGTGCGCGACGCCGGCAGCTTGGTGCCGGGATCCTTTCGATGTCGCCGAATGCCATCGGCACGATGTCGCGGCGCTGACGCCGAGATAGTCGCCGAGAGCGTTGTATTTCGACATAAGGCATCGTTACCTTTTGTACCTATGGATATAATATGTTCATAGGGCTGTCATCAACGCTTGCCCGCTCTTTGCATCCAAGTGCATCTGAGTTTTTCCGGCATAGTCGGGGCATGGCCTGCCCCGCTCTTCTCGGCTAATGTCCCGCCGCCACCCAGAGGAGAGAACAAGAATGCGAGCTTTATCGCGCCGCGCCGCGGTCGTTGCCGCGCTTTCCGCCGTCACAACCGGAGTCATCGCAGGAGTCTTGGCAATGTCCGAACTGGCCGACGCCCAGCCCGTCACCACCACGCCGTCCGGCCTCAAAATCATCGACACCAAAGTCGGCACCGGCGCCTCGCCCAAAACCGGCCAGACCTGTGCGATGAATTACACCGGCTGGCTCTACGAGAACGGCAAGAAGGGCGCGAAGTTCGACAGCAATCTCGATCACGGCGGCGCGCCGTTCGAGTTTCCGATCGGCCAGCATCGCGTCATCGCCGGATGGGACGAAGGCGTGGCCTCGATGAAAGTCGGCGGCAAGCGCACGCTGATCATCCCGCCCGAGCTCGCCTATGGCTCACGCGGCGCCGGCGGCGTCATCCCGCCGAATGCGACGCTGATCTTCGACGTCGAATTGGTCGGCGTGAAGTAGCGCGGCACGGATAGGCTTGCGGCCGCAGCGCGGATTGCGCATTTCCGCAATCCGGGCACGGCGGCGATGCCTGCGACACCATCTCCGATTTTGCGCCGCAATCCGGACCACAATCCGGGCTACCAGTGAGCCGATGGCCGCCACCGATTTCCATCTCACCACCGATTGGAGCTTTAACTCACCGCGCGAAGCGGTGTGGCAAGCTTTGAGCGCGCCCGACGACTGGCCGTCATGGTGGCGCGCGGTAAAGAAAGTCGAGCGCATCGCCGACGGCGACGCGAACGGCATCGGCGCGGTGTGGCGCATGACCTTTCGCACAATGGCCTGGCGGACGGCGCTGCCCTATTCGCTCACTTTCGATATGCGCACGACGCGCATCGAGCCGATGACGCGGATCGAGGGGGAAGTCGAGCACGTCAAAGGGCAAGCCGAAGGCGCGTTGAGCGGGATTGCACGCTGGGGGATCTGGCCGGATGGACAGCGCACGCGCGTGCGTTATGAGTGGATCGTCGCGGTGAAGGAACCGCGGCTGCGGCTCCTGGCGCCGCTGTTGCGGCAGGTCGTCGTCTGGAACCACAACACGGTCATGGGTTCGGGCTTCAAGGGCCTCGTCGCTAAATTTACCACCCAGGCTGCGCAGGCGGTGCGAAAGGCTTAAGCGCGCGCCCCTCTTGCGCGTTGCCGGGAGCACGATGCCACAATGTTGCGCCTGTCGAGGTTTTGGATGGCGGTCTTTAAGCTAGCCTTAAGTACGCCTGTAGGATGTTAGGTTGTCGCGCGATTTACCGCGCAGTGTTCGGCACAACCAGGGCGCGCAAATCACGTCCGCTAACTGGGGAAATTGCGCCGCAACACTTCCTGTGAATCCGCGAAGCCGCTACGATCGGCGGGATTTGGAACTAAGTTAGAGACTGAGGAAAAGCTCAAAGACGATGACGCCTGCCGCCCAGTCGCTGATTACCGAACTCGACCATGTGCTGGTCCGCGCCCCCGATCCCTGGCGGCGTGACGCTTTGCGTCAAATGATCGATTTGTTCTTGAGCAGTGCCGAAGCCTGCGATACCGCCCAGACCGACGTTTTCGACGAGGTCCTGTTCCGGCTCATCAAGAAGAGCGATCGGGCGGCGCTCGCCGAAGTCGCAGCGACGCTCGCGCCGGTGCAAAAAGGCCCGGCCAAGGTTCTCGGCACGCTCGCCCGCCACAGCGACGCCTCCATCAGCGGCCCGGTGATCGCGCTGTCGCCGTCGCTGCGCGACAAAGACCTGGTCGACATCGCCGAGAAGGCCGAGGCGCGCATGCTGATGGCGATCGCGGCGCGGGCGGCGATCGGGGAGAGCGTCACCGACGTTCTGCTCAAACGCGGCAATCGCGACATCAAGTTTCGGCTGATCAACAACCCGAAGGCCAAATTGTCGGAGGCGGGCTTCGCCAGGCTGGTCATCGGGCTCAACGGCGACAAGCAACTCGCCGCCGCGATTTCCAAGCGCCCCGACGTGCCGCCGGAGCTGCGGATCTGGCTGGACCAGGCGCTCGAAGGCTAGCGTCATCTATCAACATGATATTGCCGCGGCCCGCTTCGCCTGAACGGCAGCGGCGGCTATCATTGATTCCGATCCGATCACCGGAGCGATCGCCGTGCCGCGCAGCAATATGCTCTATCTCATCATCGGCGCCTTGGTGGTTGCCGTCGCCGTGCTGAGCTATCAGCTCTATCAGGATCGCCATCCGCCGCAGGGCATGTCGATCAATTTCGGACCGAACGGCGTGTCGATCCAAGGCGGCGGCAAATGATGCGGCAAGGGATGCGGCAAGCGCCGGCAGCAAGGCCGGCGGGGATTACTCTTCCGGCTCGGTGGTAAAGAACAGCGGATAGCCGTTCATCTTGCCGAGCTCGGTGGCTTCCTTGGCCTTGGTTTCGGCGACGTCGCGGGTGAAGACCGCGATGACGCAGGCGCCGCGCTGATGCGCCGTCAACATCACGCGATAGGCTTGGCTTTCGTTCATGCGGAATACGGCCTTGAGCACCTGTACGACGAACTCGCGCGGCGTGTAATCGTCGTTGAGCAGGATCACCTTGTAGAGCGGCGGGCGCTGCGTCTTGGTGCGCGTCTTGGTGCGCGGCTTCTCAATCGTCTTGGTCATCGCGGCCTCAAAACATCCTGCGCGATTGCGTCAATCGTTTCAGATTGAACGGTCTCTTTGTCGTGAGACTGTCGTGCGGAAAACATCCCAGCCGTCGTCAAAGCTAGTATAATCGAAGCCGGCATCCGTACCCAATACCGCAAGCGGGAGGTATCCGCTTGGGAACTTGCGCTGGGGAAACGGCTTGCCTATGTGGCTTTTACGGCCACCGGTGTGCGACATCCGAGCGCACATCATGCGAGGATTGTCACTCATGGGAGGGTTGTCATGGGCATACTCTGGGTCGTCATCATCGGCTTTATCGCCGGCATTATCGCGAAGTTCATCGCACCGGGTCCGAACAACCCTTCAGGCTTCATCCTGACCACGGTGCTCGGGATCGCCGGCGCATTCCTCGCCACTTTCATCGGCCAGGCGATCGGCCATTACGGGCCGGATCAGGGCGCCGGACTGATCACCGCCATGATCGGCGCCATCGTCGTGCTCTTTATCTGGCACCGCGTGGTAGCGGCTCGCGCGGCGCGATAGCCGCCCCCTGTTTGATCCGGCGCGCTAGATTCGACCCCGGAAGCCGGTGCTGGTTGTCATCGGCCGCACCAAGGGACGGCGCGGCGCGCGGCGTTCAACGACGACCGTGCGCGGCACGCCGCTGCGTCTGGCAATGGTAAAGCGGCTGACTGTCCTTCCGCTGACCGTTTTTCAGGATGGCGCTCGCGCCTCTTCGGCCGAGACGGGCATCAGCGACATCACGATCTCGACCTGGCCGTCGATATCGTCTCCGTGAGGCCCTTGCGCTGCAAAAACGGCATCCTCGACCGTCGGGCGGATCGCGCCGTACCCGGCGGCGGCCATCCTTCGTATCCCATACGTCAGTCATTATTGCACCCCTATTTGCTGCCGCTTTGCCGGCCTTAACGCTTTGAGTCCGCATTATCAGCGATTTACCGCAATGCAGCAAGCACATATTGTGCAGCCGCACTCATGACAAATTTTAAGCCATGGATAACGACCGCGGCAGGCTTAACGCCGCAGGCGCAACCCTGCCGACAGCGTAGGAGAGGGGCGCCGCCCCGCCCGCGCAATCGTGTTGCGGCGAGCGCCTACGCACTCCGCGCGCGCTATGGCAGACTATTAGCGGCCGTCATTTCGCTGAACAGCACGCCGCCTTTGGCCTTTTGATGTCTTGGGTCTCGACCAGCGACACCGTCACCTGTTCGGGCGTCGTGCCTGCGTTTTTCACCACGGCTTCGGTAATGTCTTTGACGAGCCGCGCTTCTGATCGAGCGTGCGGCCTTCCAGAATATAAACGACGACTTCCGGCATGGATTCCTCCAATGTTGCGACCGGTCTCAGCCTCCTGCACAGAAGTGCGCAGAACCAGCCGTGGGCTTACCGACGATCGGGCCAGTACTATCGGAAAGTTCCCGGGAAGGCACAACAGGGAGCTACGACAATGGAGCGTTTGAGCCTCTGCAGTGTATGCCGCGTTCGCACATTCTCTCTATTCCGGCGCGGCGATGCTACGCCGTCGTGAAATTCAAGTCGCGACGCCGGATTTTTTGCGGACGCTGGAGAGGCCGCCTCAAGTCAGTGCGGGTAATACGACGTTCCGGCGCGGGCACTGAACAGATGCCGCAGCGCTGTGCCGATACCGGGACCGCCAAGAGGCGTTCGCGGTGTGGTGCAATTGGCTCTTCTTCGGCTGCTGCGGCCCGACGGCTGTTTAATACGCTGCGCAGGGTCGTGTCGTTCTGCTCACCGCGGGCGCGGCCGGATCCGCCGGTGTCGGGGCATCGGACAATGTCGGCGACGGACCGGTTGCGTATTGGAAACGAGCCTCGTGCAATCGCTGGCGCTATCGCGCGGCGTGGCGACACCTGCTGGGGCGCTTGCTTGGCCTTCTTCGGCGGCGCGTGAGACCTCTGCGGTCGTCGCGGGCTGCGCCGGTGTTATCCGACTGCGGCGTGCCGGGCGCCGCCGCAGTCACGCGGTGCGCGGCGGCGATTCTGACGTCCGAAACCGTCGGAGCTGTCACCGCTGACAGGCGCGGCAATCGGCCGCCGGCGTCATCGCGGCCGAAGGGCCGCAACCGGAGTCACGGCGACTGGCGGATCGCGGCGTTACCGGGCCTGAATCGGCGCGGCCTGCGCGCTGGTCACGACGATGGCATGCGCCGCGCGCCGAAGCTGTCGTCTCGCCTTCGGCCGACGGATGATCGACCAGCGACAGCACGACGCCGGCACCGGCCGTGGCGCCGATGGCAGTCGCGACCAGGACGACGCGGGCCGTGCGCAGGAAGCTCGGCGCCGGGGCGAGATAGCCCCATTCCGAACTGAAATTCCCGGCCGAACGCATCATCCTCTCTCACAAAGCGCGGCGACTGCTCGAAATGCTCAATGCTTTCCAACTTGGCCTTTCCGAACTTGAACCGGCGATACGGACCCGTGCTGCATAAACCAGTGGTCCGATGCATACCGCGCTAAGAACCCCTCGCCCCGCAGCCGGTTCCCGGTTCCGGCAAATATGGCTTACCGGCGGTAACTTTGGCCCGGCAAGCCGCGGAAAGCTGTGAAAACTGGCCGCTGTTGCCAAACGGCATCGATTCGCCATGATCAGCGGTAATTTCGTAGCGGTCGCACGGCTTGCCGTCAGTTTTCGTGCACAGCCTCTGACCTCGGTCATCGAAGGCTGACTTTTCCGGACCACGCCCTATTCGGAGCTGAATTGCCGCGGTCGAAGCCGGCGGCGCCGATGCGCTCGCCGACGGACGCGAACACGTCGCCAATCGCCGAAACGGCATGGCGGGCGCCGGCGACGACATGGTCCTTCAGATCGAGCGTCTTGGCGAGAAGCGAATCGGGATCGCTCGCCAGCCGATCGTCGACGCGGCGCATCTTGGCTCGGATCAGGCTGCGCAATCACGATCGGCCCGCGCGGCGCGGGCACCGGCATAGGCACTGAAGTCACGGGCACGGCGGCGGCGACGCCGGTTTGGCATGCCACAGATCGGCTTCGCCGCGGCGACCGCAGCGCTGCGGCGCGGCGCGGCATCCGCCACGGACTTGGTCTCAGCCGGCTTGGTCTCAGCGGCTGTCCACGGTTTGGCATCCAAGCGCAACCGTCGTCGGCGCGGCAGCGGATCTTGGTATCGGCCAGCTTGGCGTCGGCCAATTTGGAGTCTTCCTGCGCGCGCGCCAGGTCCGCGTCCTCGGCGGCAACGCGGCACTTTTCCGCCGCCATCTGGCTCTTGAGATAGTCGATGATCATGGCGTGCTCGTCGCGAACCAGCGCCATCATCTCGGCTGAAGCGGGGGTAACCTGCTCGAGCGTCGGCTGCGGCGCGCGTATGGCCGAACTGATACTGGGTGAACAGGAAGCCGCCGATCACGCTCGCCAGCGCCGCCGGCATGATATCGAGGACGAACTTGCCGAGGAAACGCGCCAACAACGGCGCCCTGCCCGTTTGCCCGTTAGTTGCCCGTCAGCTTTCCCGTCGCCGGCTTCCCCGCCGTCACATTCGCTTTGACCAAATCCCGCTGCATGACCTTGCCCTCCTGGATCAATCCGTTCGGCTGCATCATCAGGCGCCCATTTTTCAAACGGCGATTGAATTTCAAACATCCGTTCTGGGCGGCGGCTGGCCCGGAAAAAGGAATTTTTGCGGCATTCCCCGGATTTCGGGGTCACCGCCGCTCAGCGGCAGCTCCGGACCCATTGCCTAACCGCCGGCGCCAAGGCCGGCCACAACCCAGCGGCTGATCACCTGCGCCAGCCATTCGACCATGGCATCGTCGATTTCGAGCCCGATCGGCGGCTCGGCCAGCTGGTCGCGATTGCGCAGGAACACGCTGCATTGGCCGATCAGCCAGATCGAAGCGACGGTGAGCGTGCGGCGGTCGGCGTCGGGCATGAAACGGCGCACCAGATCGGCCGCCATGCCCATGAAGGGCGCCGCCTCCTCGCTGACGCAGGCTGCGGAAAACCGCCGTCGGCCGCACCGTTTCCCAATTGAAGATGCGCATGTGGCGGCTGTATTCGTCGCGCGCCATCAGCGGATGCAGCTGCCGGCGGATGAATTCGCCGAGCGCCTCCTCGCGCGACAAGATCTTCACATCCTGCGCATGCGCCAGCTGATTCTCGGTCATGCCGCGGAACGCCGCCCGCAGCACCTCGCGATAAAGCCCGTCCTTGCCGTCGAAATGATAGTTGATGGCGGCCTGATTGACGCGCGCCTTGGCGACGATGGCGCGGATGCTGGTGCCGTCATAACCGCGTTCGGCGAACAGCCGCTCGGCCGCCTTCATGATGCGGTCGCGGGTGACTTCGGAAGGTCGCGTCATGACTTGTCCGCTATGGCCCGCTTTTGGGCCCGTTTCTTTTTTCAAACGCAGGTTTGAATTTCAAATAGTCGCTTGTGGCAGCCAAAGCAACCGCCGTCTGCCGCCCCGTCGCACGTTTATGTGATGGAACCAGATGGCTTTTGGCGGCCTTGCGCCGGTGTTAATCTGCCGGTGCCGATTACGGCATATGCTCGTCTAGCGCCGCTGATCGACCGGCGCCATCAACCCGGGGAAGTCACATGAACAAGCCAAGCCTGCCGTCCGACATTGTCGGACTGTCCAAAGTCATGCCGCCGCTGTCGCGGCGCGGATTCATGACGAGTTCGGCCGCCGCCGCCGCCGGCTACACGCTTGCCGCCGGTCCGGTGCGCGCCGACGTCATCCAGACCGACACCAACGGGCCTGACGCCGGCGAGGCCACGGTCAAAGTCGCCGGCGGCGACATGCCGGTCTATTACGCGCGCCCGGCCGGCGTGCAGAACCCACCGATCGTCATCGTCTGCATGGAGATTTTCGGCCTGCACGAATACATCAAGGACGTCACCCGCCGTCTCGGCCATCTCGGCGCCTTCGCGGTGGCGCCCAACTATTATTTCCGCAGCGGCGTCGATCTCACCAAGATCGACGACCTGCCAAAGCTGTTTCCGATCGTCAATGCCAAGAGCGATAGCCAGCTGTTCGCCGACCTCGACGCCACGGTCGCCTGGGCGAAATCGCAAGGCGGCAACGGCAACCGGCTCGGCATCATGGGTTTCTGCCGCGGCGGCCGCAATGTGTGGCACTACTCGACGCACAATCCCGATCTGAAAGCCGGCGTCGCTTTCTACGGCACGCTGGTCGACAAGAGCGACGCGGTGCCGAAGAGCTCGATCGAGCTGGCACCGGAGGTCAAGGAGCCGGTGCTCGGGCTCTACGGCGCCGAAGACGCCGGCATCAAACCCGATCAGGTCGAGGCCATGGAAGCGGCGCTCAAGGCCGCCGGCAAGACGGCGGAATTCCACATCTATCCGGGCGCACCGCACGGCTTCCATGCCGACTACCGGCCGAGCTACCGCAAGGACGCCGCCGAAGATGGCTGGAACCGCATGATCGGCTGGTTCAAGAAGTACAATGTGCTGAGCTGAAGATATCCCGAAGCTGACGCAGAAAGCGCGGCCGGACAGCAAAACGCTGTCCAGTGCCGCGCTTTTTGCTGTTCGTCACGGCATTGCAGACATGGCATCGTAGAAACGGCAATCGCAAACCGTCGAGGGAGGGGCCGCGGGGCTCGCAACACAGATGGCTCGTATCGAAGAGGTCAAAAGAGAAAATCTCAACGCCCGCCAGCAAGCGCTCTACGACAGCATCATGCGCACGCGCCCGCGCGGCAGCTTAAGCGGTCCGTTTTCGGTCTTGATCCACACGCCCGACATCGCCGAGCCGGCCGATGGTCTCGCCAACTGCTTTCGCGTGTCGCCGAAACTCGAAAAGCGCCTGATCGAATTGATCGTGCTGTTGATGTGCCGCGACGCCTCCGTGAAATATGCGTGGTCGGTGCATGAGCCGGTCGCCCGCACGGCCGGACTGACGGACGCGACAATCGACGCCATTCGCGCGCGCCAGCGTCCGGACTTCAAGCGCGACGATGAAAAGCTGATCTATGACGTCGTCACCGAATTGCAGGCGACGAAAACGCTGAGCGCTGCAACGTTCGACCGCGCCACATCGGTCCTCGGCCGCGACGGCCTGATCGAAGCCGTGAGCTGCGTCGGCTTCTACGGCTTGATCGGGCTGGTGCTTAATGTCTTCGATATTCCGCCGCAGCCGGGCGGACCGGTTCTGACGTGAGCCGAAAAACTGTCAATCGATCATGCCGGCGATGTAGAAGCCAACGCCCAACAGCAGCAAAACATATTGCGGCAGCAGCACCGCCTTCAATCGCAACGAACGGCGGCCGAACAGCGAATAGCGCGCGTCGGCCTCGAAATTGGATTGGCCGGGCCGCCGCGCAACTCTGCACCAGCGGAATAAGCGCCAGCGAGGCGACGCCGTAGACGATCGACAGGGCCAAGCTGAGCATCGCGCCGACGCGGGGAATTTCATTGGAAAAATCCACCCCCGACGCCACCCAGGCGAGCAGCGCGATGGTGACGATGAGCATGAAGATCGAGCCTTGATGGACGAATTCCAGCGCCTTGGTGTGCACGTCCGGCGGTACTCCATTCATGCGCATTTCCCTTGATCTTGTTACGGCGGAATAGCGCCGCGACCAGCGCGGCGCGGCAAGACAATGCCCGCCCGCTAGAGCGCGGCGGCGTGAGCGATGGCGGGCGTCTTGACGCGGACCTTTGCGGGACTGGTCCGAGCTTCGGATTTGGCGGCCATGCGCGGCTGTGCATCCTCAAGCACAGCCCTGCCGCGCGGCGTCAGCCTGACTGAACGATTGGCATTGCTCTCGATCCGAACCAAGCCCTCGATAATCGCGTCCTCCCATACAGACAACCGCGGACAGGAACTGCGCCACGCCTCCATCGCCTGCGCGTAATTGCGCGGCCGATCGGCCACCCAGGCGAGGAATTAAATCATGATCAGGCTCGGCTGTTCCGACATCTTGGCCTCCGTAATGGCCGGCGCAATTGACTCGGCCATTATAGGCCCGATCGCGCCGGGATGCAGCCTCACCCGTTAAAAGACATTGTGCGTGCAGCCGAAAGGTGGGATCAATTCCCGGACTTCAAAGCGGGGATTTTCATGTCCATCCTCATCAGCCTCCTGATCACCTTTCTCGTCATCATTCTCGTCCTCTATCTCGTCGACCGGCTGCCGCTCGACGGCCGCTCCAAACAGATCGTGCGCGTGATCGTAATCATCATCGGCGTGCTGTCGCTGTTGAAATATCTGACCGTCTTCTAGCATCGGCTTGCCCGCTTTGCGCCGCATCGAGGGCTACGTCATCGTCTCGGCCGACGGCATGCTCGCCGACGGCAAAGGCCAGATGCCGGCGTCGATCAAGAACGACGCCGATCAGCATTTCTTCCAAGACGGCCTCGACCATGCCGCCGCCGTCGTGCATGGCCGGCACTCGTATGAAGGCGGACCGCGCGCCGCACGCCGCAAGCGGCTGGTGCTCACCCGCCAGATCGCGGCCACCGCTCCCGATACGACCTATCCGAACGCGCTGTTATGGAATCCGCTCGGCGCGACGCTCGAAGAGGCATTGCAGGAGCTTGGCGCCACCGACGGCACGATCGCCATCATTGGCGGCCCCGAAATATTCAGCATGTTCCTGCCGCAGTACGACAGCTTTCATCTGTCCCGCGCCGCCCATGCGCGAATTCCCGGCGGACTGCCGCCGTTCACCGAAGCCGGACCGAACGCGACGCCGGAGGACGTGCTTAAGCGCCACGGTCTCACGCCTGGCCCGCGACGTGATCTCGACGCCGCGGCCGGCGTGACGCTGGTGACTTGGACGCGTTAGATTTTGTCGCGTTAGATTTGGACGCGTGAGTTACGAACGCGCCCGAACCTATTTCGGATATTGCACCAGCTCTTTGACCTGGTCCGGCGTCAGCGGCGCCGCCAGGAATTTCTGCGTCACGGCGTCGGCCATGACGCCGTCGAGGTCCTTGACCTCTTCGGTCTGCAGCGCCTCTTTCGGCACAAGCTTGACCACCCGCTGCACGATCGAATCCGGCAGCCCGGAATATTCGCCGTAGATCTTTAAGGCGTCGGGACTGGAATACATCCAATCGACGGTCTCGCGGTAGGCCTGCATGAAACGCACGAGGGCGTCATGCTTGCTCGCCAAAGTCTGCGCGCCGGTCAGGTTGACACGCACCGCGCGCGTGCGCAGCGCCGCGACCTCGGCGCCGGTCGCGACGATGCGCGTCTTGCCGGCCTCGACCAGGTCGAGCCCGAACGGCGCCGCGCCGAAGCCGACATCCACCTGACCCGTCATGGTCTGGGTGATGGTGGCTGCGATATTGCCGGTCGGCTGCGGCTTCGCCGTGAGATGATATTGCGCGATCAGCGCCAGCACGGAGGCGTGACTGGACGAGCCGACGGCCGAAAACGCGATCGTCTTGCCGTTGAAATCGGCAATCGCCTTGATCGGGGAATCGGCGGGAACGTACCAATAAAGATCCGGCGCTCCGGTCATTTCACTGGAGATAATGCGGATCGGCGCGCCCTTGGCGAAAGTGCCGACCGCAGCCGACACGCCCGAGGCGACGGCAACATCGATGCTGCCGCCGATCAGCGCCTGGATCAATTCCGGGCCGGCCGAGGTGTAGAGGACATCGAGAGCGAGTCCGTGCTTCTTGAAAATGCCGGCGCGCTGGCCGAGTTCGACGAGGCCCGCGTCCCATGCGCCTTTTTGCGGGACGGCGACTTTGAGCGTGTCGTCGGCGGTAGCCACGCGACAGGTCGCGACGAGCGACAAAAGACCCAGAGCAAGAATGACGAGACGGCGCATATTTTCCCTCCAACGTTTGCCGAACTGTAAGCGTTTCCAAAACTGTCTGTTATGATGTTGGGCATGACTTTACGCTCGGCTCCGGGCAGTGCAAAGCACGTCGTCGCGCTCGACTACGAAATCGCGCAGGAACAGGCTTCGGCGCTCGGCCGGCTGGGCCGCGCGCTCGAGGCGGCGCTGGCCGCGCTCGCCGAATTCGACCGTGTGGCTGCATACGATCAGGCGCAACGCCAAGCTGTGGACCAGGCTGCAGACCAAGCTACAGACCTGGCCGCCGACCGGCGGGCCGGTCATGCTTCCGCCGAAAGTCGTAAGGCACGCGCCAAGCTCGTGCAGGACGCGGGCCACGCGCTGTGGTGCTTCATGGTCCAGCGCGAATCCTGCGGGCTGCGCGACCCGCGGCCGGTGATCCGCGACTATCGGGTTCCCGCCGAGGTGCAAAACCGGATGGGCATACTTACCGGCCCCCTGCTCGCCGGCCCCAATGCCACCGGGCAGGTGCCGCGGCGGCGTCCCAGCACGCCATAATGCGGGTTTTGCCGCGCCTGTTGGCGTCCTCGCGGCGCCCGAGTTGGCATCCTGGCCGCCCAAACTCATAGCGCGTTAACCTGTCGGGCCGGCGGCGTACGCCCCCGGGCGCCAGCCAGGAAAGGCTTTATTCATCGATTTCAATGCATTGTTCTCGTTGATTCAATGGCGTTGCGGCGTCCGGAGTTGTCATGCGTAGCCTACCCCTCCTCGACGAGCTCGAAGCCGCACTGACGTCGGGGAACGTTCCACGCCGCGTCGATATTCTATCGCGCGTCACCGATCTTTTCGTCACCAACGCCGAGAGCTATTCCGAAGAACAGATCGGCGTGTTTGACGACGTCATGGCGCGGCTGGTCAATGCCATCGAGACCAAGGCCCGCGCCAAATTGGCGCAGCGGCTGGCGCCGATCGCCAATGCGCCGTCGAACGTCATCCATATGCTGGCTTTCGATGACGATATCGAAGTCGCCGGCACGGTGCTGGCGTTGTCCGAGCGGCTCGACGAGCGCGACCTGTTGATCAGCGCCGGCACCAAGAGCCAGAAGCACCTCTTGGCGATCTCGCAGCGCCGGACGCTCAGTGAATCGGTGACCAATGTTCTCGTCGAACGCGGCGATTGCGACGTCGTCCATGCGGTAGTGAGGAATACCGGCGCGCGCTTTTCCGATGCCGGCTTCCGCATGCTGGTCAATCGCTCCGCCGGCGACGACGTGCTCGCGACCGCAGTGGGCAAGCGTCCCGATATTCCCCGCGCGCATTTCCTCGTCCTGCTGGAAAAGGCCTCGGCCGAAGTGCGCACGCGCCTGTCCGCGGAAAATCCGCGCGCGACCACGGAAGTCGAAGGCGTGGTGGCGGAAGTCGTCAGCGGCATCCGCGAAGAGTCGCGCAGTGCGTCGCCCGATTTTGCCGTCGCCCTGGAAACCGTCGAGCGGCAACACCGCATCCGCCGGATCGGCGAAGCCGAAGTCTATCAATACGCGCGCGACCGCAAATTCGAGGAAACGGCGATTGCGCTGTCGATCATGTGCGACACGCCGATCGACGTGGTCGAGCGCGCGCTGCTCGATCCCGGCGCCGAGATCATCCTCATTCTCGCCAAGGTCGCCGACCTGTCGCAATCGACGACCAAGGCCATCCTGCTGCTGCGCGCCGCCGATCGCGGCATGTCGGCCAAGGACCTCGACCAGGCGCTGACGAGCTTCGCCAAACTGCAGCCCGACACCGCCCGGCGCGTGCTCAGCTTCTTCCGCGCCCGCGTCAAAAAGCCGATCGCGCCGTTGGCCGCGCCGGCCGCCGCCATGAATGGCTGAATAGCATTGGGCAACGCTGCAACTCGGTCATTTATTCGCGGCGTAAAGCGCGACGACAGTGTCCTTAAACTTCGCGAGTAGGGCACTCAGCATATCTGAACCTGTATAAACCGTCATACGATATGCAAAGATACTTTTGTTTTTTACGACCGTGATGGCATTCAATACGAGCTGCGTCTTCTGCGTGCCGTTTGCAGTCTGCATATCCTGAATCTGCCCAGTGTAGCACGCAGTCTGGTCTTCGGCGAAGACCCCTGCGAAAGTCATGCTGTTCATTTTGACTCTCTTTAGAGCGCCCTCGATAATCGATTTTGCGTCCGGTGAGGTGCTCGACACGATTTCACTGCCTTTCGCACGCAAGGTCGCGCAAGCCTGATGAATGGTCGCCTCGGGCGAGGCCACCAATTGGTCCATTTGACTGATCTGCGTTTGGTATTGTCCATAGTCATCGAGGAAGGGCCGTCTACCTGCGCGCCAGTCGGCAAGTTGCTGGCAATCAGCGGATATACCCAGCAGCTTATTGCCTCCCTGGGCCAGCGCTCCACCAATTATCGCGGTCGCACGACTGTCCGAAGGATTACTCTCCGACAACTCGCAGAACCCTGCCGGCGTCGGAAGATTGATCGAGACACCGCCAATTGTCGTTTCTGCAGCCATCGCGCCATTCACGCCTGCGGAAAGTGCGAAAACAATCCATAGCCCCAAAATGCGCGGCATTTCCGTTCTCCCCCTTGCCGTTCGTCGCTTGAACGGCGGTCAACAAACTCCCGTCGCTCAGATGGCGAGGCGCGGCATCAGTTTGAGCGCGGTTTCGGAATTGATCGAGGCCCGATCGGCATCGCTGAATTTGTAAGCGGCAAAGCCGTCGGAGGCTTCGATCGCTTCGCGAAACGGAAAATCCGAACCGAACATCAATTGCGAAACCGGGATGAGATCGAGCAGCGCCGCGAACTGCCCGGGCAAGTTGCCTTGAGCGATCTCGTAGAAATATTTCTGCACGATAGGCACCGGCCCGTCCGGCATACGCGGATCCTTCTTCACCACCTGTTCGCGGACGAGGCGGCCGATCAGAAACGGCAGCGTGCCGCCGCTATGCGACCAGATGAAACGGATATCGGGGCAGCGGAACGCCGTGCCGCCGGCGCCGAACATCAAGCTCGCGATCGTGCGCGTCGTGTCAGTGGCAAATTCGATGGAGCCTGGCGACAGCCCCTTGATCAAGCTCGTGCAGCAGACCGGCGCGGTCGGATGCGTATAGACCACGGCCTTGCGGCGATTGAGTTCCTCGAACACCGGCACGAAAGCGGGATCGCCGAGATATTTGTCGCCGTAGCTGGTGAACAGGCCGATGCCGTCGGCCTTGAGCACGTCGAGCGCATATTCGATTTCGCGCAGGCTGCCTTCAGTGTCGGGCAGCGGTATGGCGGCGAACAAGCCGAACTTGCCGGGATAATCCTTGCGGAGTTGCGCGCCGTAGTCGTTACAGTCCCGCGACAGCGCGCGCGCCGCTTCGACATCGCCAAACCAAACGCCGGGCTGCATGACCGAAAGGACTGCGGTGCTGACACCGGCCTTGTCCATGTCCGCGAGCGACAATTGCGGATTCCAGGCCGGCGGCGGCGCGCCGACACGGTTCTTCGCCATCGCCGCCGCCTGAGCCGGCGGCAGATAATGGTGATGGACGTCGATGCGCGTTTTCGGCGCCGCCGGCTGCGCCTTGGCCGGCAGCCCATTGGCGGCGCTCAGCCCAAGCGCGGCAATGCCGCCGGCGAGGAAATTGCGGCGCGCCGGATTGGCCGGCCGATCGACGATTTGGCAGCAGCCGCAGGCGCGAAACGAGGGGCGCAGCACCGATGCTCGCGAAGCGTTTTGTAGTCGTGCAAAGACGTCCATTTCCCACCCTATTGATGTTGTTCTGCGTCAGTCGGCGCAAGATTAGCGGCCGTCCGGCATTCGGCAAGTCGTGCGGCAAGTCTCGCGGCAAGTCTCGGCAAAGTGCGCGTTCGCGGACCGCGGCGCTCGGCATCGTGTCGCGCGCCCTGAATTCTTTTCTCTTCGCGCGGGAACGCCGGATTGTGACGAAGCGTTAAAGGTTTTCTCGCAGAATCTACTTGACTATATACGGGTTGTATTTATGTGGGGATTTGGCCGCTATTGGTCGGTTCGCGTGGACTGATCGGGCGGCTTTCGCTTTCCGTGTTTCGCTTCCGTGGCGCCGGGTTGCCGGCATCTCGGGTTCTTAAATCTGGTTGGGGAGGACGGCATGAGCCAGAACGCCCTCTTGCGATCGGTGAAGGGCTTGGGGATCCCAGGTACCGCCCGAAAGGAAGACAAGAAGACCAAACTGAAAGTGGCGTCTCCGGCACCGGACGACGATCGCCAAAGCTCTCAGAATTTGGGTTTTCAGAGCCAAAATATTGCCGACGATCTCCAGGCCGAGGATAAAGCCAAAGATCAATCCAAGGACCACTTCGCCGTTCGCAACGGCGTGCGCTGCGCCGGCGTGCACCTGATCGTCGATCTGCACGGCGCCACGCGGCTCAACGACATCGAGCATATCGAGGCGACGTTGCGGCGCTGCGTGGAAGCCGCGAGCGCCACGCTCCTGCACATCCACCTGCATCACTTCCAGCCGAGCGGCGTGTCCGGCGTCGCGGTGCTGGCGGAGAGCCATATCTCGATCCACACCTGGCCGGAGCAGGGTTATGCCGCGCTCGACGTTTTCATGTGCGGCTCGGCCGATCCCGATAAGTGCATCCCGGTGCTGCGCGAGGCGTTTTCGGCCAAGCGCGTCGGCGTGAACGAATTGCTCCGCGGCCAAAAGGCATAGCGCGATCGCTAAAGCGAACGCGCTCGGCATTTTGATCGAGCATGATCTTTTCGGAAAACCGGCTTCCACTTTTCCGGATCATGCTCGTCGGCCTGGCAATCGCGATTTAAGCGGCCGGGCCTGACCCGGCCATTTTGTTATGGGAGGCCCTATGGGAGAGAAATTGCCCGAAAAACGCTGGATCGCCGAGACGCTGTTCGACGCGCTCGGCTTCCGCATGACCTTCCAAGTCGACAAAGTGCTTTACGAATTGCAGACCGAGCACCAGCACCTTGTCCTGTTCGAGCAGCCGTTTTTCGGCAAAATGCTGATGCTCGACGGCGCGACGCAAATCTCGAAGAAAGACGAATTCATCTACCAGGAAATGATGGCGCATGTGCCGCTGTTCGCGCACGGCCATGCCCGCGACGTGCTCATCGTTGGCGGCGGCGATTGCGGCATCGCCGAGGAAGTGCTCAAGCACAGATCGGTCAAGCGCCTCACCCAGGTCGAGATCGACGCGAAAGTGGTCGAATTCGCCAAGGAGCACTTTCCCGAATTCACCAAGCCGGTCTTTGCCGACAAAAGATTTGAATCCGTGATCGACGACGGCGCGAGATATGTCGCCAAAACTGACCGCCGCTTCGACGCCATTATCGTCAACTCCACAGACCCGCAGGGACCGGGAAAAGTTCTGTTCAGCGCGAAGTTCTACGCCAACTGCCGGCGCTGCCTGAACAAAGGCGGCGTCTTGGTGACGCAAAACGGCGTGCCGTTCTTTCAAGCGCGCGAGCTGACCTCAAGCATCGCCAAGTTCCGAAAACTGTTCGCCGATGCCAGCTGCTTTGTCGCCGCGATCCCGGTCTATATCGGCGGCCACATGGGGATGGGATTCGCCAGCGACGATAAGCGGCTGCGACAACATGCGGTGAAAACCATCGCCCAGCGCTATCGCAAGGCGGGTGCTTTCAAGACGATGTATTGGACGCCCGAGGTCCATGTCGCTTCCTTCGCCCAGCCGCGGTTTATCGCCGACGCGGTGGCCAAAGCCGGGAAACAATCACGCGCAAAATCGTGAATGGCGGCGGGCATCACCCGCCTTTAGAATAAAGCCTCACAACGGCGCGCAAGGTTACGTCATGAGCTTTTTCCCGGCCAAGGACCCGACTTTCGGCGATGCGAGCTCGAGCGACGCCATCGCGCAGGTCATCGTGCCGCGCACGGTCGATCTCGGCGGCTTTCAGGTCCATCGCGTGCTGCCCTCGGCGCGCGCCCGCATGGTCGGGCCGTTCATTTTCTTCGATCATATGGGCCCGGCGGTGTTTCGCTCAGGCGACGGCGTCGATGTGCGGCCGCATCCGCATATCGGGCTCTCCACCGTCACTTATCTGTTCGACGGCGAGATCGTGCATCGCGACAGTTTGGGCTCGGCGCTGCCGATCCGGCCGGGCGCGGTCAATCTGATGACCGCGGGCCGCGGCATCGTGCATTCCGAGCGCACCGCGGCCGATCACCGCGACGGCGGCGAGCCGCTGCACGGCTTGCAATTATGGGTCGCGCTGCCGGCCAAGGACGAGGAGATGGCGCCAGCCTTCGCGCACACGGCCGCCGCCGACGTTCCTGAACTGCGCGACAACGGCCTGACGTTGCGCGTCATTGCCGGAAAGATGCACGGACTCACGTCGTCGGTTGCGACAACGTGGGAGACCATTTTTGTGCAAGGGCATCTCAAAGCCGGTACGACCCTGCCGATCGGCCCCGAGCACGAGGAGCGCGCGCTTTATGTCGTCGCAGGCGAGATCGAGATCGGCGGCGATCGCCACGGGCCGGAACGGCTTCTGGTGCTCAAGCCCGGCGAGCGTGTCGACGTGAAAGCCGTGAGCGACGCGCACGTCATTTTGGTCGGCGGCGCGCCGATGGACGGCCCGCGCCACATCTGGTGGAATTTCGTCTCCTCGCGCAAAGACCGTATCGAAGCCGCCAAAGCCGACTGGAAAGCCGGCCGCTTCGACATCGTGCCGAGCAACTCCACGGAATTCATCCCGCTGCCGGAGTCGTAAGGGTCTCTTGGCCCCCGCAAGCAATCCGGCTGTCGGCCCGCGCCCGACCCCCGATGAAGTTCCGCCGGCGCGCGCTGCTGTAAATGAGCGACTGCAACGCCCTTGGAAGGACCCAAGAAGGGAAAAGTCCAATGACCGCCAATTCCCGTCTTCATTTGCTGTTGATCGGCGCGATTTGCGCAGTGATTGGCGCAACTGTGGCGCCAACGACAGCGCCGGCGCGGGACGCCTCCGACCTCGAACGCGCCTACCGCATCATCGCCGGCAAAGAATTCGTCGACCTCACCCATGCGTTCGGCCCGGAAACGCCGGTCTGGGCGGGCTTCGGCCAAGCCAAATTCTCGCCGGCTGCCGACCCGAAAACCGGTGAGCCTTACACCATCCCGAAGGACGAATTCCGCGCCACCTATTATCAAATGGTCGGCCAATACGGCACGCATGTCGATCCGCCGGCGCATTTCGCCGAGAACGGCATCACCATGGATCAGATTCCGCTCAAAGAGATGATCTTGCGCTTGGTCGTGCTCGACGACACGCCCTATCTCGCCAAGGATCCCAACCACGCGTTTTCGATTGCCGATCTCAAGGCCTGGGAGCACGAGCACGGCCGGGTGCCGAAGGGCGCCTTCGCGGCGCTGCGCACCGATATGTACAAGGATTGGGACAGCAATCCGGAACGCTTCAAGCGCCAGCCGTTTCCGGCCTGGTCGTTCGAGACTATCAAATACCTCTACGAACAGCGCGGCGTCACCGCGACCGGGCACGAGGCGATGGATACCGACACCACCGACAAGATGGATTCGGAGACCTACATCCTGCAGCACGGCCATTTTCAGATCGAGGTCATGGCCAATCTCGACAAGGTGCCCGAGACCGGAGCGCTCATCGTCGTGACCTGGCCGAAGGTGGAAAAAGGCCTCGGCTTCCCGGCGCGGGCTTTTGCGGTTTTGCCGTGAACGCAGCGCCGACCTTTCGGCCCAATCTGGCGCTTAAGGCGCGTCGCTCTTCGGCGCGACGCGGCCAAAGAGCGACGCCGACAAGTGGTAATCAGGCGGCGTGACGCTGCGCCTTGGTCCAGGCCTCGATCTCGCGCTCGGCTTCGGCCTTGGCGAAACCGTAACGCGCGCGCAGGCGGCCGACGAGCTCGGAGCGGCGGCCGGCGATGCGGGTGATATCCTCATCGGTGAGCTTGACCCAATTGTTGCGCACTTCCCCCTTGAACCGCGTCCAATTGACTTGAATCTGATCCCAGTTCATCGATTGTCTCCTGTTCGAGGACGCAACGACGCCTCGTTCCGCGTCGTTCATGAACTCGCTGATGACAGCCGCCCGATGCGGCCTCAATTCGGCGATATCGGGGTCATTCGGCGATGAATTCTGGTCGGGATCGGGCGGTTTCGCCTTGTCAATTCACTATCCTAAATCGAACGCCGTGCGTGACCCTTTCCTTGCACGACGTTAAGGAACATCGAATCAAATAGATGACTCGATGCACATGAGCCATGCTCACGGAACATCATGACGCCGCCCGCTTCACTTCCTGACATCGAACGTCTCGCCCGCGACGTCCGCTCGGGCGAGCGCACCGTGCTGTCGCGCGCCATAACGCTGATCGAAAGCAAGCGCGCCGATCACCGCCGCACCGCCGCTGCGCTCACGCAAGCGCTCTTGAAGGCCACCGGGAAGGCCGTGCGCGTCGGCATTACCGGCGCGCCGGGCGTCGGCAAATCGACCATGATCGAAGCGCTCGGCGGCATGCTCACCCGGGGGGGCCACAAGGTCGCGGTGCTCGCGGTCGACCCGTCGTCGCGGCGCACCGGCGGCTCGATCCTCGCCGACAAGACGCGCATGGCGAAACTTGCCAATGACGACAAGGCGTTCATCCGCCCCTCCCCGTCCTCGGGCACGCTCGGCGGAGTGGCGGCACGAACGCGCGAGACCATGCTGTTGTGCGAGGCTGCGGGCTACGACGTGGTGCTGGTCGAGACCGTCGGCGTCGGGCAGTCGGAAATCGCGGTTGCCGACATGACGGACTTCTTCCTCGTGCTGGCGCTGCCCGGCGCCGGCGACGAATTGCAGGCGCTCAAGAAAGGCGTGGTCGAGCTCGCCGACATGATCGCGGTCAACAAGGCCGACGGCGACAATCTCGCCCGCGCCAAGCTGGCTGCTGCGGAATACGGCGCGGCGCTGCATATTCTCTCACCGCACTCGCCGAATTGGTCGCCGCCGGTCGTCACCTGCTCGGCGCTCAAGAACGATGGCGTCGAGGCGCTGTGGGCATACGTTCTCGATCACCGGCGGAAGCTGACTGCCTCGGGAGAGCTTGCGGCGCGCCGCGGCGAGCAGCAGGTCAAATGGATGTGGACCATGCTTGAAGAGCGGCTGTTCGAGCCGTTGCGATCCGACCGCGCGCTCAAAGCGGCGTTGCCGCGCATCGAAGCCGAGGTCGCCGCTGGGCGGCTGGCGCCGGCCAGTGCGGTCGAAGAGCTCGCCGCAATGCTCGCAAAACAATGATGCGCGTCCTTGTGACCGGTTTTGGTCCGTTTCCGGGCGCGCCATTCAATCCGAGCGCGCTCTTGGTCAAGGCGCTCGCTCGTCGACGGCGGCCGGCTTTAGCCGGCATCGAACGCATCACCCATGTGTTCGCGACCAGCTATGCCGCCGTCGATCGCGATTTGCCGAAGCTCCTGGCTGAGAAACCGGACGTGGTTTTGCTGTTCGGACTTGCCGGGCGGCGGCGTCACCTTTGCATCGAGACGCGGGCGCGCAATGCCGTAACGCTGCTGTTTCCCGATACGGATCGAAGCAAGCCTCAGGAGCGTGTCATCACACCCGCAGCACCGGCGTCGCTCAGAGGCACCGCGCCGTTCATGCGGCTCCTCGGCGCGGCGCGAAGTCGTTTTCCATCTCGCCTGTCGCGCGACGCCGGAGGCTATCTGTGCAACTATGTCTATTGGCAGGCGCTACAGCGCGTCCGTGACGGCCGTCCGCTGGTTCAGTTCGTCCACATTCCACCGGTCAGGGTCGGACCGCGGCGCCCGCGAAAGCACAGCCATCATTCGCTCGCGCAATTGGTTCGTGCCGCTGAAGCCATTCTGATCGAGCTTGTCGCGGAGAGCCGCTCCTAATCGTTGCCGCGCAGCGCCGGCTCGGTCACCCGCACCGTGCCAACCTCAAAACCGTTCCAGTTGCGCAACACCGGCTGCATAAGCGGCGCAAGCCGAGCGCGCTCCGCATTGTCCGTCGGCAGAAACCGCGCGATCACCGCGGCCATGATCGCCTGCGCGGCGCGGCCCGCGCCATCGTCGCATTTGATCGCGACACCGAGACCTTGGTCCGGCAGCGCGCCGCAATAGACGCCTTCAGCGCCGGTTTTCGCAAAGACGCGCGCGCCGAAGATCGCCATGACCTCGGTGCAGAAGCGGCCGGTGCCGGCGACGTGCCACGGCTTTTGCGCGCAGGCGTGACGCAGCCGTGCGGCCGTCGCAGCGCGGGCCGGCGCAAGGCCCTGCCCGGTGGCGAATTTGGCGAAACCGAACGCGAGATTGTCGAGCGGAATGGCCCAAGTCGGCACCGAGCAGCCGTCGATCGCGCAGCGATCTTGCGACAGCACGGCGCCGGTGAAATCCTCGATCACGGCGCGAACCTCGCGCTGCACCGGATGCTCCGGCCGCCAGTAGTCGGCGTGATCGAGACCCTTCGCGCAAGCAAGGCAGAGAAAGCCCGCATGTTTGCCGGAGCAATTATTGTGCAGCGCCGACGCCGTTCCGGTTTTTGCCAGGGCATGAGCCGCCGGCTGCGACATCGGCCAATGCGCACCACAGCGCAATGCCGATAAATCGAGCCCGGCCGCCGCGAGCATGCGCTCGACGGAAGCGACGTGGGCCGGCTCGCCGCTATGCGAGGCGCAGGCGAGCGCGAGCTCCTCATCGCCAAAGCCATAACGATCGGCCACGCCCTGCTCCACCAAGGGCAGGGCCTGGAACGCCTTGATCGCCGAACGCGGGAATACCGGTTTGGTCACGTCGCCGATGGTCAGCACCAGTTTTCCGTCGGCATCGGCAACGGCAACAGCGCCGCGGTGGTTACTCTCCACCAGCGATCCCCGCGTCACTTCGACGAGAACCGGATTACTCATGTCTCATCATTGGCGAATCTGCAGCGCGACGCTCGGCGACTATTGAGCGGTAGCGCGATGTTCGCAGCAAGGCTGCTTCGCGACGATAGACGGGGGAGTGAGGCAAGACCAGCGTGCGAAATTTACGCCGTGGCGGCGACGTCGGGCGGCTCGACCGGTGCGCGCAGATCCGGCTCGATATCCTGCAACCTATCAAGCTGCTGTTCGATTTGGCCGATGACATGTCGCGAGAACGGGCCGAGATGGAGATAGCAAGCCGTCAGCAGGACGATGATCCGGGCCCATTGCGGATTTTTCGTCGCGCAATCGATGATCGTTCGCCTGAACATGTCCTGAGCGCCCGGCAGTCTGGACACGACACGATGGACAACTTCGAGCCCGCCGAGCTTGCTTCTTGAATCGTTGGCGCGCTTTTGACGATTGGGATTGGAGGCGCCGAGCAGACGCGACAGGCGTTGCAACCGGCCCGCATAGGCAACCGGATCGAACACGCGTTCCAGAACTTGCTTGTAGTCGGAAAGAATATCGTACCGCGGCCGCAAGGTGTCGAAGTTCAAGCCTTGCGTGCACTGATCCATGCCGGCTGCGGGATCCAACAACAGATCCGGATGCAACCGGCCTTCCTTGGCGAGCCGGCGCGTGAGTTGGGTGTTCGGCAACGCGTAAAGCAGGCCCACCATCGCGACCGGAATAGCGGCCTCCTCGATCAGCTCGACGATACCGTCGGCGACCGATCCCCGCTCGCTGTCGAAGCCGATGATGAAACCCGCGGTCACGTAGAGCCCGGCGGCGTAAATCGTATGGATGCTCTCGGCAATGTTGCGCCGCGTGTTCTGCTTTTTCCGCATCGCGACCAGCGTCGCGGTGTCCGGGCTCTCGATGCCCATGAACACGCCGATGAAATTGGCTGCGTTCAGCAGCCGCAAGAGATCCGCATCGTCGGCGAGATTGAGAGATGCCTCGGTGGTGAACTCGAACGCATAGTCGTGCTGGTCGAGCCAGGTCTTGAGTTGCGGCAGGAATTCCTTGACCGCCTTCTTGTTGCCGATGAGGTTGTCATCGACAAAGTCGACATGGCCGCGGTAGCCGAGATCGTACAGCGTCTGCAACTCGCGCAGCATCTGCGGGATGGTCTTGGCGCGCGGCACCCGGCCATAGAGCTCGATAATGTCGCAGAACTCGCAGGTGAACGGACAGCCGCGCGAGAATTGCACGCCGATGTAAAGGTAATTCTCGACCTTCAAGAGGTCGAAGCGCGGCACCGGGCTCTTGGTCACATCGATCGTGAACTTTTCGGCTTCGAAGACGCCCTCGCCGGCGCCGGCCTCCCAGGCCGCGATGAACTTGTCGATGATGCCCTCGGCTTCGCCGAGCACCTGGAAGTTGGCCTTGCTGTAAAGCTCGGGAACCGAGGTCACGCCCGGCCCGCCGACGACCACCGGCTTGCCGCGGGCCCGGCACAGATCGATGATTTCGATGGTGTCGAAATATTGCGGCAGCATGCCGCCGGTCATGACCAGGTCGGCCCATTCCAGGTCGCTGTCGGCCAGATTCTCGGCGTTACGGTCGATGAGCCGGACCGTCCACTCGGGCGGCAACAGCGCCGCGACCGTGATCAGGCCGAGAGGCGCCGTCGGGTATTTTGCGCCGAAGAGCTCACAGGCTGCGCCAAAGGCCCAAAATGTCCCCGCCCCGAAACGCGGGTAAATCATCAGGACATTACACGAACGCGATGACGGCATGAGTCCCCGTGCAGGCCAGATTAAAGGCCATGCCTGATACAAAGACAATGTTGCGTAGGCTCCCGCCGGATCCCCCATGTCCCCGGGCGGCGGTCGATATCAAGGGAGTCTTACCAGTCTTCCGCCTTGTAAGATAGGGGCCGCGCCTTGACCCGACGCCGGGAACTTTTCCAATCTACCACGAGGACACCGACATGCGCCGGCTCACCATTGTCGTCCCCGTGCTCGATGAGGCAGCGATCATCGCCGGCGCGTTGCGGGCGCTTGCGCCATTGCGCGCCCGCGGCGCCGAGATCATCGTCGTCGATGGCGGATCTGGCGACGGCACCCCCGGCCTCGCCGCGCCGCTCGCCGATCGGGTCATTGCCGCGCCGTCGGATGGCGCACCATCGGGCCGCGGCGCGCCGCTCAATGCCGGCGCGGCGCTAGGCTCAGGCGAGGCGCTCCTATTTCTTCACGCCGATACGGTGCTGCCGGACAATGCCGACAGCCTGATCGCCGCAGCACTCGATGCGCGCGCTTGGGGCCGCTTCGATCTGCGCATTGCCGGGCGGCACCCGCTTCTTGCCGTCGTCGCCTGCATGATCAATTGGCGCTCGCGATTGACCGGGATCGCCAGCGGCGATCAGGCGATCTTCGTCGCTCGCGAAGCGTTCGAGGCAGTCGGCGGCTTTCCCGATCTGCCGCTGATGGAAGACATCGCGCTGTCGCACCGGCTCAAGGCCTTGTGCCGGCCGGCTTGCCTCCGCACGCCGGTCGTCACGTCCGGCCGGCGCTGGGAGCGTCACGGCGTCTTCCGCACCGTGCTTTTGATGTGGCGGCTACGCCTTGCTTACTATTTCGGCGCAGCGCCCGCATATCTGGCGACGCGCTATCCCGCAGTCCGGGTGTCAGCCACGCAAGGCAGCGTCGGCCCATAGCGCCGGCGCCGAGCGCGCATATTGCAGCGGCCGGGCCGCGTCGGCACCGAGCGTCTGCGCGGCGTGCCAGGCCCCGATGCAGATCGTCGAGGAAGGCGTGCGCCAGTTGCTGCATCGCCTCCGGATAACCATTTATTGTTGTCTATTGCTCGAACTCCCATGCAGCCCACCTTGACCACATCCCGACGGTTGCGAAAGATCATCGTGCTCATCCTCCTTGCCGTTTTTCTCCTTCCCGTCGTCGCGCGTGCGTCGGCTTACGCGTTCTATCGCGGCACGACGAATTGGCGTAAGGCCGATTGGTCGAGCAGTGGATTGTTGCCGCGAGCAAACACCTATGCGCCGGCGCGCGTCCTCATCATGTCGGGCCGTGCCGGCGGCCTTAAAGGCGTGCTTGCTACCCATAGCTGGATCGTCGTCAAGCGCGCCAACGCCCAGAGCTGGACGCGCTATGACGTCGTTGGCTGGACGCCAGTGCCGGTGCAAACAAACTATTGGGTGGCGGACGCGCGCTGGTTCGACACGGTGCCGACGATCGTTGCCGATATCAGCGGCGCGCAAGCGCAGGCGCTGATCCCCAAGATCGAGACGGCGGTGCAACACTATCGCTACGGCAGGTCCGGCGACTATCGGATCTGGCCGGGACCCAACAGCAATACTTTCGTCGCCGCCGTTCTGCGCGCGGTGCCGGAATTGCAACTGCAATTGCCGCCGAATGCCATTGGCCGCGATTACCGGTCCCTGCCCTATGCCGGTCTCACCGATAGCGGTACCGGCATCGAGATCGGTCTCTGGGGTGTTTTGGGCGTGAAGCTCGGCTGGGTGGAAGGCTTCGAGTTCAATGTGCTGGGGCTTGTTGCCGGACTAGACTTACGTCACCCGGCGATCAAGCTTCCCGGTTACGGCCGCATCGGATTTGCCGCGGGCTGCGCGACCTAGAGCGAAGTTGTTTTAGTTTGAATCAACAGTCGCTCTAGCATTTTTTTGATGGAGCATGATCTTTTCGGAAAACCGGTTTCCACTTTTCCGGATCATGCTCTAATCAGCCGCGCAAGGCGGCGCCGGGCCATAGCGGCGGCGCCGAACGGGCATATTGCACCGGCCGGGCCACTTCGGCGCCGAGCGTTTGGGCGGCGTGCCAGCCCCAATGCGGATCGTCGAGGAAGCCCCGCGCCAGTGCCACCATGTCGGCCTTGCCCTCGGCGATGACGGCCTCGGCCTGTTTGGCGCTCACGATCATGCCGACGGTGCGCACCGCAATGCCCGTTTCCTTACGCACCCGCTCCGCCACCGGTACGTTGAAGCCGGGATCGGTGGGCCACCGGCTTTCGGTCGTGATGTTGCCAGACGAAATATCGACGTAATCGAGGCCAGCCTCCTTGAGCGCCTTGGCGAGCGCGACGGCGTCATCGCCGGTCAAGCCGCCGTCGAGCCAATCGGTGCCGGTGATGCGGGCGCCGAGCGGAATGCCGCGCGGGATCGCGGCCCGCGTCTCGCGCGCGACTTCGAGCGGAAAGCGCATGCGGCCGGCGAGCGAGCCGCCATAGTCGTCATTGCGCTTGTTGGACAGCGGCGAGACGAAGCTGTGCAGCAGATAACCGTGCGCCAGATGCAGCTCGACGGCATCGAAGCCGGCACGTACCGCGCGCTTTGCGCCATCGACAAAGGCTTTGCGCACGTGCGCCATGTCGTCCTCGTTCATGGCGCGCGGCGTGTGCCAGCCGGGGCCGAACGGCAGCGCCGACGGTGCGATCGTCGGCCAGGGATCCTCATTCGGGCCGAGCGCCTTGGCGCCTTCCCACGGGCGTTGCGAAGACGCCTTGCGCCCGGCATGGGCGAGCTGGATGCCGAGCTTGGCCTGACCGATGCGCTTGCAATGCAACACGACACGCTTGAGCGCGTCTTCGCAGTCATCGGAATAAATCCCCATGCAGCCATGGGTAATCCGGCCATGCCGCTCGACATGCGTCGCTTCGATGACCAGAAGCCCGGCGCCGGAATTCGCCAGCATGCCGAGATGGGTCATGTGCCAGTTATTGGCGACGCCGTCGTCGGCAGAGTACTGGCACATCGGCGCGACGACGATGCGGTTCGGTAAAGTGAGATCGGCAAGCTTGATCGGCGAGAACAAAGCGCTCGACATTGTTGGTCCATAACTGTTGGGGATTTTCAGGAAAATATTCAGGAGCGTGGCGCCAAATGAAGCCTGGCGCGCTCGCTCCGGGGCTGGGTTCAGACTGTGGATAACGCGGCAGCGGGCCGAAAGTCTAGTCCGGCCGAAAGCTTAACCGACCAGAGCTTAATCCGGCCAACGCGTCACGGGCAGCTCATTGACCCGCAGCCTAGCCGGCGGCAAATCGGCTTCGCCGCCCGGCTCCGTATCGGACCTTAAACTCAGGGGCACCAAACGGTTAGGCAGCACGCGATGCGGCGTCAGCACGTCGCCGAGAACCGGCGGATCGTCGCTCCGCGGCGGCAGGCCCGCCAGCGCCGCCCAATGATCGCGCAAGCGCAGCACCTTGCCCATTTCTTCCAGAAACTCGGCTTTGCTGTAGTAGTGCCGCCAGCGCCCGGTATCGCAGAGGTCGATGAAATTCTCCTGGCGGCGCTCGATCAGCGCGAGCCATCTGCGCGCGATACTGTCGTACGGACTCTGTCCCCGCCCCGACATGATGATAAAGCCAAAAGCGCCCGTCGAATCGACGTTTTTGCATATTCATGACCAGGCCGTAATTCGGCAATCAAAATGAATGCCATTCCACCAAGAGCAAGTTCTTGACTTTCAGTTTGTGGATAACAGCGTGCAAAATTGATTCGAGTATCAAGCCGATCAATCAAATCAGAACCGGTATTCTGCCGGCTTTTACAGCCGCACCCGCAGCCGGTTTGCCAGTTCGCCGACAATGCCGCGGCGGAACACCAGAACGCAGATGACAAAGATCGCGCCCTGGATCACCAGCACCCATTGGCCGAACGGCGCCAGATAGTTCTCCATGGCGACGATCAGGAAAGCGCCGACGATCGGCCCGAATACCGTGCCGAGCCCGCCGACCAGTGTCATCAGCACGACCTCGCCGGACATGGTCCAATGTACGTCGGTGAGCGAAGCGAGCTGAAACACCAGGGCCTTCATCGATCCGGCGAGGCCGGCCAGCGTCGCCGAAAGAACGAAGGCCATGAGCTTATAGCGGTCGGTGCTGTAGCCGAGCGAGATGGCGCGCGGCTCGTTCTCGCGGATGGCGCGCAGCACCTCGCCGAACGGGGAATCGATGATCCGGTAGATCAAAAAGAACGCGGCGAGCGTGACGACGAGAACGAAGGCGTACATGTTCATTTCGACATTGAGATCGAGCACGCCGAACAGGTGGCCGCGCGGCACCGCCTGGATGCCGTCCTCACCGCCGGTGAGTTTCGCGCGCAAGGCGACGAGATACATCATCTGCGCCAAAGCCAGCGTGATCATGGCGAAATAGATGCCTTGGCGGCGGATGGCGATCACGCCGGCAATGACGCCCAAAGCTGCGCCAGTCGCGGTGCCGATCAAGAGCGCAAGCTCGGGCGGCAGGCCCCAGCTTTTGGCGGCGTAAGCGCAAAGGTAGCTCGCCCAGCCGAAATAAAGCGCATGGCCGAAGGAGACCAGGCCGACATAGCCGATCAAAAGATTGAAGGCGCAGGCAAACAGCGCAAAGCACAGCGCCTTCATCAGAAACACCGGGTAAAGGACGAAAGGCGCGGCAATCAGGAAGGCCACCATCGCCGCGCCCGCCACGGCGAGGCTCCACGGTGTGTCGTGCCGAACGGGCGTGCGCGGGGCGTCGGCTGCGCTTGCCATCATATGCTCCGTCCGAACAGGCCGGCCGGCCTGATCAGGAGCACGATGATCATGATGGCGAAGATCACGGTGTTCGAGGCTTCCGGAAAAAACACTTTGGTCAGGCCTTCGACGATGCCGAGCGCGAAGCCGGTCAGAATCGCGCCCATGATCGAGCCCATGCCGCCGATCACCACGACCGCGAACACTACGATGATGATATCGGAGCCCATCTGCGGCGACACATTGTAGATCGGCGCCGCCATGACGCCGGCGAGCGCCGCGAGCCCGACGCCGAAGCCGTAGGTCAGTGTCACCATCCGCGGCACATTGATGCCGAAGGCGCGGACCAGCGTCGGGTTCTCGGTGGCGGCGCGCAGATAGGAGCCGAGCCGCGTCCGCTCGATGGCGAACCAGGTGCCGAAACACACAACCAGCGAAAAGGCGATCACCCAGGCGCGATAATTCGGCAGGAACATGAAACCGAGATTGTGGCCGCCGCGCAGCGAATCCGGGATCCCATAAGGCTGTCCCGAGGAGCCGTAATAGTTGCGAAACACGCCTTCGATGATCAGCGCCAGACCGAAGGTGAGGATCAGCCCGTAGAGGTGATCGAGATTTTGCAGCCGTTTCAGAAACAGCCGTTCGATCGCGACGCCGGTCAAGCCGACCAAGATCGGAACGACGACCAGCGCCACCCAGTAATTGAGACCCAGATATTGCAACAGGATGTAGGCGACAAACGCGCCCATCATGTACTGCGCGCCGTGCGAGAAATTGATGATGTTGAGCATGCCGAAGATGACGGCGAGCCCGAGGCTTAAGAGCGCGTAGAACGAGCCGTTGATCAGGCCGAGCAAGAGCTGACCGAACAAAGCTTGCGAAGGGATGCCGAAGATTTCGAACATGGAAATTTGCCCGGTTCGCCTCTCCCCGCCCGGCGCGGGGAGAGGCGCGTTACCTTAGTTGGTAACGAGCGGGCAATTGCCATCCTTCAACGGACGGAACGCTTCCTCCGCGGGGATCGTGGCCCGCAGCTTGTAATAGTCACCGGCATATTTCGATTCTTCGGGCTTCTTCACTTCGAAGAGATAAGCCGGGTGGATATTGCGCCCGTCGGCGCGAACATAGCCCTTGCCGAACAGCGGATCGTCGGTCGGTATTTCCTTCATTTTGGCGACCACGGTCTTGCCGTCGGCGGCGCTCTTGAGCGCTGCGACCGCCTTGAGGTAATGCGTCACGGCCGAGTACACGCCGGCCTGCACCATGCTGGGGAATTTACCCGGCATTTGCGCCTGCCAGCGCTTGGTCCAGGCGCGCGTCGCGTCGTTCAGATCCCAGTAAAAGGTCTCGGTCAGAACCAGGCCTTGCGCCGTCTTCAGCCCAAGCGAATTGACGTCGGTGACGAAGACGAGAAGTCCGGCGAATTGCTGGCCACCCGCGGTGATGCCGAATTCGGCGCCCTGCTTGATCGAGTTAATGGTATCGCCGCCGGCATTGGCGAGCCCGATGACCTTGGCCTTCGAGGCCTGCGCTTGCAGCAGGAATGACGAGAAGTCGCTGGTATTCAGCGGATGGCTGACGCTGCCCAAGACCTTGCCGCCATTGGCGAGAACGACGGCGGTGGTGTCGCGTTCGAGCGCATGGCCGAAGGCATAATCGGCGGTGAGGAAGAACCAGGTGTCGCCGCCGGTCTTCACCAGCGCCTTGCCGGTGCCGTTGGCGAGCATCCAGGTGTCGTAAGTCCAGTGGATGGTGTCCGGCGAGCATTTCGGTCCGGTGAGATCGGAGCTCGCAGCGCCGGAGACCAGGAACACCTTGTTCTTCTCGCGCGCCACTTCGTTGACGGCGAGCGCCACGCCGGAATTCGGCACGTCGACGATCATGTCGACATGGTCGACATCGAACCATTGCCGCGCCAGGTTCGAGCCGACGTCGGGCTTATTTTGCATGTCGCCCGTCACCATCTCGACCTTCATGCCGTGCGCCGCCGGATTGAAATCCTCCACCGCGAGCTTGGCGGCGGCAACCGAACCGGGGCCGCCGAGATCGGCATAAAGCCCCGACATGTCGCTCATCACGCCGATCTTGACGGCGAGATCTTCCGCTCGGGCCGCCGTGCCGATAAACACGGTTGCCGCGACCAACAGCACTCCTGCAATTTTCATTTGGTATCTCTCCTTGTATTTGTTTGATCTGGCCTCAGTTGCTGGTCAGCATCGGGCAATTGTCGTCCTTGAGCGGACGGAATGCTTCGTCGGCTGGAATTGTCGCCATCAGCTTGTAGTCGTCGCCCGCATATTTCGATTCCTCCGGCGACTTCACCTGGAACAGATAGGCGGGATGGATCTTGCGGCCGTCGGGGCGAATGCTGCCCTTGCCGAAGACCGGGTCGTCGGTCGGTATCTCCTTCATCTTGGCGACTTCAGCCTTGCCGTCGGCGGTGCTTTTGAGCGCGGCAATCGCCTTGAGATAGTGCAGCGTCGCCGCATAGTCGCCGGCTTGATTCATGTTGGGGAACTTACCCGGCCGCTCGGCCTGCCAGCGTTTGCTCCAGGCGCGCGTCGAGTCGTTCGCGTCCCAATAAAACGTCTCGGTAAGAACCAAGCCCTGCGCGACCTTGAGCCCGAGCGCTTCCACGTCGCCGATATAGAACAGCAGCGCGGCAAAATGCTGCCCGCCGGCGGTGATGCCGAATTCGGAGCCTTGCTTGATCGTATTGATGGTGTCGCCGCCGGCATTGGCGAGCCCGATGATCTTGGCCTTCGACGATTGCGCTTGCAGCAGAAACGACGAGAAATCCTGATTGTTGAGCGGATGGCTCACGCTGCCCAGCACCTTGGCGCCGCTGCCGAGAACAACCGTGGTGGCGTCGCGCTCGAGCGCGTGGCCGAACGCATAATCGGCGGTGAGGAAAAACCAGCTGTCGCCGCCGGATTTCGCCAAAGCACCAGCGGTGCTGTGGGCGAGCATCCAGGTGTCGTAGGTCCAATGCACGGTATTGGGCGAGCATTTCGGCCCGGTGAGGTCCGAGATCGCGGCTCCGGACACCAGCAATACTTTGTTCTTCTCGCGCGCCACTTCGCTCACGGCGAGTGCGACGCCGGAATTCGGCACGTCGATTATCATGTCGACGTGATCGACGTCGAACCATTGCCGCGCGATGTTGGAGCCGATGTCGGGTTTGTTCTGATGGTCCGCGCTGACGATCTCGACTTTCATATCGTGCGCGGCGGGATTGAAATCATCGACCGCCATTTTCACGGCCGCGACGGAGCCGGCGCCGTTGTCATCGGCATAGAGGCTCGACATGTCGGTGAGCACGCCGATTTTTACGCTGGTGGTCTGGGCTTCGGCCGCGCTTGCGATCAGCGTGGCGGCCGTCAATGCGATATAGGCTCCTAACCTCATTGCACACCTCCCTTTTCGCGCGGGCTTTTTTGCCCTTTGGTTCGGTATATCAAACTCCCAGATAGTCGTGCAGTTTATCCATATTGGCCTTTAGTTCAGGGGTCGAGAATTCGTCGACGATGCGGCCGTGTTCCATGACGTAGTGGCGGTCGGCAACCGCGGCGGCGAAATGGAAATTCTGCTCAACCAAAAGAACGGTAAAGCCCTGCGCCTTGAGCGTGCCGATAGTATGCCCGATCTGCTGGATAATGACAGGCGCCAAGCCTTCGGTCGGTTCGTCGAGCAATAAGAGCCGGGCGCCGGTGCGCAGAATGCGTCCGATCGCGAGCATTTGCTGCTCGCCGCCCGACAATTTGGTGCCCTGACTGTTGAGCCGCTCGCGCAGGTTGGGAAACAGCGTGAAGATGCGCTCGAGGTCGAGGCCGCCGGGACGCACTTGCGGCGGCAGCAGGAGATTCTCGCGCACGTCGAGGCTCGAGAAGATTCCGCGCTCCTCCGGACAGAACGCGATGCCGCAGCGCGCGATCACATCGGATTGCAGGCCGATCGTTTCGCGGCTTTCGAACCGCACCGAGCCGGTGCGGCGGCGCACGATGCCCATGATCGATTTCAGGGTTGTCGTCTTGCCGACGCCGTTCCGCCCGAGCAGCGTGACCACTTCGCCCGGCTGCACCTGAAACGTGACGCCATGCAGAATGTGCGACTCGCCGTACCAGCTCTCGAGGTCTTTGACGGTGAGCATGGCGTCGGGCATGGCTAGGCGTGTCCTGTGCCGAGATAGGCTTCGCGCACGGCGGGGTTTTCCGACACTGTCTGATAGTCGCCTTCCGCCAGCACCTGGCCGCGCGTCAGCACGGTGATACGGTCGCACAGATCGGCGACGACGCTGAGATTGTGTTCGACCATCAGCACGGTGCGCGTCAACGCGACGGACTTGATGAGATCGCTGATGCGCTTGATGTCTTCGTGGCCCATGCCCGCCATCGGCTCGTCGAGAAGGAGCATGGTGGGATCGAGCGCGAGCGTCGTTGCGATCTCGAGCGCGCGCTTGCGGCCGTAAGGCAGTTCGACCGCCAAGGCGGCGGCATAGGGCGCTAGCCCCACATCGGTGATGAGCGACATGGCGCGCTCGTCGAGCGCATGCAACACGCTCTTGGAGCGCCAGAAGTCGAACGAGCCGCCGCGTTTACGCTGCAGCGCGATGCGGACATTCTCGATGACGGTGAGATGCGGGAATACGGCGGAGATCTGAAACGAGCGCACCAAGCCGAGCTGCGCCACATCCGCCGGCCTGAGCGCCGTGATATCGCGGCCGTCAAACATGATGCGGCCGCGCGTCGGGCTTAAGAATTTGGTCAACAGATTGAAGCAAGTGGTCTTGCCGGCGCCGTTCGGGCCGATCATGGCGTGGATAGAGCCGCGCGCGACGCGCAGGTTGACCCCACGCACTGCAACGAAACCGGCAAAATCCTTGGTCAGGTCTTCGGTTTCGAGGACCGCATCACCAGGCACAACAGATTTCCCCCACGGCGGACATTGTCCGCATGTTCCGCGCGCCCGTAAAGGGCAGGTATCTTAGTCTTTAGGCGCGACGTTGCCGCAGCCACCTGCGGGAACGGATCAGGGGAAACCGTGCCACCGAAAAACGGGGGACCCGCCCGGTGGGGACGAGACCGGGCGGGTCTAAAAATCGGCGCTGGCGTCGGGGGAGAAGCGCGCCGATGGCAGCTCAATCTCGCCACCGCACATTGGTCGCCCCGAGCCCCAGAATGGTTCGATCGGGAGAAGCTGATTTTCCAAGAATAGTTTACGGTAATGGCTTACCGTCGGCGCTCCCGTCTCGCGGGGGCGAAAGCGTTGAATTCTAATGGAATAAGCGGCGCGGCCCGGCCTTACTGGCCGGGCTCGGCGGTCTCGACAACGCGGTCCTGCCGCATGCGGGCGACGATGCGGGCGAGTTCCTCTTTGGCGAGCGAGGTCATTGCTACCCGAACGCGGTAGAGCCCGCCGGGGGTCGGGCCGTCGACCAACGCAGCCTGATAGTTCTGCAGGAAATTCGTGATTTCGCCGGCGCTCGCCTGGCGGGCGAAGCGCACCATCGCAAAAGTGCCGTTCTTGCGCTCGGCGCCCTGCCCCTCCGCCAGCACCAAGCCCTTTTCCGCCCCGAACTGGGAGTTGGCGGCTTGCGGATTGGTGGATTGGGGCCGGGTGAAAATGTCGACGATCGCCACCGTCTGCAGCGCGATGGCGAGCATGGCGAACGATGCCGCCACCGCCATGGTGCGCGGCGACAGATTGGCGAAAAATCCGGTCAGCCAGCCGGCCACCGCACCGGGCGTCCGCTGCCGCGCGGCCGTCGTCTCGGCATCGATCGCCGCCATCAGCCGGTCCGCCGCGCGCGGCGTCGGCGCGCCCAGCGTTTCGTTGAGGTGAATGGTCTCGACAAGCTCTTCGCGCACGAGATCGACGTGCCGCGCGAGCTCGGGATCCTTGCGCAACGCCTCTTCGACGCGCTGCCGGTCGCGGCGGCGCAGCGTGCCGGCCGCATACCACGGCAACAGTGCCTCGATATCCGTCGGTTCGTCGTTTTGGCGCGGATCGCGCGCCTGTTCGCTAAGCGTCATGGCCAACCTCGATCTATTCCTGCCATTCTGCAGAGCTCTCCCAGCTTCTTGCGCGCGTAAAACATGCGCGTCTTCACGGTGTTCTCCGGGATGCCGACGATCCGCGCCACCTCTTCCACGGATTTCTCGTGGTAGTAGACGAGATCGATGATCTCCCGGTGTTCCGGCGAAAGGCTTGAAAGGCACTTCCGCAGTTTTTCGCCTTTGTCCCGCTTGGTGACGGCGCGCTCAGGATCATCTGCAGCATCCTCGATCGATTCCGCCGTCGCCGCGTCGAGCCCGTCATCGCGCCGCTTGCGCAATAACGACAACGCCTTGAACCTTGCGATGGCGATGAGCCAGGTCGATACGGCGCTCCGGCCTTCGAAACGGCTGGCCTGACGCCACACGTCCAGGAACACATCGCCAATGACGTCTTCCGCCGCCATTTCGTCGCGCAACAGACGCAATACAAAGCGGTAGATGCGCACATGGTGCCGCGCGAACAGCACCTGCATCGCAAGCCGGTCACCGCGTGCGATCCGCCCGATCAGCGCTTCGTCTGCCGGTGCTTGCATCGCCCTAGGGCCGACTCATGGAATTGGTCGCGGTTTGTGACACGGAGGTTCAATTGCCTGTGAGGAATTATGAGGCTGGGACATAGCGCCTGGAACTTGAGGAATTATTTCGTCTTCTCATAGACTTAGGCCATAGACCCTGCAATGGCCTTGCCTCCAAGGAGCCAAATTGCCCCTGTTTGGCCCCATGATGCAAGCTCCCGGTAAGCTTCCGGTAAGGTCAGCCAAGCTTTGGACGCATGCGTGGGTGCATGCTTTTGGCCACAAGGTTTTTCCTGAGCCTTTTCTCGCACAAGCCTTGGCCGGCTACCGGCGCGACCCCGGCTGCGCATCGCCGAGCGGTTTTTCCTCAAGGAGAACGATCGACAAAAAGGCCAGGCCCAACGTGGCGGCCGCGGCCAGGAATACCGTTGCGAAGGTCTCGACCGATGCCGTGCCCAAGAAACTATGGCTGAGACTGAGCGAACCCGGCGATGCCCCGACCGGCGCTTTCGCCAGGATGATCGCGCCGAATATGGCGATGAGGATCGTGGCGATAAGCGTGCGGGCGAAATTCATGGTGCCGAGCGCCGCGCCCAGATCGTGACTCGGCACGGTGTTTTGCAGCGCAACTTGGGTCAATGGGGCGGTCGGACCCCAACCGACACCGATCAGGAACAAGATGATCTCGAATTTCCGCGTCGTCATGCTGCCGGCGGAGAATGCGAGCACGGCGACGGCGCCGATGCCGACGAGAAGACAGCACAGCGGCAAGATCTTGTAGCGCTGAACCCGGCCGAGAAGCTGGCTCGACAATCCCGCGCTGGCATTGAGCGTCACCATCAGGATCATCAGGCTTAAGCCCGCCGACGTCGGCGACCAGCCGAGCGCGCTTTGCAGGTACATCGGCAGAAAGACAGTGAGGCTCACCATGGCGCCCCAGCCGAACGAGTGCGCCGCAATGGTGAGCCGCGCCGCGGGATCGGACAGGATGCCGATGGGAATGAGCGGCTCGGCGGCGGTGAGAAGGCGCATGACAAATCCAATACCAAGAACGAAGGCGCAGCCGAGCAGCGTCAAAACCGGCGACGACAGCCACGGATAGCGCACACCGCCGAGATTGAGCGCCAGCATGAAAGTCGAGCTCGCCGCCATCACCAGAAACGCGCCGGCGATGTCGAGCCGATGCGGCCGCTCAAAGCGCGGCAATCGCCGCAGCACCGTCAGAGCGATGACGATCGCCAACACGCAGAGCGGAAAACTCCACAGGAAGATCACCGGCCAAGACAAATGCTCGGAGATAAAGCCGCCGAGCGCCGGCCCGCTGGCGCCCGCACTTGTGAATGCGATCGAGAAATACATGTAGTACTTGCCGCGGTCTTTTGGCGTCGCGATATCGCCGAGCACCATGTTGGCGGTGACAGTCAGCCCGCCGGCGCCGCAGCCTTGCACGACGCGGCCGGCGATCAGCATCAGCATATTGGGCGACGCGGCGCAGACGAGCGAACCCGTCATGTAAACGAAAAGCCCGATCAGCATCGCCGAGCGGCGGCCATGGATGTCGGCGAATTTGCCGTAGAGCGGCGTCAGTGCGGTCGAAGCGATGAGAAACGCCGTGATCAGCCAGGGCAGATTGTGCACTTCGCCGAGGCTCCGGCCGATGGTCGGCAGCGCGCTCGCCAGGATCGACTGATCGACCGAGCCGAGAAACACCGGCAGCATCATGCAGATGACGATCAGCCGTTTGTCCCGATGCGTGATGTCCCGATGCGTCAGCGCGCCCGGACCGGCGCCAATCGGCGATACCGCGGGCGCAACATCAGGCGCCTCGATGCGAGGGGCGCTGCCGGATTCGCCGATTGTCCCTTCGTTCGCCGCGGCGATTGCGTGGCGCTCGTCGTTCATGCGGTGCAACTTCCGCAGCGCTCTTTGTGGCGCGGCGCCCTCCCGGCTGAATTTCGGGCCAAGCCTTAGCCGCAGAAGCCATAACCGCAAATGCCGCCGCTGTCATTTCCTGTTACGATGGCCGAAGGCAAAGCTCGTATGCAGCAAACAGCATAGACTGACGCCGGCAGAATGATTCAAGGGAGAGCGCCATGAAGAGACGCGAACTGCTGAAGCTCGGCATGCTGGCAAGCTTCGCGCCGTTGTCGTCGAGCATTTGGCCGCGCCAAGCACTGGCGCAATCGGACTATCCGAACAAGCCGATCCGCATTGTGGTGGATTCGGCCGTGGGCAGCGCGAACGACGCGACGGCGAGAATCCTCGCCGACAAACTCGGCGAAATCTGGAACCAGCAGGTCATCATCCTCAATCAGCCCGGGGCGGGCGGCGCAATTTCGGCCCGCGTCGCTTCGCAAGCGGCGCCCGATGGATTCACACTTTACATGCCGGCAACCTCGGTGTTCCTGGCGCTGCCGGGCGGTCCGGGCGTAGCGCCGAATCTGCCGGTCGAACTGCCGCGCGACTTCGCGACCATCGGCTTTGTCTTGCAGCAACCGATCTTCATCGCCGCTTCGCCGAAGTCCGGCATCAATTCGATCGCCGACCTGATTGCCCGCGCCAAGGAGAAGCCGAACGAATTATCTTATGCTTCGACCGGGCGCGGACGGCTCACGCATCTGACGATGGAGCTGTTGCAGGAGCGCGCCGCGGTGAAGCTGCGGCTCGTGCCCTATGCCGGGGGACCTGCGCAAGCGATGGGCGACGTCGTCGCCGATCGCGTCGACCTCGTGCTCGATGCCTATGCCGGCCTCGCCGGCGCCACGCAGGGCGGCCTGGTGAAAATGCTGGCATCGACCTCGACGCAGCGCTTGCCGGGGATGGATAGCCTGCCGACGGTCGCCGAAACGCTGCCCGACTTTTTTGTCGGCGCCTGGAACGTGCTGCTGGCGCCGACCGGCACGCCGGACGTCATCATCCGCAAGGTCCATGCCGATCTGCGCCGCGCGGTGGAAGATAAAGAGACTGCCGCGAAGTTCGCTGCGAACGGCGCCTTCACCCGCTATATGACGCCGGAGGAGACCACGGCATTCACCCAAGCGCAGCAAAGCATCTGGCGGCCGATCCTCGAAAAAGTCGCACGCGAGAGCGAATAACACGCTGTCTCCTGTTCCGGCTGATTGAACCTTGGACCAGCCGTCGAGGTTCGCTAGGATGCGAGCCGTACCGATGCGCCGTAAGCGCATCGTGTGTTTCCGGAACGCACGCTTCCGGATTTTTCATCATCCCAACGATACTTCGCGCAGCGGCGCCGCGCCGTCTGGAGCATTGAAGGAACGTCATGAGAATCAGCGCACGCAATCAGATCGCCGGTCAGATCGTCGAAGTTAAGAAGGGCGCGACCACGGCGCATGTCCGCCTTGAAATCGCTCCTGGCCGAATCATCACGGCTTCGATCACCAACGAGGCGGTCGACGAGCTTGGGCTCAAAGCTGGCGCCAAGGCCACCGCGGTCATCAAGGCGTCCGATGTCATGATCGCCGTCGACTAGAGCGAAATCGTTTCATCGATTGTCGCTCTAGCATTTTGATGGAGCATGATCTTTTCGGAAAACCGGTTTCCACTTTTCCGGATCATGCTCGAGGAAACAGAGAGGACAGCAGCGTGAAATTCGCAGTCATTGCGTTGTCGGCTTTCGCCGTCGCCGGCCCCTGCTTCGCGCAGGAGCCGGTCGGCTGCGATAAATTCAAATGGCCGCTCGACAAGGAACGCGCCACACTCACCGGCACGGATTTGCCCAAGGTCGCCTCGGGCGCCAGCGTCACATGGCCCATTCCATGGGCGACGAGCGTGGCGCTCGCGCCCTTCGCGGACGCCAAACTCCCGGTGGCACCGGAACGCGCGCCGAAGTCGCCGACGAGCTTCGCCGGCTTTCTTCAGATTGCCGCGCCGCCACGGGCCGGCACTTACAAGATCACCTTGTCGTCCGAGGGCTGGATCGACGTCGTGCAGGACGGTCACACCGTGAAATCGGCGGCCTTTTCCGGCGCCCTGGGCTGCGACGGCGTCCGCAAAAGCGTGAAGTTCGATCTCTTGGCGCAACCGCTGACGCTCGAACTCAGCGGCGTGCCGGCCGGCGCGATCGGGATCGCGGTCAGCGCAGATTGAAGGTAGCCCGGACGGAGCGGAGCGAAATCCGGAAACGATCGACAAACCCGAACGCCGCCCCGGGTTTCGCTGCGCTCAACCCAGGCTACATTACTGCTTGAGCGTATTGGCGACCTTGAAGCTCGCCTCGGTCTTCGACTTGATGTCATCGAGCGTGACGTCGGGCGCGAGCTCGACCAGCGTCAGCCCGCCGCCTGCGCGGTCGACGTGAACACGCCGAGATCGGTGATCACCATGTCGACGACTCCGGCGCCGGTCAGCGGCAGCGTGCAGCTTGCTCAGGAGCTTGGATTCGCCCTTGGCGGAATGCTCCATGACCACGACGACTTTCTTGACGCCGCCGACGAGGTCCATGGCGCCGCCCATGCCCTTGACCACTTTGCCGGGGATCATCCAATTGGCGAGGTCGCCGTTCTCCGCCACCTGCATGGCGCCGAGGATGGCGATATTGATGTGGCCGCCGCGGATCATGGCGAACGAATCCGCCGAGTTGAAATAGCTCGTGGTCGGCAGTTCGGTGACGGTCTGCTTGCCGGCATTGATCAGATCGGCGTCTTCCTCGCCTTCGAACGGGAACGGGCCGGTGCCGAGCATGCCGTTCTCGGACTGCAACTGCACGCTCATGCCGTCCGGAATGTAATTCGACACCAGCGTCGGAATGCCGATGCCGAGATTGACGTAGAAGCCGTCCTGCAATTCCTTGGCGGCGCGCTCCGCCATCTGATCGCGGGTCCAGGGCATAGACTCGTTTCCTCCTCAAGCTCGCTTGCGCACGGTGCGCTGCTCGATGTGCTTGGTCGCATTCGGCACGTGAACGATACGCTGCACGTAGATTCCCGGCGTGATGATGTGGTCGGGATTGATGTCGCCGGGCTTCACCAGATGCTCGACCTCGGCGACGGTGACTTTGCCGGCGGTCGCCATCGGCGGATTAAAATTGCGCGCGGTCTTGCGATAGACGAGGTTGCCTTCGGTGTCGCCCTTGTAGGCATGCACGATCGAAAGATCGGCGACGAGGCCGCGCTCCATGATGTAGCGCTCGCCGTCGAACTCGCGCTCGTCCTTGCCTTCGGCGATCTTGGTGCCGACGCCGGTCTTGGTGAAGAACGCCGGGATCCCGGCGCCGCCGGCGCGGATGCGCTCGGCCAGCGTGCCTTGCGGATTGAACTCGATCTCGAGCTCGCCGGCGAGATACTGCTGCATGAAGGTCTTGTTCTCCCCGACATAGGAGGAGATCATTTTCTTGATCTGGCGGGTGTCGAGCAGAATGCCGAGCCCGGCGCCGTCGATCCCGCAATTATTGGAGACGACGGTCAGGTTCTTCACGCCGGAATCGCGGATCGCAAGGATCAAGGTCTCCGGAATGCCGCACAGGCCGAAACCGCCGGCCATGATGGTCATGCCATCCTTCAGCAACCCGGCCAACGCGGACCGCGCGTCCGCATAGACCTTGTTCATGACCGCTCCATTTCTCCCGGCGATGTCTCACACTACGCATAACCGGACCGGCGGAAACGGTCAACCGCCTCGGCGGATCAGGAGTATGGTCGTTGACGATCGGCAAGCTGGATCTGGCGATGCGGATAGTAATTCCAGGCCACGAACATGGCGGCGAACAGGATGGCCGGCGATGATGCGCGCCGACGAAGCGGTTCCTGAATGAAATGAGGCTTGCCGAGCGATCGCGGCAACGAACGCGAACGCCGCCATCAACGCGACGAAAAGCCAGTTCACCGCCGACAGTCGATAGGCATTGTGTGCTCCTGAGTACTGCCACAGCGCGTTGGGATTAGCCAGCCCGCAGCGGCACCAATTTAGCCGACCGCCCACGGGTGCGCGACACCGCACTGGCGGCGCTCCGGCCAAGAAGATATAAGGCTTGCGCAACCTGCCCGTGACGCTCGTCGGTTTGCGACATGACCTGTGCGCCCTGCCCGCCCGGCTACGACCACGATCCTCAGCTGCATGACCAATCTGCTCATTCTCCTGACGTTGACCCGGAACGATCCGCAACCAGTACCGCGACCGCCTCAAGGCGACGTTTCCCGAGCTTAAATCGACCTGGTCGATCATCATTCCAAGGTCGGGCCCTATATCGCGCACGGCCGACACGCTTCTGACCTTCGCGCCGATGCTGTCCGACAACGTGCTGCGGGCCGCCACCAAGCTGAAATGGGTGCAGGCGCTGGGCACCGGCGTCGACAATCTCATCGACCGGCCTGCGCTGCGCAAGGACGTCATCGTCACCAACGTCCACGGCATCCACGGACCGCCGGTCTCGGAGGCCGCCATGGCGCGATGCTGGCGCTGGCGCGCGACATGCCGCGCGCGGTGCGGCTGCAGGACAAGCGGCAATGGTGCGCTTTCCGGCGCAGCTTCTGCACAACAAGACCGTCGGGATTTTCGGCATCGGCGCCATCGCCGAGGCGCTGGCGCCGAAATGCAAGGCGTTCGGCATGCGCGTCGTCGGCATAAGCTCGGCGCCGCGGACGTCGCCGGCTTCGACCGCATGCGATCGCCAGCGACGAGCTTGCCAAGGTCGCCGGCGAATTCGATTTCTTCGTGCTGCTGACGCCGCTGACCGAAAAGACCCGCAACAGCGTCGACGCGAAGGTATTCGCCGCGATGAAGCCGACGAGCTTTCTCATCAATCTCGCGCGCGGCGGCGTCGTCGACGAAGCGGCTTTGGTCGAGGCGCTGAAGGAGCGGCCGCATCGCCGGCGCGGCGCTCGACGTGTTCAACGAGGAGCCGCTGCCGCGCCGATCATCCGTTCTGGGCGATGGACAATGTCATCATCACCACGCATCAGGGCGGCTTCTGCGACGTCTATATCGACCACGCATTGCCGACCGTCGAAACCAACATGCAGCTGCTTCCTCACCGGCGACATCGGCGGCATGATCAACGTCGTGCCGCACTAGTAGGAGTATGAAATATGGAACAGCTTTCCGAACGCCTGCAGACGCCGATCTCGACCGCCGAGCTGGAACGCCGCTGGGCCGCGGTGCGCGCCGCCATGGAGCGCGACAAGATCGACGTGCTGCTGATGCAGAACAACAACGACCACATGGGCGGCTACGTCAAATATTTCACCGACCTGCCGGCGACCAACGGCTATCCGCTGACGGTCGTGTTTCCGCGCGACGACCTCATGACCATGGTGAGCCAGGGCCCGTTCGGCGGCGTCAACGCAACTCGACGGCAAGAGCGACGGCATGCGCCGCGGCGTCAAGCACTGGTTCACGACGCCGAGCTACTCGTCCTGCTACTACACCGCGCCCTACGATCCCGAACTCGCGGCCAAGGCGCTTGCGCCTTATGCCGGCGGCACGATCGGCCTCGTCGGCACCTATCAGATGTCGTTCGCGATGGTCGACTATCATGCAGAAGGGGCGCTTCTCCAACACCAAGCTTCGTCGACGCCTCCGATCTCGTCGACCGCATCAAGGTGATCAAGAGCCCCGAGGAGCAGGAACTCGTGCGGCGCGCGCCGGCGATGCAGGACGGCGCCATGCGCGCGGCCTTCGCGGCGGTCGAGCCCGGCATGCGCGACCGCGACATCGCCGCCATCGCGCAGTGCTACAGCCAGCGCCACGGCAGCGAGAACGGCATCTATCTGTGCGCCTCGATGCCGCCCGGCAAGCCGGCGCAGTTCGCCAGCGCCATTATCAGAACCGCGTCATCCAGGAAGGCGACGCGGTTGCGCTGCTGGTCGAGGATTCCGGCCCCGGCGGCATGTACACCGAGCTCGGCCGCACCTGCGTCGTCGGCAAGGCCTCGCAGGAGATCAAGGACGAGTATCGCCTTCGCGCTCGAAGCGCGCAAATATCAATCTCGGCCTGCTCAAGCCCGGCGCGCCGTGCAAGGACATCTTCGCCGCCTATAACGACTTCATGCGCAAGAACGGCCGGCCCGAGGAGAAGCGGCTGCACTGTCACGGCCAGGGCTACGATCTGGTCGAGCGGCCGCTGATCCGCAACGACGAGCCGATGAACATCGAAGTAGACATGAACATCGTCGTGCATCCGACCTATATCCGCGGCGGCATGCTGTCGTGGTTCTGCGACAATTAGCTCATCGGCGCCGAACGGCCCCGGCGAACGGCTGCACCAGTTCCCCGAAGAGATCACCGAACTCGGCTGACGCTTTCCGCCGAGCATGCGGCGAATGCGTCGGGCTGACGTTGACAGCACGCACGAGCAATGCAGCACTGCACCAAACGGAGGAATCGACTCATGAAGACGAAACTGCTTGCCGCCCTCGCCGCGGTCGCGTTTGCGTTCGCCTGCCGGCGCACGGCGCAGAGATTTCCCGATCGGCCGATGACCATGGTCATTCCGTTCGCCGCCGGCGGGCCGACCGACGTGCTCGGCCGCGTCGTCGCCGGACGCATGAGCGAGGTGCTCGGCCAGAACGTCATCGTCGAGAATGTCGGCGGCGCCGGCGGCATGACCGGCTCGGCGCGCGTCGCCAATGCGGCGCCCGACGGCTATCAGTTCGTGCTCGGCACCGTCGGCACCCACGCCCAGGGCCAGACGCTTTACAAGCATCCGCTCTACAACGCCGTGACCGATTTCACGCCGGTCGATCCTGATCGCCAACGTGCCGCTGGTGCTCGAGACGCGCAAGGATCTGCCGGTCAACAATTTCAAGGAATTCGTCGCCTACGCCAAGGAGAACCAGGCGAAGATGCAGTTCGGCTCGGCCGGCGCCGGCTCGGCGACGCATCTCGGCTGCGTGCTGCTGAACTACATGCATCGGCGTCAATGTCACTCACGTGCCCTATCGCGGCACCGGCGCCGGCGCTGCAGGACCTCGAAGGCGGCCGCATCGATTATCTGTGCGACGTGATCACCACCGCAAAGCCGCCGATCGACGGCGGCGCCGGTGAAAGGCATCGCCATGCTCGACACCAAGCGCTCGCCGGCGCTGCCCGAACGTGCCGACCGCGGCCGAACAAGGCACGCCCGACCTCGTCGCCTATACCTGGAACGCGATCTTCCTGCCGAAGAACGCGCCGGCGGCCGATCGTGAAGAAACTGCACGATGCCGCGCTCGAGGCGATGCACACGCCAGCGGTGCGCGACCGGCTGACCGGGCTCGGCGCCGAGATCGTCTCCGACGAGCGAAGCGACGCCGCAATATCTCGGCGAGCTCGTCAAGAGCGAGATCGAGAAGTGGGCGGTGCCGATCAAGGCCAGCGGCGTCAGCGTCGAATAGCGCGGGTCGACGGAACGGCGAACTGGATTTTCGTTTGCGAGATCCGAAAACCGGTTCCCACTTTGCGGGATCATGCTCTGAAAAAATGGCGGCGGGGGCAACACCGCCGTTTTTCGTCCGCCGTTTGCGCCAAAAAATCCGCAATTGCGTCACCGTGAGGTCACGCGGCCTGTGCTCGATGCGTCCGGGGCGTCATCCTGCCGCAGTAACGGAGGACGCAATGCTGCGTATTCGCATCGTCGCTGCGGCGGCGGCCACGGCAGAATATTGTTGCGCTGGCGGCAAAGCGGCGCAGGCCGCGCAGACCGACGAGCGCCGAGCCGTCAGGCCAGCCGCTGTCGCCGCTGAAGCCGCACGCATACGTCGGCGACGAGCATCGCACGACCACGCGCATGCGGCCAGCGCATGCCGAAAGCGCCGGCACAACCGGCAAAAAGATCAGGTCAGAAAATCGCCGACAAGAAGCACGCCAAGATCGCGGCGGCGCAAGACGCCGACAGCGGCGGATGCGCCGCAGAGCACCGCATCCGCTAGACGCATGGCTGGCCGCAAGCGCGACGCCGGCAAATTCCGCTTCGGCTTCGCCGCACAGCGACGCCGCACCGGCATCGCCATCCGACAATGCGCAACCGGACACCTGGACCCTTGCCGAGCACGATCTGATCGGCGGCCAGACGGTGCAAATCGCCGCGCCAGACCAGGTCAATGAGATCGATCTGCCGCCGACACGCCGCCGCCGCATACGCCGACCAATACGCCCCGCCATGCGAACGACCGAGCCGCCGAGCGACCAGCGCCGATGTCCACTCCGATGTTTTGCGATGGCCGGATGCCACTGCAAACGCCGGCGCGCAAAATACCGACTCCCAAAATACCAGCGATATCGGCAGCGCGTCATGGATCGCGCAAGTGCTGGCTGCGCTCGGCGGCGCGATTGCCGCAGGCGTCGGTCGCGTGGTTTCTGATCGGTGCGGGTCCGGCGCGGATTTACGGTTAGGACGTCAGGCCTTCGGCCGCTGAGCGGAATGCGACGCGTTCGCGTCGCGCCTTGGCCTTAAGCGTCTTGAACAGCTCGAGAGCGTCTTTCGGCTTCATGTTCTTGTGCACGACGGCGCCGACCGCGGCGATCATGGCCTGGGGCGCTTCGGATTGGAAAATGTTGCGGCCCATGTCGACGCCGGACGCGCCTTGCTGCACGGCGTTATAGGCCATGGTCAGCGCGTCGAGCTCCGGCAGCTTCTTGCCGCCGGCCATCACGATCGGCACCGGGCATGACGCGGTGACGGTCTCGAAGCCCTCGTCGACATAATAGGTCTTCACATATTGCGCGCCGAGCTCGGCGATGATGCGGCAGGCGAGCCGGAAATATTTGGCGTCGCGCACCATGGCCTTGCCGACCGCGGTGATGCCCATGACCGGAATGCCGGAGCGCAGTCCGGCATCGACGAGCTTCGTCATATTATGCACCGAGCGCGTCTCGTGCTCGCCGCCGATGAAGACCTGGATGCCGACGCCGGCGGCGTTCAGACGCACCGCGTCGTCCATATCCATGGCGATCTGTTCGTCGGAAAGTTCCTCGCGCAGAATGCTCGGGCCGCCGCTGGCGCGCAGCACCATCGGCTTCTGGCACTCGGCGGGAATGACGGTGCGCAAAATGCCGCGCGTGCAGAACAGCGCGTCGCAGGACGGCAATAGCGGCACGATGGAAAGGTCGATGCGCTCGAGCCCGGTGGTCGGGCCCTGGAAATAGCCGTGGTCGATCGGCGAGCATCACGGTGCGGCCGGATGCCGGGTTGAACACCCGCGCCATGCGGTTCTTCATGCCCCAGTCGAGCTGATGCGAGCCTTTGAGATAAAAGCCCGGCGTCTGCTGCGGCTGATCGAGGGAGTAGCGTTCGCCTTCTTTGTCGGCTTCCGGCATGGTCAGTCCTTCACATAATTTCCGTGGCCGATGTAGCGCCAGCCGTTGGCGCCTGACGGCACGGCCCGGAATCCTGCGGCGCGGCCGCTTGGTAATAGGGATTGCGCTGGCAAAAGCCGCGGTTGCCGCAGATTGGGCGTGCATTCGTCGACCGATTGGTATTCGCAATCCCACATGATGTTGCCGCCGCCCTGGTCGATGACCGCGCACCAAGGGGCGTTGCCATAGGTCGATGGCGCGGCTCGTCGCGACAGCCAAACCCAATACGCCAAATCCGCTCGCCGCTGCCAAAGAAAGCGCGGCCGCAAATGTCGGTCTGGTGATGATTTTCACGGCGCCAGTTTAGGCCGCCAAACCCGAAAAGCAACGCGAAGCGACCGGTGCGCCAGCCTGCCGGCACTACCGATTGGTGGCCTCGGTGAAACCTCCGCAACCTGGATCTCCTTCACGAGCCCCTTGCTTTGTTCTCTTTTTGTTCTAATGTGGCTCCTTAGAACATACAGTGAACTTACATGGCTTATCACACTGCAAATACCCGATCTGTGCCCGGCTAATCCACAGGCTTTGCACGGTCTATCCACGGTCAGAGCGCGCTCAAGAGATAGTTCAATGGCCTATACGAACGCTTCTTCCATTGACCTTGCAGTGGCGCAAAACCACGCCAAAGCGCCCGCGACGACGCGCGCCGCTGTTCTGGAGGAATTGCGCCGTCTGCTGCCTGGACTGGAGGATATCCACAGCACCCTGCCTTTCGACCTGCCCGCTCTCGACACCCACCTGCCGCAAGGCGGCTTGGCCTGCGGCGCCTTGCACGAGGTCGTCCCCGAAACCGACGGCATCGTCTCAGCCGCCTTCGGTTTCATGGTGGCCGTGCTGGCGCGGCTGCCGCGGGGCCGCACCCCTCATCCTCGTCATGCCGGCCTATGGGCAGCGCGAACATGGCCGGCTTTCGGACATGGCCTCAACAGCCTCGGCCTCGATCCGGCGCGCGTCATCTTTGGTCGAAACGGCGCACCGCAAAGAAACTTTGTGGGCCATGGCGGAAGCTTTGCATTCGGGCGCGCCGCTTGCCGTCGCCGGCATGATCGACCGGCTCGATCTAAAGACCAGCCAGAAGCTGCATCTCGCCGCCAGCGATTCCGGCCTGCCGCTCTTTCTGCATGCGGCCGGCGCAGACGCTGGAAGCCAGCGCCGCCGCAACGCGCTGGCGCGTCGGCACGGCGGAAGCCGCGCGCGACCGTTTCGGGCTTCTCGCGCGCCCGCGCTGGCATTTGCAGCTCGAACGCTGCCGCAACGGACGTCCTGGCGAATGGGTAGTGGAGTACGATCATGTCGCGCATCGTTTCAGTTTGGCTGCCGCGCTGGCCGATCACGCGCTTTCTCGCGGCGCAGGCGCTCGGCCCCTCGAATTCGCAAGGATCTCCTCCACAGGTCGATCCTGACCGGCCGTTCGTCCTTGCCGTTGCCTGTAAGCGGCGGCCTGCACATCGCCGCCTTGAACGCTGCGGCGGAAGCCGCAGGCCTTGCGATCGGCGAATCCTTGGCCGATGCGCGGGCGAAAGCCGATATGCTGCAGGTGCGCGCCGTCGATGCCGCAGCCGACGATGCCGCGCTGCGCCGCGTCGCCTTGTGGGCGACGCGCTACACGCCGACCGCTCTCGCCGTGGGATGAAGACAATGGCGCGGACGGTTTTTTCCTCGACATCGAAGGCGCGGCGCATCTGTTCGGCGGCGAGGAGAAGCTCATCGCCGATCTTGCTTTGCGGCTGGAAAATTTCGGCCTGCCGGCGCGGCTTGCGGTCGCCGCAACGCCCGGCGCGGCCTGGGCGCTGTCGCGCTTTCACAGCTCGCCATTATTTGCTCTTGCCGCCGGGCAGAGGAAGCCGCGGCGCTCGCCGACATGCCGGTCGAGGCGTTGCGGCTTGCTCCGGAAACCCGCAACCTCCTGCGCCGGCTCGGTTTCAAAACCGTAGGCGCATTGATCGACAAGCCGCGCGCGCCGTTCGCCGCGCGATTTGCCGACGAACTGTTGCGCCGTCTCGATCAGGCGCTCGGCCGCTCGACGAGCCGCTCACGCCGATCGTTGCGCCGCCGGTCTATCACAGCCTGCATTATCTGCTCGAGCCGATCGTCGCGCAGGAGGCCGTGATCGCGCGGGCAAGCCGCATGATGCAGGAGCTGGTGAATGTGCTGACCCGCGACGATGCCGGCGCCCGCGCGTTGCGGCTTTGTCTCTATCGCGTCGACGGCGCGGTCGAGACCGTCGATATCGGGCTGACTGTTGCCGACGCGCAACGTCGATCATGTGGTGCGTCTTCTCGACCTGAAGCTCGAAACGCTTGCGGCGACGCATGATGCGGGCTTCAATGGAGTTCGGTTTCGAGGCGATCGGTCTTGCCATCACCCGCGCCGAGCCGATGCCGGCGCGGCAAATCGAGATCAATTCCGTCACCCCCTCCCAACCCTCCCCCGCTTCGGGGTCCCCGCCGCGCGAGCGCGGCGGGGTGCCCTCGGGGGAGGGTTGGGGGGGGACAGCGACGCCGCGGAACGTTATGCGGCCTTGATCGATACGCTGCGCCAGCGCCTCGGCGCGCATCGCGTGCATCGGTTCGAGCCCGTGTCGAGCCACATTCCCGAACGCGCCGAAGTTTTAGCGCCGATCGACGGCGAGGAATCGGGATGTGAACGAGCTTGGCCGCCGGTAGACGAGAAAGCGCGCCCGCTCCTGCTCTTGCCGCAGGCCGAACCGACCGAAGTCACGGCTCTCATTCCCGACGGACCGCCGCGGCGTTTTAGCTGGCGCGGCGTGACCTATTACATCGCCGGCAGCCAAGGCCCCGAACGCATCGGCGCGCAATGGTGGCGCACGCCGCACGGCGAGACCAAGCCGACGCGCGATTATTACCTGGTCGAGGATTTCGGCGGCCACCGTTTCTGGCTCTACCGCGAAGGCCTTTACGGGCGTGAGACGGCGAATGCGCAGTGGTACGTGCACGGCTTGTTTGCGTGAGTAAAGTGATGAGTGCGTATGCCGAGCTCGCCGTCACGACGAATTTTTCTTTCCTGCGCGGCGCCTCGCATCCGCATGAAATGGTGGCGAGCGCCGCTGCGCTCGGGCTCGCCGCCATCGGCATCGCCGACCGCAATTCTTTTGCCGGCGTGGTGCGCGCCCATGACGAAGCGAGAAAGAGAGAAATAAAACTTCTCGTCGGTACGCGCCTGATGACGGTCGACGGCTTCGCGGCGCTTACCTATCCCACCGACCGAGAAGCTTACGGGCGTCTGTGCCGGATTCTGACCAAAGGCAATCTCAAAGCGAAGAAGAGCGAGTGCCATCTCACCTTTGAAGACATTTTGGCTGCGAGCGAGGGACAGATTTTTATCGTAATTCCGCCGCAAGAGTTTCCCGGGCGCGGTGCAACACTTCGTGTTGCGCCGCGTCCGGGAAACGCGTCCGATTTCACCGCTCGCCTCTCCGCTTTAGCCCGCGCCGCACCAGGCCGCACCTTCCTCGCCGGCGCGCATTATCATCGCGGCGACGAGCCGCGCCGGCTCGGTTTGTTGGCCGAACTCGGCGAACGCCTCGGCGCGCCGCTCGTCGCCGTCAATGACGTGTTTTATCACGTCCCGGAACGGCGGCCGCTCGCCGATGTGCTCACCTGCGTGCGGGAAAAATGCACGCTGACCGAAGCCGGGCTTCAGACTCGCCGTCAATGCCGAACGCCACATTAAATCGCTCGAAGAAATGGCGCGGCTGTTCAAAAACTTTCCCGACGCGATCGCGCGCACCGTCGCGATCGCCAAAGCCTGCCGCTTCTCGCTCGATCAACTGCGATACGAATATCCCGACGAGCCGGTGCCGCCGGGCAAGACCGCGCAACAGCATCTGACCGACCTGACCTGGGCGGGCGCGGCAAACCGCTATCCCAAGGCGCGTTTTCCGGGCGGCATACCTCGAGAAATCGCCAAGCGGCTGAACGACGAACTGGCGCTGATCGAAGAGCTCAACTACGCTCATTATTTTCTCACCGTGCACGACGTGGTCGCCTATGCGCGGGAGCAAAAAAATATTCTGTGCCAGGGTCGCGGCTCCGCCGCCAACAGCGCGGTCTGCTTTTGCCTCGGCATCACCGAGGTCAATCCAGCCGAGAGCGAGCTGCTTTTCGCCCGCTTCATTTCGGCAAACCGCGGCGAGCCGCCCGATATCGACGTCGATTTCGAGCACGAGCGGCGCGAGGAAGTGATCCAATACATCTATGAGCGCTACGGCCGCCATCGCGCAGCGATCTGCTCGACCGTCATTCATTACCGCTCGCGGCGCGCCATCCGCGAAGTCGGCAAAGTTTTGGGACTGACGGAGGACGTCACGTCGGCACTGGCGAAGACGGTGTGGGGCTATAGCGGCGACGGCCTGCCCGACGATCATATCCGCCAGGCCGGCCTCGACCCGGCAAATCCGGCAATCCGGCAGGCGGTTGAGCTCGCCGGCGAGTTGATCGGCTTCCCGCGCCATCTCTCACAACATGTCGGCGGCTTCGTGCTCACCCGCGGCCCGCTCGACGAGATGGTGCCCATCGGCAATGCCGCCATGGAGAAGCGCACCTTCATCGAATGGGACAAGGACGACATCGATACGCTCGGTTTGATGAAAGTCGACGTGCTCGCGCTCGGCATGCTGAGCTGCCTGCGCCGCGGCCTCGATCTTTTGCGCGAGCATTACGGCAAGGATTATGCGCTTGCGTCCATTCCGAAGGACGGAACGGAGGACGCCCGGGAGTCTATGAGATGCTGTCGCGCGCCAACTCGGTCGGCGTGTTCCAGGTCGAGAGCCGCGCGCAGATGTCGATGCTGCCGCGGCTGAAGCCGCGATGTTTCTACGATCTCGTCATCGAAGTCGCGATCGTGCGGCCGGGGCCGATCCAGGGCGACATGGTGCATCCCTATCTGCGCCGCCGCGACGGTATCGAGAAGGAGCACTATCCCTCGCCTTCCCCCGCGCATGGGCCGGCCAACGAATTACAGGAGGTGCTCAAACGTACGCTCGGCGTGCCGCTGTTCCAGGAACAGGCGATGCAGATCGCCATCACGGCGGCAAAATTCACGCCCGACGAAGCCGACGGGCTGCGCCGCGCCATGGCGACGTTCCGGCACACCGGCAAAGTCCATCTGTTTCGCGACAAGTTCATCAACGGCATGGCCGAGCGCGGCTACGACCGCAGCTTCGCCGAACATTGCTTCGGCCAGATCGAAGGCTTTGGCGAATACGGATTCCCGGAAAGCCACGCCGCGAGTTTCGCGCTGCTTGTCTATGCCTCGGCCTTCATCAAATGCCGCTACCCCGACGTGTTCTGCGCCGCCATCCTCAACAGCCAGCCCATGGGGTTCTATCAGCCGGCGCAACTCGTGCGCGATGCACGGGCGCACGGTGTCGAGATCCGCGGCGTCGACGTCAATTATAGCGCCTGGGATTGCACGCTCGAACCGAGCGCCCCCTCCCTACCCTCCCCAGCAAGCGAGGCAGGGATGGGTCACGCCGTCCGCCTCGGCTTCCGCCAGATTCATGGTCTCAGCAAAGACGAGCTGGAAAAACTGATCGCGGCGCGCGGCAACGGCTTTTCCTCGATCGAGCGGCTCGCAGCCACGGCCGGCATTTCGCGCTTCACCATCGAACGGCTCGCCGAAGCGGATGCGTTTCGCTCGCTGGGCCTCGACCGGCGCGCGGCTTTATGGGCGGCGCGGCGGCTCGACATGATCGGAGCCCGTCCGCGGCGCGTGACTTCCGCCGAGCCAGCCTCCGCCAATACGAATTCCCATGCCGAGGAAATGCTGCCGCTGCTGACGGCTCATCTGAGCGACGAGCTTTTCCCGGAGCCGCAAGTCGCGCTTCCCGCCATGCCGCTCTCCGAGCACGTGGTGGAGGATTACGTGACGACCGGGCTGTCGCTGAAAGCGCATCCGGTGCGATTTTTCCGCGACCGCCTCGCCGCGCTGGGCGTTATCCACAATGCACAGCTGCGCAGCGACGCCTTGTCGCAGGATTCCTTTGTCACCGTCGCGGGCCTCGTCCTGGTGCGGCAGCGGCCCGGCACGTCGAAAGGCGTCGTGTTCATGACGCTCGAGGACGAGACCGACATCGCCAACATCATCGTCTGGCCGAAAGTTTTCGAAAAAAACCGCCGCACGGTGATGACGGCGCGCTTTCTCGCCGTGCGCGGACGCCTGCAACGCGCCGGCCTCGTCATCCATGTGGTCGCGGACAGCTTTGTCGATCTGTCCGCCGAATTGCCAAATTGCGGGACGGGATGCGCGACGGCGATCTTCCGCTGCCGGCAATTTCCTGTCCGTCACACCAGGAAGGCTCATGGTCACATCAGGAAGAGTCCGGTCACATCAGGAACAGTCCTGCGCATGCTCAAAAGCCGCGACTTTCATTGAAGAGCTGCATCAAGGAGCAACAGCATGTGCGGCCGCGCCAAGCTTCCCGACGATGTTTCCGAGATCAAACTCGATCTCAAGATCGACTGGGACGAGATCGGCGCCTACCAGCCGCGATGGAACGCGGCGCCGACATCCAAACTGCCGGTTGTCGTCTCGCGCAACGGCGAACGCACGCTCACTTCGATGCGCTGGGGCCTCGTGCCAGGCTTCACCCAGTCTTGGACGCAAGCCCTCAAGATCGGACATTCCACCTTCAATGCCCGCGCCGAAAGCCTCGATACGCGCCCGGCCTTCCGCGCCGCCTGGCAAGAGGGCCGCCGTTGCCTCGTCATTGCCGACGGCTATTACGAGTGGCGTGCCGTCGACAAGCAACCCTTCGCTGTGGCTTTAAGCAATCGCGGGCCGATGACCTTTGCCGGCCTGTGGGATTCGTGGACTGCGCCGGACGGCGACACGATCAAATCCTTCGCCATCATCACCACGACCGCCAATGAGCTTCTGCAACCCCTGCATGCCCGCATGCCGGTATTGCTCACGCCGCAAGACTGGGCCCCTTGGCTCGGCGAAACCGGGACGAACGCGGCGCAACTCGCGGCCTTGTTCAAGCCCTATCCCAGCGCCGGCATGGCTTTTTGGCCGGTCGACCGGCGCGTCGGCAACGCCAAAAACGACAGTCCGGACCTATTCGCCCCGCTCGGCGCGACGAATTAGGCTCTTCCGGGGTTATGACTTGCGGGGTTATTACTTACTCATAACCGGTCGACCGGAATAACCGGAGCGGCCATTAAATATAGTCGAAACACATCTGCCGGCATCATCGTGCCGTCATACATAGGAGTTGCGTGTCTGCGCCGTCACCTATATCGTCTGGCACCTGCCGAATGCAGGGTCTCCACTATGCCGAAAACCGCGGCAGGGGGAAACGGCAGGAGGCCCGCGACCGGAGCAGTCGTGACACCGAGAGTGTTGCGACACCTGGTCGCTACGGAACACCTCGCCACTTGTTGTAGTTCCTCGTTTCGACCAGTATCGAGACGAGTTCCAGTAAAGGCCCCGAAAGCGGCGCCGGGAGGAAAAATTGCGGCCTTCCACTAGCCCTCTCCGCGAGTTGATGGGCAAGCGGGATTTCTACGCTGGCGGCTTGATGGTGCTGCTCGGCCTCGGCGTTGCGCTGAAGGGCTCGAGCTACCGCGCCGGCACTCTCATGCATATGGGACCGGGATTCCTGCCCACCGCGCTTGGCGTGCTCCTCGTCATGCTCGGCATTGCCATCGCTATTGCGGGACTGTCGCCGTCAGCGAACGAAGAAGACCAGAACATTCTGCCGGAACAGCCACAATGGTGGGCCTGGTTCTGCATTCTCATGAGCCCGGTGTGCTTCATCGCCTTCGGGCACTACTTCGGAATGATCCCTGCGACATTCTCATGCGTCTTCGTCGCCGCACTCGGCGATAAAAACGCCACCTGGCTGGGCACGTTCATCCTCGCGGCTGTCGTGACTACTTTCGGCGTCGCATTGTTTTCTTATTTCCTCCAGGTACCCATGCCGATTTTGACGTGGAGGGGCGCACTGTGATCGGGACCGCACTCACCGACCTCTGGTACGGCTTCGGCGTCGCGCTCGAGCCGCACAATCTGATGTTCTGCTTCATCGGCGTGCTCGTCGGCAACATGGTCGGCGTGCTGCCGGGCATGGGCCCGCTCGCCACCATTTCGATCCTTCTGCCGCTCACCTTCGGCATGAAGCCGGTCGCCGCCATCCTGATGCTCGGCGGCGTCATGTACGGCGCCCAATATGGCGGCGCGATCTGCTCGATCCTGCTCAATTTGCCATGTCATCCGCCACATGCGGTGACCTGTCTCGACGGCTTCCCGATGACCAAGCAGGGCCGCGGCGGCGTCGCGCTCGGGCTCACCGTGTTCGCCTCGTTCGTCGGCGCCTCCTGGGGCATCACCGAAATGGTCTTTCTGTCGCCGCTCCTGGTGCGGGCGGCGCTGCAATTCGGCCCGGCCGAAGTGTGCTCGCTGATGCTGCTCGGCCTGCTCGCCGGCTCGACGCTGGCGCGCGGCTCGCCGATCAAAGGCGTGGCGATGACCGTGCTGGGGCTGTTCCTCGGCTCGGTCGGCACCGACCTTGAAACCGGCTCGGAACGCTACACGTTCGGCATGACCGAACTCGACGACGGCATCGAACTGATCGCGCTCGCGCTCGGCCTGTTCGGCATCGCCGAGTTCATGAACAGCGTCAATCAGGTCGCGCCGATCAACACCAAATATACCAATGTCACCTTCAAAGACATGCGGCCGACCAAGGCCGATCTGAAACGGGCCTTCTTCCCGATGTGGCGCGGCACCATCATCGGCAGCCTGTGCGCGCTCATTCCCGGCACCGGGCCGACCATCGCCTCCTTCGTCGCCTATGCGACGGAAAAGAAAATCTCCAGACATCCGGAACTGTTCGGTACCGGCCTGATCGAGGGCGTGGTCTGCCCGGAAGCCGCGACCCACTCCTCGGTGCAGGGCGATTTCATTCCGACGATGAGTCTGGGCATTCCGGGCGACGCCGTCATGGCGCTCTTGCTCGGCGCCTTGATGATCCAAGGCATCGTGCCCGGCCCGCAGCTCATTTCGCAGCATCCCGATATCTTCTGGGGACTGGTCGCCAGTTTCTGGATCGGCAACATCATGCTGGTGCTGCTCAACGTGCCGCTGATCGGCATCTGGGTGAAGATGCTGGCGATCCCGTACAAGTTCCTCTACCCGAGCGCGATGTTCTTCGTCTGTATCGGCGTTTACGCCGCTAATAACGACTTCTTCCAGGTCGGCGAAGTCGTGGCGATCGGCTTGTTCGGCTACATCCTGCTCCGCCTCGGCTTCCACCCGGCGCCGATCCTGCTCGGCTTCGTGCTGGGTCCGCGGTTCGAGGAGAACTTCCGCCGCGCCATGCTGATCTCGCGCGGCGACATGACGGTGTTCGTCCAGCGCCCGATCAGCGCGGTCTTCGTTGGACTGTGCGTGATCCTGATCGGCTCGCAGATCTATCTGCGGCTCAAGGGCTCGAAACCGCCAATCGAGCCTTCACTGCAAGCGCACGGCGACGGCCCGCCGGCTGTTGCTGCCGAGATGCGCACTCCGGCGGAGTAGTCCGGAGCAAAAAGCGATCAGAGCAAACAATCAGGGCATGATCTTGGAAGAGATCGTGCCCTTTTCATTTCACGCGCCACACCGTTTCAGGCGTCGCGCAAGCCGCGCTCCAAGACGCGCGCGAGACGATCGGAAAACAGCTTGCGCATCGGCCGGCCGATCGCCGTCGAGAAGCCGCGCTTCATCGAACAGCAGATGCGCGGCGTCCTCTTTGAAGCCCTGCTCGGGGGCGCCCAAAGCCGCGAGCGCGACCACAAGCTTATGGTGCGGATTGACCTCAAGGATCGGCTTTGACGCCGAGGTCAACCGTCCGGCATTGGCGAGGAGCTTTTCCAGCGCCCGGTCGGGACCGGTCTCGGCCGCCACCAGGCAGACGGCGCTGTCGGTCAGGCGTTCCGACGCCCTCACCTCCGCGACCTCGTCGCCGAGCGTCGATTTCAGGAAGGCCAGGAACGCTTTGACCGTTTCCGCGATGTCGGGCGTCGCCGTTGCCGCGGCATCGAGCCGCGGGATGAGCGCGAGGTCGGCCGCCCCTTGCGTGACCGACTTGAACGGCTTGCCGTCGAACGACACGCCGGGCATGACCCAGAACGTATCGACCGGATCCGGCAACAGCAGCACCTCGACGCCGCGGGCGCGAAAGCCTTCGAGATGCGGCGAGGATTTCAGCCGGCCGATCTCGTCGCCGGCGAGATAATAGATCGCGGTCTGGTTGGTCTTGAGCGCCGCGACATAGTCGGCGAGGCTCCGCCAATCGTCGCCGCCCGCCGTGGTCTTAAACCGCGCCAGCTTGAGCAGCGCATCGCGGCGCTCGAAATCCTCGTAGATGCCTTCCTTGAGCACCGCGCCGAACACGTCCCAAATCTTGGTGTAGGTCTCGCGCTCCTTGTCGGCGAGCCGTTCGAGCTCGGCAATCACCCGGCCGGTCACGCCTTTTCTGATCGCGGCCAGCAGCGGGCTCTCCTGGATCTTTTCCCGCGACACGTTGAGCGGCAGATCGGCCGAGTCGACGAGCCCGCGCACGAAGCGCAGGTAGCGCGGCAATATGTCCGCATCGTCGGTGATGAAGACGCGCTTGACGTAAAGCTTGATGCGGCCCTTGCGGTCCGGATCGAACAGATCGAACGGCCGCGAGCCGGGCACGAAGAGAAGCGCCGTGTAATCCTGCCTGCCCTCGGCGCGGTAATGGACGGTCAGCGCCGGTTCGTCGAATGCGCCGGCAATGCTGCGGTAGAAATCGGTGTAATCGGCCGGCTTGATCTCGGCTTTCGGCTTGGCCCACAGCGCCGCGCCGTCGGTGATCTCGCTGGCGGGCGCGCCGGGCTTGTCGACCACGGCGATCGGCACCGGCACGTGGCCCGATTGCTCCTTGATCACCCCCTCGACCGTCGAGCGCTCGGCATAATTTTTCGCGTCCTCCATCAGGTGAAGAACGACGCGGGTGCCGCGGGGCGGCGCGGCGGCGGCGTCCGCCGGCGATACCTCGAATTCGCCCTTGCCGTCGGAGCTCCACTGCCAGGCCAAGTCCGTACCGGCGCGGCGGGAAATGACGTCGACGCGCTCGGCCACCATGAAGGCCGAGTAGAACCCGACCCCGAAGCGGCCGATGAGCGGGCTTCGCTCTCCTGTTCCGTCCGCTTTTTCCCCAAGCTTCTTCTCGCCGCCTTGATCCTCTTTTTGGTCCTCTTGCGCCGCTTCGACTTTTTCCAGGAACGCTTTGGTGCCGGAGCGCGCGATGGTGCCGAGCGCCTCGATCATCTCGTCGCGGCTCATGCCGATACCGTTGTCCTCGATGGAGAGCTGCTTGCTCTCCGCATCGAGCGTCACGGTGATCCGCAGCTTGACGTCGTCACCGAGCAGCGCCGGGTCTGAAATCGCCTCATAGCGTAACCGCTCGCAGGCATCCGCGGCATTGGCGATCAGTTCGCGCAGAAACACCGATTTGTCGGAATAGACCGAATGCACCATCAGGTGCAGGAGCTTGGCGACGTCCGCCTCGAAGCGGTGGCTCTCGGTTTTCGTTTTGGTGTCTTCAGCCATAGCCATGACGGTATCCCCGGACAGACGTTTCTTTAACGCGTTCCGGCACCGAAATGGCGAGAAATCGGTTAAGATTCAAGGGCGTTGTGAGGGCTCTGCCGTCACGGTCGGGCATAGCCGTTCGAAGAACGGCGTCGCTTCGCTCGCCATAGCCGTTCGAAGAACGGCGTCGCTTCGCTCGCCTATGGCCCCGGCCGCCGGGGAGTCCCGGTCAATCATTGCTGGCGATTGGCCCGGGTGACCAATCGTCGCCAAGCAGCGGCTTAACCTCGACGGGATAGATGAGGCCGAGCGCGAGACTGGGATCAAAATAGCGCATCGTTTGTTCATTGAAGTCGATGATGCGGCCGCGTTCGAGCGGTCCGACGTCATTGATTTTGACGATCGCCTGCTTGTCGGCATTGGCAACGAGCGCATAGCTCGGCCGGTAGTCCTTGCCGAAGCGGACGCCGCCGAACATGTCACGCAAGTCGATTTGGATCGCTGCGGTCCAGCCGGACGCATCATACTGTTCGCCGGACGCCGTCTCCATGCCGCCAGAGCGATAATCCGGCCGACTGGGATTGTAGGTCGACGCTGTGCCCAAGATCGTCACACCGCTGGCAGCCGCTTTCAGCTTGCCTTGCGTGCGCTCCACCTTGCGTGGCCCAGCCTTGCGTGCGCTCCATGCCTTGCGTGCGCTCCATGCCTTGCAACGTCCAAGGTCCGCCAACCGGGCAGACCAAAATTCGGCGGCGGCGTGAACGGCGTCGCCGGATTTAATGACTGACGATGAGGAATAAGCAAATATCATCGCGACCACGCAAAGCGCGGCGCCTAAGCGCACCACCATTCAGATTCTCCCCGACTAGGTCGTCCCCGACAAAGGGGGCGCACTATTAGGTGGCGCGTGGTGCAATTAAGGCGAGAGTTGGATTATTTACAGATCATGCGCGAGTTCCGTGGAACTCACCGCGCTGATCTCATTCTTCAGACCGGCACGCGCACATTCGCCCGCAAACCCCCGAGCGGCGAGTCGCCGAGCGTGATGTCGCCGCCATGCGAACGGGCAATGTCGCGGGCGATGGCGAGGCCGAGGCCGGTACCGCCCTCGTCCTGATTGCGCGCGTCGTCGAGGCGGAGGAACGGCTTGAACACGTCGTCGCGCATTTGCACCGGGATGCCGGGCCCGTCGTCATCCACGGTGACGTTAAGCCAGCGGTGATCGCGGTGGCCGGTAATGGCGACCCTCGAGCCGAAGCGGCCGGCATTGGACACGAGATTGGCGAGGCAGCGCTTGAACGCTGCCGGACGGACCGTGACCTCGGGCGGCCCGTAGAAGCTTGAACTGGCGCGGTGGCCGTGCCGCTCGGCTTCGAGCTTGAGCTCCTCGAGCAAAGCCGCGATGTCGGTCGGCGCCGACTGCTCGCCCATGTCGCCGCGGGCGAAGGCGAGATAGGCTTCCAGCATCGCCGCCATCTCGTCGACGTCCTTCTTCATGCCGTCGATTTCCGGCGTATCGCCGAGCAGCGCAAGTTCGAGCTTAAAGCGCGTCAGGATCGTGCGCAGGTCGTGCGACACGCCGGCGAGCATCGTGGTGCGCTGCTCGATGGCGCGCTCGACGCGGCCCTTCATTTCCAGAAACGCGGCGGCGGCACGGCGCACTTCGCGGGCGCCGCGCGGCCGGAAATTGTGCGCCTCGCGGCCCTTGCCGAAGGCCTCGGCGGCGTCGGCAAGCCGCACGATCGGCCGGATCTGGTTGCGCAGGAAGGCGATGGCGATGGCGAGCACGACAAGCGAGGTCACCACCATCCAGACCAGGAAGATCCAGGAATTCGGATCGTAGACGTCGGCGCGCTTGGCGAAGACGCGCATGATCGTGTCGTCGAGCTTGATGCGGATTTCCACGATCGACGAGCGGCCCACCGTGTCGATCCAGAACGGCAGGCCGATCTGCTTGCTGATCTCCTCCGACAGCGCCTCGTCGAGCTGCGAGAAGAACGGCTTCGGTCCGGGCGGCGGCAGTTGCGCGCCCGGCAGGAAATCGACGACCAGCCCGAGACGATCCTGCGCGATGCGGCGCAGCTGCGCGTGATCGGGATCCTGCGGGTAGGTCTTATAGACGTCGATGAGGGTCGCGATCTCCTGCGTCACCGCCGACGACAGGTAGGTGGTCACCAGATTCCAGTGCCGCTCCATGAACAGAAAGGCGACCACCGATTGCAGCACCACCATCGGCACGATGATGATCAAGAGCGAACGGGCATAGAGCCCTTTCGGCATCACCGATTTGAGAAAGCGCGTGAAGCGGTCCCAGGGCCCTACAATCGGGCGCGCCGCGGCGGCGACGATTCCGGCCGCGGCACTGGCCGCATCGGCCAATTGGCCCGCGGCGTTGCGCAAACGTCCTATGCCGTCGTCTAAGCTTGCCATTCTCGCTTGCCAATTCTAGCTCGACAATTCTCGCTAGCCATGGTGCGGCCTAAGCCGTCGCCACCAGCCGGTAACCGACGCCGCGCACGGTTTGCACGATCAGCGGATTACTCGGATCGCGTTCGATCTTGCGCCGCAGCCGGTTGACCTGCACGTCGACCGTGCGCTCGCTCACCGCCTCGCCGGCCCCGGCAAGCGCCTGGCGCGGCACCGTCTCGCCGACGCTCGTGGTCAAGACCCGCAGCATGTCGCGCTCGCGGTCGGTGAGCCGGATGATCTCTTCGCCCTTGCGTAACTCGCCGCGCAGGAGGTGATAGACGAACGGCCCGAACCGCACCGATTCGACCGGCGCTGCACTTGGCGGCCGCGCACGCTTGAGAATATTGGCGACACGCAGCGCCAGTTCGCGCGGCTCGAACGGCTTCGACAGATAGTCGTCGGCGCCGATCTCGAGCCCCTTGATGCGGTTCTCCTTCTCGTCGCGCGCCGTCAGCATCAGGATCGGCACCGTGGACGTTGCGCGGATGGTGCGGGCGAAATCGAACCCGCTCTCGCCCGGCATCATGACGTCGAGAATGAGCAGATCGAATTTCAAGCCGGCGAGCTTGGCCCGCGCGTCGGCCGCCGTCTCCGCGGTCGAGACGCGATAGCCCTCGCCGAGCAGGAAGCGCGACAACAGCGCGCGAATGCGCCGGTCGTCATCGACGACGAGAAGATGCGGCGCGTCGTCGGCCGGATTCGGCGCCGGCTGTTCGGCGGGCTTGACATCCGTCGAGGTCATGACGCGTCGTCTTTGCCGCGCGCACGTGCGCGGTCAGCATGCGCGATCAGCCGCAGCACGCGGTCGCGATCCTCGGCGTCGATCATGCCGGCAAGGAAACGCCGCGCTGCTTCGCGCACATCGGGGCCAAGCTCGGCCATCGCCCGCCCGATGCGCTCGGTTTGCAGCCCAACAAGCTTCATCGCCAGCGCCGCGCCCGCGGGCGTCGCATAAAGCAACCGCTGGCGCCGGTCATTGGCGCCGGCCTTCTGCACCACATAGCCTTCGTCGATCAGCTGTTTGAGCACGCGGCCGAGCGACTGCTTGGTGATCTTCAAAACGTCGAGCAGTTCGGCGACTTTCATGCCGGGATTGCGGTTGACGAAATGCAAGACGCGATGGTGCGCCCGGCCAAAGCCGAGCTTTGCCAAGACCTCATCGGGGTCGCCGACGAAATCGCGGTAAGCGAAGAACAATAGTTCGATGAGATCGAAATAGGGCTCGGCCGCATCCTGGGTGGGTTCAGGCGCCGCGGCGGCGGAATGGGGTGTGCTCAGGAGGGTGATATCGGCCATTTAGGTCAGCTATATTGACATATTTCGGATTGGTTGTTAACCTCCGAGCACGATATCGTTTCGCAACCGGGCCGCCCCGGACGTTACGCAGAGCTCACGCTCTGATGGCGCGTCTTACAGGAGTGACCCAGACCATAACGGGAGTCCGCTCCCGACGCAAAAGCCTACGGCCTACCCGCGATCGCCGGCAAAATCATCGTTACCGGCGGAATCTCAAGGGGACCGGCCATCAAGGGAGGCTCCGCGAGGGGCACGAGACCATGGCAGTCCCGTTCGACGAACGCTCCGATCTGATCTGGTTCGACGGCAAGCTCATTCCGACGGCGGACTGCAAGATCAGCGTGCTCACCCACGGCCTGCATTATGCCAGCGCCGTGTTCGAGGGCGAGCGCGCCTATGGCGGCACCATCTTCCACAGCACCGCCCATTCGACGCGGCTGAAGAATTCCGCGAAAATCATGGACTTTGAAATTCCCTATAGCGTCGCCGAGATCGACGCCGCCAAGCGCCTGGTTCTGGAAAAGAACAATCAGAAAAACGCCTATGTGCGGCCGATCGCTTGGCGCGGTTCCGAAGCGCTCGGCGTTTCGGCACAGAACAACAAAATCCATCTCGCCATCGCCAGCTGGGATTGGCCGAGCTATTTCGATCCGGCGCAGCGTTTGAAGGGCATCAGGCTCGATCTTGCCGAATATCGCCGGCCCGATCCGAAGACCGCGCCCTGCCTCGCCAAGGCGGCGGGCCTCTACATGATCTGTACGATCTCGAAACACCGCGCCGAGCAACGCGGCTATGCCGACGCCATGATGCTCGACTGGCAGGGCCGCGTCGCCGAATGCACCGGCGCCAATATTTTCTTCGTCAAGGACGGCAAGATCCACACCCCGATTGCCGATTGCTTCCTGTCCGGCATCACCCGCGCCACCGCATTGGAGCTCGCGCGCCGGCGCAATATCGAGGTGATCGAGCGCCGCATCATGCCGGAAGAACTGTCCGGCTTCTCCGAGTGCTTCATCACCGGATCGGCTGCCGAAGTGACCGCCGTCGCCGAGATCGCCGACTGGAAGTTCACACCCGGCCGCATCACGCAGCAGCTGATGGACGATTACACCGCCGAAGTGCAGCCGAAGGGCAAGGCGGCGGCGGCGTAACGCTTACGCCCGCCAGAACGGCTTCTCCGCTTCGCCCAGTGCGTCGACACGGGTGAGCCCGATGTCGCGCAGCGCCCGGTCGCACAGGCCGGCAAGCTCGCGCCGGCTTTCGATGCGACGGCGCCATTCGCCGATCAGGGCCAATAAGCCGCCACGCTCCCGTCGGGGAGACGCGTGGCCGATCCATTGTAGCGTGCTCATGTTTGTGTTCCTTGCTTTCAACTCAGAATCCAATGTCATCGTGACCAAAGCGACCCGATTTCTGATCAGGTCACGGTGACGTAAAGCGAACCGAGGTCGGCGATGGCCGGCGCAAAGGCGTAGAAAAATGCCGTCCCGGCGATCACGACCGCCAGCAAAAGCGCGGCGGCGATCAGTAAATCGTGCTTGGCATCGGCGTGGCCGCCATCGCGATACCTTACGGCGGGAACCGAAGTGATTGTGCGTGCAGAGCTCATGTCCTGCTCCTCCATGGCTGCGCGCCAGTGTGGCGCATGAGGAGCTATTTATGCTTCGGCGGTAGCCGAATAATCATGTCCGTGGTAATCTCATCTATCACTACGTGTGATATATGGTGGAGCGATGCCGGACCTGCGGACCTTGGCGATCTTCGTGAAAGTGGCCGAAAAACGCAGCTTTGTGCGCGCCGCGGCCGATCTCGGCATCACCCAGTCGGGCGTCAGCAACGCCATCAAGCGGCTCGAGGATCAGGTCGGTACCCTCCTCCTCGTCCGCACTACCCGCCGCGTCAGCTTGACCGAGGACGGCGCGGCCTTTTTCGAGCGCTGCCGCCTGGCGCTGGCCGCGATCGACGAGGCCGAGCTCGTGCTCAAGCGGGCGCAGATCAAGCCGTCGGGCACGCTGCGCATCGACGTGCCGGTGGCGTTCGGCCGGCTCAAGCTCGCGCCGCTGTTGCGTCCGTTCCAGGAGACCCATCCCGATGTGCGGCTGCGCATCACCTTCACCGACCGCTATATCGATCTGATCGAGGAAGGCGTCGATGTCGCCGTGCGCTTCGGCGCGCTGCAGGATTCAAGCCTGATCGCGCGGCGGCTGACGACGACGCAATTCAATGCCGCCGCGGCCCCCGCCTATCTCGCCAAATACGGCCAGCCGAAAAGCCCCGACGATCTCGGCAAGCACAATTGCCTCGCCTTCGCCCCGCGCGACACGCGGCAGACCCGGGATTGGCGCTTTTCGGTCGGCGGCAAGGAAGTGACGCTCACGCCGAACGGCTCGATGAGCTTCAGCGACGGCGCCGCGCTGTGTGACGCCGCGATCGACGGCTGCGGCATCGCCCAACTGCACAATTATTATCTGGACACGGCCTTTGCGCGCGGCACGCTGGTGCCGATCTTGCAAGACTTCAAGCCGAATGCCGATCCGATCTCGCTGGTTTATCCGCAGACGCGGCACCTGACGCCGAACGTGCGCGCCTTCGTCGACTTCATGGTGGCGCGGTTCAAGCCGGCGGCTAAGAACGCGGGCTAGTTATTTTGCCGCGTTGCGGCGCGGACCAGCGTTCCGCGGCAGAATCGTCGATGCTCTTGGCCTCGACCCAGGTCTTGACCAAGGTCTTGCCGCTCGCCTTCTCGACCTGCTTCCAGAACGGCGCGCGGGTCTTCAGATAATCCATCAGAAATTCCGCCGCGGCGAACGCCGCCTGGCGATGGCTCGATGCGGTCGCCACCATCACGATGTCTTCGCCCGGCGCGATCCGGCCGAAGCGGTGGATCACCGTGACGCCAAGAAGCGGCCACGCGCGACTGCGCTTCCTCGACGTGGCGCGCGATCTCGGCCTCCGCCATGCCGGGATAATGTTCGAGCGTCAGCGCCGCGATCGGCTCGCCGTTCTCGTCGGCGCGGCAGATGCCGGTAAACGTCACCACCGCGCCGATATCGGTGCGCGCCGTGCGTGAGCTTGCTTCACCTCGGCGGCGACGTCGAAGGCTTCGCGCTGCAAGCGGATGGTCGTGTTCATATCCGAAGCCGTCAGGCGCCCGTCATCCACCAGTCATCCACCGGTCATGGGCGGGAAAAATGCGATTTCGTTGGCCCCTGCAATCCGCGCATCGGCGCGCACATGAGTTTTGTCGATAGCGGCACGGATCACTTTAGGATTCTCGAAGGCGTAGGCGTAGCCCTCGCCTCTTTTTGTCAGCCACGCCACGAAGTCGGCAACGGTCGCGACGCCGGAAGGTGGCTCGATGTCTTCTTCCGCCAGACCGACGCGTTCGCGCACCCAGGCGAAGTAGCGAACCTTCACGCATCCTCCTGATAGAGATGATGCAGGCCGGCATAGAGATAGTCCCAGCCGGTATAGAGCGTCAGCAGTGCGGACAGCCACAACAGCACGATACCGACCTGCGTCACCACCGGCACGATGGCGTCGCCGGCCTCGCCGCAGATAAGAAAGCCGACGGCGACCAGTTGCAAGGTCGTCTTCCATTTGGCGAGCCGCGTCACCGGCACGCTGACGCGCAGCTCGGCGAGATATTCGCGCAAGCCCGAAACCAGAATCTCGCGGCAGAGAATGACCACGGCCGCCCACAGCGACCAGCCGTGAATGGTTTTCTCGGCGCCGAGCATCAACAGGCACGAGGCGACCAGAAGCTTGTCGGCGATCGGATCGAGCATGCGGCCGAGCGAGGATTGCTGTTCCCAGATACGGGCGAAATAGCCGTCGAGGAAGTCGGACACGCCGGCGGCGATGAAGATGCCGAGCGCGACCCAGCGCAGCCAAAGCCCGCCGTGCAAAATGTTCTGCCAGAACATGCAGCCGACCACGAGCGGCACTGCGACGATCCGCCCATAGGTCAGAATGTTGGGCAGCGCCAGCGGATGGGCGCGCAGGCGTTTGTTCGTTGCCGGTCCAGCACTCGTTGCCGGTCCAGTCGTCGTGGTTGACGAATTCATCGCATCACCATAGCGCCGGTATGTGGGAACCGACAGAGCAAAGCCGCGCATAGCAGCGTTACACACGTCAATGTTAACGCCCAAATTGTGCGCATCACGATCATTCGACCGCCGTCCTCGCGGATTGCATGGTCTCCATGGACCCCTTGGACCCTATGGACGGACCCTATGGACCCTATAGGCCTACGCCGCACCCTCGTGAAAAAACTCGTAAATCCGGCGCGCCGTTTCGGCATTGATGCCATCGACCTGCATCAGGTCGGTGACCGAGGCGCGCTCGATCGCTTTGAGCGTGCCGAAGTGATGCAAAAGCGCGCGCTTGCGCGTCGGTCCGATGCCGGCGATCTCTTGCAGGCCTGACTCGCGCAGGTCGCGCGTACGCCGCGCCCGGTGCGAGCCGATGGCAAAGCGATGCGCCTCGTCGCGCAGCCGCTCGACGAAATAAAGCACCGGGTCGCGCGGCGGCAGCTTGAACGAGTCGCGGCCGGGAAGGAAGAAGGTTTCCCGCCCGGCATCGCGGTCCGGCCCCTTGGCGATGGCGACCAGCGGCACGCCGACGCCCAAGCCCGCGAGTACTTCACGCGCCGCGGTAAGCTGGCCCTGCCCGCCGTCGATCAGGACGAGATCGGGCCAGGGCGAAACGCTTTGCTCTTCAGTTTCGGGAGACGCCAATTCGCTTTCCTCTTGTGGCGGCGGCGGCAAATCGTCACCGCCCTCTCCTCGCGGTGCTTCGGCGAGAAGCCTTTTGAAGCGGCGCTCCAAGACTTCGCGCATCATGGCGAAATCGTCGCCGGGCGTAAGCGAGGTCGAGCGGATGTTGAATTTCCGGTATTGGCCTTTCTGAAAACCTTCGACGCCGGCGACGATCATTGCGCCGACGGCATTCGAGCCTTGGATGTGACTGTTGTCATAGACCTCGATGCGGCGCGGCACCCGCGGCAGGCCGAAAGTCTCGGCGAGCTGATTGAGGAGCTTCTGCTGCGACGACGTCTCGGCGAGCTTACGCCCCAAAGCTTCGCGTGCATTGGCGAGCGCCTGCTCGACCAGATCCTTTTTCTCGCCGCGCTGCGGCACCGAAACTTCGATCTTGTGGCCGGATTTGGTCGAGAGCGCGTCTGCGAGCAGCGCGCGATCCTCGATCTCGTGCGAGATCAGGATCAGTCGCGGCGGCGGCTTGTCGTCATAGAATTGCGCGAGAAACGCCGACAAAATCTCCTCCGGGCCGAGCGAGCGATCGGCTTTGGGAAAATAAGCGCGGTTGCCCCAGTTCTGTCCGGTGCGGAAGAAGAACACCTCGACGCAGGAAAATCCGCCCTGCTGATGCATGGCGAATACGTCGGCCTCTTCGACGCCGCGCGGATTGACGCCTTGGTGCGACTGGATCGCCGACAAGGCCGACAGGCGGTCGCGATAGATCGCGGCACGCTCGAAGTCGAGTGCTGTTGACGCTTTTTCCATTTCTTCGGCCAGTTCGTCCTTCACCGCTTTGCTGCGGCCGGAGAGAAAGGCGTTCGCCTCACGCACCAGGACGGAGTAATCGGGAAAGTCGATCTCCTTGGTGCAGGGCGCCGAGCAGCGCTTGATCTGATGGAGCAGGCACGGCCGGGTGCGGCTCTCGAAGAACGGATCGCTGCACGAGCGCAGCAGGAAGGCGCGCTGCAACGCATTGACGGTGCGATTGACGGCCCAGACCGACGCGAACGGCCCATAATATTGGCCGGGCCGCGTCCGCGCGCCGCGATGCTTGAGAAGCTGCGGCGCCCAGTGATCGGACGTGATGACGATATAGGGAAACGATTTGTCGTCGCGCAGTGTGACGTTGAAGCGCGGCCGCAGCCGCTTGATCAGATTGGCCTCGAGCAGCAGCGCCTCGGTCTCGCTGCGGGTGACGACGAATTCGAGCGTGCGGGTCGAAGCGATCATGCGCTCGATGCGAGTGTCGAGGCCGGTCGGGCGCGCATAGGCGGCGACGCGCTTCTTGATGTTCTTCGCCTTGCCGACATAGAGCACGTCGCCGCGCTGGTCGATCATGCGGTAGACGCCCGGCCGCGACGGCGCGTGCTTGAGGTGTTGGACGATTGCGGCGCGGCCGGCGGCGAGCGAGCCCGGCGCCTCGTCGAGGCCGAGCTTGCCGGGTTCGTCATCGGGCGGCGGCAGCGACGGCTCGTCGTCGTCCTCGACGGGCTCGATCTCGGGCGCAATCTGCGGCTCGACCTTAGGCGCAATTTCGGGCGCAGCTTTTGGCGCTATTTGCGGCGTGATCTTGGGCTTTGGACCGCTCATGTCTCGCAAATCCGCAACGACGGTTGGCAAAACGCTCCAGCCATCATGGCTTGTCAAATATACAGTTTCTTAACGATATCAACTTGGAACTACTTAAGGATTCAGGACTGTTTAACTTAAACATCGCGATAAATTCTTCAGATCGGAGCAACGGCCGTCAGAGCTTTCTTTGACGCCGCCAAAAGTTTCTTGCGCCAGCGAGCGTCACGCGTTCCGCCCGATTGCAGTTTGGGAGGCCCCATGAAGAAGACTGTTCACGGCTTAGCTCTCGGCGCGGCGCTCCTGTTGGCAACAGCGGCCCCGGCGATCACAAGCGCTGTGCGCGCCGCCGACCTTCCCGCCTATCAATACTACACCGCGCCCGCGCCGCTCTCGGCCTATAGCTGGGCGGGCCCCTATCTTGGCGGCACGCTGGGTTACCAATGGGGCACGGTGGATAACAATCCGACGCGCCCTACGGGCGTGAACGGCGGCTTCGATGCCGGCTTCAATTGGCAGCGCGGCAATTTCGTCTACGGCGCCGAGACCGACATCAATCTGTCGGCCGCCGACGACACGTTTGCCCCGTGGCAGTTCTCCAATCCGTGGTTCGGCACGCTGCGCGGCCGTGCCGGTATCGCGATCAATAACGTCCTGATCTACGCCACCGCCGGCATCGCCTATGGCGGCCTGACCGCGAACACCGCCGGAAACCTGTCGGAAAGCCATACCAGCTTCGGCTGGACCGCCGGCGGCGGCGCCGAAGTCGGCTTCACGCCGCACTGGTCGGCCAAGGCCGAGTGGCTCTACATCGATTATGCCGACAAGAACTTCACCGTGACCGGCACCAATAACGGGCTTGCCACCAATCTGCTGCGGCTCGGCGTCAATTACCATTTCTAGGCTTGATTTCGGGGCCGAAAATCGCCCCGCGCGACCGCGCCGCCGTCACGACTTGTCGCAGCTTGCCGCAGTCAAGCGCCACGACCACAACTATACGCTAACAGTTCATTCATCATATTTATGCCGACCTTAAAACATAATTAGCAATAACCGTGGCGATGCCAAGTGTAATTTCGCCACAATACAGTCATGATGTAGAAGATCGTTGTGTCTTTTCTACACTAGCGGAAAAAGTCCTCCTGAATACTATGCGGCACTTACGCTACGGTTTGCCCTTTGGAGGACTACAATGAAGCGTTTGTGTCTTGCGTTGATCGGCCTGGTAGCGCTGGCGGGAACGGCAGCAGCCGCCGATCTTCCGCGCCCGGCGCCGGCTCCCTACTACCCGAAGGCTCCGGCCTACCTTCCCTATAACTGGACCGGCTTCTACATCGGCTTGAACGGCGGCGGCGCGTTCGGCAATTCGAACTGGGATTCGAACGGCAGCCGCAACGTTTCCGGCGGCCTCGTCGGCGGCACCATCGGCTACAATTATCAATGGGGCCAGGCGGTATTCGGCGTCGAAGGCGACATCGATTGGGCCGACATCAACGGCACGAACACCAACAGCGTGTGCCCGCTCGGCTGCAAGACGAGCGACACGTGGCTGTCGACGGTCCGCGGCCGGATCGGCTATGCCGCAGATCGGTTCATGCCCTTCGTCACCGGCGGTGCGGCATTCGGAGACATCCGTGCTTCGACGCCCGGCTTGCCCACGCAGAGTTCGACCAATGCCGGCTGGACGCTGGGCGGCGGCCTGGAAGCGGCGCTCACCCAGAACTGGACCGCCAAGGCCGAATATCTCTATGTCGATCTCGGCAAGTTCAACTGCGGTCTCAACTGCGGCGCGGGTCTTCCCACCGACAATGTCTCGTTCAAGAGCAACATCCTGCGCGTCGGCGTGAACTACAAGTTCTATTAAGCTTCGTCCGATAATTCGGCGTCAAACGCCCCGGGGCCTCGCCGCCCCGGGGTTTTTTTATGCCAGAGGCCTGCCAGCCAAAGTCGGCCCTCACCTCTTGGACCTGCCGAGAGTTCCGGCCGCCGCCGCGGTGCTAACCGGCACCGCCGGCGAATTCGCCGATAGCCATATCGCAGCGATTGCGCCGGCAAGCGAAAGCAGCGCCAGCACGCCGTTTGCGGCCGCGAAGCCGTTGGTGAAGGTTTGCGGCGTGGCGCGGCTGCCGGCTAGAGCGAACACCGCAACCGCGATCGCAACGCCGAAGACCCCGCCAAGCTGGCGGATCATGCCGAGCGTGCCGGACGCCTTGCCGATCTCGGACGCGGCGACCGCGCCGATAACAGCTTTCTGGACGATGGGTATCGCCATCGCAAAACCAGCTCCCACAGCGCTCATCGGCGCGATCATTTCGGCATAGGCCAATTCCGGCCTGGCGATCAGCGCTATCCACAGAAAGCCCACGGCTTGCAGCAGAAATCCGAGACTGATCGCGCCGGCCTCACCGAGCCGCCGCGCCAGCGCTGCGGCTTGCGGCGCCACCACGGCGAGCGCGATGCCCCATGGCAGCATGCGCAGACCGGCGGCGAGTGGCGTCTGACCGAGCACCGCGACCTGAAACTGTGCCATGAAGAATAGCGTGCCCATCACTGTTGCGTTGAGGAGAAACATTGCGACATTGCCGGCACTGAAAATACGCGAGCGAAACAAGTGCATCGGAACCATCGGGGCGGCGGCGCGCAGCTCCCATGCCACGAACAGCGCAATGAAGAGCGCGCCAAACGCCAGCGACAACAGCGTTTCCGCGCTGGCCCAGCCGGCCGGATTGCCGCGAATGAGGCCCCATACCAGCCCCAGCAGACCGCACGAGACGGTCACGAGGCCCAGAATGTCGACACGCGCACTCGGCCCGAAAGTTTCGTACAGACGCGTTGCGCTCAACAGCATGACCAAAATGCCGATTGGGACGTTCAGCCAGAAGATCCATTGCCAAGTCAGATCTTGGGTAATGATGCCGCCCACGGCTGGCCCAAGCACGCTCGACAGCGCAGTGACGCTGCTATAGATGCCGAATGCCCAGGCGCGGCGCTCCGGCGGAAACGCCGTGCCGAGCTGCGCTAAGGCCAACGGCATCACTGTCGCCGCGCCGACGCCCTGAACGGCGCGCGCGGCAATGAGCCAGCCGATGCTCGGCGCCAGCGCGCAGCCGGCCGAGGCCGCAACGAACAATCCCAAGCCCAGAACAAATATACGCCGCCGCCCGAAGCGATCACCCGCCGCGGCGGCCGTCATGAGAAACACCGCAAAGCTCAGCGTATAGGCATTGACGGTCCATTCGAGCGCTTCGATCGAGGCGCCGAATTCGTGGCCGATCTCCGTCAGCGCCGTTGCCACGACCAATGCATCGAGCGCTACCATCAGCGATGCCGTCGAAGTCAAGGCAAGCGCCCAGCCGGGGGCATTTTCGTCGGTGGGCTTGGTGTCTATCGGCGCAGTGTCTATGGGCTTAGTCATGGGCATATCTGCCGCACCGGGTTTGCCGCTTCGGGTAACGGGAATCATTCGGCGATCCTTTCGATCTGAAATGCGTGCGCTTGATGCGCTTGGCCACAATCAATCGGGCGACCACAATGGGGGGACGAGCGGCCCGCCAAAAAAGATTCGCGAGAACAAAATTTTTTGGCGATGGAATCCTTGCGGGCTTGCGCAGCGTCTTGGTACGGCAGCCTGCAGGAGCTAAGGGCCGAAGCGCTTACGCGCTTTCTTCAGACGCTCGGCGTCTCGCCGCGCAAGATTTTCGCGAGCATCGGCATGTCGATATTGCCGCCGGTGAGGACGAGCCCGACGCGTTTGCCGGCGTAGCGGCTCTTTTCCTGCAGCAATGCCGCAAGCGGCGCGGCGCCTGCGCCCTCCGCCAAATTATGCGTCGCCGTGTAATAGAGGCGGATCGCATCGGCGATCTCGTCCTCGCGCACGCGCACGACGCGGCTTGCGCCTTTGCAGATGATCTCGAGCGCTTCGGCCGGCGGGTCACGGGTCGCCACGCCGTCGGCGAACGTCGCCGCCGAATTGGTCTGCACCGGATGTCCGGCGGCAAACGACAAAGCGAAGGTCGGCGCGTTGTCGGCGACGACGCCGATAATCTCGGTCGTGAGTCCGAAGAGATCGCGCACGGTGATCAGGCCAGAAATCCCGGAACCCATGCCGATCGGAACATAAACCGCGTCGAGATCGGCATGGGCTACAAACAATTCATGCGCGTAGGTGGCGACACCTTTGACCAGATCGCGATGAAAGGAGGGGACGAAATGATAGCCGCGCTCCTGCTGGATCGCGGCGGCGACCCCGCGGCTCTCATCAAAATCCTTGCCGCCGGTGACGATCTCGCCGCCGAAAGCCGCCATCGCCGCATTCTTCTCGGGCGAATTGCCCTCGGGCACCACGATTATGACCGGAATGCCGTTGCGGGTGGCGGCAGCGGCGATCGATTGGCCGTGATTGCCGCGCGTGGCGGTGACCAGGCCCTTGATCGGACTCTTGGGCTTTAAGCCGCCGCGCACCAGCGCGTCGACATAGACCAATCCGCCGCGCGCCTTGAATGAGCCGGTCGGCGTATGGTTCTCGTGCTTAACGACGACCTCGGCGCCGGTCGCCGCGGCAAGGAGCGGCCAGGCATGCGCCGGCGTCGGCGGCACGAAGGCGCGAACGGTCGCGGTGGCGCTCTCAAGTTCGTCGAGCGTGAATAGAGGCATGACGGCTGGCTTTTATTGGCCGGCGCTTGCGCACCGGCCGCGAGTTGCGGGGAAACGAATATTACGCCGTCACCTTGGTTGCGGCATAGGCCGGCACCCGCGCGGAGAATTTGTCGAGCCATGCGACGAGGCGAGGATGATCGGCGCGCCATTTGCCGTCGAAACGCAGATCGCGATAGCCGAGCGCGCAGGCGAGCGCAATCTGGCCGACATTCGGCAATGCGCTTGCGTCGAGCTCGGGAGGCGCCGCCTCGAGAGTTTCGAGGCCGCGTGTGACTTTGCCGACCTGATGCGCGACCCATTTCTCGACGTGATGCTCGGCCGGACGCCAGCGCGCCTCGTAGACCGTCAAGATCGACGCATCGAGAATGCCGTCGCACAGCGCCTGCAGGCGGAGCGCGGCAAGACGCGCCTTGGCGTCGCGCGGCACGATCTTGCCGCCGCCTGAGCGGTCGTCGAGATAGTCGAGGATGACGCGGGAATCGTAATAGGCCATGCCGTCCTCGGCGATCAGCACCGGAATTTTGCCGAGCGGGTTTTGCTGCCGGACGCTGTCGTTTGTGTCGGTCGGATCGGCCGCTTCGATTTTCACCTCGCCGTCGAAGCCGAGCAGCGAAACGGCGATTCGCACCTTGCGGCCGAATGGCGAAGGCGGCGATGAACGCAGGATCATCATGAGGGCACCTGTATTTGGAATTTCCGGATTCAAGAATTTTGAATCCGGAATCTCTGGATCGCAAGGTTCTTGGATCGAAGGGTTGTTGCGGAAAAATCCGGCATGACAATAGCCGGAGCCGATTTGGGAACGAACAAAAACACCGCGGCTCACGGCGTTCCCGCCCGCTCCTTCCATTTTGCGGCGTCTTTTGCAAGACGCCACTGCTAATCGCAGTCGCGTCGCCTTAGCCGGTGACGACGAGATTTACGGCCTTGGGACCCTTACCTTTCTTATCGGGCTCCACGTCGAAGCTGATGCGCTGCCCCTCAACAAGCGATTTCAGCCCCGCACGTTCAACGGCGGTAATGTGGACGAACACATCGCGGCCCCCGTCGTCTGGCTTGATGAAGCCGTAGCCGCGTTCCCCGTTGAAAAATTTGACCGTACCGGTCATTGCCATTGACTCACTCCCCAGTGGTGCGTTCGCCGCCACCCCCACGGCGCGGCGGCCAGCCTAAACATTCCACACGGGTGAAGAGTTTTTGAGCCCCAGATGGCTCCAGTCACTCCGCCGGCCCCCACAGGAGGCGGAACGTCTCAGCTCAGCATTCGAACAAGTAAACTAATTTGATGGCGTGGAAAAGTGGGAACGATCAAAGAGATGTGCGACTTCAGTCGTAACTAAAAAACGGATCCAATATTATCCGCCTCTGCGCTTGCCGGCCTTGGCGCCTTCTGGCGCCAGCCAGTCGAGCCGATGCGTTGCCGCCGGGAGCAACAAATCCGAAAGCGCGGGAAGAACAATACGCATCTCGCGCTCCAAAACATGGGGCGGATTGACCACAATCAGCCCCGAGCCGGTGAGACCAGCCTCCGCGCGCGGCGCACCCAACATGATTTCGCAGCGCAATATTTTCGGTATCGCGAGCTTGCGTAGCCTTCGCGCCAAAGCATCCGGCGCGTCGCGCTCCTTAATCGGATACCACAGCACATAGATGCCGGTCGGCCATTTGCGATAGGCTTCGGCAAAAACTGCAGATAACCGCGTGAAATCAGCCCCTTCTTCATAGGGCGGATCGACAATGACCACGCCGCGGCGCTCCTTGGGCGGCACATTGGCGTTGAGCGCAATCCAGCCGTCGATCGTCAGCGCTTTGGCTCGCGCCTCGCCTTTGAGCGCGGTCTTGAGAAATGCTGCAGCGCGAGATTCGTATTCGCAAGCGATGAGGCGGTCCTGTCGCCGCATCAAGCCAAGCGCGATCAGCGGCGAGCCGGGATAGGTGCGCAGATCGCCACCTGGATTGAGCGCTGCGATGATATCGAAATAAGGCGCAAGCAACGCTTGCGCGTCGTCGTTCGGCACCATTTTTTGAGGATACGTATTAGTACGTATCCCACCAAAGACGCGACCGATGCCGTCGCGCCATTCCTGCGCGCGTTTGGCTTCCGGTCCAAATAAATCGTAGCGGCCGGCGCCGGCATGGGTGTCGATGACGCGAAACGCCGAGGGCTTCTGCCGCAAATAGTCGAGGATGCGGGTGAGCACGACGTGCTTATGCACGTCGGCGAAATTGCCGGCATGGAAAGCGTGCTGATAGTTCATCGCAAAAATTCAGCCGCCGCGTACCGGCGGCATGGTCAACTGAAAGCGGCGGCAACTGCGCTTGGCGACTTCGGGGCAGTCGCGAAATTTCAGATCCTTGGACAAACACAGCCGCACTTCGCTCATCCGGCTTCTCGAGCATTCGATCGCGATGCCGTTCGGCGTGAGCCCCGGATTGGCTTTGATGAACGCATCCTCGACCGTGCCCGGCGTGACGGTGAGCGGCTCTTTGAGGTCGTTGTATTCGGACGGAACGTTCACCGCCGCGCGCGCTTTGCGAATGGTGTCGAAATAGGACTGCGCGGAGAGACCCGAACACGTGCCGTGCTTGTCCCACTCATTGTAGATGAGCCGCGGCGCCGGCATCAGATCGAGCATGGCCGAGACGATGCCATGATAGAGCCGCGGTGACGGCTCCTGGCAATATTCCGGAAAGCCGTGCTCATATTGCGGCCACAGCCCGTGCACGACGAAGGAAAAAGGCCGCGCGCCACATTGCGGTCCGGCGTAACGGTTGCTGTCGGCTGCGGCCGCGCAGAACGACGGCGACCACGACAGCGACAGCACATAGAAGTCGAACTGCCCGGGCTGATCGGCGTTCTGCGCGAGCGCTGCCGACGGCGCTAATACAGTCACCAAGACGGTCGCACCAGCGCACACGATAAGCGCCGCGCGCCAAATGCGACAAAGAGCAAACCGGATCACATGCAGCATGGATTTTCCTCATACGCCGCCAATGGAACTTGGTATCTGCGGCCGACCGCCCAACTCGAACAAAGAAAGAACGAGCCGGCCGAAAAACGGCGATAATGTTGCCGCTTCAGGGTTTCATGAAGGATAGCCGGAATTTGACTGCGGCGCGGCTGGAAAATCGGTCGGTGTCGCGTATAGTTTCAATTCGGCGATTGGCACAGCGATTGCGCCGGTCACTTGACTGGTCATTTGGCCAGTCGCTCAAGTGCAGCGTTGCGTCGCCCTTTGATTTCAACAGAGAGAAATGCGGAAAGGCACGGCATGGCCGTTTACCGCCTGTTCAAGGACCAAGCGTTCGAGCCGGAAGCGATCTCGACCATGACGCGCACCTATGCGGAGGTGTGCCAAACGCTTGGCCTGAGCGATAGCGATCATGCGGAAGTGCGCGATGGCGATGTTGCCGAAACCGGCGGCGACACCAAGACCATGGTCGCCATACCGGCGGCCGGCAAGACACCAGCAGCTAAGACCAAGGTTTCGAAAACTCTGGTCGCCAAGACCGTGATTGAATACGCGCAACGCGGCGCGCGCGATCACGCGCGCTTACGCGACTGTGTGCTGCAGGCACTGGGGCGTTAGTTCGTTACGGCTTGGCCGCGCGGCAGTTCGGATTATAGGCATCATTGCGGTCGAGCCCGACGACGCAGAAATTGACGCCCCAATCCATGCCGATCATGCCGGTGTCTTCGGCGATCGAGTAATACATCGGGTGCCGCCCACCGTCATTGATGACGGCCGTGCCGCTGCAGAAGCGGCGCGGAATGGACTGCGCCGCCCACGGCATCACCGCGGTTTCCTTGATGTCTTCGACGCCGACGATGCGCAATTCCGAATTCCAGAAGCCGAATTCCTTGGTGCGGAAATTCGCAATGATGCGATCGAGCGCGCCCGGATAATCGCAAGCCGGCATGACCCGGTCGTAACGCGGGCCCGACATCCAGAACGTCTTTTCCCACCAGTTCGCCGCGCGCGCTTGCGAGATCGCCATAAGGCTGAGCGCAAGGCCGATGCCAAGCGTGACGCCCGGCGCGATCCAGGCCGCCCGCCCGGATCCCGACCTCGACGAAACCATCGAGAAAGCTTTGGACAAAGCCCCGAACAAAGCCCTGGACATGGCTCTTCTGGCCCCTTTCCGACCGTACCCCAGGTAACCGTGCCGCGCCCGCCGCCGCCGGTCAAGGGCACCCCGACCATATCGCCGCACTGTGGCTTCCAGGTCGCGCATGGTGCAGATCTCGCATAGTCCGGGATTCTGCGTAATCCGAGTCTTTGCCCGTCCGTGTCGTTGGCGCCGGCCGCGGCCCGACATCAAAAGCAAAAAGCGCGCGCGCGTTTTTCGCGTTGTGGTACCACTCTTTCGTTCGCTGCTTTTGATTCGTTGTGTCAGCGTTTGTGTCGCGCCAAGCGTCGCGTCACCGCGGCCATCTGTTTCCTGTTCACAGTAAGGAGTTCCGAGATCCAGCGCGCCAAAGGCGCGCAAGGGGCGCGCAAGATGCGTCAACCATTGGCGGCATTTTGGGGGGAGATTTGCCATGGGTGAGGTGCACCAGCTTCAAACAGCGCAGCCGGTGTTCGGTCTCTTGGCCGCGGGACGCCTCATGACGGAGGTGTTCGCCCCTTGGGTGCAGGATTTGGCGCTGCTGGTGGAAAGCGTGGAATCGACGCGTCCCGCGGGCGCCCAGCCCGATTGGCAGCCCGGCGCCATAGTGCGGCTGCCGTTTTCCAAAAGGGCCTGTTGCGACGGCGCCGTGGTGTGCAGCCAGGCCCTGATGGCGCTCGCCGACACCGCGATGGTCATCGCCTGTTCGGCGGCCTGGAACGGCTACCGGCCGATGAGCACGATCGACCAGACCACCCACTTTCTGCGGCCGGTGAATTTCGACATCACTGCCGACGCCCGCGTCGTGCGCATCGGCCGCAATACCAGTTTCGGCCGGGTTATGCTGCTCAACGCCGTGGATAAACGGCCGGTCGGCATGGTGGCCAGCGCCTATTCCATGCTGTGACGTTTTCGCTACGCGACCGCCAATAATGGGGCTCTTGAGCCGGTCTCGGCACGGACCGGGTTCCGCCGCGGCAGGTCATGCTCTAAGCTCCGCTCCGTCCTGTGAGGCGGGAGGCCGGTTTCGATGTTGCGGAAGGTCTTGATAGCGCTTGGCGTGGTCGTGGTCGCTGGCGGCATCGTATTGGCCACCGGCCAGATGGCTCTTTCCAACGGCGGCAGGTTTGCCGGACCCGGCACCGGGATCACCGGCAACGATACCGGCGGCATCTTTCCCTACACGCCCGATGTCGAACAGGCCTATGAGCAGATTGCCTCGGATTACTGCGCGCGCTGGGGCCGGCTGTCGCACGTGACGAGCGTGCATCGCAAATACGGCGACTACGTCGCCTTCGTCTGCATCGACAAGCCGTACATGATCCACTGACGCGCAGACTCTCATTGAAGCATGATCTTTTCCGAAAACCGGTATCCACTTTTCGGGATCATGCTCAGCGCCAATCCCCGAGCACCGTCTGAACGACCGCAAGCGCCGCCACCGCCGCGGTATCGGCGCGCAGAATGCGCGGGCCGAGCGACAGCCGCGCCACGTTCGGCAGCTTGAGCAGCGCTAAGCGTTCGTCCTTCGGCGAATCCGCCTTCGGGGCCGATCAGCACCGCGAGCGGCACCTGCGGCGGCACTCTCTGCAGCGCCGCCACGGGATTGGCGGTCTCCGCATCTTCATCGCAGAACAAGAGCCACCGCGCCGGATCTCGCTCCGCGATGAGACGCGCGAGCGCGATCGGCGCCGCGATCTCGGGAAGCGAAAGAATGCCGCACTGCTCGGCCGCCTCGACGGCATTGGCGCCCAAGCGCTCGAGATTGACCCGCGCCACCTGACCGTGACGGGTGAGGACCGGCTGGAGCCGGGAGACGCCCATCTCGACGGCCTTCTGCACCATGTAATCGAGGCGGGCGGATTTGAGCGGCGCGAACAGGTAATGCAGGTCCGCAGGCTTGGTCTGCGGACGGGTCTGGGCGGCGACCACAAGTGCTGCCGCGCGCTTGCCGCCCTCAGCAAGGTTTGCGCGCCATTCGCCGTCGCGGCCGTTGAAGACCAGCACCGGCTCCCCGGCTTTGAGCCGCAGCACGTGGGTCAGGTAATGCGCCTGGGCGCGATCGAGCGCGACACTCGCCCCAGGTTCGAGCGGGGCGTTCACATAGAGGCGCGGGCTTTTGAAATCATAACCGGACATTGCCGTCGCCAATCGGGTCCAAGGGATCCAAGGGGTCCAAGTGGATAAAGTGAGCAAAAGCCTTTGAATAAGAGCTTCCGGCCGGTTCGGCCGCCCGTTAACCCCTTAGAGCATGATCCGGAAAAGTCGAATCCGGCCCGCCGCAGCGGTGGTGCCCGGCTAACTCCAAGAGCGTCAACGTCGCACCCGGAGGGTTTTCGGCCGGTCTGCCGCCATGTCGCCGAATTCAGCGAGTTTTTAATGCCAGCCAAATATGAGGCAATGTCATTTCGGACAAAGTCTTGCCGGCCGAAGTCTTGTCGGCGGAAGTCTTGTCAGCGGAAGTCTTGTCAGTAGAAGTCTTGGACCCGGCGGCGCGGCAAGCTGAGACGGGGAAAAGGGCTTGGGGACTTAGCGCAAGCGGGTTCTCGGAGAGGGCTTAACATGAAGCGCAGCCTTGTCGTGAAGTGCAGGCTTGCCATGACGCACAGCGTCGCCGTCGCAGTGGCGCTGTTTGCCCTAAACATGGGGATACCGGTTTTGCTGCCGCTCTGGACGTTGCCGGCTGCGGCGCAGGGCGCGGGGCAATGCGCCGAGTTTCCGCGGCTGAGCGCGGAAGCGAAAAAGAAGGCGGACGCGGTGCAAGCGGCCATCAACGCCAAGGCCGATCGCAAGCAAGTGTGTGCGCTGTTGACGACGTTCGTGGCCAGCGAGGCGACCGTCATCAAATTCCTGGAAGACAATAAAGTGTGGTGCGGGGTTCCCGACCAAGCGATCACGGGCTCTAAAGTCAACCACGAAAAGTCGATCAAATTTAAGACCATGGCCTGCGCCGCCGACGCCGCCCCGCAAGTGAGGGCGCCGTCGCTCAGTGACGCCATCAAGACGCCGAAGGTCGATTCGGCGACAAACACCAAGACCGGCCCCGGCACTTTCGACACCTTGACCGGCAATCCGCTGGCGCGATGAGGCCGACGGCAGGCCGACCGACCGGCGGGCCGGCACATACGGCCGCGGCGGCGGGCTCGGTCGCCGATGCGACCGGCAACTGGGTCGACACGCTCGCGCCGGGTTGGCTGCGCCCCTATTTGCGGCTGGCGCGGCTCGACCGCCCGATCGGCTCCTGGCTCCTGCTGTTGCCGTGCTGGTGGTCGTCGGCGCTCGCCGCGGTCGCCGCGCAGGCCAAGGGACCGAGCCCGTCGCACATTGCGGCTGGGCACATCGCGGCAGGGCATATTGCAGCTTGGCACATCGCGCTGTTCTTCATCGGCGCTTTCGCCATGCGCGGCGCAGGCTGCACCTGGAACGACATCGTCGACCGCGATCTCGACGGGCGCGTCGAGCGCACGCGGTCGCGGCCTATTCCGTCCGGCCAAGTCAGTGTTGCCCAAGCCGCGCTGTTTCTGGTCCTGCAAGCGCTGGTCGGCTTTGCCGTACTGATCAGCTTCAACGGCTTCACGATAGGGCTCGGCATCGCCTCGCTCGCGATCGTGCTGGTCTATCCGTTCATGAAGCGCATCACCTATTGGCCGCAGATCGTGCTCGGCCTGGCGTTTTCCTGGGGCGCGCTGATGGGTTGGGCGGGCGCCTTCGGGCGGCTCGATTGGCCGGCGCTTTTGCTCTACGCCGGATCGATCTCCTGGGTGATCGGCTACGACACGATCTATGCGCATCAGGATCGTGACGACGACGCGCTGATCGGCATCAAATCGACTGCGTTACTGTTTCGCGAGCGCACCAAGCCGATGCTCGCCGTGTTCTACGGGCTCGCCGTGGTCCTAATCGGCGCGGCGGGCTTTGCCGCCGATGCCGGCATCGTCTTTGCGCTCGGGCTTTTGGCCTTCGCCGGCCATCTCGGCTGGCAGATCGCCCGCCTCGATATCTCCGATCCCGACAATTGCCTGCGCTTGTTCAAGTCCAATCGGGACGCCGGCCTGATCCTCTTTGCCGGCCTCCTCCTCGATGCGGCGCTGCGGGCCTATCATCTGACCTGAAATCCGGCCTATGCGGCTGGCCGCGCCTGACGCATCCCCACCCCGCTCGAATGGGTCTTGTGCACGCAGGGGTGGCGGGCGCAAACTGCCCCGACTCTGCACTTTAAAATAACGCAGGGAAAAATGACTTTAGGGAGCGGGAAATGAAATCAGTCGTCATGCTGGGCATGACCGCGCTGGCGGTCGTGCTGGTTCAAGGCGCGGCACGCGCCGACGATCAGGCGGCAGCTGCGCAAACATCTGCGGCCATTGCCGGACAAATCTCATCCGCGGCGGAAGGGCCCATGGAAGGCGTCGTGGTCACGGCGCGCAAGGCCGGGTCCATCGTTGCGGTCAGCGTCACCACCGACGCCAAGGGCCATTATGCCTTTCCGGAGAGCCGGCTCGAGCCCGGCCATTACACCCTCGCCATCCGCGCCGTCGGCTACGATCTGAGCGCGCCCGCCGCGGGCGACGTCGCGCCTGAGAAGACGACCACAATCGATCTCAAGCTCGACAAGACCAAAAATCTCGCCGGCCAGCTCACCAATGCCGAATGGATGATGAGCATGCCCGGCACCGAGGAGCAGAAGGCATTTCTGCTCAACTGCGTAGGCTGCCACACGCTGGAACGCGTCGCACGCTCGACTCATAATGTCGACGAATGGATGCAAGTGGTGTCGCGCATGATGGGCTACGGCGCCGTGAGCCAGCCGGTGAAGCCGCAGCCGATGCTCGACCGCTCGCGCGCCGGCAATCCGGAGCAATATCGCCAGGCCGCCGAATTCCTCGCCTCCATTAATCTGAGCGCGGTCGACAAATGGGCCTACGAGCTCAAGACGCTGCCGCGCCCGACCGGCCGCTCAACGCGCGCGATCGTGACCGCGTACGACATGGGGCGGAACACCACCGAGCCGCATGACGTGCAGGTCGGTAACGACGGCAACATCTGGTACACGGACTTCGGCGAATTGTTCATCTCGAAATTCGATCCGAAGACGCTCAAGCTCACCGAATATCCGATCAAGAAGTTCAAGCCCGACGCGCCGGTCGGCCTGCTTTCGCTCGAGCCCGACACGGCCGGCAAGTTCTGGTTCGACACCATGTACCAGGGTTCGCTCGGCAATCTCGATCCGAAGACCGGTGAGGTCGCCTATTACCCGCTGGCGCCGGAATTCAATGACGTCCGCGTGCAATTGAACTTCGTCGGCCTGCGCCATGACGTCGACGGCAAAGTGTGGACCAAGAGCGTCGGCACGCAGGATATCTTCCGGCTCGATCTGGCAAGCGGCAATTGGGAGAAATTCCACCCGACCGACGCGCTGCCGCCGGGCCGCCATTACGGCATCTATCAGGTGATTTCGGACAGCCATAACAATCTGTGGATGGCCGAATTCGACGACGGCCACCTCGGCAAGATCGACTCAAAGACGCTGCAGGTGACCTGGTACACGCCGCCGACGCTGCATTCGCGCATGCGGCGGCTCGAGATCGACGACCAGGATCGCATCACCATCGCCGAATATCGCAGCAACAAGGTTGCGGTCTTCGATCCCAAGACCGAGCAGTTCACCGAATATAATCTGCCGCCGTACACGTTCCCGTACCGCGCGCAGTTCGACAAGAACGGCGAACTGTGGGCCTCGACCATGAGCACCGATCGCGTGGTGCGGCTCGACCCGAAGACCGGCACCAGCGTCGAATATCTGATGCCGGGCGACACCAATATGCGCACGGTGGCGCTCGACAATTCGACGAAACCGGTGACGTTCTGGGTCGGCAGCAACCACGACCACTCGCTGGTCAGGGTGGAGCCGCTGGACTGAGCGGGTTCGATTAGGCATGCGTTTTGGCTCTCCCTCCCCGTCCGGAGGGAGAGATTTTTGTGCTCTGCCCAATTGCTGCAGCCAGGTTGTAAAAGCGCCCCCTGTTGATCTAACGTTGTCGCCGGCAGCGCATCTGGAGGGGCCGAATGCCGAAAAAACGGGGCGCGGTGGTGGTCGGCGTCAACAAAACCGGCGGCCAGCTGCCCGTGTTGCAAGCCTCCGCTGCGGCCGCCGAGCAGGTGGGGGACTGGCTCAGGGGAGAAGGGTTCGACGTCATAAGAATCACCGACGTGACCGGACCGGTTACGCCAGCTAAAATTGCCGATGCAGTCGAGCACTTCGTCAAAGACCGCAACTATCACCAACTGATCATTTATTTCTCGGGTCACGGCTACTGGAAGAACGACAGCGAACTCTGGCTGTTATCGGGAGCCCCCGCCGACGCCAACGCGGCGGTGAGTTGGACCGAGACGGCAGAATTCGCCAAGGACTGCGGTATTCCAAACGTCGTCATGATCTCCGATGCGTGCCGTTCCATTCCAAACAATCCGCGCGATTTGAGAAGTCCGCGGCAGCATCATTTTTCCCAATGACAATGTGCAGCGCAATCGCGCGAACGTCGACAAGTTCATGGCCGCGGCAGTCGGCACCGCCGCCTATGAGGTACCGGATGGGGATTCCGGCAAAAAGGTGAACGCATTCACACATTGCTTTCTGAAGGCGTTTGCCAGCCCCGACAGTGAGATGATCAGAAACGTCGATGAAGACGGCGAGGCCATCAAAGTCGTCCCCAACCGCAGGCTCGGCAAATATCTTCAGCGCGAGGTGGCAAAATTATTGGGAGACGATATCGCGCGCGATCAGAGACCGGATGCCGAAGTTTTGTCGGACGACGATGTCTATATTGGCCGTGTAAAACCATCACCGCCTCCACCGTCGCCCGCCTTGAGAGATACGCTCAAACGACTTTCGCATGCTCTGAATGACGTTTTGCCGGAATCGTTCGATATCGAATACGGCGGCAGTGGCTACGGAGAGCGCCGAACTGACAGCCGCGAACCCCAGCCGCCCAGCGCACCAATCGTCAATCTGCGCGATGTCGCTTCGCTTGCGGTCGATCGCGCCCTGAATCAGCAGCTGCAGATTTCGGCCGACAAGCTCCGCGCCATCGAAGACCTCGGGCGGGAATCGGGATTTGATAGTGCGGTGGCAAACGCCGGCGAAACTGTTGCCGATGTCACGCATTTCAAAACCGGAACGGGCTTTACCGTCGTTGGTGCGGCCATCGCTGAGGCGGCGTCGGCAAACGGTGAAGGTGTAGCGGTTCTCAAGCGCGCCGACGGGCATGATCGAGGCGTAGTTCAAGTCGATCTGCATCATCCCGTGCCGGCTTGCACCGTTATGGTGCTGTTTACAGACGGCCATGGAACGGCACTTGCTGCCTTAAACGGCTATGTCGGTCATGTCGTGGTGGAAGACGGTCGCGTGATGAACGTCAACTACGTGCCGTCTGAAAACAGCGACCGCTGGCGCGAGTATCTGCCGCGAAAGGAGAAGATAGATAAATTGCGCGCCGCCGCGGCAGCCGCGGTGCGGTACGGTGTCTTCCGACTTGACGATAAACAAGAGGCGAGCAAGCTGGCTGGGCACATTCGGATCGAGAAGGGATTGGACCCGACGCTCGGGATTTATGCCGCCTACGCGTACTCCGAAGCCGACCGGCGCAAGGACATCAGCTCGGTTCTCAATTTCATGCGAGGCGATCTGCACTGTGATTTGTTCGATATCGCCATGCTGGCGCGCAATGTTTCCAAAAACTCACCTCTTTTGGTGCCATTCTGTCCGATTCTAACGCAAGGCTGGAATCTCCTGCGCACTCGCGGCATCGAATTGCCCGCCGTACTTGACGAAGCACAGGACGAACTCGAGCAAGCTCTCTGGACAACTTTCAAGCCGGAGCGGGCGCGAGCAATCTTCGAAGCAACCCGACGCGGGGAGTTGACAAATGAGGCTCTTGCTCGTGCATGGCCGGAGCCAAGGCGGTAAGGATCCGGTCAAGCTGCAATCTGAATGGCTCGGTGCCCTCGCCAAGGGATTGCAGAAGACAGGACTGGTGCTGCCTTCCGGCACCGAGATCGATTTTCCGTTCTACGGCGATCGCCTCGACGAGTTCGTGCGCCAATTCAAGTTGCCCGCCGACCCGACCATCATTCCCAAAGGCAGTCCCGTCTTCGACGAGTACGCGGCGTTTCGCGCGAACGTCGCGGAGGAGATGCGCGTTCGCGCCGGCATCAGCGACGCGGCGGTGCAATCCGAAATGGGCCAGAGCGCGGTCGAGAAAGGGTTCGAAAATTGGGCCTGGGTGCAGGCCATCGTGCGTTTGCTTGACCGCCATGTGACCGGAGTATCGCAAACCACTATTGAAGTGTTTCTCCGTGATGTGTTTCTTTATACGCATCGCGAAAAGGTCAAAACGGCCATCGATGAGATCGTCGCCGCCAGGCTGTCAACGCAGACGGCGGTCGTGATCGGGCACTCGCTCGGCAGCGTCGTCGCTTACAGCGCGCTCAAGGTGGCGAACAAAAAAGTCCCGCTCTACGTAACCGTTGGTTCGCCGCTGGCGATCCGTGCCGTGCGGGACACGCTGAGCCCAATCGAAAATCCAGTGGGCGCAAAAGGCTGGTATAACGCCTACGATCCAAACGACATCGTCGCCTTGTACCCCTTGGACAAGAACAATTTCGACGTTGCTCCCGCAATCACCAACAATGGCACAGTGCACAATTGGACCGACAACAAGCACGGCATCGTCGGCTATCTGGACGATCCGAACGTCGCGAAGGCCGTACATTCGGGGCTTTAGCGGAGGCGGAACCGGAATGAGATCAGATGCCGCAGGGTGATCCCCGCTATTGCGGGGGAGGACAAAGAAGTCACCGTTCGCGGTCGAGCGTGAAAAGATCCTGCGGCTGCTCGACGCCGCGCATCGCGTAGCGGCCGACGGATACCAGCCGGTCCGCTTCGGGCCCGAGCGCCGCATGAAACGCGGATGAAAAGAGGATCGGCTGATCGATGAGCCGGCACATCGCGGCGATCCGGCTCGCTTCGTTGACCGCCGGACCGACCACGGTGAAATCGAGCCGCTCGCGGCTGCCGAAATTGCCGTAGACGACTTGGCCGAAATGCAGCGCGAGATAGAGATCCGTCGCCGGCAGTCCTTCGGCCAACCGCCGGTCCTTGAGCTTGCCGGCGCGCGCCAACGCTTTCTGTGCCGCCACGAGCGCCGCGCGGCACGCGGCATTGCGATCCTCGCCGGTGAAGATCGCGAGCGTGCCGTCACCGATCAGCTTGAGGACATCGCCGCCCTGCTCGTGGATCGCCGCGATCACCGTCTCAGCGTAATCGTTGAGGAAGGAAATGATCTCGTCGGGCCGCGCATGATCGCAGATGCGCGTATAGTCGTGCAGGTCGCTGAACCATAGCACCGCCTCGATCGAAGCCGAGATGCCGCGGGTGATACTGCCTTGGAGCACGCGCGTGCCGGGATCGCGGCCGAGATAGGTTTCAACGAGCGTCTTGGCGATGCGGCCGAGCGTCGCCGATTTGATGGCGAGCGCAAGCGACGGCGTGAGCCGGCGCAGCGCTGTGACCTGCCAGTCGGAAAACCCGTCGGGCGCATCCGTCGACCACGACGAGTAGACACAATCCATCTCGCCGATAATGGCGTCGGCACCGAAACGGTCGACCACCGCGACGAATTCGGTCATGCCGGCCTGGAACAGATCGGTGAATACCGGAAACTCGGCGATTGTCTGCGGGCTCAGCCGCCGCCGCAGCATCGAGCCGCCGCTTTCGACCAAATGATAGAACGGACTCTGCTGCCAGCGCGCCATCATCGCGTCGTCGCTCACCGGCGCATATTCGCTGGCGGTGGTCTCGGCCTTGGCGGCATGCCAGGCATAGGCGCGGCCGCCGTATGTCGGATGCAGCGTGTCGATGAATACTTGCGCGCGCGTCAGAGGCAGGCCCAGCGCCACAAGGCGGGCGCAAAATTCCGTCACCAGCACCGTTTCGTCGAGGCCGCGCAGCCCGGCGTCGCTGATCCAGGACGCCAGCTCGGCAAATTGCGCGTCATCCATACTCACTCTCTCGCGGCTGATTTTACCATCGCACGATCGGGGCTCGTATTTATGCTCTCGACGGGGCAAGCGATACGGCAGACAATAGGTCAATTCTGGGAAACCGGGATGACGTCGGCCGCAACAAAGAACGAAAGCCCGCTCCCTCAACGCATCTTACGACCTGTGAGGTGTTGCCGTGGAAGCCAATCACTCAAAAGAAAGACGTGCGCACTCAAAAAAGAGACGCGCGCACGCAAAATGGCGCGCGGCCGGCATCGCCGGCGCGCTGTCCGTCGCTGTGAATATGGCCGCGCCGGGCTTCGCGCAGGCGCAGGGGTTTTTTGATTTCCTCTTTGGCGGACCGCAGCGGCCAGCCCCGCCGCCCGAATACGACGCCCATCCGCCGCCGCCGCCCGGGATAGGACGGATCGCGCCGGCTCCGCTTGGCCAAGAGAGAGTGAACGAGAGCGCCGGCAGTACCGGCCACGGCGTCGCGTTCTGCGTCCGGCTGTGCGACGGCCAGCACTTTCCCTTGGAGAAGATAGCCGGAACGCCGGTGGAAACCTGCCGGGCGATTTGCCCCTACAGCCAGACCAAGGTCTTTTTCGGCAGCGAAATCGGCGGCGCCGTCGCCGAAGACGGCCAGAAATACACCAGTCTCAACACCGCTTTCATCTACCGCAAGCAACTGGTCGCCAATTGCTCCTGTAACGGCAAGGACGCCTTCGGTCTTGCGACCTTCGACGTGAAGAACGATCCCACTTTGCGGCCCGGCGATATCGTGTCGACCAAAGATGGCCTGCTGGGCTACACCGGAAGATCCGGCCAGACGGCGGGGTTCACGCCGGTCAATCCGGCGACGCTTCCCCCTGACATCAGCCCGGGAACGTCGCAAATGCAGTCGCCACCGAGTCCGGCGCCGGCCGCCGGCGATAAGCCCGCCACAACGGCGCAAACGGCAAAGCCGCCGCCGCCCCAAGCCGCGCCGCTCGCCAATCCTCAAAGTCATAGCGTCAGATAACGGCACTTCGTCGCCCGGCATCGCCGGTCGGATAACGAAGCAAGCCAGCCTGCCCGCGAATCAGCGCGCATCGTATAGAGTAGCCGTGAGGGGCACGCTCCCTGTGGAGGCGATCAATGCCGTCGTTGCGCCCGGGCCTGATTGTGGCGGCCACGGCAGCACTATGTCTGATGTCGAGCGGCCTGTTGTCTTGCGCCAGAATGAGCGGGCGGCCTTGCGGACAAAGACTACACTGCACTCGGCGGAAAATTGGCGAAGGACATGTCGGAACATGACGTCGCCACCACGCTCGGAGCGACGCCCGACAAAGCCGACTTGACCACCTGCACCGACCACGAGGGCAAACAATGGCAATGCCGCACCTGGATTTATGCCGGCGGCAAGCCGAAGAACAATTTGCGCGTGGTGTTCTATCAGGCCAATGACAGCGCTTGGCGCGTCATCAGCTGGGACATGTATTGAACTTGGGATCTCCGCCGAACCAAGTTCGACGCCGAATCTAGTTGCGCGCCGAATTTAGTTGCGCGCCGAATTTAGTTGCGCGCGATGATCTCGCGCTCGCCGCGATGCACGGCGGGCTTGCCGGCCGAGATGCCGGGACGGCGGCGCAGCATGCGGGCGGAACGGCGGCGGCCGATGGAAGTACGGCGGCGGCGGCGCCAGGTCGGCGCCTCGATGCGAACGGCGCCAAGCCGCGCGAACGGCTCGCGCAGGCTGCCGTCGCCTTCGGCGACCAAAAGCGGAAGTCCGAGCACGCGGCCCCAGCTCTGCCATTCGGCGACAATGTCGTCGCATTCCGGCGAGGCGAACAGCGGCAGCGACAGCGCCGGGATCGTCGTGCTCGAGCACGACCGCGATTTCGGTCGGCAGCGAATTGGAAGAATTGGCGTCGGCTTGACCTTAAAGGCGGATGGCGACGCCGCGGAATGCCGTGACCGGCATGTTCAGCGCCATGCGCATGCCGCGCACCGAGCGCCGCAGCACCACACGCTCGCGGTGCAATTCGACGATGCGCCGCTGTTCGTCGGCCGCAGCATCAGCGGCCTCGAAACGCACGGGCAAAGAGAAGGGGTCGAGCCGCACTGCGCGGCTCGACCCGGCAGTAGTCCTGCCGGCTTCCATTTGACGCCTCGAAACTAAGCTCCCCCCGGGCTGTGCCGCCCGGTTGCCGCAACCATGCCAGAGTGCCGTCGCAATGGGCTTAAAAACCCTGGTTAAAGGCGAGTAGCGAGGCGTCGAACCCGCTGCATGATTGACGAGTTGTTGCCGCGATGCCGCCATTTTTCGGCAATGCGGGTTGCATCGCGCGCGCCGAGCGCACATCTTGCAAGGACTTGTTACAGGTACTTGTCCCGCCATAAACCCATTGCAAACCGCAAATGTCATCACTCCTCGATCAAACTGCCCTCGCCGATCTTGCTGAACGGCTCGTTGCCTCGGCGCGCCGCGCCGGCGCCGACCAGGCCGACGCCGTCGCCGTGCGCTCGGTGTCGCTGTCCGTCGATGTCCGCGACGGCGCGGTCGAGGAATTGCAGCGCGCCGAAGGCGACGACGTGGGCTTGCGCGTCCTGGTCGGCCGCAAGCAGGCGGCGGTCTCGACCAACGACGTCAAAGGTGACGGCCTCGATGCGCTCGCCGAACGCGCCGTCGCCATGGCGCGCGCGGCGCCCGAGGACAAATTCGCAGGCCTCGCCGATCCGGCTTTGCTGGCGCAAGAATTCCCCGATCTCGATCTGCTCGATCCGGATATGCCGAGCGTCGACGTGCTGGAAAAGCGCGCGCGGCTCGCCGAAGAAGCCGGGCTTGCCGTATCCGGGGTCGCCAAATCCGGCGGCGCGTCGGCCTCGGCCGGTATCGGCGGCATGGTGCTGGTGACCTCGACCGGATTTCGCGGCACGACCATCGGCTCGCGGCACTCGATCTCGATGGCGGCGATCGCCGGCAGCGGCACCGGAATGGAGCAGGATTACGATTACACCTCGACGCTGCACGCCTCCGATCTCGACAGCGCCGAAGATATCGGCCGCCATGCCGGCGAGCGCGCCGTGGCGCGGCTCAATCCGCGCAAGGTGGCGACGCGGAAAGTGCCGGTGGTGTTCGATCCGCGCATTTCCGGCTCGCTGGTCGGTCATCTGGTCAGCGCCGCCAATGGCGCGCGCCATCGCCCGCAAGACGAGCTTTCTGCGCGAGAAACTCGGCGAGCGGATTTTGCCGAACGGCATCGACATCGTCGACGATCCGCGGCGCTTGCGCGGCCAGCGCTCGCGCGCGTTCGACGCCGAGGGCGTCGCCACGCGCAAGATCAAAATCGTCGAAGACGGCGTGCTGAAAACCTGGATCCTCGACAGCTCAACCGCGCGCGAGCTCGATCTGAAAACCACCGGCCATGCGCAGCGCGGCGTGTCCTCGGTGCCCTATCCGAGCCCGAGCAATCTGCATCTGGAACCCGGACTGCAAAAGCCCGGAACAATTGATCGCCGAGATCAAGGACGGTTTCTACATCACCGACCTGATCGGCTCGGGCGTCAATATGGTGACCGGCGACTATAGCCGCGGCGCCTGCCGGCTTCTGGATCGAGAACGGCGAGCGCACTTTTCCGGTGAGCGAAGTCACCATCGCCGGGCATTTGCTCGAGATGTTTGCCGGCTTGACGCCGGCAAACGACCTCGTGTTCCGTTACGGCACCAATGCCCCGACTTTGCGTGTGGAGGGCCTGACTGTTGCAGGCCACTGAGGTTGAACGACGAACAACCGGAGCGGCGATTGGGCGGCGAGGCACGGCAGCTTGCCTTGGCCGTCCGCGACGCTGGCGCGCTGGCGCTCTCGATGTTCGGCAGGCCGATCAAGACCTGGACCAAAGGGCCGACGCTGTCGCCGGTCAGCGAAGCCGATATCGCGGCCGACAATCTGTTGCGCGAGCGGCTGACCGCGGCAAAATCCGGACATTGCCTGGTTGTCCGAGGAAAGCGTCGACGATCCGGCGCGGCTTGACGCCCGTCTGGTCTGGATCGTCGATCCGATCGACGGCACCCGCGCCTATATCGCGGGCCTGCCGGACTGGGCGGTGTCGGCGGCACTGGTCGAAAACGGCCGGCCGGTCGCGGCCTGTCTCTATGCACCGGCGCTCGACGAATTCTTCACCGCGCGCGCGGGCGCTGGCGCGACGCTCAACGGCGAGGCAATCGCGGCCAGCACCGGTACCGATGTCGAAAACGCCCGAATTGCCGGACCGCGAAAACTCATGGAGCGGCTTGAAACCATCGCGCCGCCGTTTGCCGTGATGCCGCGGGTGCGGTCGCTGGCGCTGCGGCTGACCCGCGTCGCGCAGGGCGTTTTCGACGCCGCCATTGCCGGCGGCAACAGCCACGACTGGGACCTTGCAGCAGCCGATCTTTTGGTGCACGAAGCGGGCGGTACACTGACACCCGTTGGGGGCGGGACAGTGACTTATAATCGTCCTGTGCCGCGGCACGGGATGCTCGTCGCGGCCGGCCGGGACAGGCACGCGGCGCTCATCGAACTCCTCGGGGATGGACGCCTAGCGTCACCATAGCATCGCGGATTGAGCGCGCGGATCAAACATCATGTCGGATACCCAGCCCGTAAAGCAGCTACTCCACCTCGTCTTCGGCGGCGAGCTCGACAGCCTGTCGAAAACGCGAATTCAAGGATCTCGACAGGCTCGACATCGTCGGCGTCTATCCGAACTATGCCACGCGCTTACGCGGCCTGGAAGGCGAAGGCGCAAGGCACGCGTCGACAACGCGCAGATGCGATATTTCATCGTGCATCTGCATCGTCTGCTCGACAGCCGGAAAGCCCGAAGCTGAAGCACTGAGGACGACGGGATGCGAGTATGGCGGCAGATCGCACGGCAGCGCTGGGCCAAGGTGACGATCGGCGTGGTCGCCGCGGAATATCTGCGCTTCGTCGGCAAGACCACGCGCTTTACGCTTGAGCCCGCCGACATCTATGCGCGCGGCGAAGCCGATATGCCGATCATCCTCGCGTTCTGGCACGGGCAGCATCTGCTGGCGCCGGTCGCGCGCAAGATCCAAGCATCGCGTCAACATGCTGGTGTCGCGCCATCACGACGGCGAGGTCAACGCCATCGCCGCGCGAGCGGCTCGGCGTCGGCACCATCCGCGGCTCCGGCAATCACGGCGGCAGGCTTCGTGCACAAAGCCGGCGTCGCCGCATTCCAAGCGATGGTGGATTTGCTCGCCGAGGGCACTTCGATCGCGCTGTCGGCGGATGTGCCGAAAGTGGCGCGCGTCGTCGGGCATGGGCATCATCAAGCTCGCGCAGGCGTCCGGCCGGCCGATCTATCCGAGCGCGATTGCCACCAGCCGCCGCATCGTGCTCAACAACTGGGATCGCACCACGATCAATCTGCCGTTCGGCCGCGGCGCCGGCGTTGCCGCAGAACCCATCACCGTGCCGCGTGACGCCGACGACACCGCGCTCGAAGCGGCGCGGCTTTTGCTCGAAGAACGGCTCAATGCGGCGACGCACCGAGCCTATGAGATCGTCGACGGAGCCGGGCCGCGGAGGCTGAGTTTGGCGAAACGCCTGCCGCTCGCGTTACGGCTTTATCAGTTGGCCTCGGTCGCCGGATCGCCGGTGGCGCCGCAAGTGCTGGCGCGGCGTCTCAAGCGCGGCAAGGAACATCCCGAGCGCCTGCCGGAACGCCGCGGCGAAACCGAGCTGAGCGGCCGCCGGGACCGCTGATCTGGGTGCATGGCGCAAGCGTCGGCGAGATGCTTGCCGCCGTGCCGCTGATCGAGCACCTGCGGGCGCAGGATTTCGCCGTACTGGTGACCTCGGGCACCGTGACGTCGGCGGCGCTCGCCGAGCAGCGTCTGCCGGAGGGCGCGCTCCATCAGTTCATTCCGCTTGATGCGCCGCGTTTCGTCGCGGCGCTTCCTTGATCACTGGAAACCCGGACCTGGCGCTGTTCGTCGAATCCGACCTGTGGCCCAATCTCATTTTGTCCTGCGCCGAACGCAGCATTCCGATGATCGTCATCAACGGCCGGCTGTCGGAGCGCTCGTTCGGCCGCTGGCAGCCGCGTGCCGCGGCGTGATCGGAGCGCTGCTCGGGCGTTTCGATCTGTGCCTGACGCAATCCACAGCCGACGCCGAACGCTATGCGCGAGCTCGGCGCACCGCGCGTGACTTCGACCGGCAATCTCAAGCTCGACGTGCCGCCGCCGCCGGCCGATGAAGCGCACTCAGCGAATGCAAGGAGATCATCGGCACGCGGCCGGTCATCGCCGCAGCCTCGACGCATCCCGGCGAAGAAACCGCCATCATCGCCGCGCACCGGCGCTTGTGCGCGAAATATCCGACGCTGTTGACGGTGATCGCGCCGCGGCATCCGGAGCGCGGCGCAGAGCATCGCCGACATCGCCGAAGTCGCCGGCCTGCCGGCTGGCGCTGCGCTCGCGCAGCGCCCAGCCGATGCCCGATATCGGCATCTATGTCGCCGACACGCTCGGCGAACTCGGGCTGATCTATCGCCTCGCGCCGATCGTGTTCATGGGCGGTTCGCTCGCGAGCCATGGCGGGCAGAATCCGATCGAGGCGATCAGGCTCGGCGCCGCCGTGCTGCACGGGCCGCATGTCTGGAATTTCGCCGAAATTTACGCCACGCTCGATACGCCGCACGGCGCCGAGCTGGTCGCCGACGAAGAAGCGCTGACCGACCGGCTCGGCGCCTGGCTTGCCGATGCGGCGGCGCGCAAGGCGGTCGCCGAAGCCGCGGCGGGAACCGTCGCGCAAGCTCGGCGGCGCGCTCAAGCGCACGCTCGCGGCGCTCGATCCCTATCTGATGCAGCTCCGCCTCGAGCAGCGAGCCAATTGATGATGCGCGAGCCGGCCTTCTGGTGGCGGCCCGGCACCGGCGGCCTGCTGGCCCAGTCGCCGCGATCTACGGCGCCGTCGCGGCCTTGCGCATGATCGTCCGGCCGCCAGCGCCGGCCTGCCGGTCATTTGTCTCGGCAATCTCACCGTCGGCGGCGCCGGCAAGACGCCGGCGGCGCTCGCGGTTGCCACACTTCTGCTCGCCGCGCATGAGCGGCCGTTCTTCCTCAGCCGCGGCTATGGCGGCCGGCTCACCGGACCGGTACGCGTCAACCCGGCGATCCATCATGCCGCCGATGTTGGCGACGAGCCGCTGTTGCTGGCGCGGCTTGCGCCCGACCATCGTCGCGCGCGACCGCGTCGCCGGCGCGCAATTCGCCGCAATTCGCCGGCGCGAGCGTCATCGTGATGGACGACGGATTTCAAAATTCCGTCGCTCGCCAAAGATATCGCGATCCTGCTTGTCGATGGCCGCCGCGGCATCGGCAACGGCCGCATGATTCCGGCGGGACCGCTGCGCGCGCCGCTCGGGCTGCAGCTCGACCGCGCGCAGGCGCTCGTCGTCGTCGGGCCGGCGGAGCGGCGCCGGCGCGGTCCATCGATCGCGCCAACAGACGCCGCATGACGATCTTCCACGGCCGATTCGAACCCGATCGCGCCGTCGTCGCGGCAATCGGCCGGCGCAAGGTGCTGGCTTTTGCCGGCATCGGCGATCCGGAAAAATTTTTTGCAACCCTGACCACGGCCGGCATCGCAGGTCGCCGCGCGCGCAAGTTTTCCCGATCATCACCGCTACAGCGCGGCGGAAGCGAAAGACCTGATCGCGCCGCGCGCAGAAGCGAAAGACTGATGCTCGTCACCACGGAAAAAGATCTGATGCGGCTGAGAGGCGATCCGCAGCTTGCGGCGCTCGCCGAGCGGGCAAGCGCCCTTCCGGTGCGGCTCGTCGATCGAAGAGCAGGATCAGTTTCGGGCAGATGATCTTGCAGGCGGTGAAGCGCCGCCGTAGTCAGGACTTGCGTGGATAGCTCGATCCCTGCCGCTGCAACACGGCTTCCGGCGTCGCATAGGCCTCCTGAAGATCGACGCTCCAGTAGCGCAGCTCTTCGAGCGGGATCTGGACGCCGGTTACGGCGCAGCGCACGAAAGCGCCCGGCCGCACGACGCGAAAATCGCCGTCGAGATATTTGACTTCGGCCTCGCCGGGCATCGGGGTGGGTCGGTCGGTGCGATTGAGCAAGTACGCCTCCGGCAGATCGGGAATGATGGAACGGCCGCGCCCGCCGAACGGCCTTCCTGTTGCACTTGAAACATAATCGCATCGCCAGCGGGGCGAAAGCCACCAGCTTGTGATGCGTTCGCGCTCTGCGGCCGGCGAGCGCTCCATGCTATAGTAGGCGCGGGGCGGCCCATTCTTCGGCGAGCGCTTTGACCCCATTCCGGCACGTATGACCTTCAAGACGCTGACCTGGCCTTTACCGCCGCCATTTGTTCCATCGGCGCGGCCGCGGCCGATCCGGACCATGTCGATATTCCGGATGGAGCACTCACGCTGCATGCGACCCTGTATCGCCCCGAGGGAGCCGGACCGTTTCCCGCGGTGGTGGCGCTGCATGATTGCGGCGGCCTCGATCACCGCCCCAATACCGAGGCGCAACTTTATGCGGAATGGGCGAAGCTGCTCGTGGCGGATGGCTATGTCGTTCTATTTCCGGATTCGTTCGGCTCCCGCGGCGTCGGTTCGCAATGCCGCGACCTCAACCGGAAAATACATGCATCACGCGAGCGCGTCGTTGACGCCAATGCCGCGCGGCGCGTGGCTGCAGGGCCAGAATTATGTGCGCGGCGATCACATTTCGCTCCTGGGCTGGTCGAATGGCGGAGTCGCCGCGCTATGGACGGTGCGGCTGACCAAGGCGCCCGCCCGCGGGCACCGCCGATTTCCGCTCGGCCGTCGTGTTCTATCCGAACTGCCGCCGCTTGCGCGAAACCGCATGGAGCGCCCGGGTCCCGACCCTCATCCTCATCGGCAGCGCCGACGACTGGACACGCCGCCTCGACCTGCCAGCAGATGGTGGCCGGCGCCCACGACCGCAGCGCGCGCGTGCAGATCGTCGTCTATCCGGGCGCGCACCACGAATTCGATCGCGCCAATACCCCGCTCCGGCTGCGCACCGGCCTCGTCAATACGCTCGATCCTTCCGGGCGCGCCCATGGCGGCACCAATCCTGCCGCTCGCGCCGACGCACTCAAGCGGGTGCCGGCCTGGTTCGCGCGATAGCGAAACCCGCCGGGGCCACAGGCTCCAAGAAATGAAACGCCGCGCCAATGGATATCGGCGCGGCGGAAATTCAAAACATGCGTCAAGTCCGCGTCAGACGCGGCCGATCACTGTCAGCAATGCAAATGACCATAGCGTCCCACCCAGCAGCCACGCCGATGGTAGTAACCCCGGTGATAGTAACACCGGCGTCACATCGCTGGTCCAGAGCTGACGCCAGTCGAGGCGCCATCGGCGCAGCTTGCGAAGTCCCGGAAACGGCCGCGAAAACCAGCGTTGCAACCGCCATCGCAAAAACTGTCCTTATCATTTCTCGTTCTCCTTAAGGGCGCGAACCTCTGCCCCGACATAACACGCCAGCATGATGGCGGTTCCACGGCGCACGCCAATTAACTGCATGAATGGACAGTCAGAATTCGCAGCCTAAAACAGATCGCCCTGGCCGGGCCTGGTCCGCGGCGCGCACGCGGCTTCGCCATCGGCGTCCGGCCCTCGGATGCCGCACCGCCTTCGGCGCGCGCACCGATGCGGCCATCGGAAAATTCAATCTCGATCGCCATGCCGGCACTGACCGCCGCGGCGGCGCGCAAGCGGCCGGCCTGCGGCATCGCGCACCAAGGTAAAACCCCGCGCCAGGACGCCGCGATAGGAAAACGCCGCGAGCAGTTGCCCGCCGCGCTCCGCGCGCGCTTTGCGCACCGCAATAAGATGGCGGACTGCGCGCCGGGCGCGCTCGCATGAAGGCGTGACGCGGTCGCGCTGCCGCGCGATGCGGGTGCGATGGACTGCAAGATTGGCAGCGACGGCCGCGCGCAGCCGTAGCGCCGATACCGGCATAGCGCTCGCGCCGGCGCTCGATATTGGTGCGCAGCAATTGCCTGTACAGGCGGCCGCCAATGCGCGAGAACTCACGCGATGGATCTGCGCATTGGCGCGCAGCGCCCGGCCCGAGCCGTGACGCGGCCTGATCGAGCCGTTGCCGCGGCACCGCCAGCACTTCCTCGGCTCGCGGCAGCGCCCGAGCGGCGGAGCGCAACTCGGTCCGCCGCGCTTCCTGATTGCGCCGCCACAAGCAAGCGCACGCCGCGCACAGGAATTGACATTCAGCAAGAGATCGGCGCGGACCGGCACCGCCATTTCGGCGGCGGCGGTCGGCGTCGGCGCGCGTCGATCGGCGGCGAAATCGATCAGCGTCACGTCGGTCTCGTGGCCGACCGCCGAGATCAGCGGAATGAAGCTTGCCGCCGCGGCGCGCACCACGATCTCCTCGTTGAACGACCACAAGTCCTCGAGCGAGCCGCCGCCGCGCGCGACGATAATGAGATCGGGCCGCCGCGGCAGAACTGCCGTTTGCGCGCTCCGGCAGCGCATTAAAGCCGTCGATGGCGGCGGCGACTTCGGCGGCCGAGCTTTCGCCCTGCACTTTCACCGGCCAGACCAGGACGTGGCGCGGGAAGCGGTCGGCGAGCCGGTGCAGGATGTCGCGGATGACGGCGCCGGTCGGCGACGTCACGACACCGATCACCTCGGGCAGAAACGGCAGGAGCTGCTTGCGCGCCTCGTCGAACAGGCCCTCGGCGGCGAGCTTCTTCTTGCGCTCTTCAAGCAGCGCCATCAGCGCGCCGACGCCGGCCGGCTCGAGCGTCTCGACGACGATCTGGTACTTCGAGCGAACCGGCGAAAGTGGTGAGCCGGCCGGTGACGATGACGTCGAGGCCCTCTTCGGGCTTCAACCGCATGCGGGTGAACGAGGTCTTCCAGATCACCGCCTCGAGCACCGCCTTGTCGTCCTTGAGGCGGAAATAGACGTGGCCGGAGGGCGAGGCGCCGCGGAAGCCCGAAACTTCGCCGCGCACCCGGACATAGCCATAGGCGTCCTCGATGGTGCTTTTTCAGCGCCGCCGAGAGCTCGGAGACGGACCATTCCGGAATATTGGCGAGCGGCGCGCCGGTTTCGGCATCGATTTCGGCGGTGATTCTGCCATCCGGCTATCGTATACGATGGGTCGGCCGAGCGGAAAACACCCGTCCGCACTGGAAAACGAGGCAGGATAAAGGGTTCCCTCCCCTTGTCCTTGCCGCCCCTGCCCGCTAACCCACAGCCAGCAGCGTTGGACACGCAATGAACATCCTCATTCTTGGCTCAGGCGGCCGCGAACACGCGCTGGCCTGGAAGATCGCGGCGAGCCCGCTGACCGAGAAGCTCTATTGCGCGCCGGGCAATGCCGGCATCGCGCGCGAGGCCACTGCGTCGCGCTCGATATTGCCGATCATGCGGCCGTGATCACGTTTTGCCGCAAGAACAGCATCGATTTCGTCGTTGTCGGGCCGGAAGCGCCGCTCTGCGCCGGCATCGTCGACGATCTTGAAGCCGCCGGCATCAAAGCATTCGGGCCAAGCAAGGCCGCGGCGCGGCTCGAAGGCTCCAAGGGCTTCACCAAAGACCTGTGCCGCAACAACGGCATCCCGACGGCCGCCTATGAGCGCTTCACCGCGAGCTGCAGCCGGCCAAGGCCTATCTGCGCGCGCAGCGGCGCGCCGATCGTCGATCAAGGCCGACGGCCTTGCCGCCGGCAAAGGCGTCGTCGTCGCGCAGAGCCTCGGCCGAAGCGGAAGACGGCCGTCGATATGATGTTCGCCGGCGGTCTCGGCGAAGCCGGCGGCGAGATCGTGATCGAGGAATTTCTCGACGGCGAGGAAGCCTCGTTCTTCGCGCTGTGCGACGGCGAGACCGCGATCGCCGCTCTCCACGGCGCAGGATCACAAGCGCGCCTATGACGGCGACAAGGGGCCCAATACCGGCGGCATGGGCGCCTATTCGCCGGCGCCGAATATCGACGACGCCATGAGCCGCGCGCGTGATGCACGAGATCATCGAGCCGACGATGCGGGCGATGAAGGCCATGGGCTGCGCCGTACAAGGGCGTGCTCTATGCCGGACTGATGATCACGCGCCGAGGGGCCAAAGCTCATCGAATATAATGCCCGCTTCGGCGATCCGGAGACGCAAGTGCTGATGCTGCGCCTGAAGTCGGATCTGGTGCCGGCGCTGTTGGCAGTCGCGTGACGGCATGCTCAAATCGTTCGATTTGCGCTGGTACCGACGAGCCCGCGCTGACCGTGGTGATGGCGGCCAAAGGCTATCCCGGAGCATTATGCCCGCGGCACCGTGATCGAGGGCCTCGACGACGCGGCGGCGGTCGAAGGCGTGGAAATATTCCATGCCGGCACCAAGGCCGAAGGCGGCAAAATCCTCGCCAATGGCGGCCGCGTGCTCAATGTCTCGGCCATCGGCAAGACCGTGCGCGAGGCGCAGGCGCGCGCCTACGAGGCCGTATCGCGCATCCGCTGGCCCGAAGGCTTTTGCCGCCACGACATCGGCTGGCGCGCAGTGGAACGGGAAAAGCAACGGAGAAGCGCTGATGCCCGATCTCGCCGATCTCTATCCCGGCTACGCGTCGCGCTTGATCGACACGTCGGCCGGCAAGATCTTTGCCCGCGTCGGCGAGCAGCGGCAAGCCGCCGCTTCTGCTGCTGCACGGCCATCCGCAGAGCAACGTGATGTGGCATCGCGTGGCGCCGCTTCTGGCGCCGCATTTCACTTTGGTGATGGCGGATCTGCCCGGTTACGGCTGGTCGGCGGCGCCGCGAGGCGAACGAAGAGCACGCGCCCTATACCAAGCGCGCCATGGCGGCCGGCATGGTCGAGGTCATGGATGCGCTCGGCTTCGCCCGGTTTCGTCTCGCCGGCCATGATCGCGGCGGCCGTGTCGGGTACCGCCTCGCGCTCGACCATCCCGGCCGTCTCGAAGCAGCTCGCGGTGCTCGACATCGTGCCGACCTGGGACATGTGGCACCGCATCGAGCGCGGCACTCGCCTCACGCGCCTGGCATTGGATGTTCCTGGCGCTGCCCGCGCCGTTTCCCGAGACGCTGATCGGGCACGATCCGGCGTTCTTCTTCGACGCGCGCGCGCGAGCCGGCGCCAACGCAAAGACCGTGTCGATTTTCGATCCCCGCGCGCTCGCGCATTACCATGCCGCCTACGAGGACCCGCTGCGCATCCACGCCATGTGCGAGGATTATCGCGCCGGCCGCACCACCGATCTCGCCCATGACGAGGCCGACCGCGCCGCGGGCAAGAAAATCGGCTGCCCGGTGCTGGCGCTCTGGGGCACGCGGCGGCCTGCCCGGCAAATGCCGAGCTCGACACGCTCGCCTGCTGGCGCGATTGGGCGCCGGATCTGCGCGGCTTCGCCGTCGACAGCGGCCATTATCTGCCGGAAGAAAATCCCGACGGCGACCGCGAAGGCATTGCTGGAGTTCTTCGGCGCTGACCCTTGTTCGTCATTGCGAGCGGAGCGAAGCAATCCAACCGGTGCGGGGACTGGATTGCTTCGTCGCATCGCTCTCGCACTGACGATCTCATGCTCTAGAATCGGCTGATGACGCCGAGTGATCGCCAGAGCGCATTTTCCGGCACGCGCGAGGTCGCCGAGCGGCTGCGGTTCGAGTCGGCGCGGCTCGAAGACTATCTGCGCGACACGTGCCGGGATTCGCCGGCCCGGCCGTGGTCAGCCAGTTCAAGGGCGGCCAGTCCAATCCGACCTATCTCGTCGAAACGCCGCTGCGCCGTTACGTGCTGCGGCGAAAGCCGCCCGGCAAACTCCTGCCCTCGGCGCATGCCGTCGATCGCGAATATCCGCGTGATCAGCGCGCTCCACGCCCAGGGCTTTCCGGTGGCCGAGCCGGTGCTCTATTGCGCCGACGAAGCATCGTCGGCACCGCGTTCTTCGTCATGGCCCATGTCGAGGGCCGCGTGTTCTGGGAACCGCAGATGCCGGCGTCCGATCCGGCCGAACGCGCGCGCGTTTACGACGCATGAACGCGACACTGGCGCGGCTGCACGGTTTCGATCCGGCGGCGATCGGGCTATGGCGATTACGGCCGCGGCGAAAATTATGTGGCGCGGCAGGTCGAGCGCTGGTCGAAGCAATATCGCGCCTCCGAGACCGAGCCGATCGAAGAGATGGAGCGGCTGATCGCCTGGCTGCCGGCGCATTTGCCGCCGCCGCAGCCGACGCGGCTCGTGCACGGCGACTATCGGCTCGACAATATGATCGTCGCGCCGGGCGAGCCGAAAATCGCCGCCGTGCTCGATTGGGAATTGTCCACGCTCGGCGATCCGCTGGCGGATTTCTCCTACCATTTGATGCAATGGCACATGCCGCATTCCGAAGCCGGAACCGGTTCGCTGGCCGGCTTTGATCTTGCGGCGCTCGGCATCCCGTCGCTGCGACGCTTATGTGGATGCCTATGTGGCGCGCACCGGGCTCGATCCGCGGCCGTATCTGCCGGTCTATTTCGCCTATAATTTCTTCCGCCTCGCCGCGATCATGCAAGGCATTGCCGGCCGCGTGCGCGACGGCACCGCGACCAGCGCCTTCGCCGCGGCCAAGGCCGAACTGGTGCGGCCGCTCGCCGCCAAGGGCTGGGAATTCGCGCGTGAGGCAAGATTGAGCCGCCGCATGAAAACCTTTGCGCTTGGCGCTCGGCGGCGGCGGCGCGCGCGGTCTGGCGCATATCGCCGTGATCGAAGCGCTCGACGAGATGGGCGTGAAACCGGCCGCGATCGCCGGCACCTCCATCGGCGCGTTGGTCGGCGCGTCTTATGCCGCCGGCGTGAGCGGCAAGGACATCCGCCACCACGTCATCGCCTTCGCCCAGACGGAGCGAATCATGCGCGCCGCCTGATCGACGGCGCGCGCCGGCAAGCTGGCCGGATCTGTTGTCCGGCCGGCTGAGCCAGGCCACGCAAATGGACGCCGAGAAATTTTGCGCGCAATTTCTGCCCGAGCCGAATGCCGGACGATTTTTCGGCATCGCAAATTCCGCTCATCGCTCATGGCGACGGACCTGCATCGGCGGCAGGAAGTGCCGATGACGTCGGGAGCCGCTGCGTCCGGCGCTTGCCGCCTCGATCGCGATCCCCGGCCTGTTCCGCCCTGTCTCATCGACGGCCGGATCATGATCGACGGCGGCGCAACCAATCCCCTGCCGTTCGACAAGCTCACCGGGCTTGCCGATCGCATCGTCGCCGTCGATGTTCATGGCATGCCGGAAGCGGATCGCGACGACATGCCGAGTACATGGGAAGCGTCTATGCCGCAGCTCTGATCATGGGCGGCGCCATCATCGCCGCAAAGCTCGACCACGCTCCGCCCGATCTCATGATCCGTCCGAATGTCAGAATGTTCCGCACCATGGATTTCCTGCAGGCGAGCGCCATCATCCGCGCCGCCGAAGCGGTGAAGCTGGAGGTGAAAGAAAGGCTCGGCGAGCTCCTCAAATGAGCTCTCGTTGCTTAGCGCCGTTCCTTGAAAAAATCCTTCAGCAGGGCTTCCCGCCTCCGCTTCACCCAGCCCGCCATAGATTTCCGGCCGATGATGGCAGGTGGGCGAGGCAAAAAACTTCACGCCATTGTCCACGGCGCCGCCTTTTGGATCGGCGGCGCCGTAATAGAGCCTGCGGATGCGGGCGAAAGGAGCGCGCCGGCGCACATCGCGCAGGGTTCAAGCGTGACATAGAGATCGCAGCCGTCGAGCCGCTCGGAGCCGAGGCAGTTGCCGCCAGCCTGATGGCGATGATTTCGGCATGCGCCGTCGGATCGCGGTGCGGCGAGCGTGCGGTTGCCGGTCCGGGCGACGATATCGCTGCCTGAACGATCACGCAGCCGACCGGGACTTCGCCGCGCGCCCCGGCGGCGCGGGCCTCCTCCAGCGCCAAATCCATAAAAGAGGTCATGAAAGATAGATTGTCAAATTGTTGGTTCTCTCGGGCGCACTCTGCTATGCCGTGAGGGAAATATGGACGGCAATAGCGACCAGCACAAATCCGGCGAGCGCATCGCCAAAGTGATCGCGCGCGCGGGGCTTGCCTCGCGCCGCGAGGCCGAGGACTGGATCGCCGCCGGGCGGGTCGCCGTCAACGGCGAGGTGATCCGTTCCGCGGCGCGAAACGTCACCGACCGCGACCGCATCAGCGTCGATGGCGAACCTTTGCCGGAGCGCGAGCGCACGCGGCTCTTCCTCTATCACAAGCCGCGCGGGCTGATGACCACCCATGCCGACCCGCAGGGGCGGCCGACCATCTTTCAGAAACTGCCGAAAAACCTGCCGCGTCTGATCAGTGTCGGCCGGCTCGATTTCAACACCGAAGGTCTTCTGCTCCTCACCAATGACGGCGCGCTGGCGCGCCAGCTGGAATTGCCGGCAACCGGCTGGTTGCGGCGCTACCGCGTGCGCGCGCACGGCTCGGTCACGCAGGACCAGCTCGACGCGCTGCGCTGCAGGCATCACCATCAGCGGCATTCACTACGGCGCCGTGGATGCCACGCTCGAGCGCATGCAGGGCTCGAATCTGTGGCTCACTTTTGCCATTCGCGAGGGCAAGAACCGCGAGGTGCGCACCGTCCTGTCGCATCTCGGCCTCGACCGTGACGCGGCTCATTCGCGTCTCGTTCGGCCCGTTTCAGCTCGCCGAACTCGAAGAAGGCGCGGTCGAGGAAGTGCGTACCCGCGTGCTGCGCGAACAGCTCGGCGAGCGGCTGATCGCTGCGGCGGGCGCGGATTTCTCGGCGCCGGTGACTGTCCGCGAAGACCCTGAGGAAGAGAGGCCGCCGGCGACGCGCCGCGGCGAGCGGCCGCGCGTCACGTCGTGGTCGAAGAAGCCGGCCGCGGCGCCCGCCAACGAGAGGCCCAAGTCGCCGCGCCGCGGCGACCGGCCGCGCGTCGCGTCGTGGTCGGAGAAGCCCGCCACGGGGGCCACGAACGAGAGACCCAAGCCGAAGCGAAGAAGCAAAGGCGCCGAGCACGCCTGGCGCGGACGCGACGAAGCGCAGCCGGTCAAGAAGCTGCACCGCAAATTTCGCGGCGGGCGCGGCGATGAAAGTCGCGCAAAGCCCGCAGGCCAAATGCGCGCGGAATTGCTGACAGACCGCAAGGGCCGGCGCGTGCCCGTCGAGCGCTACGGCGAACCGCCCGCGCGGGACCCATCGCGCGATGCGCTTGCCAAACACGGCCGTTCCGGTAAGGGCGGCGGCGGACGATCCGGCGGGCGTCCAAACAAGCACGCTGGCGAACGCGCGCCCAAGCATTCCGGCCGCCGTCGCGCGCCGGATCGCGCAGGAGGCGCGCGGCCGCGCAATCCAAGAGGCGGATAGATACGAGTGGAGCATGATCTTATCCAAAAACCGGCAGCCACTTTTCGGGATCATGCTCTGATGCGCGTCGTCGGCGGCACGGCTGCGCGGACGGACGCTCGCCGGCCCGAAATCGCAAGGGATAAGACCGACCGCCGACCGGCTGCGCGAAGCGCTGTTCAATATTCTCCTGCACGCCTACGGCGATCCGGTAACCGATGCGCGCGTGCTCGATCTCTTTGCCGGTACCGGCGCGCTCGGCATCGAGGCGCTGTCGCATGGCGCAGCCTTCACGCTGTTGGTCGATGACGGCGCAGAGGCCCGCGCGCTGCTGCGCGAAAACATCACGACGCTCGGGCTCGGTGGCGCGACCAAGATCTTCCGCCGCGACGCGACCAAGCTTGGCCCGGTGGCACCGCTCGAACCGTTTTCGCTCGGCTTTCTCGACCCGCCCTACGGACAAAATCTTGCCGAGGAGGCGCTCGTCTCGGCGCGCGCCGGCGGCTGGCTCACGTCCGATGCGTTGGTCGTTGTCGAAGAGGCTGCGAAATCCGCCTTCGCCGCGCCGGAGGGTTTTTCCGAACTCGAACGCCGACGCTATGACGATACCGAGTTCGTGATCTTGCGGGCGCTCCCCTGATCATCATTGCGAATCCACGCTGATTCCCGCAGCGTGGACGACTTTGCCCCATCGCTCCACCTCGGCTGCGAGAAACGTCGCCAGAAAGGCCGGCGTCCGCCGCTCCGGCGTTGCGATCTCAAGCCCGACATCCTCGAGACCGCGCGCGGATCGCCGGATCGTCGAGCGTATCGCTCATCGCCTTGTTGAGCTTCGCGACGATCGGCGGCGGCGCTCCCGGCGGCAGGAAGAACGCATTCCACACGCTCGCTTCGACACCCGGCAGGCCCTGCTCGCCGGTCGTCGCCAGATCGGGAATGATCTTCACGCGATGCGCCGACATCACGGCGACGCCCTTGGCCGTGCCCTGTTTTGCGAGGACCGCGCCGGTCTGAATCGTGGAGCACATGTAATCGATGCGGCCGCCGATCAGATCCTGCTGCACCGGCGCCTCGCCGCGATACGGCACATGCGTGACATTGACGCCCATCGCCATATTGAGCAGCACGCAAGGCAGATGCGTGCCGGAGCCGACGCCGGCCGAGCCGAATTGCATCTGGCTTTGATTGGCTTTCACATAAGCGATGAAGTCTTGCAGGTTCACCGCCGGCAGATCCTTGCGCGCGATCAGAATGCGCGGCGATTCCGTGGCGAGCCCGACCGGCGTGAAATCGGTCAGCGAGTTATAGAGCGGCGCCTTGTAGAGCGACTGGCTATAGGCGTGCGTGCCGCTATTGCCGATCAGCATGGTATAGCCGTCGGGATCGGCCTTGGCGACGCGCGCGCTGCCGGCCATGCCGGCCGCGGCGCCGATATTCTCGACGACGATCGGCTGGCCGAGCAGTTCGCCCATGCGCTGCGCCTGAATGCGCGCCGAGAGATCGACGCCGCCGCCGGCCGCAAACGGCACGATCAGCGTGATCGGACGGCTCGGCCAATCGTCGGCATGCGGCCCGACCAGCGACGAGCGCTAAGGCGGCGACGAACAACAAACATATCACTCTCATCTTTCAGCGCCTTCCAAACAGCCGCTCGATGTCGGTGAGCTTGAGTTCCACATAAGTCGGGCGGCCGTGATTGCATTGGCCGGAATTGGGCGTGCCTTCCATCTCGCGAAGGAGCGCGTTCATCTCCTCCGGCTTGAGCCGCCGCCCGGCGCGCACCGAGCCGTGGCAGGCCATCGACGAGGCGACCGCCATGAGGCGGCGCTCAAGCGGCAAGGCCTCGTCCCATTCGCTGATATGCTCAGCGAGATCGCGCACCAGACCCGCGCCGTCGATCTCGCCGAGCAGCGAAGGCGTTTCGCGGATCGCCACCGCGCCGGGGCCGAAGGCTTCGAGCACGAGGCCGAAGCGCGAAAGCTCCTCGGCGCGCGACGTGAGCCGCTCGACATCGGCCTCGTCCATCTCGACGATTTCCGGAATGAGCAGGATCTGGCGCGGCACGCCATTGGCATCGAGCGCGGCCTTGAGCCTTTCATAGACGATGCGCTCATGCGCCGCGTGCTGATCGACGATGACCAAGCCGTCGCGCGTCTGCGCCACGATATAGGTCTCATGGACCTGCGCGCGCGCCGCGCCGAGCGGGTGATCGAGCAGTTCGGCGGCAGGCACGGCGGCCTCGGCAAAGCCGCTGCGTAAATCGGCGGCGGGTCCGCCGACGTCGAAAGCCGCCTGCGCGGCTTCGGCAAAGCCACCGCCGCGCGGCGGCGCAAACGGCCGCCGCGTATCGCCCGGCCGCGCCGGCGAACGGCGCCAGTCCCAGCCCCGCTGCGGCGCGACCGCGGGCCTGAATGCGGCGATTGTCGCCGAACCGCCGGTGGTTGCCGCGCGCGTGCCTTCGCGCGCCAGTGCTGCCTTGAGCGAACTGACGATCAAAGCGCGGACAAGGCCTGAATTGCGAAAGCGCACTTCGGCCTTGGCCGGATGCACGTTCACATCCACTTCGGGCGCCGGCAGCGTGACGAACAAAGCGAGCAAAGGATGCCGGTCGCGCGGCAGATAATCGGCATAGGCGCCGCGTACCGCGCCAAGAAGCAACTTGTCGCGCACCGGGCGGCCGTTGACGAAGAGATATTGGCCGAGCGCATTGGCGCGGGTGAGCGTCGGCAGCGCGGCGAAACCTTCGATGACGACGCCGTCGCGCTCGGCACCGATCTCGACGGCATTGGCGCGAAATTCGGCGCCGAGCACATCGCCGAGCCGTATCAGTCGGCCGGTAGCGCCGGGCAAAGTCGCAGCAAAAGTCACCGGCGCGCGTTCTTCGCCGGCGAGCGTGAAGGCGACATCCGGCCGGCTCATGGCGAGGCGGCGCACCACTTCGCGCACCGCCTCGGCTTCGGTGCGGTCGAGCTTGAGGAATTTAAGCCGCGCCGGCGTCGCATAAAACAGGTCGCGGACCTCGACGCGGGTGCCCTCCCCGAGCGCCGCCGGCTTCACGTGCGACTTTAAGCCGGCATCGACCTCGATGGCCCAGGCATGCGGCTCGCCGGCATGGCGCGTCGCGATCGACAGCCGCGCCACGGAGCCGATGGAGGGCAAGGCCTCGCCGCGGAAGCCGAGCGTGCGGATCGAGACCAGGTCGTCATCGGCGAGCTTCGAGGTGGCGTGGCGCTCGACCGCGAGGGTGAGATCGGCCTGCGTCATGCCGGAACCGTCGTCGCTGATGCGGATGAGGCGGCGCCCGCCGCCGTCGGTCAGCACGTCGATCCGCCGCGCGCCGGCGTCGAGCGCGTTTTCCACAAGCTCCTTGACCACGCTCGCCGGGCGCTCGACGACTTCGCCGGCGGCAATGCGGTTGACGGTGGCTTCGGGCAGCTGGCGGATCGGCATGATAACGGGCTTGATGACTGGCTTGATAACCGGCTTGGGCCGCGATTCGACCCAACCGTAGCCGGGATTGAGTGCGGGCGAAATCCGGGGCAGATATCGCCAAGACGTGCTGAAGAGTGCGGCCTGTTGAGGAGTAAGGAATGATCCGATTTCTGCCCGGCGCGATCCTCGCCGTTTTCGGCGTCGTGGCCTATGTCATCGGCTGCGTGCTCTACCTCGCCTACCGCCGGGAAAAAGACCCCGCGCGCAAGAACAGACCGCTGATGATCTACGGGCTCGCCATGATCGTCCTCGGCATTATCGCGTTTGGCGGCGGGCTCTACGCGCTCGAAGCCAACGAGATTCTTGTGCTCAACCACTGATCCTTGTCCGTTGACGCAGAGATGATCCCGAAAAGTGGACACCGGTTTCCCGCCTTCGCGAAGCCCGCTTCGGCGGGCGAAGGAAGGTCGGAAAAGATCACGCTCAAACGAAAAATCTAGACGTCAATCGAACGCCGGTTTCCCGCCGCGCAGCCGCTTGATGCCAGAGCGGCGTTTCTTGCCCTCGATGCGGCGCTCGCGCGAGGCCTTGGTCGGCCTGGTCGGCCGGCGCTTGATGGGCGCCACCGCCGCCTGACGGATCAGGTCGAGAAGGCGCTCAAGCGCATCGTCGCGATTGCGCCCCTGGGTGCGGTGGCGCTGCGCGATGATGACGAGAACGCCGTCCCGCGTCAGCCGGGCGCCGGCGAGCCGCTCCAGCCGGGCGCGCACCTCGGGCGGCAGCGTCGGCGAATGCCGCACGTCGAAGCGAAGCTGCACCGCGGTCGAGAGCTTATTGACGTTCTGCCCGCCCGGCCCCGAGGCGCGCACGAATTGCTCGTCGATCTCGCGCTCGTCGATGGCGATCTTGCCGGTAACCGGAATCATGGCCGCAGCGTAGCACTCCTGCCACCCTTCCGGTGCCACCCTTCCGGGGGAAGGCGAAGCGCTCCTAGTTCGCCGTCGGCGTCGTCGAGGCGACGCCCTGCGGCTTGCCGACGACGGTGACGAGGAGGCCGCCGTCGAGCAGGCGCTTGGCGACCCGCTTGGCGTCGTCGAGCGTCACCGCACCGATCATTTCCGGCCGCCTGGTGAAATAGTCGGTGTTGAGACCGTCGAGCTGCAGCTGCACCAGAAGCGCAGCAATCTTGCTCGACGTGTCGAGATTGAGCGCGAACGAACTGTTGAGATTGTTCTTGGCCTCAGTGAGTTCCGCTTCCGTCGGGCCGCTTTCGGCGAAACGGTGAATTTCCTTTTGCACGAGGTCGACCGTCTCGTTGGTGCGGTCGGCGCGGGTCGCGGTGCCGCCGATGAGCACGGCGGAATGATCGAGCCAAACAAGGCTGTCGGAGATCGAATAAACCAGCCCGCGCTTCTCGCGCACTTCTTGATAGAGGCGCGAGTCCGACGAGCCGCCGCCGAGAATGTGATTGATGAGATAGGCGGCCATGAAATCGGGATCCTTGCGCCCGATGCCGGGACCGCCGAAATCGACCACCGTCTGCGGCACGTCGAGCGAGATATCGATGCGGCGGCCGAGCCCTTGCGGCGTCACACTCTCGACCGGCACCAGATCCGGCTTTTCCGGCAGCGCGCCGAACACGCGATCAAGGAGCGGTTTCAAGGTCTCGGCGTCGATATCACCGACGACGGCGACTTTCAGGTTCGCCCGCGCCAGCACCTTATGCGCATAGGTCTTGAGATCATCGACGGTAATGGCCGCCAACGTCTCCTGCGTGCCGTTGACCGGCCGGCCATAGGGATGGCCCTCGAACGCCGTCTGCCACCAGCGCTGGCTCGCGATATCGCCGGGGCTCGTGGTCTGCCGCCGCAAGATCGACAGCAGCTGGGCGCGGTTGATCTCGACATCGGAGGCGTCGAAACGCGGCGCGGTCAAAGCCAGCCGCAGCAAGTCGAAGGCCTCGTCGCGATTTTCGGTCAAGCGTGCGCAAGCCGCCGCGGACGCTGTCGCGTTCGGCGCTAAAACTCATCTCGATGGCTTTGCGCTCGAGACGATCGGCGAACGCCTTGGAATCGAGATCGCCGGCGCCTTCGTCGAGCAGAGACGCGACGAAGCTTGCGGCGCCGGCCTTGCCGGGCGGGTCCTGAACGGCGCCGCCGGCGAAGGCGAAGTCGACCGCGATCATCGGCACCGCCGGTTCGTGAACCAGCCAGGCGACGACGCCACCGGGCGAGACCACGCGTTCGATCGTGGTCGCGCCGGCGGGCGCAGCGTATGCCGCGAGCACAAGCGGCACCGCCACAGCCGTCACCACACGCGAAAGCATGACCCGCCAAAGGATGGATCGGGACGAAAGAGGCGCAAAAACATTCACGAGTGGCTCTCCTCGGGCTGCAGGCTTTTGACCAGATAGCCCGTCACCGACTGGCGTCGGTCGAGCCACGTGCGGGCGGCTTGTTGAATGGCATCCGGCGTCACCGCGCGAATGCGGTCGGGCCAGGTGCGGACCATGTCGACGGTCTGGCCGGTCGCCAGCGCCGAACCGTACCAGCGCGCCAAGGTCGCCTGATTGTCTTGGGCGTAGACCGCGTCCGCGATCAGCCGGTTCTTGGCGCGATCGAGTTCATCGGCCGTCACGCCGTGGCCGATGACGTCGTTGAGGACAGCATCCATCCCCTGCTCGACCTCGTGCAAGGTCACGCCGGGCTTGGGCGCGGCATAAGACGCCGAACTTGGCGTAATCGAGCGCGGTGCCGGAATAGAAGGCGCCGGCGGTGAGCGCCATGCCTTTGTCGACCACCAAGATCCGATACAGCCGGCTATTGGCGCCGCTGCCGAGCACATGAGCGAGAACGTCGAGCGCCTCGCTCTCGCCCGGCTTGGCGCTGGTCTCCGACGGCGCGAGATATTCGCGGCTCACGCTCGGCTGCTCGACCCGCGGATCGGCCAAGGTGACGGTGCGGGGGGCTTCCTGCACCGGCTCGGTCGGCCGTTGCCGCGGCGCGATCTCGGTGCGGACCGCGACCTTGCCGTAAGTGTCCTCGGCGTCCGCCTTGACCTCGTCGGGCGTGACGTCGCCCGCGACAATGACGATAGCGTTGTTCGGCGTGTAGAAGCGCTTGTAGAAGGCGAGCGCGTCGTCGCGGGTGAGCTTCTCGATCTCGTGCCGCCAGCCGATCACCGGACGGCCGTAAGGATGATTAAGGTAGAGCGCGGCATCGACCTGTTCGCTCAACCGCGCATTCGGATTGTTGGCGATGCGCATGTTCTGCTCTTCGAGCACGACATTGAGTTCGCGCTTCACCACCTCGTCGGTGAGGACGAGGTTGGTGATGCGGTCGGCCTCGAGCGCCATCATGTCTTTCAAGTGCTCGCGGGGAACGCGCTGGAAGAAGCCGGTATAGTCGCTGGTGGTGAAGGCATTCTCCTGGCCGCCGATCGCGGCGACGTCCTGCGAGAACGCAGCGCCGGGATGTTTCTCGGTGCCCTTGAACATCAGATGTTCGAGAAAATGCGCCAGACCGGATTTGCCCGCCGTCTCGTCGGCAGCGCCGACTTTGTACCAGATCATATGGGTGACGACCGGCGCGCGATGATCGGGGACCACGACGACTTCGAGGCCGTTGGCGAGCTTGAATTCGGTTACCTCGGGGCCGGCCGCGGCGCGCGCCGCGCCGGAGAGAGCCGCGAGGGCGGCAACGAGCATCAGGATTTTCGACAAAAGTTCCCTCCCGCGGGCAAGTCTTCCTCCCGCAAACAAGTCTCTGGCTTTACGCGAGCAAGACGCGTGCCGAGATGCGTTCGACGTTACGCTTAGATCAAAGCCCCTCACCGCTCAGACGGGACTGCCGTTACGAGCCGAAGATCGCTCCGCGCTCGGATTTATCATGCCAGCATGATCTTTGCCGACCTTCCTTCACCCGCCGAAGCGGGCTTCGCGAAGGCCGGAAGCCGGTTTCCACTTTTTGGGATCATGCGTGTTTTCTGGCGCATGATCTTGTCCGAAAACCGGTTTCCACTTTTCGGGATCATGCGTTATCGCGTCGGTTCCATGCGCTCGCCCAGCGTCTTCGGAACGTAGGCCTTATGCTCCGGCGCGAGACCGTAGGGCTGATCCGGCGACGGCGTCTGATAGCCGGGCGGCGGATCGGTCAGGCTAGAGCGCGGCGGCTCACCGGTAAACGTGGCGTATTGTTCCTTCTTCATAAAGTCGAAGCTGAAGATGCTCTTCTTCGGCTGATTCGCCGGCTCGCTTTGCTCCGACGTGCCGGGGGCGGGAACGGTCCGCGGGTCTTGGCTCACGCGATTGAGCTCGTCAGGACGCAGCGCCCGATCGGCTTCGGCGGCGGCGTCGTATTGACGGATGACCGGTTTGTCGTCGGCCTTTTTGCGCTTGGCGACGTCGGGATCCTTGGGCCAGTTCGCGGCGGGCACGGCCGACGATACCGGCGGCGGCAGATTGCGGCTCGGCGGCACCACGAGCGGCGAGCGCTCGCTGTAATTGATCTCGTATTCGGTGGAGCCGGGATTCTTGAGCCCGAGCGTCCGCATGAACTTGTCGGTGAAGGACTTGTCGTCCTTGAGGTCGTCGCCGGCGCGGGCAGCGGAGATATTGGCGCACACTGCAAGCGCCACGAAAAGAGCGCCCACGGTGACCTTGGCGATCCGAGTAAATTTCATCCGGCGCGTCATCCGATCCTGCGGCATGCTCTCATTCCGAACTGCCTGCATCGAACTCACCTATGCACCCTGCCGACATATGCACCCTGCCGACCTATGCACCCTGCCGACACACCAAGGCCAGCTGGCGACCACGCCTCGCGGCCCGTCACGCTGCCGCGGAAAGTCCGCCCTAAACCCAGCCCGGCTATGGGTTTTATATCCGCGATCAGGGCGCTTTTGCGGCACCCCGGCCGCTTAAGGATTCATACAGAAGTCCCACGACCCCGGCAACAATGGCCACATCCGCGAGGTTGAAGACATACCAGCGGAAGGTAAAGCTCGCCGTATCAATATGGAACAGCACGAAATCCATGACGCCCGGCCAATGCAGCCGGTCGATGGCGTTGCCGACGGCGCCGCCGATGATCAGGCCCAAGGCTGCGGCAGTGAGCCGCGTCTGCACCCGCGTCAGCCAGGCCCAAAGAAAGGCGACCGCCACGACCTTGAACGCGAACAGGCCCCATACGCCTGCGGTACTCTGCTGCGGGAACAGGCCGTAGCTGATGCCGGTATTCCAGGTCAGCACGATGTCGACCAAGGGCCCGAGCGCAATGGCCGAGGATTGGCCGAGATGCACGGCGAGCAACAGCCAGAGCTTCACGGCCTGATCGGCGGCGCAGGTGAGCGCCGCCACAAGAAGCGCGAAGGCGCTAAAGCGTCCCCACAGATAGGAACCGCTCGCGTCAGTCTGAGCCGTATCTGACAAAGACATTTCTCCTGGATCGCGCGGCCTTAACCCTATTCGGCGGCTTTGGGCATAGCTTCCCATTCGCGCAGCGCCTGGGCGTCGCGCGGCGTGACGTCGGGAAATTGCGGATCCTCGCCCACTGCGGGAGAGATTTTCCAGGACCGCGCGCATTTCTTGCCTTGGGCCAGTTCCGGAACGACGGCAACGCCTGAGACATCCGGCAGCCGGAACGCCTCCGCGGGGCCCTCGCCTTCCACCAAAGCCGCGCCCGAGGTGATGCAGACCTCGGCGAGATCGACATCGACGACGGCGGCAAACAGTTCTGGATCAGCAATGAACACGACAGGATGCGCCTCGAGCGACGAGCCGATGCGCTTGCCGGCGCGTTCGAGCTCAAGCGCGCCGGTGACGACGCGGCGCACATTGCGCACCTTGCGCCATTTTTCGGCGAGCGCGTCGCCGCGCCAGGCCGCCAGCACTTTGGCAAAGGCTTCGAGATGAACGGAAGACGCATCGGGATAGCGGTCAAGCCAAGCTTCCTCGGCCGTGAAGCAGAGTAGCGGCGCAAGCCAAGTGACGGTGGCGCGGAACACATGATCGAGCACCGTGAGGCAAGACTTTCGCGTTACCGAAGAATAAGGATCGCAATAGAGCGCGTCCTTGCGGATATCGAAATAGAACGCCGAGAGGTCGACGGTCATGAACGCATTCAGCGCCGCGAAGATGCGCTTGTAGTCGAAATCGGCATAGGCCTGGCGGATGAGCGGATCGAGCTCGGCAAGCCGATGCAGCATCAGCCGTTCGAGTTCCGGCATGCGTTCGGGCTTGACGCGGTCGTTGTCGTGAAAATGCGCCAGATTGCCGAGCATCCAGCGCAGCGTGTTGCGGAGCTTGCGATACGTGTCGACCGTGGTCTTTAAGATTTCCGGACCGATGCGCAGATCGTCGGCATAATCGGCGGCGCAGACCCACATGCGTAGAATATCGGCGCCGGATTGCTTGATGACGTCCTGCGGCGCCGTGACGTTGCCGAGCGACTTCGACATTTTACGCCCGTCCTCGTCGAGCACGAAGCCGTGGGTGAGCACGATGTCGAACGGTGCGCGGCCGCGGGTGCCGCAGCTTTCAAGCAGTGAGGACTGAAACCAGCCGCGATGCTGGTCGGAGCCTTCGAGATACATCACCGCTTCGTCGCCGCCGTCGGCTTTGCGCTTGATGTGGGCGAGCGCCGGAAAGTGCTCGCTCGTCCTCGAGCACGAAAGCATGCGTCGAGCCGGAATCGAACCAGACGTCGAGAATGTCGTCGACCTTCCCCCAGCCGTCATTGCCGAGCTTGCCGAGGAAACGTTCGCGCGCGCCCGGCGCATACCAGGCGTCGGCGCCCTCCTGCTCGAGCGCTTCGACGATGCGCAGATTGACCTCCGGATCGTCGAGAATATCGACGGAACCGTCCGGCTTTTCCTTGATGAACACCGTGATCGGCACGCCCCAGGCGCGCTGGCGCGAGATTACCCAATCCGGGCGGCTCTCGATCATGCCGTTGATGCGGTTCTCGCCCGCCGCCGGCACCCAGCGCGTCGCCTGGATCGCTTCGAGCGCGCGGTGGCGCAGCGTATCGCCGTGCTTGTCGATGTCCTTATCCATCGCAATGAACCATTGCGGCGTATTGCGAAAGATCACCGGCTTCTTCGAGCGCCATGAATGCGGATATTGGTGCTTGAGCCGAGAGCGCGCGAGCAGCATGCCGGCATCGATCAAAGCTTTGATCACCGCCTCGTTGGCGTCACCCTTTTCGCCTTTGTCGGTGAGCACGCGCTTGCCGGCGAAGCCGGGCGCCTGATCGGTGAAGCGGCCGTCGGCGTCGACGGTGTAAGGAATATGCGTGTTGATATTCTGCGCCGCAAGCTTTGACGCGTTTGCGATCCAGACGTCGAAGTCCTCGCGGCCGTGTCCCGGCGCGGTGTGAACGAAGCCGGTGCCGGTGTCGTCGGTGACGTGATCGCCGGCAAGGAGCGGCACCTTAAAGCCGTAGCCCTCGTTGAATTTGCTCAGCGGATGCGCGCAGATGATTTTTGCCAGATCGCCCGCTTCGATCTTTCGCAACCGCTTATAGGCCGTCACCCGCGCCTGACGCAGCACGTCGAGCGCGAGCTTGTCGGCGAGAACCAGCAAGTCGCCGTTCTTCGCCCAATTATCCAACGGCGCATCGGTGACTTGATAAAGACCATATTCGATCTTCGGCGAATAGCTGATGGCGCGGTTGCCGGGGATCGTCCAGGGTGTGGTCGTCCAGATAACAACGCTCGCACCTTTCAGATTGTCCCAAAGCTTCAGAAACTCTGCTTCCGACTTGGCCAATTGCTCTGGAGAATGACTATACGCAGCCTGAAAGTCCTTAATCGGAAATTTCACCCACACCGTATCCGACGTATAGTCCTCGTACTCGACTTCGGCTTCGGCGAGCGCGGTCTTCTCGACCACCGACCACATCACCGGCTTACTGCCGCGATAGAGCGTGCCGTTGGCCGCGAACTTCATCAGTTCGCGCGCGATCTGTGCCTCGGCGGGATAACTCATCGTCGTATACGGATGCGCCCAGTCGCCGACCACGCCGAGGCGGATGAATTCGGCGCGCTGCACGTCGATCCAGGCTTGCGCGAATTCGCGGCACTCCTTGCGGAATTCCACGAGCGCCGCCGGGTTCGAGAAATCCGGCTTGGCCTTGCCCTTGGCGCGGTAATTCTCCTCCTCGATCTTCCATTCGATCGGCAGGCCATGGCAGTCCCAGCCCGGCACATAGTTCGAATTGAAGCCCAGCATCTGCTGGCTCTTCGTCACTACGTCCTTGAGAATCTTGTTGAGCGCGTGCCCGATATGGATGTTGCCGTTGGCGTAAGGCGGCCCGTCGTGGAGGACAAAGCGCGGTCGTCCTTTGCCCGCTGAGCGCAACGCCTCGTAGAGGCCAAGCTTCTGCCACCGCGCCAAGATCTCCGGCTCCTTCTGCGGCAAACCGGCGCGCATCGGGAAATCGGTCTTGGGCAGGAATAGCGTCTCGGAATAGTCGTGCGCTTTGGCGCTCGTGTCGGTCATGCGGGCCTTCTAACAAGCCGGTTGCGGTGCGGAAAGGGTCTATGGACCCGCCCTCAAACCCGATCGAAGTCCGATGCCGGGGAACCGGACGCTCCGAATTCGGAGTTGATTTAAGGAGATATTGCACCGGCGGCAGTCGCGGGGCGACGGAGGGTTTTGTGGAATATATCCGGGCCAAACGCGAAGTCCGCCATGCCCTCGTGATCGCCGATCCGCTGCCGGTCGATAGCGTCCACAAGGTGTGGTCGTCAGTCGGCCAGGCGGCGACTATCGGCATATTCCTGCTTTTGTTCGGCACCTTCCTTTATGTCGGTCATGCCTTCGTAGTGCCGGTCCTGGCTGCGGCGATTGTCGCGCTGACGCTGGCGCCGCTGATTAAGGCGGCAAAGCGTTACGGCATTCCGCCCTGGATCACCGCCATACTCGTCCTCCTGGTCGCACTTGGCGCGTTGAGCCTGATCGCGACCGCAATTGCCGGACCGGTGAGCGAATGGATCAAGCGCGCGCCTGAAATCGGCGCCACCATCAAGGAAAAACTCTCGGTACTCGATGAGCCGCTGGCGTCACTGCACCAATTGGAGAACTCGCTGTTCGGCAACACCGGCGCGCTCAGCGTCAGCGAACCGGCCCCCAATGTCGTCCTCCCGGTGGTCGCGTTTCTCACGCCGGCGGCAGGCGAGCTTCTGTTGTTCTTTGCAATGCTGCTGTTCTTCCTGGTCGGGCAAGCCGATCTACGCAATCACGCGATGGCGATGTTCAGCGACCGCGAGGCGAAGCTGCGGTTTCTGAAAATCATGCGCGACATCGAACGCAATCTCGCCGGCTATCTGACCGTGGTGACCATGGTCAACACCGTGCTCGGAACGATCGTCGCGCTGGGCGCCTGGCTCATCGGCCTGCCCAACCCGGTGATCTTCGGCGTGCTGGCCGGCTTGTTGAACTATGTGCCGTATGTCGGGCCGGCGATTATGGTGATCGTCCTGTTCAGCGTCGGCCTGGTGACATTCCCCTCGCTCGGCCAGGCGCTCATCGCACCGATCGGGCTCATTGCGCTCACCACAACGGAAGGTCATTTCATCACGCCGACCATTGTCGGCCGCCGCCTCACGCTCAATCCGTTGCTGGTATTTGTGGCGCTGGCGTTCTGGACCTGGTTGTGGGGTCCGATCGGCGCGGTTCTCGCTGTGCCGCTGTCGATCATCGGCCTCGTCGTCTTCAACCATCTGATCCCCAGCGAAGAAGTCCGATTGCCCGAATAAGTCAGGCTTTCCGGCCTTTGACATTTATCAATGGAACTTTCGCGGCGCCGTGACACTTATTCGGGCAACCGGTCCCTGCAAAATACGGAGTCAGTCATGAGCACCGCTTCAACGGCTACGCACAATATTCGCGATGCGGCCAAAGACACGGCAAGAGACGCCCGCGAAGGCGTTCGCGACATCGGCAAAGCCGCCGCCGATGCATCGGGCGACATACAGGACGACCTGCAGGCGTTACGTGAGGATTTCGGCAAGCTCGCGGAACAAGTTCGTGAAATCCTCTCAACGCGCGGCGGCGCGGCGTGGCAGCGCGCCAGATCAAGCATCGACGATGTCGTTGCCGATGCGCGCGACACGGGTCGCGATGCCGCGGGAGCCGTGCGGGATGTCTCGGATAATTTTGTCGAGGCGATCGACGAGTTCGATCAAATCGCGTCCATACGTCACGCTCGCGATCGTCGCCGGCCTCGGTTTCTTGTTCGGCGCGACGTGGCGCCGGTAACTTTGGCGCCGGTAACTCTGGCGCCGGTAACTTTTGGCGGCGGCAAATTCTTGTCGCCCGCCGGGCGGATCGTCCCATGTTCAAAAGCCTGACGCGTGAAATCACGCTGTCGATCCAAGCCAGAAACGGGGTAAGCCCTGCCGTCCTGGCCTGGACCGCCGTGATCGCCTTCGCCGCGCTGACCGCTTTCGTGTTTCTCTGCGTAGCCGGTTATGCCTGGCTGTCGCTGCGATTCGACAACGTGGTCGCCGGCCTGATCATGGCCGGCATTTTCGTCGTGGTGGCCTTGATCGCGGCGCTTATCTCAGCGCTCATCCGTCGGCGCGTCAGGGAACGCGCAATCCTCGCGCGCGCGGCGAAGGCGCATTCGCCATCGTGGCTGCTCGATCCGAAGATTCTCGGCGTCGCTGTGGAAGCTGGCCGCACTATCGGCTGGCAGCGCATCATCCCCGTCGCCCTCGTGGGTTTTATGGCAGCGCAATTGGCGCGCGAGCACCGCGAACGCAGTAAGCAGCCGTCCTAAATTGGCGGGAACAGATCCCCCGGTTGCGCCAAGGCTTCGCGCGCCAGCCGGCTGTCCTCTTTCATCTGGTGCACCAGATCGGCGGCGGACGCGAAAGCCTTCTCGTCGCGAATCCATTTGATGAACGCGACGTCGATAGTCTTGCCATAGAGATCGCCGGAGAAATCGAACAGAAAGACTTCCAAAAGCACCGCCCCGTTATCGAAGGTCGGCCGCCGCCCGAAGCTTGCGACGGCCGCGTAACGCCGGCCGTCGACGGCGGCGCGCACGGCATAGATGCCGTGACGCAGCCCACAGGTCGGATCGAGCACGAGGTTCGCCGTCGGAAAGCCGAGCTCGCGGCCGCGCTTGTCGCCGTGGATCACCTCGCCAGACACGAACCAGGGAAAGCCCAAAAACTCCGCCGCCTTGTCGAGCTGTCCCGCTTCGAGGGCTTCACGGATCGGGCCGGACGACACCGGCCGCTCGCCGTCGCGCAACGGCGGCACGATATCGACGGTGAAGCCGCGCTCCTTGCCCTGCGCGACGAGAAAGTCCGGCGAGCCGGAGCGATTAGCGCCGAAAAAGAAGTTGAAGCCGATCACCGCCCCGCCGACGCCGAAACGCTCGACCAGAATGCGGGCGACGAACTCTTCCGCCGTGAGCTTTGCCAGCGCCGCATCGAAGGTGAGCACGATGGCGCCGTCGAGACCGGTCGAGGCGAGAAGGCGCAGCTTTGCCGCCTCGTCGGTGAGCCGGAACAGCTTTTCGTTCGGCTTGAAGAACACCCGCGGATGCGGCTCGAAAGTCATGACGGCGGCCGGCCGGCCGAGTTCCGCCGCCCGTTTCTGCGCGGCGGCGATGACGGCCTTGTGGCCGCGATGAACGCCGTCGAAATTGCCGATGGCGACGACCGCGCCGCGCAGCGCGTCAGCGGGCGCGTTGTCGCGCACGACGCGAAAGTTTTTTGGCGGCATCGGCGTTTCGATGGTTAAGAAATCATGCTGCGAATTGCGTCCGTAGGTGCTTGGCGACACCGGCAAAGTCAAGCACCGACACCCTGACGGCTTCGTTGCGGGCGCCGCCGGCCGAAAGCTTCGGTTAACTGCTTGTTTAATCACACAATGTAGGTTCTCCGGTGGACGCCGGGGCGGCGGGACAGCCTCGATTGACGATTGGCCGCGCCGGTCGTGGACGCGAGGGAGCAGAGCAGCAATGGCGCTCGATCCGAATATGTCAGTGCTGGTCGTCGACGACTACAGCACCATGATCCGCATCATCCGCAATCTGTTGCGCCAGCTCGGCTTCGTCGATGTCGATGACGCGAGCGACGGCGCCTCCGCGCTCCAGAAAATGAACGTCAAGCGCTACGGCTTGGTGATCTCCGATTGGAACATGGAGCCGATGACCGGCTACGACCTGTTGCGGCAGGTGCGCGCCAATCCACAGCTCGAAACCACGCCTTTCATCATGGTCACGGCCGAATCCAAGACCGAGAACGTGATCGCGGCGAAAAAGGCCGGCGTCAACAATTACATCGTCAAGCCGTTCAACGCCCAGACGCTCAAGGCCAAGATCGAAGCGGTGTTCGCCGAGAAGCAAGCTTCCGTGTAAGCGTCCGCCTCCGCGCTCACCACCGCAGCCCGCTCATCACCGCTTTCGGCGCCACTCCCGCCGCGGCGAAGACTTTGTTGAGCGCGTCGAGATCGGGCGCGTCGCGCGAGCCATAGTGCTCAGCGTGAAGGCCCGACGTCACGAACATGACGTCGAGACCGAAAGCGGCGGCGCCTTTGAGATCGGTGCGGACTGAATCGCCGATGGCAAGCACGCGGTCGCGCGCCGGGATCTTGCCGCCGCGCAGCGACGCCGCCGTCGTCAGTGCCATGTCGTAGATCGGCGCATGCGGCTTGCCGCAATAAAGCACCTCGCCGCCCTTCGCCGCATAAGCGTCGGCCAGTGCGCCGGCGCAATAGACCAGCGTGTCGCCGCGTTCGACGACGATATCGGGATTGGCGCAGACCATGAACAGAGAGCGCGCCCGCATCGCGGCCAGCATGTCGCGATAACTGTCCGGCGTTTCGATTGTGTCGTCGAACAGGCCCGAACAGACCACATAGTCGGCGTTCTCGAGCGGCGGCGAAGGTCACGTCGAGGCCGGTGAAGATCGAATGATCGCGCTCGGGCCCAAGGTGAAACAGGCGCTGGCCTCGCCGCTGCGCGACGATGCCGCGCGTCACGTCGCCCGAACTCGTGATCGCGTCATAGACCTGGTTCGAGACGTTCATCCGGTCGAGGATGCGGATGACGGCATCGCTCGCCCGCGGCGCATTGGTGATCAGGACCGCCGTGCCGCCGCCGCCGCGAAAGCGCGTCAGCGCCTCGCAAGCCTCCGGGAACGCGGCCACGCCGTTATGCACCACGCCCCAGATGTCGCAGAGCAACACGTCGTAGTCGCGAGCGAGCGGCTCAATGCGTTCGATGAAATCGGCCAAGGTGCTATCAGGGAAGTCTGCGGACTATCAGCGATTATCAGATGCCGCCGGCTGAAGGCGCGGGCGAGTTGGGCGAGGTTGCCGGCAGGGGCTGCGGGTGCGGCGGCGGGCGCAGGCGGCGGCGTTGTCGTTGGTCGGCAGCGCTTGCGGAAACGGCGGATTCTCTGGCGCCCTCGCCCACGCCTTGCAGCGCCTCGGCGCGCACCGGGCGCGGCGGCGAGAACAAGATGCCCTGGCCGAAACGGACGTCGTAGTCGAGGAGATCGACCACCGTGCTTTCGCTTTCGATGCGTTCGGCGATGAGATCGATGCCGAAACGTCCGAGCAGGTCGGAGAAATCGGCCGGATGGATATCGGTCGAGACCACGCCGACGCGATTGAACAATAGAGCGGCCGGCGCCTTGACGAAGCGGAAGCCGCGCTCATTGAGCTCGCGCGCCTCGACGCGCAGGTCGGTGAGATTGTCGATCGAGAAGCGGAAGCCGCGTTCGGCGAGCGCCGCGAGGCTCTCGTGCTCGATCGGGCCCATGGCGCGCACCGCGCTCTGGGTGAATTCGAACACCAGAGCCGGCGCGATGGCGCGGTTGGCGTCCATGAATTCGAGAAATTTGGCGAACCCGGCATCGGTCAGCGTCGCGCCGGAAATATTGCAGAACAGGCCGATGTCGCGGTTCTTGAGCAGAAGCCGCCGCACCACCTGCACGCAGCGCAGCGCCGAGAGATGGTCGAGGCTTCGGCATCAGCGCGCCCGCCTCGGCATAGTCCAGGAAATCGTCGGCCGGGAACGAGATCGCCATTGTCGGCTTTGAGCCGCGACAACGCTTCGTAGTAGCGCACCTTGCGCTGCGGCAAGCGTCACGACCGGCTGCAGGTAAAGATCGATCCGCCCGGCATCGATGGCGCGGCGGATCGCGGCAATGATGCCGTCGCGGTCGAGGCCGGCGAAGGCCGCAATTTTGCGATCGACGATCGGCGGCGGCGCGGGCGGCGCAGGCGCGACCGCCACCACTGTTGCCGCGGGCGCGGGAACGGGCGCGGCGGAGGCGCGGCGCGGCGCGGGCGATGCCGCTTGGGCGGTGGGCGCATGAACGGCGGGCGCATGGACGGCGGACGCCGGGACGGTGCGGCGTTCGAGCGACAGCGCCGTGTTGTTGATCGCCACTTCCTGCGCCGCAACCGAGTCGGCAAGCTGCTTGACCAGCGTCGACAGTTCCTCGATTTCGGCAGCGAGCGGCTGCGCCGTCGCCAGAGCCCGGTCGACGACGGTGTCGACCTTGACCTCGACCGTACCCAGGCGGCGGCCGAACTCGGCCAGCTGGCGGGCGAGGTCGCCGGAGCCGCGGGCGAGATTGGCGAATTGGTTGCTCGCTTCCAGCCGATCGACGTTTACGCGCGGCAATGGCGTTATAGACCGCAAGCGCGGTCAACGTTCCGAGCGCCACCAGCGCCGACTCCGCCCCGGTGAAGCCAAAGCGCAGATAGACCACAAAGCCGAGCGAGCCGGCGATGAGGACCATGCAGGTCGAGATGAAAATGGCGCTGATGCGCACCATGCCGGAGAAACCCTCGAATTCGCGGCCAAGCGATAGCAGTGTCCACAAGCGCCGCAAGTCCGCAAGTTTTGCCAAGGCCCAACCGTAACAAGGCTGGGCATAGCTAAGCTTTTGCCGGGCTTTTATAACCCAATCCGATGAGCGCCGGTGAGCAACCTGACACAGTTCCGGAAAGACGGGCGAAACCGGCGCCCGTTTCCGGCGTCCTGAGCCTTATCGAGCGCCGGCCGCAGGCGGCCTTTGGCGCTTTCCTCGCTGCTGCATTTCGCGGTCTGGACCGCGCTGCCGGCGCTGCTTTACGCCAATCTGCCGCTCGATCTCATCGAAGCCCTGACCTATGGCCGCGAGTGGCAGCTTGGCTACGACAAGCTGCCGCCCTTGCCGTGGTGGCTGGTCGAGATCGCCCACCGGCTGTTCGGCACGGATGCCGCCTATTACGCGCTGGCCCAGGCCTTCGTGGTGATCGCTTTCGCCTTCGTCTTCGCCACGGCGCGGCCGCTGGTCGGCGCCGCCGGCGCGCTCATTGCCGTGCTGATCATCGACGGCATGCACTATTTCCAATACACGGCGGTGAAGTTCAATCACGACGTGGTCCAACTGCCGTTCTGGGCGATGGCGGGCTACGCCTTTCATGCGGCGCTCAAGCGCGGGCGGCTCGGGTACTGGGTCCTGCTCGGGATCGCCTTCGGCGGCGCGCTCTGGGCCAAATATTTCGTCGTCATGCTGGCTTTGCCCTATGCGCTGTTCATGCTGTTCGACCGGCAAGCGCGGCGCGCTTTAGCCACGCCTGGACCGTGGCTCGCGCTCGTCGTCGCGCTCATCATTGCCGCGCCGCACCTGATCTGGCTGTTGCAGACCGATTTTCTGCCCTTCGCCTATGCGAGCCACCGGGCCACGGCGGTGCGGGGCTGGTTCGATCACATCCTGCATCCGGCGGCATTCACGGCGAGCCAGGTCTTTTTTCTACTGCCGTCGCTGTTCATCGCCGCGGCTTTGTTCTGGCCGAGGGCATCCTCCCCGCCCGCCAACGCACGCCCGGACGTCTCTGATTCCTTCGATCGCCGCATCGTGACGCTCCTCGCCTTTGGGCCGGGCCTGACGATGATCGCGCTGACCGCCGTAAGCGGGCGCGGTGCGGTGGCGATGTGGGGTTATCCGCTTTGGCTTTTTGTCGGGCTTTGGATCGTGATGTTCGGGCGCGCCGTCTTCGATGCCGGTCGCATCACACGCGTCGTCGCCGCGTGGGCTATCGTATTTGCGATCTTTATCGTGGTGTTCGTCGCCAATTATGCGGTGCTGCCCTTCATCGACCACCGCTACCGCGCCGTGCTGTTCCCGGGCGACGCGCTCGGCACAGCTCTCACGCAGCGCTTTCACGACGCGACCGGCACGCCGCTGCGCTATGTCATCGGCTCGATGTGGGACGGCGGCAATCTCGCGCATTATTCGTCCGACCAGCCGCAGGTCCTGATCGACGGGGCGCCGGCGCGTGCGCCGTGGATCGATCTCAACGATCTGCGCAGCAAAGGCGCCGTCGTGGTGTGGACGCAAGGCGACACGACGCAGCTGCCGACGCAATTCGCCGCCGTCGCGCCCGACGCCACGATCGGCGCGCCGTTCGACCTGCCGATGCGGCGCGGCACCGGCACGGTTCATGTCGGCTGGGCGATATTGAAGCCGAAGTAGATTGACAACTACGCCACTGCCTTGATCGCCCGCCCCACTTTCTCGAAAATCTCGCCGATCTGCGCTTCGCTCACGATCAGCGGCGGCGACAGCGCCAGCGTCTCGCCGGCGACGCGGATCATCACGCCGGTGTCGTGGAAGCCGCGCTCCATCGCCTCATAAGCGCGCAAGCCCGGGCTGCCGGCGCGCGAAGCGAGATCGATGCCGGCGCACAGGCCCGACGGTGCGGATATCGAGCACGTTCGGCAAGCCCTTGAGCGTCATCGCCGCATCGGCAAAGACCGGCTCGAGCGCTTTGGCGCGTGCGAACAAGTCTTCCTCGCGATAAAGGTCGAGCGTGGCGACTCCCGCGGCGCAGGCGAGCGGATGCGCCGAATAGGTATAGCCGTGGAACAGTTCGATGACGTGTTCGGGCCCGCGCATGAATGTGTCGTAGATGCCGTCGCGCGCGATCACGCCGCCCATCGGCACCGCGCCGGAAGTGATGCCTTTGGCGAACGTGATCATGTCGGGAAGCACGCCGTAGCGCTCGGCGGCGAAAGCGTAGCCGAGGCGGCCGAAGCCGGTGATCACTTCGTCGAAGATCAAGAGCAGGCCGTGCTTGTCGCAGATCGCGCGCAGCTTTTCGAGATAGCCTTTGGGCGGCGGCAAAACGCCGGTCGAGCCCGCCATCGGCTCGACAATGACGGCGGCAATGGTCGAAGCGTCATGCAGCGCGACGATGCGTTCGAGCTCGTCGGCGAGATGCGCGCCCCAGGCCGGCTCGCCCTTGGTGAAAGCCTGCTGCTCGCGATTATAGGTCGCCGGCAGATGATCGACGCCGGCCAGCAATGCGCCGAACATTTTGCGGTTGTTGACGATGCCGCCGACGGAAATGCCGCCGAAGCCGACGCCGCTATAGCCGCGCTCGCGGCCGATCAGGCGGGTGCGGGAGCCCTCGCCGCGCACATTATGATAGGCGAGCGCGATCTTGAGCGCGGTATCGACGGCTTCCGAGCCGGAATTGCAGAAGAACACGCGGTTGAGATCGCCGGGCGCCAGCGCCGCCACTTTGTTGGCGAGCTCGAAGGCTTTCGGATGCGCATATTGGAAGGCCGGCGAATAGTCGAGCTCCTCGGCCTGCTGCTTGATCGCGGCAACGATCGGATCGCGATTGTGCCCGGCATTGGTGCACCACAGCCCCGCAGTGCCGTCGAGCACGGCGCGGCCCTCCGGCGTCACGTAATGCATGTCCTTTGAGCGCGCGATCATCCGCGGCCGGCGCTTGAAGGCGCGGTTCGGCGTGAACGGCATCCAATAGGATTCGAGATCGTTGGGGATCGGGGCAGTGGCCGGCGGCATTATTCACTCCCGTCAGGTATCCTGTCATGGCCGGGCATAGCCGTTCGAAGAACGGCGTCGCTTCGCTCGCCTATGTCCCGGCCATCCACGACTTCCATCTTGCACACTCATAAAGACCTGGATGCCCGGCATAAAGCCGGGCATGACGAATGAGCGGACCGCTTGCCGCCATTTATCCCGGCTGATACCACCGCGCGACCTCAAGGAACGGCGAAATATCGAGAAATGGCCGACAAATCCGAAAAGTCCAATAAGCTCAAGGCGCGGCTGCCCCGCGGCCTGGAAGACCGCACGCCCGGCGAGATCGCGGCGACCCGGGCGATGATCGAGAAGATTCGCGCGGTCTATGAGCTCTACGGCTTCGAGCCGGTGGAGACGCCGGCCTTCGAATATACCGACGCGCTCGGAAAATTCTTGCCGGACCAGGACCGCCCCAACGAGGGCGTGTTCTCGTTTCTCGACGACGACGAGCAATGGCTGTCGCTGCGCTACGATCTCACCGCACCGCTCGCCCGCTATGTCGCGGAGAATTTCGATACGCTGCCGAAGCCCTATCGCAGCTACCGCGTCGGTCACGTCTATCGTAACGAGAAGCCGGGCCCAGGCCGGTTCCGCCAATTCATGCAGTTCGATGCCGACACCGTGGGCTCCGCCTCGCCGGCCGCCGACGCCGAGATGTGCATGATGGCGGCCGACGCCATCGAAGCGCTCGGCATTCCGCGCGGCAGCTATGTGGTGAAGGTGAACAACCGCAAAGTGCTCGACGGCGTGCTCGATTGCATCGGGCTCAGCGGTGAAGCGAACGCCGGAAAGCGGCTCACGGTGCTGCGCGCCATCGACAAATACGATCGGCTCGGACGCGACGGCGTTGCGGCACTGCTCGGCGAAGGGCGCAAGGACGACAGCGGCGACTTCACCCGCGGCGCCGGCCTTGACGCCAAGCAAACGCAGAACGTTCTCAACTACATCCAATCCCCGTTCGACAATCGCAGCAGCGATGTCGAGAGTGCGTTGAACGCGTGGAGCAAGGTGATCGGACTGAGCTCGACCGGCAAAGACGGCATCGCGGAGCTCAAACAAATCGCGGCGCTCGTTCGTGCGGCAAATTACGGAGCGGACCGGATCAGCTTCGATTCGAGCGTGGTGCGCGGTCTCGAATATTACACCGGGCCGGTCTTTGAAGTGGATCTGACATTCGCGACCGACGGCAAAGACGGCTCGCCGCGCTTCGGCTCGGTCGGCGGCGGCGGGCGCTATGACGGCCTGGTGTCGCGCTTTCGCGGCGAGCCGGTGCCCGCGACCGGTTTTTCCATCGGCGTGTCGCGGCTCCTCGCGGCACTGGAATATCTCGGCAAGATCGAGACCAAGGCCGAGCGCGGCCCGGTCGTCGTGACGGTCTTCGACAAGGACCGCATCGCCGACTACCAGAACATGGTGGCACAGCTGCGCAATGCCGGCATCCGCGCCGAGCTTTATCTCGGCTCCGGCAAATTCGGCCCGCAGATGAAATATGCCGATCGCCGCAACGCGCCCTGCGTCGTCATCCAGGGCTCCGACGAAAAGGCCAAGGGCGAGGTCACGATCAAGGACCTGATCGTCGGCGCGGAACTGGCGAAGCTGGAAAAGGGCCGCGACGAGCATTTGCAGAAACAAAGTGAGGCGCAGCGCGCGGTGCCGGAGGCCAATCTCGTCGACGCGGTGCGCGACGTGCTCGCGCGGCACGGGCTTTCGTCCTAGCCCCTGGCCCCGGAATTTTTTTAACGCTAAGGTGTTTGCTGTCTCGGGGATGGCCTCGGGCGGGGTTTGGGCGGTGTACGGCTTTTTCCGCAAGCGGCTGTTGCAGAAGCGCTTCATCGCGCTTGCGGCGGCCTATGCGATCGCGCTGTCCGGACTGATCGCCAATTTCGGCGGTGCGCAGATGGCGGCTGCCGCGGCGGCGCAGCCGGGCGGCATCATCTGCCATACGGATGTCGCCAGCGGACCTGCGCCCTCCCCCGACGGCGGCACTGGCAAAATCTGCGATGATTGCTGCGTCGGTTGCCTGATGCTGGCGGCGGCGCTGCCGCCACCGCCGGTGACCGCCAGTGCGATACCGCAGTCAGCGGGCGAGCGCATCGCGCCGCTTGCGGTTGCGGTTTTCGTCTCCAGGCCTGAGACAAAATCCCATCGCTCGCGAGCACCTCCACTGCCGGCATGACGCCCGGCTGCCGCATGCGCGGCAGCCGCAGTCTTTGCGCCGCAGTGGAGAATTGTCATGCCCCTATTCCTACGGTGCCCTCGCGCCTATGCGCCTGCGCTCCTCTTCGCCGTGTTTTTCGCCGCTCTGCCCTGTTCCGAAGCCTTCGCGCATTGCTTTGTCGGCGCGCAATTCTTTCCCGCAACGCTCGCCACCGACGATCCATGCGTCGCCGATGAAATGTCGCTGCCGACCGTATCGTGGACGAAGACCGCCGACATCCCGCCGGCCGGCGAACTGGATGTCTCAGCCGAGCTTTCAAAGCGCATCACCGAGGATTTCGGCATTTCGATCGGCGAAACCTGGAAGCAAATCCGCGGCCCTGGTGGCCCGACCATGGCCGGCTTCGACAACCTTGAAACCACCGCGCAATATCAGTTGCTCAAGGACAATTCGCACGAATTGGCGATGCTGCTTGGCCTCATCGTCGATTGGAGCAATACCGGCGCCATCAATTCCGGCATAGCAGCGCCCTATAGCACGCTCACCCCGACCTACTATTTCGGCAAAGGCTTCGGCGACCTGCCCGAGGAGGCGGGATGGTTCCGCGCCTTCGCGGTGACCGGTCAGGTCGGCTATCAAATCCCATCGAAATCCTTCGATGTCATGCAGAATACTTTCATTCCGCAGGTGCTGGTCTATGGCGGATCGGTGCAATACAGCATGCCCTACCTGAAATCCGAGATCACGGACTATCAGCTCCCCGATTTCATCAACCATCTGATCCCGATCGTCGAAGCGCAGTTGCAAACGCCGGTCTCTAACAATTTCGGCAACAGTTTTGTTACGACCGGCACGATAAATCCGGGCGTGATCTGGGTCGGCAGTTATTTCCAGGTCGGCCTCGAAGCGCAGATCCCGGTCAACAAAGCAAGCGGCAGCAGCGTCGGCTTCCTCGGCCAGTTGCACCTCTATCTCGACGACATGTTCCCGACGACAATCGGCCGGCCGCTGCTCGGCGGCAGTACCGCCGCTCCCCGCAAGCTCAGCTTCTAAGGAGACACCCCATGCGAAAGCTTTTCATCCTCACCGCATTACTTGCCGCGGCGCTCGGCGCACCCGCAGCGCGCGCCCATGCCTTTCTCGATCACGCAAGTCCACTGGTCGGCTCGACGGTGGGCGCCGCGCCGCAGGAGGTGTCGCTCACCTTCACGCAAAGTCTGGAGCCGGCGTTCTCGACCGTCACGGTGACGGACGCGAACGGCGCCGAAGTCAGTCAGGGCAAAGCGGCGGTCAGCGGCAATACCATGCGGGTCGGGCTCAAGGCACTGGGCCCGGGCAGCTACAGGGTGCGCTGGCACGCACTCTCGGTCGACACCCACTCGACCGAGGGAAGCTTCACTTTCCACGTCGGCGGCAAGTAAGTACATAACAGCCAGTGTCCGTCCCGGCCGACCCGATGATTTATGTGCGCGCCATTCATTTCGCCGCCACCATCATGGCGGCGGGCGTGGTCTTCTTCATTGTCATGGTCGCGGCGCCGGCTAGCCGCGAGGCAAAGGACACCACACTACGCGCCGCGCTTTGGCCGCGGCTCGCGTTCATCGCCTGGTTCAGCCTTGTGCTCGCCGTGGGCTCGGGCGCCGTGTGGCTGGTGCTGACCGCGGCATCGATGAGCGGCGAGCCGCCGGCGGCAGTGTTTTCCGGCGGCGTGTTGGGAACGGTGCTGTCGCAAACGCATTTTGGCATCGATTGGCTGGCGCGCCTGGTCTTGGCGTGTCTCCTCGCCGCGGCCTTGGTGCCGCTTCTGGCGGCGCGGGACGAGAAACGGTCCGGATCGATGCCGCAGCCGTGATCCTCGCCGCGGCTTTTGCGGGGACGTTGGCCTGGGCCGGCCACGCCGCCGGCGCTGATGGTATGGAAGCCTTGGTCCATCCGGCCGCGGATGTCTTGCATCTGGTCGCTGCGGCGGCATGGGTCGGCGCCCTCATTCCGTTGGCGCTGTTGCTCGGCGCCGTCGGCCGAACGGATGCTTCGGTCAGAATCGCGCGCGCGGCGGTGCTGCGTTTTTCCACGCTCGGACTTGTCAGCGTCGGCACGCTCCTTGTAACCGGCACGATCAACACCTGGTATCTCGTCGGCAGTGTGGCGGCGCTCCTCGGCACCTTTTACGGCCAATTACTGCTGGCGAAGATCGCTTTGTTCATCGCCATGGTCGCGATCGCCGCCGTCAACCGGCAATACCTCACGCCGCGCCTGCAGGATGCCGGCGGCAGCGTAACGCCGGACGCGAGAGTTCACGCGATCGTTCAATTGCGCCGCAACGCCGTCGTCGAGGCGCTCGCCGGTGTCGCGGTCATCTGCATTGTCGCAGTCCTTGGCACCGAGCCGCCCGCCGTCCACGCCGCCCACCATCACCCGGCCTATGGCGCCATTCCCGACGATGCCGCGTTCGTGCACATCCATACCGAACAGGGCATGGCCGACGTCATGATCAGGCCCGGCCGGGTCGGACCGGCGCAGGCGACAATTCATCTGTGGAATGACGATCTCGAGACGCTCGACGTCCACGACGTGAAATTGTCCGTGACGCCCCCATCAGGCGGCAGCAACGCAGGCGACAGCAAGCCGCAAGCGCGCGTCGCCGTGCAGGATGCCGACGGCGCCTGGCAGGTCGACGGTATCGAACTTGCGCAACCGGGCAATTGGACGGTGACGGTCGACGCCACGCTCGGTGCCACGAACCGCATCGTGCTGCGCGCTCCGATCGTGATCGAGCCGCAACAGCAGTAAGCCGCTTAAAACTGCGAATGCAGCCGCGCGCTGACGACCGAAACCGGGCCGCGGTCGCTGTTATAGCCTGGGTTGGATATGAACTGATAATCGAGCGTCAGTTTCACGAACGACACCGGTAATTGGTAATAGGTCTCGATGATCTTTTCCGGCCCCGGATGCGGCAATTGGCCGTCGCCGACCAGGATGCCCAAGCCGCCGTCATTGAAGAACTGCTGGTGAATGCTGGTGATGCCGTTGACGACGCCGGCAAAGCCGAACGTATCGTCGGGCCGGCCCCATTGCTTGCCGTTGATCGCGACGCCGGCCACCGCGGTGCGGTCGATGTCGGCGAAATCGTAAGGCTCGACATTGCCGTTGGCAAAACCCGCGCGTGCAAAGACGCCGATCTCTTCGGTGACCTGCTGTTCGAGATTCATGCTGACGCCGCCGCGGCTTTGGTACTGCCGCACCGCCGTTATATCGGCGGGTGCGCCGGTTGCCTGCGCCAAGGCGATGGCGTCGGCGAAGCTGCCCATGCGGCCGCGCGTGAGAAATCCGGTGACCGCCAATTTGCCGGGCTGTCCCCAAAGCTGGTAGCGCCGCTCGATTTCGCCGACATATTGGAATTGCGAAAAAGTCGGATCGAGATCGGAACTGTTCGGCACGGTCGATTGATCGAACACGCCGCCGCGCACCGTCCAGTCGCCCTGATACCATTCGGCGGCGGCGCCGTAGCTGAAGCCCCAGGCCTCGGCGGCGTAGTCGAAGGTTCCGGTATCGACGATCGCCCAGTTCATGAAATCGCCGCGCGGATCATGGGCATATTTGTTGGTGTCGAAAACATCAGTCACGCTGAATTTGCCGATGGTGATCACCAAGCGGTTCGCGGTCTGCGAGCCGCTGAACTGATTGGCGGCGGCATCGACTTTCTGCACGTCGCCGCCGAGATCGATGGTCTGGCGGATGAAAGCACGCGGCACGCGGGCATAAGGAACCGAGGCACCGACCTTATAAGCCTCGCCGCTGGTAAATCCGGCAACGCCGAGCGTGCCGCTCAAGCCGAAGCCCTGATCGATTTCCGGATTGAGCCAAAACTCGGCGCCGTCCCACAGCCGAAGCCCGAGAAACGCGGTGGCGTCCCAGGTCTCGCGTCCCTGGTTGGGGATCAGGCTGTTCGGCCCGGTATAGGGAGAGCGAAACGAGGGGTCGTATTGCTGGAGAAAAGTGGTTTGGGCGTGGACGGCGAAATTGTCGGTCTGCAGCGCCGGCGGCGTGACGTCTTTGTCGGCGGATGTCGAACTGTCGCTGTTGAAGCGATAGTTCAGCCCGAAGGTCAGTTGGTGCAGCGTCAGATCGGACGTGAAGTGCTGGTCGCCGGCCGGAAACGTGACACTCGTACTGCCGTAATCGGTGAACAGATATTGCAGTTGCGCGGTCCAGTGCGAAGCGAGCGCGACTTCGACGCCGGCGCCCACGGCGCCGCCGACACGCGGCACCAGAAACACATTCTCGATCATGCCGGGCACCGCGGTGCCGCCCGCCGGCGTGCCGGCAAGCTGCGTGCGGGTGAATTGATCGTAGCTGAAGGCCAAACCGCCGGTGCCATAGAACAGCCAGTGGCCCGCGGCAAAACTCGGCGCGTAACCGACGCGGCCGAGCATGTTGCCGGAGAATTCGACCCGTTCGAGGTTATTCACGATGCCGGTCGGCACCGAGGAGAACGTCCGGTTGCCGCCGACAAAGCTCGGAAACGAAATGTCGGTTCGAATGCCGAACAGCCAGCGCGAGGCGGTCATGGTATCGTAGCCGGCCTGGAAGCCGAGGAAGTAGCTGCCGTTGCCGGTGGAAAAATTGTAGGCATTGGAGAAATCGAACGCGCCGGTCACGGCCGGCGCCGCGACACCGGCTTGGGTCGACGACCAGTTCGACCCGCCGAGCGCATAGCCGGCATGGCCGCCGAGATAGAATCCCGTCCAGTCGTAAGCGGCCGGCGCCGCCGGCGGCGGCGCCTTGGTCGGCAGCGCAGCCGACAGATCGGCGGCGCGCGCGCCTCCGGCGGACAATATCAACCCCACGGCAATGACGCGCAGTCCCCGCATGCCGACCCCAAGCCCCGTAGGCGCTTTGCTGCCATTCCGCTCGTGACAATAGCGTGACAAGCGATTTCCCTGAAACGCCAGCCGCCGCAATGGCGCCGATCATCCACCGGGAATCGTCCCCCAGTCCCTCGTGGAGTTTAGGCTACAGTTTATACCCAAGGCTACACTTCTCAATACGTTCTATAGTAACAAAAGGCGGTCGCGGCCCGCGGCGCCTGGTCTTACACTGCTCAAGACTTCAGACAAGACGTTCTACAGTTACAAAATAATCAGCCGCCGCGGTGCGACGCGGCGGCCTGGCAACGGCTCGGCGCCTAGAGCTTCTTCGAGATGCCGAAATAAAAGCCGCGGCGCGGGCCGAATTGCGAGGCGAACACGCCGATGCCGGAACCGTTCCTGATCTGATAGATCTCGTCGGCGACATTGACGACGTCGAAGCGCAAGGTGAGCGGCTTGTCGTCGGGCATCGCGAATTCGCGCGAAACGCCGACATTGAACTGCTCGTAGGGCCGTTCGCTCGAGATATTGGCGTCGCCGGTGCGCAAGCCAGAGCCATAGATCATATCGGCCGAAAGCTTGGTGCCGCACCACGTATCCCACCACATTTCAGATCGTGTCGTCGGACGGCCGCAAAATTGATAGGAAGCGCCCGCCGAGCCGGTCACGAACTGATTGTGGTCGGTAAAGATCCAGTGGTTTTGGATATATTGGAATTCCGTCAGCCCGCCGAGATTGGCAACCGGCGTGGTGTTATCGAACAGAAATTGGTTCGTCACCACCTGGGTCGCCTTCTCCTCGCTCACCGCGATGTTGGCATAGGCGTCGAAATGGCCGCTGTGGAATTTGGCGCTGAGCTCGACGCCCTCGGCGAGCCCGTGGGCGTAATTGAAGCCGCTGAGCAACAGGGCCTGGCCGAACTGGCCGTTATCGATGAGATCCTTGGCGATCTTGTAGTAGCCGTCGATGCCGACATCGAGCGTGGTGCAATCTTGCGGCGACGCCGAATAACAGCTGAACACAAATTTCTGATCGATGCCGGAATCGAAAACATGCGACCGCTCCGGCAGCACCGGATTGGCGCCGCTGCCGGGCGGCGCCCCCGTTGTGCCGGTGAACAAAGCGACATTGACTGGCGCCGCTTCGACCTGCACCGGCGGCGTGAAATAGCGCGCATAGCCGATATGGAAGGTCGTGTTCTCGAACGGCTTATAGGTGAAGCTGACGCGCGGGCTGAGCTGATTGGCGTTGGTGTATTGCCACATCTGATCGAAGCGCGCGCCGTAGTTCATGGTCAGGTTGTTGGTGATCTTCCACTCGTCCTGGGCATAGATTCCGGCCAGCCAGCCGACCTTGGCGTTGTCGTCGGTGATCTGAAACGGCGGCTCGTCGCCACATGGGCCGCCTCCTGAGCAGGCCGTATTCGCCGGGTCGAGCGTCTCGACCCATGACGTATTATCGACCCAGGTCTTCTCGGCACTGACCGTAAAGCCCATGCGAAGCGTGTGAGCCGCATTGATCAGGTATGAAGCGTCACCCTGCACGCCGTTGGTATAGGCCTGCCGGCTGATATCCGAGGCAATGCCGTTCAGAAACAGGTCGCCCACGGGGTCCGGGATGAAGTGCAGATTGTCGTAGCGGGTGAAATAGGACAATTGCCCGTCAAAGCCGTTCGCCGAACGCTGCAGCGCCAGCACGCCGAACTGGGTGTTTTCGTCCTGCCGCTCCTTGAGTTGCGTGGAATCGAAACTGGTAACGCCAAACGCCGACGTAAGACCGGAAAAGGGCGGCGCGCCGGGCACGTTCGGGATCTGATAAGTGTTGGTCGAAGTGCCCATGATCAGGCTCAGACGCGTCCACGGGTCGATAAACGTCGACATGTAGCCGAAACCCTTCTCCTGCTTTGAGAAGTCGTGGATGGCATTGAGCGTCGGCAGTGGATTTTCGATGCCTTCCTGGGTCTGCAGATAGCGGCCGGTGAAGAAATATTGCACGCCGCCGTAGCAGGTCGATGCCGCGGATTGCTTTGGCGCCGTCCCCGAGGGGCAGTTCGATCCGAACGTGCCGCCATATTCGAAGCTCGGCGTGATCGTGCTGCGGCTGCCGCCATAGACACTGACACTGCCGGAATTGTTGAACAGGTCGGTGCGCGTCGTGATGTCGATCAGGCCCGTGGTGCGCAATCCGTATTCGGCCGGCAGCGCGCCGGTGATCAGCGAAAGACTGCCGATCCAAGCGGGGTCGATGAAGCTCGAGAACCCAGTGACGCCGTCGGGCATCATGATGCCGTTGATGCGGAATTGCGCGTTGGCGTGATCGTTGCGGATATGAAGCGAGCCGCTCGCCGCGGAATCCTGCGATACGCCCGGCGCTTGCAGCAGCACTTTCTCGGCCGGCTGATCGGTGCCCTGCGGCAGCGATTGGATCGCTTGGTGGCTGATCGTGGCGGATGTCGTGCCGATGGTGGTGAAGAGATTGCTGCGCGCCTGATCGAAGCTGTTTTGCTTTTCGATGACCTGCTCGGCGGGGGAAACCGGCGGCACCGTCGCACGGCGGGGTGCGCCGGACGACCTGGCGCGGCGGCTTCTTGATCGGAGCCGTCACGTTGATTTGGGGAAGCGTGGTTGCGCCGCCGGGCGCTTGAGCGGACGGAGCGGATGGCGATTGTGCTTGGGACGACGGCGCCGGCTGTGCTTGTGGCGACGGCGCTGATGGGGCCGGTGCTGGTGCCGGCTGCACTTCGGGCGACTGGACCGGAGCCGGCTGGTTTTGCGGAACCTGCCGGTCCTGCGCGCGCGCCGTTGAGCCAATGGCCAGCAGCGCTACAAGCGCTATTCCGCCAAGAGCATTCGCGCGACAGGTCCGATAAACACGTACTGACATGACACTCCACTCGTAACTGCTGCAAGAACTGGCGAAACGGCCGGATCATGGGCAGTCGGCGGTCGCGGCGTGACGTGGACTATGGAAGAAATGCCGCGTTAGGTCTCCGGAAAATCGCCAGCGCCAAAGACGGTGCGCAGCGATGCCGAAGATCAGCACCGACCGCTTTGGGCAGCAGGCGGAGCGCGAGATTGGAATGCGGCACGGCGCGGCGTGCTCACGCCTTGGTCGGCGCCAAATGTCAGCGCGATGCGTTCGAAACCAAGCGGCACCGGCAGTTGCGGCGGCTCGGCCACGAACGAAGTCGAGGCGAGGAAGATCGAGGCGCAGATCGCGCAATAATCGTCGTCGTCCCCGGAATTCTGCGCCGGAGCTTTTTGCGGTGTTTGCGCGAGATGCGGGGAGTTGGCGGCGGTTACGCCCGAGGCGCCGGCTCCGCTGCCGAACAGCACGTTGCCGAGGTGCACGCTGCCGATATGCACGCTGCCGATATGCACATTGCCGACATGAATATGCCCGAACGACAGCACGAGCTGCAGCGCGAGCGCCGCAAGCCCCGGCCACACACCGTATCGCCTATAGCCCCGCACCCATCCCATGGATCGCATGCTAATGTTACAATGTTACATTTGGCAAGAGGGATCACGAGGGATCACGCGCCCGGTACATCTAGAATGTGGCGGCGAGTGTCAGCCGCACCGCGAGCGGCTCGATCGGATGCAAAGCATAGTCCATCACGCCGTTTTGGCAGACTGCAGTGTTCGCGGGAGCGACGGGCCCGCCGCCGCCTTTCGGAAAACACAGCGCGAACAAACTGTCGGTCCTCAACAGCGAACCATACGCATAGGTCGCCTGATCGCTGCGCGAATTGAGCAGATTCAAGCCATCGAGCTGGATGCGCCAGCCATTGTCGAAACGATAGCCAATCTGGCCGTTGAAAATACTCAGCGGCGCCGACCGGAACGTGCCGTCCTCGGTGAGCGGCCGCGAACTGATATAGCGCCAGCGCAGATCGCCGAACCAGCCGGTCTCTTCGCCAAGCGTGATGCCCGCCGACGCCACCATCCACGGCGCGTTGAAAACAAAATTGCCGGGCGCATTGCCGATCTGCGATTCCGGCACGCTGGCAAGCGATGCGTAGAGCTGCTGCTGCGCTTCGTCGAACCCGAGAAAACGCGCGCGGGTCAGTGCAAGATCGGCATCGACGTGAATCCAGGACGCAGGGCGGTAGTCGTTGGTGAATTCAATGCCGGTGCGCTGGCTAGGCAACCCGGCTACGGTTGAGCCGGTGTCGCCGTCGAAGAACAATTCAGAGTCCTGGTGCAGGTAGAAAAGACTTACCGAACTATCGAGACCCGGAATGATTTTCGTGCGAACGCCGACCTCCGCGCCGCGCGACCGCACCAGAAAGGGCGATGGCGACCTCTGGCGTCGTCGCATCGCCCGGCACTTCGGTGACTGTCGTAGCAGCGCGCATCATTGCTGTGATAGCCCATCCCGGCGCCGACGAAGAATTCCGTTTTGGCGAACGGGCCGATCACCATCCGGAATTTCGGGCTGCCGATGGTGGCTGCGGTGTTTCCCGAATTCGCCGTTTGCAGCATCGAGTTCACCGAAGTCGCATAATAATCGCCGCGCCAGCCCACCGTCGTGCGCAGCCAATCGGTCCAATGCACGCGTATGTCTCGGCATAGATGCCGACATTCTCTTCGTTGACGTGGTCGGCAAGCATGGCGGACAAAAACTGCTGCTGCACCGTGTTGTTCAGCGCCAGGATTGATATTGTCGTAGCGCGACTGGATACCGAACACGGTTTCCGTCGGCCGGCCGAACAGCGAACCTTCGACGGTCCGCGAAGCTCCCGCGCCGCCATAGACGCGATCGTCGTGCTGCTGAAATTGATCGCCATTGACCGGATCGGTGAGAAACCAGGTGAAATCGTTGAAGAGATTCAGGTTGTATTTGACGAAATAGGCATTGGCTTTCCACGAGCCGTCATCGACGCTATTGCGCCATCCGCGCCGAGAGCGAGAAACGGCTGGTATTGCCGCCGTCGGACGGATCGATTTCGCCGTAGCGGCTGATCAGGCCGGTTTCGATGGCGCGCGCCGGCTCCTGTTCAGTGGTCGTCCATTTATTGGAGTAGCCCATCGCCGAAGCCGAGAAGCCGTCGGTCGCAGTGCCCTGGCTGTAGCGCAAGAAGCCGCTGAATTTGTTCATATGGTCCGGCGTATCCCAGGGGCCGTCGTAGAAGTTCACTTCGCCGGCATAGAGCAGCGAGCCGCCGCCGAGTTTGCTCGAGCCCATGCCGAAATACGCGCTGATAATCGAAGCTGCCGACCGTCGCTTCGGCGATTTTCTTATCGATGCTGTCCTTGAGATTGATGAACAACGAGCCGGCGGTGGCAAAGTCGCCGACATCGGCGAAATACGGACCTTTGCGCACGTCGAGGCTGTTGACGGTTTCCGGCATCAGCCAGTTGAGGTCGGCATAGCCCTGCCCGTGCGCATGCGTCGGCAGATTGATCGGCATGTCGTCGACAAAGATCGCCAAATCGGTGCCGTGATCGAGATTATAGCCGCGCAGGTAATATTGGTTGGCCTTGCCGCCGTCGGCATGCGCGACCACGGCGAGGCCGGGCGCAGCTTCGAGGATTTCGCCGGGCCGCGTCACCGCGCGAGCGTTGAGATCCCGTCCGGAAATCGTCATCTGGCTCGCCATGGTCGGCGGCACGGCCGGACCGCTGCCGGCATTCGGCGCGACGGCGCCGTCGGCCGGCAGCTGACGCAGCCGGCGCAGTCGCCACGGCACTCGGCGATCGGCGCAGGCTTGGCGGCGCGAGGCTTGGCATGCCTTGCAGCGGGAATTTGGATGGTCGGGAGCAGCGTAGCGCCCGACGGCGGCGGCGCTGCGATGCGGGTGCCGGGGCGGGCGGCGGCGCGCGTTTGCGCCCACGCGGCGACGCATAAGAACGAGAAAAAAAATCCCACCGCCGCGAACAGACGCGACGTCATCTTAATCCCCCAGCCTTTACCCTGGATGACGGCGCGAACCGTCGTCTGCCCGACCAGCCGCAGTAGCATGCGGCGCCAGTATGATGATGTCAATAAAAGTGCATACTGGTCAAGAAGCCGCGGCGCCGCGCCGGTTCTGCTAGGATGCGCGCCGCGCAATCTGGGAGCAGCGATGCAGCGCTCACCATCACCATCGACGACGAGCTTGACGCCGAGCTCGACCGCTACATGCGCGCGCGCGGCTACGACAACCGCTCCGAGGCGTTGCGCGATCTCGCCCGCTCCGGCTTGCAGCAGGCCGCCATCGAGGTCGGCGGGACGCGCGCCTGCGTCGCCGCGCTGATCTATGTCTACGACCACGAGGCGCGCGAACTGCCCAAGCGCCTCACCCACGATTTCCACGAGCGCCACGATCTCGCGCAGGCGACGCTGCACATGCATCTCGACCACGAGAACTGCATGGAAGTCACCGTGCTGAAGGGACGCGGCCCGGACGTGCAGAATTCGCCAATCACATCATCGCCGAGCGTGGCGTGCGTCACGGCCATGTCGTCTATCTGCCGGCGGACGGCGCGCACGACCACAGTCATGGTCGCGGGCACAGTCACAGTCACGGCCATACGCACAATCACACCGCGCCTGCCGGCAGTCGCGCAACGTCAAGATCAAAAGCCGCGCGATCGTGAGGACCGGGATTTGGCCAAGCTCGAGCGGCGCCTAATTTGCGAAAAGTGCGGCCAAGAGTTCGGCTGCGCGCGCGACAGCATCGGCGAATGCTGGTGCAATGCCGAGCCCTATCGTCTTCCCCTGCCCGCGCCCGCGGCAGCGGGCCGCGCCGGCGACTGTCTTTGCCCGGCCTGCTTACGCGAAGCCGCGGCAAAGGCACGCGTCACGCCGGGGGCGGCAGAGTGAATATTGGCGGCGAAAGTCCCTCGCCCGGCCCCGGCAGCACTGTCCGTTAATCATCAGAAGCTCTTGAAACCGCTGGTATTAACGGCCCGCCACAATCTTCATCGAATAGCGACGCGCGCCATGCTAAAGGGCCGCCGCAACGAGTGATGACGATGTCGAGCGCGCCACAGAGCTTGCAACAGAACCTGCCGGACCCGCGGGCGGAGGCGCTAGTCGCTGCCTATACGCGCGGCGCCGACAATCCCTATCTGCGGATCGAGCCGCCGGTGCTGCAGCCTGCCGAGCCGTTTCTCGATCTCGGCGGCGAGGACATCCGCCGCCGCATGTTTCTCACCACCGATCCGGACGGCCGCGAATTGTGCCTGCGGCCCGATCTGACGATCCCGGTGTCTTGCGCCTATCTGGCCTCGCCCACAGCCGGCAAGCCCGCGGGCTTCTGCTATCTCGGCCCGGTGTTTCGCCACCGCGAAGGGGCTGCGGCCGAATTCCTGCAAGTCGGCATCGAAAGCTTCGGCCGGCAAGATATGGCGGCAGCCGACGCCGAAATGCTCGCGCTCGGCCTCGAAGCGACCAAGCAATATGGCGTCAACGCGCCGGAAATTCGCATGGGCGACGTCGCTCTGTTCGGCGCCTTCATCGATGCGCTCGATCTCGCGCCGGTATGGCGGCGGCGGCTGAAAAAAGATTTCAACCGCAAAACCTCGCTGGCGCACGATCTCGATGAATTGACGCTCGCGCCCGCCAACGGCTCGAAGGAATATCAGGGCGTGCTTGCGGCTTTGGCCGGCTCCGACCCCAAAGCCGCGCATCATCTCGTCACCGACCTCCTCTCGATCGCCGGCATTGCTACCGTCGGCGGCCGTTCGGTCGCCGAGATCGCCGATCGTTTCCTCGAGCAATCGGCGGTCAATGCACCGACGCGGCTGCCGCGCGAGACCCGCGCGCTGATCGAGCGCTTCCTGTCGCTGCAAGGCGATCCCGACGAGGCGGCAAGTGAATTGCGCAAGCTTGCGGCCGACGCCAAGATCGCGCTCGGCGGGGCACTCGGATCGGCACTCGACCTGTTCGAGACCCGGACCGGATTTCTCGTCACGCGCGGCATCGACGTGCGTGCGATCAAATTTTCGACCGCGTTCGGCCGCCGCATCGACTATTACACGGGCTTTGTCTTCGAGCTGCATGACGCGCGCGGCGAAAAGCGCGCTGGTGGCCGGCGGCCGTTACGACGGTCTGCTGGCGCGGCTCGGCGCGCCCGCGCCAAATTCCGGCAGTCGGCTTTGCCGCTTCGATCGAGGACCTCGTCGCCTGCGGGAGCCGGCCATGAGCGCGCCGCTTATTCTGGCGGTGCCGTCGAAAGGCCGCCTGCAGGAAAATGCCGAAAAATTCTTCGCCCGCTCCGGCCTCGAACTGGTCAAGCCCCGCGGCGCCCGCGAATATCGCGGCGCCATCAAGAACTTCGACGGCATCGAGATCGTCTATCTCTCGGCCGCCGAAATCACCACGCAGCTTGCGCAAGGCGCGGTGCATCTCGGCATTACCGGCGAGGACCTTATTCGCGAGATGATCCCGCAATCGGACGGGCGCATCGTGTTCATCACCGGCATGGGCTTTGGTTACGCCAATGTCGTCGTCGCCGTGCCGCAGGCCTGGATCGACGTGCGCAGCATGGCCGATCTCGACGACGTCGCCACCGCGTTCCGCCACCGCAATAATCGCAAAATGCGGCTTGCCACCAAATACGCCAATCTGACGCGCGATTTTTTCGCCGAGCACGGCATCGTCGACTATCGCATCGTCGAAAGCTCCGGCGCCACCGAAGGCGCGCCGGCGGCGGGCACCGCCGAGATGATCGTCGACATCACGACGACCGGCGCGACGCTTTCAGCCAACGGCCTCAAAGTGGTCGACGACGGCACGATCCTGCGCTCGCAGGCCAATCTCGTCGCCGCGCGCGCCGCGGCCTGGGACGCGGGCAAGCGCGAAACCGTGCGGCTTCTGCTCGACCGCCTCGCCGCGCAAAAGCGCGCCGACGCCTACCGCGAAGTGCGCACGCGCTTTGCCGGCATGAATGAGGCGCTGCTCGCCGCCGCGCGGGAAAAGTTCGGCGTCGTCTCGCCGTTCGGCGGACCGACCTCTTCCGGCATGCTCACGCTGCACTGCCCGCCGGACAATGTGCACGCGCTGGCGAGCTTCCTGCGCGAGAAAGGCGCCGAAGCGGTGTCGGTGGCGCCGCTCGATTACGTCTATGCCCGCGACAATCCGCTCTACACGAAGCTCGCCGCGGAACTTGATCGGCGCGATTAGCTCACGGCGTGATCGCTGCGAATTGCACCACCTTGGCCCATTTATCGCTGTCTTGCGCGATCAGCTTGCCGAAACCTTCCGGCGTATCCGAGATCGGCGTATTGGCGACATCGGCGAGTTGCGCCTGAAATGCCGGGTCGGCCACGATCGCGTTCACCGCGGCATTGAGCTTTGCGACGATCGGCGCCGGACAATCGCGCGGCGCGGTGATGCCGTTCCAGGAGTAGGCCTCGTAGCCCGGCACGAAATCGCTGATCAAAGGCACATTGGGCAGCGCCGCCGTGCGCATGCTCACCGCCAGCGGCGCAAGCCTGTCGGCGCGAATGAGCGCGATCGAGGCCGTCAGATTGTCGAACATGACTTGAATCTGCCCGCCGATCAGATCGGCGATGGCCGGCGGCGAGCCGCGATAGGGAACGTGGGTCAATTTTGTCCCGGTCATCATCTGGAACAGCTCGCCCGCGACATGCGTCGAGCCGCCGGGGCCGGCCGTGCCCATATTGATCGCACCCGGATTGGCCTTGGCATAGGCGATGAACTGCGGGACTGTTTTCGCCGGAAATGACGGATTGACCTCCATCACCATCGGGCTGCGGCTAAAAATCGCAATCGGCGCCATGTCGCGGGCGAAATTGAAATCGAGCTCCGGATAGAGCGACACGTTGATCGCATTGGCCATGCCGGCAAGGAGAAGCGTGTAGCCGTCGGGCGGCGCATGCACGACCTCATCGGCGCCGACATTGCCGCCGGCGCCAGGGCGGTTCTCGACGACAAAAGGCTGGCCGAGACGCTCCGACAGCTTTTGTCCGATCATCCGGCCAAGGATGTCGCTCACGCCGCCGGGGGCATAGCCGACGACCAGACGCACCGGCCGCGACGGGTAGTCGTCGGCAACAGCGAGCGACGGCAGCGCGGGCGCAAACGCGGCCCCTGCCGCGAGTTGCAGGAATTGACGGCGCACAAGCATCATGATGCACTCCACATTGGTTTCCCCGCCAATGCAATTCGCATACCGCACACCGGTCAACTCCATGCTGCGTTTCCGCATAGCCGCTATCGCGCTCGTCACGCTCGGTCTCGCCCTCAACCTCGAGGTCGGCCAGGCGGAGGCGCAGACATTTCCCGGCAACAAAATCACCCTGATCGTCGCCTTCGCGCCGGGCGGCATTGCCGACACCTTGGCCCGCCTTATCGGCCAGGGCCTCGGCGAACGCCTGCACCAGAATATCGTGGTCGAGAACCGCGGCGGCGCCGGCGGCAATATTGCGGCGTCTTATGTCGCGCGCTCGACGCCCGACGGCACCACGCTCCTTGCCACGACGACGGCGATCGCCATCAACGAAACGCTGTTTGCCAACAAGGATTATTCAGCAAGCGACTTCAAGACCATCGCGATTGCGGCATCCAGCCCGGAAGCCTTGGTGACCGGTGCGGGTAATCCCGCGAGCAGTCTCACCGACCTGATCAAGTCGATGGCGGGCAAGACCATCAATTTCGCCGTGCCCGGCGTCGGCACCGGCTCGCATATCGAGGCCGAATATTTCTTCAAATTCCTCGCCAAGGTGCCGGCGCAACAGATTCCCTTCCAGGGCGGCGCGCCGGCCATCAACGCCACCATCGGCAATCAGGTCGACCTGATGGCGTCGACGCTCGGCGGCGGCGCCGCGGCACAGATCACCGGCGGCAAGCTCAAAGGGCTTGCCATCGCCGCCGACAAGCGCGCCGCGGTGACGCCGAATATACCGACCTATGCGGAACTGGGTTTCCCCGGCTTCACCGCGGCGTCCTGGGTCGGCTTCTTCGCGCCGGCCAAGACCGATCCAAAAATCCTCTTGGCGCTCAATTCGACCATCAATGAGATCGTCAAGACGCCGGAGGTTCAGAAGAAGCTGACCGATATGGGATTCGATCCCATCGCCGGCACGCAAGCGGAAGCCGACGCCATGTTCGCCGGCGAAGTGAAGAAATGGGGCGACATGGTCAACGCGCTCGGGCTTTCGATCAAATAGTTGCTTCCAAATAGTTGCTTCAATGGCGCCGTTTCAGGTTTTGACCGCGCGCAGGAGCGCCGCGCGTTTTGCCGCGCCGTCCATCAGAAAGCCGAGGTCGCCGCCGGCAAGAATGAAGCGTGCGCCCATGTCGATGTAGTGCCGCATGAGCTTGTCGTCGTACACGCCGCCCATGCCCGGCCACTTCGCGTGCTTGCGACAGGCCGCGATCATGCGTGCGTAAGCATCGACGACTTTGGCGTGGCCGAGTTCGCCCGGCACGCCCAGGTCGACGCACAGGTCGTTGGTGCCGATCAGCAGCACGTCGATACCGGGGACGGCAGCGATCGCCTCGGCATTGGCGATGGCATTCGCCGTTTCCAACATCACCGCGATCAGGTTCGACTTGTTGAGCGACGCCGTCATATCGGCCGCCGGCTTGTAGTCGAACTGCGGCATGATGCTGAACACGCCGCGATGGCCTTGCGGCGGGTAGCGCAGCCGGTTGACGATCGCGGCGGCTTCCTCAGCCGTCTCGACATGCGGCACGACGATGCCAAGAGCGCCGTTGTCGAGGAGCCGCGTCGCCAGCGCGTATTCGCCGTTGGGTACGCGCACCAGCGGCGAAATGCCGACGTCAAGCGCGGCCAGGCACATCTGCGAGGCGGTTTCGATCGACAGCGCGCCGTGCTCGAGATCTATGAACAGCCAATCGAAGCCGGCGCTCTTCATCGCCTTGGCGACCTCGACGCTGCGCAGCACCCTGATGCCGACGCCGAGCGAGAGCCCGCCCTGTTCGAGCCGTTCGCGCGCGAGATTGCCCACCGCAGCCATCGGCTACAGCCCTGCCGGTTCTGACGAAATCATAGCCAGGCTCCAGCCTTTCGATTGAGCATGATCTTTTCCGGGATTTCGCTCTAGCTCGCCAGGTTCTCGATGAGGTCACCCACGTAGTCATGGTCCGAGGTGGTGACGAAGAGATCGGACAGACCTCGCATTTGCGCGACGCGCAGCTCATCGGTCGCCGGGACCTGGTCGATATCCTGGTCGATATCTTTAAGCACCACGAAGGTCACCAGCATGTCAGGCCTGCCCCGCGAGGGACTGAACAACCGCTCGTCGCCCTCGCCGCAAACGATGACAATCATGTTGGTGCGTTCGCCCGCCCGCTCTTTGGCGATGTCGTCCCAGCCGACCGGCCGGGCATTGGTCTCGATCTCGACGTTGCGGAAACCGCGCGTTGCAACTTCGCGGGCGATCGTGCTGCCGCGTTCGCCGAGCCCGAGCAGCCGAACGAGGCGCTTCGACGAATTTCGATAGCCAGCGATGCGACTGCCGGGGATCGGTGCCGTTTCGGATAAAAACTCCATAAATGACTCCGTAACGCTCTCCGTTTCCGGCTCATACCAGACATTACCGGATTTGCATACGTGAGCGGCCTCGCGGCGAGTTGACTCGCAGACGCGCCAGCGCAGAGTATCGTGAGAACGCGAGCGCACGTCCCTGACGCCTGCATTGGCGCCTGCCTCTGCCGCACCGAAAAGTTGTCACCATGATCACGCATGAACAGAACGAATATATGTGCCGCACCGGCCCCGGCACGCCGATGGGCGAGCTGTTTCGCCGCCACTGGATTCCGGCGCTGATGGCGGAGGAATTGCCGCGGCCGAACTGTCCGCCGGTTCGGGTGCAGTTGCTGGGCGAGCGGCTGATCGCCTTTCGCGATACGCAAGGCCGGCTCGGCCTGATGGATGAATTCTGCGCCCATCGGGGCGTGTCGCTGTGGTTCGGTCGCAACGAGGAGAACGGCCTTCGCTGCCCCTATCACGGCTGGAAATATGATGTGACCGGGCAATGCGTCGAGGTGCCCTCGGAGCCGGCCGCCAGCGGCTTTTGCCAGAAGATCAAGCTCCAGGCCTACCCTTGCGTGGAGCTCGGCGATGTCATCTGGACCTATATGGGGCCCGCTGCCGATAAACCGCCGCTGCCGACGTTCGAATGGGTACATCTCAAGCCGTCGCAGCGGTTCCTCACCAAGCGCTGGCAGGAGAGCAATTACCTGCAGGCCATGGAAGGCGGCATCGATTTCGAGCCACGTCTCCTTCCTGCACCGCGGCGACCTCAATTCCGATCCGCTGCACCGGAACACCGCGGGCGCCAAATACGCGCGCAGCACCAATACCGTGTTCGACATTCTCGAATCGCATGGCGGCCTGCTCATCGGCGCGCGGCGCGATGCCGATCCGGGTTTCCACTATTGGCGCGTCACGCAATGGCTGATGCCGTGGTACACGCTCATCCCGCCCTATAAGGGTCAGGCCGCAAACGGCCACGCCTGGGTACCGATGGACGATTACAACTGCATGGCGTGGACCATGACGTTCCATCCGGCGCGCGACCTATCCAGCGAAGAAGTCGAACTGATGCGCAAGGGCGCCGGCGTCCATGCCGAACTCATTCCCGGCACGTTCCAGCCGGTGGCCAATCGCAGCAATGGCTATCTGATGGATCGCGTCGCGCAGGAGACGGGAAGATTTTACAACGGCGTGCGCGGCCTCGCTATTCAGGATGCCTCGGTGCAGGAAAGCATGGGTCCGATCGCCGACCGCACCAAGGAAAATCTCGTCGCCACTGACAATGCGATCATCATGGCGCGGCTGCGGCTGCGCAAGGCGGCGGAAGCCGTTGCCGCCGGCAAGCACGCGCCGGGACTGGATGAGCAAGCGCAGAACGTGCGCTCGGCATCTTTCGTGCTGCCGGTCGACGGCAAGTTCGAGGACGTCGCGCGCGATGCTGTGAAAGTCCGCAAGGGCGAACAGCATGTCGCAGTTTGAAATGAATCTGGCGGTTTAAAGCAACCCGATGTCCGACATTCAACTGTCCGAGTCACCGGACGAGGTTGCCGCCTTGATCGCCGGTTACGCCGCGAGCGTGCCGGGCGATCTCGACGAGCGCAGCGGGCGCGCCGCCAAAGCGGTCCTGATCGATTCGCTCGCTGTCGCGATGGGTGCGCTCGCGCATCCTGCGGCGCAGGCGGCGCGCCGTCATGCCGCCCGGTTCGACGGCGGCTGTGTGGTGTGGGGCACGACTAAGCGCTCGACACCGGAGATTGCCGCGCTCGCCAACGGGGTGCTGCTGCGCTGTTACGACTACAACGATTTCTTCGTCGGCGAGCGCAATTCGGGGCATGGCAGCGACATGGTGAGCGCCGTCGTCGCCGCGGCCGAATGGGCGAACCTGTCGGGCAAAAAACTGCTGACGGCGCTCTCCGTCGGCTACGAAGTCGTCGGTGCGGTGTATGATGCGTTTTCGACCGCTCCCGGCGGCTGGGATTATACCAACCTGACGGCGATCGGCGCGACTTGCGCGATCGGCCGGGCTCTCGATCTGGACGCCGGGGAGATGCGCGAGGCGCTGGCGATGACGGTGATCCCGCATTTCGCCAGCGACGAAATCGAATCCGGCGAGCTCAATGCGCGCGGCGACCTCACGATGTGGAAACGCTTCAATGGCGCGGACGCGGTGCGCAATTCGCTGCAGGCGTGCCTGCTCGCCTCGGTCGGCGTCGAAGGCGCGGTGCGGCCGTTCGTCGGACAATTCGGATTTATCGCCAAGCTTGCGAACAAGAACAATGACGCGGCCGCTGTCCTGCGTGCGCGGCTCGACGGCAAACGCCCGCTCCAGCGCGTGTGCGACACCTATTTCAAGCGCTGGCCGGTGGGCTCGCTGGCGCAGAGCGCGATCCAATCGGCGTTGCAGGCACGCGAGAAAGTCGGCGACATTTCGCGAATCAAACAGGTGCGCGTGTTTTCCGAGGAAGGCGCCTATGACCACCTCGTGAAAATTCGCAAAGATCCGTGGCATCCGATATCGCGCGAAACCGCCGACCATTCGCTGCCCTACATTGTCGCCGCCGCAGTGCTCGACGGTTATGTGCGCACCGACAGCTTTGATCCCGATCGCGTGCACGAGCCGGCGCGGCGCCGGTTCCTCGAAGACAAGGTCGTGGTGCAAAGCGCGCCCGAGCTCGGCACGCTCGCCGGCGGCAAGCTCAAGCGCGCGCAGGCCGGCTATTTGTCGCGCGTCGAAATCGAGACCGCTGACGGCGAGATCGTGCGCGGCGATGCCGCACCGTTCCCCGGCCACCCAAAGCGGCCCTATTCGGACGACGACCTGGCCGAAAAGCTGCGCGAGAACATGACGCCGTTTGCGGGCAAGCCTGCCTGCGAGAAACTCATCGCATTTCTGGCGTCGATCGAACGCACGACCAGCGTGCGCGACATGACCGCGTTGCTCGCACTCGATATCAGCAAAAATATCGATCGGGTCGGCGCGGAGCCGGCTTAGAGCATGATCCCGAAAAGTGGAAACCGATTTCCGCCTTCGCGAAGCCCGCTTCGGCGGGCGAAGGAAGGTCGGAAAAGATCACGCTCAAACGAGAAATCTAGACCTTGATCCGATTCAATTGAATTGGATCAAGGTCTCGGAACGGGAATTGCATGTGGTGTTGGTGTCGCGAAAGGGCACACCATGAAGCTTTTGCATAGATCGTTGAAACTTCCGCGTAGATCATTCTTGCAATTCGCAGCGGCCGCTGCTGCCGCTCCGGCGGTTTCACGCGGTGCAAAAGCCGACGCCTATCCTTCGCGGCCCATCACCATGATCGTTCCGTTTCCGCCCGGCGGCCCCACCGATACGCCGGGACGGGTGATCGCCGAACGGATGGGAGTGTCGCTTGGACAGCCTGTCATCGTCGAGAATGTCGGCGGGGCGGAGGGCAGCATCGGTACCGGCCGCGTCGCGCGCGCGAACCCCGATGGCTATACAATCGTTCTCGGCGTCACCAACACGCATGTCATGAACGGTGCTTTCTATACGCTCTCCTACGACGTGTTGAACGATTTCGCGCCGATCTCGCCGCTGTTCACCGCTCCGCTTGTTCTTTATGCAAGGAAGACGCTGCCGGCCAACGATCTGCGGGAACTGATCGCGTGGCTCAAGGCTAATTCCGACAAGGCGACGGCAGGCTTCGGCACTGCTACATTTCAAGTCCTTAATGTGTTCTTTGAGAAAGAAACCGGGACCCAATTCACGCTCGTCCCCTATCACGGCAGCGCTCCCGGAATAACGGATCTGATCGCCGGCCAGATCGATCTGTATTTCACGACGCCGGTCGAACTGGCGCTGGTGCGCGCCGGGAGTATCAAGGCCTATGCGGTGACGAGCGATACCCGGTTGGCGCAGGCGCCTGACATTCCGACCTTCGCCGAAATGGGCTTGCCGTCACTTACCTTTTCGAACTGGTATGGACTTTTTGCTCCCAAGGGAACGCCCGCGGATGTCGTCGGCAAACTCGACGCGGCGGCCGTCGAGGCATTGGCCGACCCCAAGGTGCAAACCCGGCTCGCCGATCTCGGCTATCAGGTTTTCCCGCGTGAGCGCCAGACACCGGCGGCGCTTGGCGCCATGCAGAAGGCCGATGCCGAGAAGTGGTGGCCGATCATCAAAGCGGCCGGAATCAAATCGCAGTGAAGCGGCATCGCGTATCTCGGTTAAGCCGGTGCGGAATGACGCGAGCGGTGATCGAAAGCTCATTGCCGGCGACCGGCTGTCGCGACACCGTTTAGGCACTGTCCCCGGCATCGCTTCCACCGCGCGGGCGGAAAACGACAAAATGCGACAGCGTGAAATTGACGACGAAGCTCGCCAGGATCGCGAGCGCCTTGGCGAGCCAGACCGGCAACAGCAAAACTTGCGCCGCAACGATCAAGGTCGCGGTATTGGCGATCAAGCCGACGATGCCGGACACAACGAAGGTCAGGTAATCGCGCCAGCGCAATTGACGCCCGGATTCGGCGGCAAAGGTGATCGACGAATTGAGCACGTAAGAGCCGCTCACGGCGACGATCCAGGACGTCACGTTGGCGGCGATCAACAAAACCGTTTCCGGCGCACCGCAGCGGCAGATGCCGGCGAGCGAGGCGAACGCGGCGAGCGCCGGCGGCCAATGCATGTAAGCCACGCGCGCCACGAGGAAGACGGCATAGTCGACCGCGGTGTTGAGGACACCGATGATGGCGAAGACGAAGGCCTTCTGCGACAGCGCCCGTCCGCGCGGGGTGTCTGGTCTGCCGGCCGAATTGGGGGGTGATGCCTGAGCCATTGCGGTCGTTCGCATAGCACATTACCCGATTTGCGCGGCAATTGGCGGGTTGCAGCCCCGCCCGCCGCGGTTTACCGCGTCGGCAAATGGCGCGACCTGCGGCGACCCGCGCGCGACAGATCGGGGCGTTTGCGCTATAGACTGGCGTCTAAAGGGACGCGCCTATGAGTGCCGCAAATACCAGAATAGCGCCCAAAGTTGCGCAATCGGGCGCCGCGCTTGGCCTATCGATCGTGGTGCCGCTCTACAATGAAGCGGCCGCGCTCGAGCGGCTGCACGCGCGGCTCGTCGAGGTGGCGCTAAGGCTCAAGCAAGAGCGGTCGCTCGCCTGCGAACTCATTTATGTCGACGACGGCAGCCGCGACGGCACGCTCGCTATCGCCCGCGATCTGCGCCCGACCGGGCTCGATGTGCAGGTGCTGTCGCTGTCGCGCAATTTCGGCAAAGAGGCAGCGCTGCTCGCCGGTCTCGAACACGCCCGCCGCGGCGCCATGCTGTTCATCGACGGCGACGGCCAACACCCGCCCGACATGATCGAGACTTTGGTCGGCCATTGGCTCGATGAGGATTGCGACGTCGTCTACACCGCCAAGGCGAGCCGCGCCGGCGAATCTTTTGTGCGCCGCCTGTCGGTGAAGAGTTTCTACACGCTGATCAATTGGGGTGCGAAGCCGAAAATCCCCGAAGATGCCGGCGACTTCCGTTTGCTGTCGCCGCGCGCGGCCAATGCGCTGCGGCAATTGCCGGAGCGCAACCGCTTCTTCAAAGGCCTGTCGAGCTGGATCGGCTTTCGCCAGATGCGGATCGACTACGAGCCGGCGCCGCGCGTCGACGGCAGAAGCACGTGGAATATGCGCGCGCCTGATCGGGCTTTCGATCGACGGCGTCACCGGCTTCTCGGTGGCGCCGCTGCGGCTTGCCACCGTGCTCGGCATGGTGCTCGCGGCGATCGCCTTCATGTACGGTCTGCGAGATCGTCTACGAGACCTTGGTCTATGGCACCAAAGTGCCCGGCTATCCGTCACTATTCGTCGGCGTCATGGTGCTCGGCGGCGTGCAGCTCATCATGATCGGCGTGGTCGGCGAATATATCGGCAAAATCCTCGAAGAGATCAAAGGCCGGCCGGTCTATTTCGTCGCCGAGCACGACGTGAAGCTCGCCCAAGATCTGCATCAAGATCAGCATCAAGACGCGCAACACGATGCGCCGTCTGCAGCGCCCCCTGTGTCCAGCACGCGCTCCGCGGCCGAATGACCGGGGAAGCGCAACGGCGCATCTGGCTCGTCGCCGATGATTACGGCATCTCGCCCGCGGTGAGTGCTGCGATCCGCGACCTCATCGCGCGCGGGCGGCTCAGCGCCACATCGGTCATGACCTCGACGCCGAGCTTCTCGCAAGATGAGGCCACGGCGCTTCGCGATGTCGCAGGGTCACGCGCCGCGATCGGATTGCACGTGACGCTGACGGGACCGTTTAGACCGCTGACATCGGGCTTTGCGCCGCTCCGCGACGGCGCGTTCCCGCCGCTTGCGGCAATGGCGGCTCGCGCGCTCGCGCGTTGGCAAAGCCCCGCTTTGCTCGAAGCCGAAATTCTGGCCCAATTCGCGGCGTTCCACATGGCTTTCGGCCGTGCGCCGGATTATGTCGACGGCCACCAGCACATCCATGTGTTTCCGCAGATGCGCGAAGCGCTGCTGCGCGCCGTCAAGCAGGCGGCGCCGCAAGCCTGGCTGCGGCAATGCGGCCGCGCCGCAGCCGCGCCGAAAAGCCTCGCCGATCCCAAAGGATATATCCTCGACGCGCTGAGCCGGCACTTTCGCCGCCTCGCCGCGCAGCAAGGCGTGCGCACCAATCCCGCCTTCGCCGGCACTTATTCGTTCGAGCCCGGCGCGGATGTTCGAGAAATTGTTTCCGGGATTTCTCGACGGGCTGCCGGACGGCGGCCTTATCATGTGTCATCCGGGAAAAGTCGATGACGAATTGCGTCGGCTCGATCCGCTGACGACGCTGCGTGAGTGCGAATACGCCTATTTCCTGAGCCAGAGCTTCCCGCAACTGCTCGCCGAGCGCGGTTACGCGTTGGCGTGATCCCCTCGCCCGCTCGTTCCCGCGCCAGCGGGAACCCAGCGGCTTGCGCGGAGTTTTACGCGGCCGCGAGCTGCTGCAATGCACGTCGAGAGATGGCTGAGAATTTAACCGCCGCGGCGTCGAGCGAGCGGCGCACTTGCACCGTATCGGCAGCGAAGTCGAACCCAGCCGGAGGCGTGAACGCGAAGCTGTGGCGGCCGGAGCCGAGGCCGGCTCGCTGCAGATCTTCGCGATAGTTGTTCGCCAGCGTCTGCCCGATCAGCCGGCCGCCGGCAAAAGATGTCGAGACAGACCGGCGCCTCGGGGTGATCCGCGTTCTGCGCCCAGCCGGTGATGCAAGTCGCGACTGACAAGGTCGACATAGCCGCGCAGCGCGCCGGTCTCCGGCGCATCGGCGCGCATCAGTCCCGCCCGCAACGCGATGCGCTGGCGTGCCGCTTCGACTTCGTAGCCTTCATCAAGCCGCGGCGCGCAATAGCACGCCGGCCGCGCGACCTCGTCGGCATAGAGCGTGGCATAGTCGTGCACATTGTGGAACATGCCGCGGCTGTTGTCGTCGATGAAGGTTTCGGACAGCGCGCCTTCGGCGACGATCACGTCGTGGCTGTCGAGCTCGATGTGGAAATATTCGACCTTGTCGGCGCGCTCGGCCTGCACGATCGACACGCCATTGACCAGGTCCTTGGCTTCGATCAGCACGCCGCCATCGTGTTCAAAATACATCGCATGATGCGGCGAGATCCAAAGGTCGCGTTGCGGCACGTTGTCATCGAGCGCGCCGGCTTTGATGCAGACCGGCAAGATGTCCTTCCGCCCCATCACGAAGCGGCCGCCATAGCTGCGCCGTCCGATCCATTTGATCGGCCGCGCCGCGCCCGAAGCGGTCATCACCTCGTCGCCGATCTTGAGCGCCTCGACTGTCTTCTGTCCGTCCCGCGTCGCGATCAAGGTGCCGGGGCAATAACACGGCGCGTTATCCTCGATGAGGGTGCCGCTTCCGCCATCGCCGGCGATCGAGAAATCCGACGTCTTGAACGTGCCGGTGATGTCGAGCGTCACCGACTGACCGCCGCCGCTCAGCACCAGCCCGGTGCCGGCGACGTAATTCTTCGCGGTCGCGGCGAAATCGGTGAGGTCGATGGTGTCGGCGTGGGCGAAGCCGGAAATCGTTACGCCGTGGTTCGCCGCGAGGCCGGTGGCATTGCCGCTAATGGTCCAGGCCGCGCCGCTGGCGAACTTGATATCCTCGAAATTCTGGAACTGGGTGCCGATGCCGGACAAGGCGGTCGAGGAGCTGCCGGAGACTTCCAGCACATCGGCGACGCCGGACACCGCCACGACATTGCCGAGGAACTGGAAACCGGATTCCACCTCGAGCGTGCCGGCCCTGCTGCCGAACTGCACCGCATCCGCCCGGTCGGTGCCAGTGCCGCCGAAGCGGCCGTTATAGCCGCCGACGACGAGCCCGGCATTGATGAACGTGCCGCCATTGAGAACGACCCCGGCCCCGCCGACCAGCGCCGCGCCGCCACCAATACCGATAGGGAATGGGGGGCCGATACCATGCATAGAATAGGTGCCCTGGCCAAGGTTAACGAGAACGGCGTTTGAACCGACATAGGCCCCGGCGCCGCCGGTGCCCCCGGCGCCCGAGTGCGACCCCCCCGCGCCGTTGCTGCTCGCGCTAACGCCGCCGCCGCCATTGATATGGCCGCTCGCGGTGTTGGTGAGCGTGGCGCCGGCGGCAAGCGAGACGCCGATGCCACCGGTATAGGTCCCCAGTTCGTTACCGCCATAAATGCCGCCGTAATTGATCGCGTGCGCGTTGGCGGCCAAGTCTACGCCATCGCCGCCGGCACTGTTGTAAAGCGCGAAAGGTTGGCCATTCCATTGGCCGCCCACAATTTCCCCATTCGAATCGTTCGTTAGACCGGCGCCGGCATGGAGATAGACGCCAGCTCCACCGGCATGACTCGCGCTATAGCTTACGCCGCCCTTGATGACGGCAGCGCCATGGCCGTTGAAATCGCCAATGATATTGCCATTGGTGAAGCTCGCGCCCGCTGCCAGAATCACGCCGGCGCCGCCGGCGCCGTGGGAGCCCGTGCCGCCCTGGATTAAGCCGTATCCATATTGCGCAATGGCTGGGCCGGCATTGATCAAGGTGCCGCCGGCCGAGAGGTAAACACCTGCGCCACCGTCGTTGAAAGAAAAACCACTCTTGACGATGCCTGTATTGCTGAGCGTCGCGCCGGCCGCAATGGATACGCCAATGCCGCCGTCGCCTGAAGCGCCGCGATTGCCGCCGCTCTGAATGTAGCCGGGGTTCAAATGATAGAAGCTATTGTAATTATTGGGATAAAAAATCTTGCCATAGACATTGGTAAGCGTCGAACCCGCGCCCAGATCCACGCCATCGCCACCATTCGCGTTATCACCAAACCCGGTGTAGCCGCCGAAGATGGTGCCATAATTGACGATGGTGCCGCCGCTGGCCGCGACGCCGACCTGCCCGGCGCCTGAGCCAAAGTTATTTTGGCCCGCGATTAGTCCGGAATTTTGCAGGCTGGCGCCGGGAGTGACCAAGTTCACGGCGGCGCTCGGGCCGCCGTCGCCACCGACAAAGCCGCCGTGGGCGATGGTGAACGGGCTCGGATTAGCAGCGCTGCTGATCGTGATGTTGGTCATTTGGGGCCCGCATGCTGCGCGCCGAACGCCGGCGCTGCGTCAAGTGATGGACGGGGAAGGCTCCGAATTACCGGTCGAAATTTTTGGTCTTTTTTGAGCGTCAGCCGAACGCTTGCGCGCCGGCTGTGACCGTTTCGGAGGCGGGCCTGACCGCGACGCGGCGCAATCGGCAGTGCGCTCCCCAAACAACCCTAAGCGGGCGTTAACAAGATGACAACGGAACATTTGCCAACGAATTGGAACCGAACGGGCCTGTCCCCGTAAACCATTCTGGTTGCAGCGAAATTTCAGTTCACCGCAAGGGGAATTGCCGTTTCAGGTGCGCGGCGATTGCGGCGACCGGCTCATCCCATTGCCGCGATGCCGATTGCCGGAACAGGCGCACCGATCGGTACCAGGGACTGTCGGCGCGATCGAGCAGCCAGCGCCAATCGGGCGCGCGCGGCAGCATGATGGCGGCCGGGCGGTCCATAGCGCCGGCGAGGTGGCCGACCGAAGTGTCCACCGTCACGACGGTGTCGAGGCAGTCCAGGATCGCCATCGTGTCCTCGTAGTCGGCGACCGCGGCGCCGATATTGAGCAGCGGCGCGCGGCCGAAATAGTTTCCGGCCTGCGCCGTGGCGGGGCCTTTTTGCAGCGACACCAGCGCGATCCCGGACAGCGCCCCAAGCGGCGCGAAGGTGGCGAGCGTGGTCGAGCGGTTGCGGTCGTTGTTGTGCTCCGAGCGTCCCGCCCAGACCAGGCCGACGCGGCGATAACCGGGCGGCGCGAGGCGGTCGAGCCGCTCGCGCCAAAAGGCCGAGCGTTGCGGGTCCGCGCGCAGATAGCGGGTCGCTGACGGCACGTTGTCGGGCCGCGTGCCGTGCAGCCGCGGCAACCCCGACAGCGCGCAGTACGCCGCGTAGGGCGGGCAATCTTCCCAGCGCTCGATCAGCGCCAGGCCGGGATGTTGCTGGCGCAGCAATGGCGACATCTCTTTGCTGCAGACGACCGCGATGTGCGGGCAGCTTTGTGCCGCCCATGGGATGTAGCGGCAGAACTGCACCACATCGCCAAAACCCTGATCGGCGATCAGCAATAAAGTCTGGTCCGGCAAAGCGCGGCCGTCCCACCGCGGCATTTTGGTGGGAGGCATCAACGGCGCCGCGCCGCGGATGCGGAAGCGCCATTCGTATTCCTCCCAACCGTCGGCCCAGTCGCCGCGCAACAGCAGCGCCTCGGCGCGGGCGAAATGCGCGCCCGGCAGGCTCGGATCGAGCCGCAATGCCGCGTTGGCGCAATCGAGCGATGCGTCGAGCTCCAGCCGGTGAAAGTGGATGATCGCCAGGTTCTGCAGGCACAGCGGATCGGCCGGCGCCAGCGCGATGGCGCGCCGCCCGGCTTCGAGCGCTTCGTCGAGACGGCCGAGCACGCGGTAGACTTCGCCGATGTTGCGCAGATAGAGCGGCGTATCGATGCCGTAGGCGAGCGAGCGCTGCATCAGATCGAGCGCGCGTTCCGGATCGCCAAGGCGGAACGTCACGATGCCGGCGAGATGCAGCGCGTTCGGCTCTTTCGGGTCGGCGGCGAGGATATGATCGAGGAGGCGCTTGGCGTCGTCGAAGCGGCCGCCGCGCTCGTATTCGTCGGCGATGCGCAGCACTTCGCCAAGCGGCAGCGGCACCATGCCGGCGCCCGGCGTCCGAACTGGCGCTTCCGGCGTCTCCATCAATCGATCGTGTAGCCGAGCCGTTCGATGACCGGCTGCAGGATCGGGATCGCCGGCTCGAGATGCTTGCGGTAATGGCGGTAGCGAAAGCGCGAGCGGGCGTAGAGTTTTTCGGTCACCTGCGCATAGCTCGCGGTGCGGGCATAGCGGCGGTTCTCCTCGAAACGCAGGCAGCGCGGATCGAAATCGGCTCGCCGATGAAATCGAGCAGTTGCCGCACCGTCGCTTTCTGATCGCTCACCATGTCCTCGTAGCGGACCGGCAGATAGCGCAGCGTCATCTCGGCGCGATAGTGCTGCACCAGATCCATGACGCGCACGTAATGCCGGGCCGCGGTTTCGAGCGCATTGGCGCAGAAGAAGCCGTGGGTGAAATGGTTCGAGATCGCCGACACCATGATGTCGAGCGGATGGCGGATGACGTGGATCATCGGCGCCTGCGGGAACATCAGCGCGATCAGGCCGAGATGCGTCTCGTTGAGCGGCATCTTGTCGGTGAACCATTCGGCGCCGGGCTCGACGATGCCCATCTGGCCGACTTTCTGCAGATAATAGTCGCGCAGATTGTCGAGCCCGTCGCGCCGATCGCCCATCCACAATTCCGCAAGCGCCTCCGGATAGCCCAGCGGGCTCGCGAGCATGCGCGGCATGATGCCGGTGATCTCGTTGATCAGCGGCAGTTCGTCGCCCGCGGAAATACGCGGATGCGCCGACAGCGTCTGCTCGACGAGCGTCGTGCCGGAGCGCGGAAAGCCGAGGATGAAGATCGGCTGCGGCGACGTCGCCGCGCACGCGGGCGCGCGGCAAGGTCTGCAGGCGGCGCGCGGTGAAGAAGGCCTGCAGGCGATTGATCAGCCCGGCGGCGGCCTCATCGAGATAGTGGTTGCCGCTCATCTCGCGGCTCAGCCGCTTGCTTTCCTCGAAAGCGACGAAAGGCGTCGTCGTAATGGCCCATCTGGTCGAGCAGCCGGCCTTTCTCCGACAGCTCGTTGGGGCCGAGCTTGCCTTCGCGCGACTGCGCCAGCTCGTCGAGCATCTTGAGCGCCTCGTCATATTTCTTGGTGCGGCCTAGCAGCACCGCCCGCGACAACAGCGCATTCGGATCGTTGGGCCATAACCCGTCGATCCGATCGAGGATTTTGCCGGCGGCGTCGAAATTGCGGTCGGCTTCCTCCAGCCGCGCGAAGCCCAGGAGCGATCTGGCGAATCTCCGGCGCGGCGGCGATCGATTCTTCGTAGAGCGTGCGCGCCTCGGCCATGCGGCCCTGGTTCTTCAGGCTCCAGGCCAGATTGGCGAGCAGGATCGGATCGCGGCCCTCCGAGAGCTCCAGCACGCGGCGATAATGATATTCACCGACTTGAGGATGCTGCATTTCCGTCAGCACCATGCCCATCAGGTTGTGCGCCTGCGGGATTGGCCGGCGCGATGCGGACCGCGTTGCGCGCGTGGATTTCGGCTTCGCCGAGATTGCCCTTGCCCAGCAGCAGCAGCGTCAGCTCGTTGGTGGCCCAGAAATTATTCGGATCGAAACGCACAATGCGGCGGACCAGCGCCTCGGCGGCGGCCTGCCGGCCCTGCGCCTTGCGGATCTGGTACAGCACGGTCAGCGCGCCGGGGCGATCCGGCGCCAGTTCCAGAACCTCCAGGCACAATTGCTCGGCGGTTTCGGTGGCGCCCTGACGATGCGCCTGCATGGCACGCTCGACCAGCGGCACCAGATGCCGCGTCGCTTCCGGCGGCGACATCGGCCCGGGCGCCAGGCCGCAGCAGCGCGCGATGCGCAGCCCGCTGCCGCAGGCGCACAGTTGCGGGCGCGGGCTGGTGCGGGGCGGGCTGGTTTATCCGCGGCGGCGGCGGGAGCTCCGCTATCGCTGCGGTCACGACCGGCCGGGGCGGCGTCACAGGGCGCTTGGGCATAGTTCCACCAGTGCGAAGAGCCGAAACATGAAGAACTGATAGCGCCGATCGATCGCCAAGGGAAAAGAGAAAATGCGAGAAGCCTAACGCGCGCCGTCACGCCGCCTTCTGCAGCGCCAAGTTATAGATGAGATCGTGCCCGCTCATGCTGGCGGCGACGAAGCGGTCGAAGGCCGCAACGAGCGCGGGCATGACTTCGACGAACTGGCCGTTGTGCTTTGTCAGACTCAAGAGACCTTGCCCTTCGGCCTCCTGCAAGAGCTTGCGAACAAAGGTGCGCGACACGCCGAAACGATCGCCGATGTCGGAATAGGAATGTGCCGAACCGTGATACATAAGCGCCGCAAGGGACGCGGCGCGTGCGGCCGTTCCTGGCCGTTAGCTGCCGCGCCGGCCGGCGACTGTCGCGGCCGTTTTCAGGGGATAGCGGACATGGACCCGCCTCCTGGTCCATCGCGATCAATTTACGAGCACACGCCCTAGATCACCACCACTTTGGTGCCTACTTTGACGCGGCCGTAGAGATCTTCGACGTCCTGGTTGCGCATGCGGATACAGCCGGACGACACGTTGGTGCCGATGGTCCAAGGCTCGTTGGAGCCGTGGATGCGGTAGAGCGTCGAGCCGAGATACATCGCGCGCGCGCCGAGCGGATTGTCCTCGCCGCCGGGCATGAAACGCGGCAGATCGGGCCGGCGCTGCAGCATGTCGGCAGGCGGCCGCCAATCCGGCCATTCCTTCTTGGCGGAGATCGTCTTCACGCCGGCCCAGGTGAAACCGGGGCGGCCGACGCCGATGCCGTAGCGCAACGCCCGGCCGCCGTCCTCGACCAGATAGAGAAATTTGTTCGGCGTATCGATGACGACGGTGCCGGCCGGCTCGTCGCTGCGATAATCCACGGTCTGGCGATCGTATTTCGGATCGACCTGATAGTTCGCCATATCGCCCTGGCCCGACGGCGCGAAGCCTTGCTGCGGCTGCGCCTGATAGTCCGGCGCCGCCGGCTGGTAGCTCGCCGGCTGACCCCACGGATGACCGAACAGCGCGCCAAAGAGTCCGCCGCCGTTCGAGGGTGGCGGCGGCGGCAAGGCATAGCTCGTCTGAGCCGGTGCGGGAGCGGCGGCCTGTTGTCCCGGCTGGACGTAGCCTTGCTGCACAGGCGGCGCGTAGCTTTGCGGCGCGGAGCTTTGCGGCGCGTTGCTTTGCGGTGCGTAGCTTTGCGGCACGGTCCCCGTATAGGCCGGCCCCTGCGTCGAGGAGAACAGCCCCCGCTGCGGGACATACGGCTGGGCGTTCATCGGTTGGTTTGGCGCCGCCTGCATCGCCTGCTGCTGCCCGGCATAAGTCGGCTGGCTCGGCACCGGGCTTGGCGCATAAGGCGAGAAAATATTCTGGATGGAATCGGCATAAGCCGAACCGGACAATGCGCTCAGGGCGAGCGCGGAAATGCAGATACGCCGCATCGCTTGACCCGTTACTCAGTTACAATCGAGCGGATCGCCCGCCAACGCGATTTCGGCATCACGACAGCACGCGCGCTCACGGCAACGAGTACAGGCCCAAAACTCGACTGTTTGGTAAACAAATTGCGCCGGCGGTTTATTCGCACATTGTTCATCAAGTTACAGTTGATTTTCGGTGAATACGGCCGCGGTTTGGTTAATCAATCGTTATTGCCGATCGTTCATGGGACGGCGGCCGGTTCGCCGCTAGAGCGCGTGAACGCGGTATTAAGCCGGCTATTCCTAAGCTTGGACCGATTGGTGATGTGTAGTTGGTAAAGGCATGGCCGCGCCGCGCAAAATCTTCCGCATCGAAGAAACGCCCGCCGCGCGCATTGCCGCCGACGGTGCGGACGCATCCGAGCGCCACACCGAGGTCATGGGCGCCCAAATTTTGCAGGAACTTTCGGCGCTGCGACAGGCCTTCGCCGCGCCCCCCGAACCGGCGGCGACACCGGAAATTCCAGGCACCGCGAACGGGCGGCTCACCAGCGAGCTCCATCTCATCGCCGGCCGGCTCGCCGGCAGCGCGGTCAATGTCGACGACGAAGCAGAGGCCGGAACGGAGCCGCTCACCCGCATCGCCAACGAGCTTATCGCCGTGACCGCCGGCACCGAGCAGGCGACGCAAAAAATTCTTGCCGCCGCCGAGCAAATCGATCAGCTCGCCAACAACCTCTCGGCCGCACTGAAGGGCAAGATCGAACAGGGATTGGCGCAGGATATCCGGGACCTCGTCATCCGTATCTTCGAGGCCTGTAATTTTCAGGATCTGATCGGCCAGCGTATCAGCAAGGTGATGACGACGCTGAAATTCGTCGAAGATCACATCACCAGCGTGCTTGACGAGATCAAGAATATGTCGGCGCGGCCGGCGGGCGAAGCGGCGCAATATCTGCACGGGCCGCGGCTCGCCGACGAGAGCGGCCACGTCTCGCAGACCGACGTCGACGCTATTTTCGATACTTAGTGCGCCGGCGGCCTGCTTATTGCGGCCGCGGCGGCGGCGCAACGGGCGCCCGCGGCGGTTTGCCGCCTGCGCGCGCCACGCCTTCCGGCGCGCAGCGCACATAGACGCCGGTGCCGTAACGGCCCGCCACTTCCGGATCCATCCAGCGCAGCACCATGGTGCGGCCGTCGAACGAGACGATCTCGCGGTCCTGCGGGCCGCCGGCATCGCCGGGCGGGCCGACATAGTTCTTGCCGCTGGCCGAGCCCTTGAGCTGCAATTCCTGCAATTGCGCGCTGTCGGCGAGATACATCATCACGCCGCCGTTCGGGCCGCGGGTGATTTCGACCGGCTGGCCGCATTGACCGCGCGCGGCGGCTGCGGTCCGCGTCAGATCCTCGTCCTTGTGGAAGGCGCCATAGCCCCAGCGGCCGACGACTTCTTCCGGCCGGTATTGCGAGGCGATCGCCGGCTGGCCCATCGGCGCCGCCGCCGTCTCCTGAGGTGGCGTTTGATTGGTGGTGCAGGCGGCGAGCGCAAGCGCCGACAACGCCGCAACACTAAAGGCCAAACGCACGGACAACGCGCTCATGAAGGGTCTCCCCCAAAATCTGCCCCAAACAGGCAAAACCGAGAAACGATGCGAAACCGGGAAACGGCGCAAAACCGACAAACGGCATGTGCCGGCAGAGGCCCCCACCGGAACCCAATCCCGCGCGAAATCTAGCCGCTCGATCTTTAGACTTTGTTTCAAACCCTAACACCCCGGCTCGAACAGTCCGCAAAGATTACGGCCCGGATTTGGCGGTCGCGCCACCGTGACGGCGGCCGGAACCGTTCCGGCGCCCGGCAGATGCAGGCTTCGCCGCAACCGCCGCCTTGGATCGCGGATCGACCAGCGGCGCCGACTTGTGGATGCTTAGCGCCCGCATCGCCTCCGCATCGCCGAAAAAATCGCTGTCGGCGGCGAGCCCCGCGGCATGGATGCCGGCAATGGCGCAGATGTCGTCCATCTCATTGGCGTCGCCGGTAACGCCGATCGCGGCGATCACCTCGCCGTCCTTGGCGCGGATCAGCTGCCCGCCGCCCTCCAGGAACAGCGGATAATCGGCGAGGTTCTCGATTGACTGCATGAACAGCGGCTTCTCGTTGGCCTTGTGAAGCACGAGTTTCGACGGCCGCCCCAGCGCCAGCGAGGCATAGGCCTTGCCGTAACAGACCTCGAAGCGGAGCATCGAGGCGTTGTCCTCTTTCTGAAACGCCTTCACCCGGCCGCCGGCATCGAGAACGATGGCGCTCATCGGACGGCACTTATGTTTCTTGGCCGCAGCGAAGGTCGCCGCGATGATGGTGTTGGCCTCGTCAAGGCTGAGCGCGCGCATTTCCAATATGTCCCCTTTTCACATCATGGCCGGACGCCGGTCCCGGAAACGAGAATAGCAGCAATGGATGCGCCGATGCGACCTCCCTCTCCCGAACGCCGAGAGGGCGAACCGGCAAACCCCGCCTTGACTCCGTAGACGCGACACCTTATTTCCGCAACGCTTACTGGCACTCCGCTTTAACGAGTGCTAAGTCGCTGCAAAATAACCGCTTTTTTCCAACGCCAAAGCCGCCAAACGCAAAGTCGGGAGCGGCAGTGAGGGTAATCATGGCGAAACTGAAGTTCCGGCCGCTGCATGATCGCGTGGTGGTCAAGCGTATCGACGCCGAGGAGAAGTCCAAGGGCGGCATCATCATTCCGGATACCGCCAAGGAGAAGCCGCAAGAGGGCGAAGTCGTCGCGGTCGGCCCCGGCGGACGTGACGAGAACGGCAAGCTGATCGCGATCGACGTCAAGGCCGGCGACCGTGTGCTGTTCGGCAAGTGGTCGGGCACCGAAGTGAAGCTCGACGGTGACGAACTCCTGATCATGAAGGAGTCCGACATCATGGGCGTGATCGCCTGAACCTATGCTCCGTCACCCTGAGGTAGCCGCGCGTAGCGCGGCCCTCGAAGGGCGACGGTTCGAAAAACAGAACCCCCAGGAGAGAACTAAATGTCTGCGAAAGACGTAAAATTTTCCACCGACGCTCGCGACCGCATGCTGCGCGGCGTCGAGACGCTGGCCAATGCGGTGAAAGTGACGCTCGGTCCGAAGGGCCGTAACGTCGTCATCGAGAAGTCGTTCGGCGCTCCCCGCATCACCAAGGACGGCGTCACCGTCGCCAAGGAGATCGAGCTCGAAGACAAGTTCGAGAATATGGGCGCGCAGATGGTCCGCGAGGTCGCCTCGAAGACCAACGACATCGCCGGTGACGGCACCACGACCGCGACCGTGCTCGCCGCCGCGATCGTGAAGGAAGGCGCCAAGGCGGTTGCCGCCGGCATGAACCCGATGGACCTCAAGCGCGGCATCGACCTCGCGGTCGCCGCCGTGGTCGAGGACATCAAGAAGCGCGCGAAGAAAGTCAGCTCTTCGTCCGAAGTCGCCCAGGTCGGCACCATTTCGTCGAACGGCGATTCGGCCGTCGGCAAGATGATCGCCAACGCGATGCAGAAGGTCGGCAACGAAGGCGTCATCACGGTCGAGGAAGCCAAGTCGCTCGACACCGAGGTCGAGATCGTCGAAGGCATGCAGTTCGACCGCGGCTATCTCTCGCCCTACTTCATCACCAATGCCGAGAAGATGATCGCCGAGCTCGAGGACGTTTACGTTCTCCTGCACGAGAAGAAGCTGTCGCAGCTGCAAGCCATGCTGCCGGTGCTCGAAGCGGTGGTGCAGTCGGGCAAGCCGCTCCTCATCATCGCCGAAGACATCGAGGGCGAAGCGCTCGCTACGCTCGTCGTCAACAAGCTGCGCGGCGGCTTGAAGGTCGCAGCCGTGAAGGCGCCGGGCTTCGGCGATCGCCGCAAGGCGATGCTGGAAGACATCGCCATCCTCACCGGCGGCCAGCTCATCGCCGAAGATCTCGGCATCAAGCTTGAAAACGTGACGCCGGCGATGCTCGGCCGCGCCAAGAAGATCGTGATCGAGAAGGAAAAGACCACGATCGTCGACGGCGCCGGCAAGAAGAAGGACATCGAAGCCCGCGTCAATCAGATCAAGGCGCAGATCGAGGAGACCACCTCCGATTACGACCGCGAGAAGCTGCAAGAGCGGCTGGCCAAGCTCGCGGGCGGGGTCGCGGTGATCCGCGTCGGCGGCGCGACTGAAGTCGAAGTCAAGGAGAAGAAGGATCGCGTCGAGGACGCGCTCAACGCCACCCGCGCCGCGGTCGAGGAAGGCATCGTGCCGGGCGGCGGCGTCGCGCTCCTTCGCGCCAAGAAGGCGGTCGGCAAGCTCACCAACTCGAACCCGGACGTGCAGACCGGCATCAACATCGTGCTCAAGGCCATCGAAGCGCCGCTGCGCCAGATCGCCGAGAATTCCGGTGTCGAAGGCTCGATCGTCGTCAACAAGATCCTCGAGAACAAGTCGGAGACCTACGGCTTCGACGCGCAGACCGAGGAATATGTCGACATGCTCGACAAGGGCATCGTCGATCCGGCGAAGGTGGTGCGCGCGGCGCTGCAAGACGCAGCCTCCGTCGCCGGCCTCCTGGTCACGACGGAAGCCATGGTCGCCGAACTGCCGAAGGACCAGCCGGCGATGCCGGCCATGCCCGGCGGCGGCGGCATGGGTGGCTTCTAAGTCGTCCCAGATGGACGACTAACGTTTCGACACGGTAAGTAGCAAAGGGCGCGGTGCAATCCGCGCCCTTTTTGTTTTCCGCGTAGGGTGGGTTAGCCGCGAAGTGCGTAACCCAGCATGGCTCCGAACGGTGGGTTACGCCTTCGGCTAACCCACCCTACGAATTGCGCAATCCGTCGAGCACGATCGAAAATTTCGTCCGCAAGCTACGGACGCCCTGCCCGACGTCGGGCTTGGCGCCGTGTATCCAGCTGCGGATTTCGGCGAGATAGACTTTGTAGATCAGGTTGCCGGCGACCGCGGCGCTGCCCTTGAATTTCAATTCGCCGCGCGCCCTGCTTTGTTCGATGATCTCGCAAAACCAAGCTTCGATCCGCGTCATGCGGGCGCGGTAGCGCGCGCACTGCTCGCCGAAATCCTGCGAATGCGGCTCGTAGAATGTCATCTCGCGAAAGGCGAAGCGGCCCAAAGTGAGATTGTCGCCGAAGTAGCGGTACCAGGGCCGCGCCAAGGCGCACAGCCGATCGAGCGCCGGCTTGCCTTCGGGAAGCTCGCGCCGCGCGCCGTCGGCGACCGGATCGAGCTCGTCGTTGAACACCAGAAACAGCAAATCGCGTTTGTCCTTGGCATAGACGAACAAGGTGCCGATCGAGACGCCAGCGCGCCGCGCGATCTCGCGCGTCGTCGCCGCGTCGTAACCGACATCGCTGAAGACCGCCTTGGCCGCTTCCTTGATGCGGCGCTGCTTGGCGTTTTTGCCGCGCTGGCGCAGCCCGCCTTCAGGCGGCCCGGGCGAAATCGATGGGTCAATCATTTGCGTGGAAATCGCCGCACCTGTCCGGTGTGAGGACTCAATCGCCATAAGCCGTAAACTTTGTGCCGGACGCCGCGCGCGGCCCCGGTTGACAACATATCATGGAAAACCATAACGTGCTCAAAAATAAGCACGCTCAGTTTGATTGGAACCAATTGGGCTGGAAACACAGGGACGGCTGTCATGATTCATGCACGCAGGATCGCCCACGCGACGTTCGAAACGCCGGATGTCGAGCGCCAGATCGCCTATCACACCGACATTCTCGGCCTGACGCTGGTCGAACGCGACAGCGAAGCGGCTTATCTGGCGTCGACGCTCGACCATCATTCGGTTCTGATCAAGCACGGCAGCACGGCCGCGTGCCGCCGGCTGGCGTTCCAGATCGGCCCGAACGACGACCTCGGCGAGCTGGCGCGGCAGCTCTCCGCTCTCGGCGTCGCCTCGGAGCGGCGCAGCAATCCGTTCCCGTCGGTGCGCGAGTGCCTGTCGTTTGACGACCCCAAAGGCACCGGCATCGACGTCTTCACCCAATACGAAGCGGCGCGGCAGGATTTCAGGTCAACCGGCATCGTGCCGCACAAGCTCGGCCATGTCGCCTTCACCGTCACCGATATCAAGAAGATCGTCGAGTTCTACACCAAGGCGCTCGGCTTCCGGATCTCGGACTGGATGGGCGACTTTTTCGTCTTCATGCGCTGCGGGCCAGACCACCACACCGTGAATTTCGTCCAGGCCAAGACCGACAAGCTCCATCACATCGCCTTCGAGCTGAAAGACTTCGCGCATGTGGAAACGGCTTGCGATTTCCTCTCGCGCCACGACATTCGCCTGGAATGGGGCCCGGGCCGCCACGGCATCGGCCACAACATTTTCACCTATCACCGCAACCCCGACAATCAGATCACCGAGCTGTTCACCGAAATCGACATGATACTGGACGAGGACCTCGGTTATTTCGAGCCGCGGCCGTGGCATCGCGACAAGCCGCAGCGGCCGAAAGTGTGGACGCCCGGACCCAGCGCCGCGAACTATTGGGGAGCGCCGCCGCCGCCCGGCTTTCTCGACTGACGCGAGTATTGTTCTTCTAAAAGCGAGGCGAGTATGGCGTCCGAACCGCAGTCCCAAACTCCCGCAAGCGCAGAAGAGCTCATGGCGAAGATGCTCAAGAAGCGTCTCTACGTCGTGATCTGGAAAAGCTTCGGCAAGCCGGATCTGATCAAAGCGAACCTGGCCAAGCATCTGCAATTCATGATCGGCCTGGAAAAGCGCGGCGCGCTGTTCGCCTCCGGCCCCTTCGCGCCGGGAAACGGCGCGCAGATCGGCGACGGGCTCACCATCCTGCGCGCGGTGTCGCTCGACGAGGCAAAGGTGTTCGCCAACAGCGATCCCTTCGTGCTCGCCGGCGCGCGCACTTACGACATTCGCGAGTGGACCATCATGGAAGGCCGCATCGGGATCAATCTCGATTTTTCCGACAACACATACCGGATCGACTGACATGACGATTAAAAGCGTCGGCGTAATCGGGCTCGGCAAAATGGCGATGCCGATCGCAAAACTGCTGCTCGCGGGCGGCACCAGAGTTGTCGGCTACCGCCGCAGCGCGATGGCGGATTTCGAGGCTTTAGGCGGCATCGCCAAAGCCTCGGCAGCCGACGTCGCCGCGGATTGCGATTTCGTAGTGTCCTGCCTGCCCTCGCCGGAAGCGCTCGACGAGGTCGTGACCGGCCCGCGCGGCCTCATCCACGGCGTGCAGCCCGGCCAGATCGTGCTCGAGCTTGGCACCTATGCGTTCGCGGTCAAGGAACGGCAGCGCGTCGCGCTTGCCGAAAAGGGCGCCATTTTCATCGACGGCGAAATCTCGGGCACGCCCGGCATGGTGGCGGAGCGGAAATCTTCCGTATTCATTGCCGGCGACGCCGAGGCCTGCAAGACCGCCGCCGATGTGGTGAAGAGCTTCACCAATGTCTGCACCTATTTCGGCGCCTTCGGATCGTCCATCAAGGTGAAGCTCATCGCCAATTTATTGGTGACGCTCCATGTCGCGGCCGCCGCGGAGGCCATGGCGCTGGCGCGAAAGACCGGCATGGATATGGGGCAAGTGATAGATGCCGTCGCCAGCGGCGCCGGCAGCTCGCGCCAATTCGCCATCCGTGCACCCTGGATGGCCGAAGGCAGATTCCTGCCGCCGCAGGGCAGCGTCGAACTGCTGTCGCATTATTTCGAGCCGATCCGCTCGATGGCCGCGGAATTGGGTGTCGCAACGCCGCTGTTGGATCGCGCCATCAGCATCTATGACAAAGCCAAGGCCGAAGGCCGCGGCGCGCAGGATGTTGCATGCCTGGTCGAGGTGATCGGCGTGCTGCCACGCGGCTGAGTGAGGGTGAGAAGAGCCGCCGTGTCGGTGACCCGGTCGCGATCGAAGCAAAAGCGGACGTGAAGAGACTGATTGTGGAAATACTGCTTTGACCCAAGCGGACATCGGCGGGCAAGGTGATGCCGAGTTTTACGCGACCGCGAGCTGCTGCAATGTACGTCGAGAGAAGGCTGAGAATTTAACTGCCGCGGCGTCGAGCGAGCGGCGCACTTGCACCGTATCGGCAGCGAAATTGAGCCCCGCCGGCGGCGTGAACGTGAAGGCGTGGCGGCCAGAGCCGAGGCCGGCGCGCTGCAGATCTTCGCGATAGGCATTTGCCAGCACCTGCCCGATCAGCTTGCCTTCAACAAGAATGTCGAGGCAGACCGGCGCTTCGGGCGCCTGGCTATTCTGCGCCCAGCCGGCGATGCACGTTTCGCTGACGAGATCGATATAGCCACACAGCTCGCCGGTGCGCGGTCCGTCGGCGGCGCGAGGAAGTCCGGCGCGTTGTGCGATGCGCCGCCGCACTGCTTCAACTTCATAGCCCTCGTCGAGCCGCGGCGCGCAATAGCACGCCGATCGCCCGACCTCCTCGGCATAGAGCGCGTCGTATTCATGCGCGTTGTGGAACATGCCGCGGCTGTCGTCGTCGATGAAACTCTCCGACGGCGCGCCCTCGGCGATGATCACATCGTGCGTGTCGAGCTCGATGTGGAAATACTCGACCCTCTCGACGCGCTCGGCCTGCACGATCGAGACGCCATTGATCAAATCCTTCGCTTCGATCAGAACATCTTCGAGGTACATCGCATGATGCGGCGAAATCCAAAGATCGCGCGCAGGCACATGGTCGCCAAGCGCGTCGGCCTTGATGCAGATCGGCAGAATGTCCGTCTGCCCCATGATGAAGCGGCCGCCATAGCTGCGCCGGCCGATCCATTTGATTGGCCGCACACCTCCCGAAGCAGTCACCACGCCGTCGCCAATCGCGAGCGTCTCCACCGCCACTTCGCCCTTGTCGGTAGCGATCAGCGTGCCGCGGCAATAGCAGGCCACGTAGTCGATCACCGTGTCGGTTGAGCCGACATGGGGCTGGAAATTCGCGGTCGTCAGCCCCGGAATGTCGAGGGTGAGGCTCTCTGGCGTGTTGCCGGTATCATCGGTGCCTTGCAGCGTGAGGATACCGCCCGAATAGCTCAGCGATGTCTCCAGGAAACCGTCGATCCGGATGTTGTCGCCGGTGCCGAAACCGTCAATCTCATTTGTTGGTGCGTTCGCCACTGTGAATTCGAGCGACGGATCGACCATCGCCTGCTGGAACGTGATCGCGCCGGATCCTGCGGCACCCGCAGCCGCGAGGTCCACGGTGCCGTTCTCGATGGTGATGCCGCCGCTAAAGCCGGCGTGCTCGGGGTCACTGGACGCGCCGGGCGTGTTGTCGGCCGCCAGCACAAGCTTGCCAGGACCGTTCATGATCAGCGATCCGGCGCCGGTCAGGCCAGACGGATCGCTTGAGCCGGTCATGTCGGCAATGACGCCGGAAATCGTGACGGTCTGATCTGCGACCGGAGCAAAAGTGACCGATTGAGTGCCGTCAATGAAGAGGCCGCTGCCATAGCCGTGGCCGTCGGTGGCACCCGTTCCCGCCGTGCCTCCGGTCACCGTGCCCAGCCCCAGCGAGCCGCTGTCGATTGTCAGCGAGCCGCCTTGCTGGACGAAAATATCGCCGCCGGCGCCGAGACCACCACCGCCGGCGCCGCCGCTGCCGCCAGTACCGACGCCGGCGTCGCCGCCGCCGAAACCGGCAAGTCCGCTGACACCAGCGCTGAAACCGCCGCCGCCACCGCCGCCAAAGCTGCCGTTGCCGCCGCCGCCGACACCCGTGTCGCCGCCGCCTCCGCCGCCGAAGCCGCCTGCACCGCTGCCGCCCCCGCCGCCGCCGCCAAACCCGCCGGCGCCGCCAGCTCCCGTAATGCCGGCGGTGCCGGCAACGCCGCCGCCCCCGGCAGCTTGCCCCATCTTACCGCCACCACCACCGCCGCCTGCCGAGCCGCCCGCCCCGGCGCCGCCTGCGCCTGCAGGTCCGCCGCCCGTGAACGCGCCGTTGACACCAGCGCCAGCACCGCCGGCGCCGCCTGTCGCAGTGTTTCCGAAGCCGCCTCCGCCGCCGCCGCCATGGAGGCCGCCATCGCCACCGTCTCCGCCCATACCGCCGCCGCCGCCGACACCGTGGGCGTTGAGACCGCCGCCATCACCGCCGATCGCGGCATTCGATGACAAGGACACGCCGGAGAGTGTCAACGATCCGGTGGAGCTGACGAACACGGCGCCGCCCAGGCCCGCTCCGCCGCCGCCGCCGCCGCCGTCACTGGGGTTGTTGCTGGGGCCCGGGCCGCCATCCCCACCAGCGCCACCCTGCGCTTTGGCATCGATGATGGTGAGGTTGTCAATGGTGGCGTTGGTGGAGGGATAGGTCCCGGCTTCCTGTCCGGCGGCCCCGATAAAGAACACCCGGTAGGTGTTGGCGCCACTGATCGTAATATTGTTGGTACCGCCGTCGATGGTGGTGTTGTCGCCGAGGATGAGCGGCAGCGGGCTCGTCAGCGTGATCGTCTGATTGCTGATCCCGAACGTGATGGTGGTTCCGGGGTTGGCATTGGCATAGGTGATCGCCTCGCTTAGCGACCCCGGACCGGTGTCGGAATTCGTAGTGACGGTATAGTTCGGCATCTGCTCCCTCCGTGGACTGCCGCGAATTCGCGAGGCATGGTTGCATCACTACTTGCGCCGCCAACTTTCGATGCGGACATTCTATGCGGCTGCGAGCGGGCCATACCGCTGTTCTCGACCCAAGTCTCTGTTCCCGTCCCTGGCGCCAGTGGTCAATTGCAAGCAGCTGGTCTCACATGGCGAAGGTGAGGCTCGGTCCCGCATCGCGCGGGCCCTGGCGGTGAGTTCGACGACGGCACCGTCGAGCGATCGCCGCACTTCGATCGCAGCCGCCGAAAAACTAAGACCGGCCGAGGGTGTGAACTCAAAACCATGACGGCCGCTTCCGAAGCCGGCATGCTCCAAGTCCATGCGGTAGACGTTCGCCAGAGTCTGACCAATGAGTTCACCGTCGGCGAAAATGTCGAGGCATACAGGGGCTTCCGGGCTCTCCGTATTCTGCGCCCAGCCGGCAATGCCGCTCGCACGGATGCGGTCGACGTAACCGCGCAGCGCGCCGAGGCGCGTCGCGTCGGCGGCGCCCGCGAGCCCGGCGCGCAGCGCCAGGCGTTGCCGCACCGCTTCCACCTCATAGCCTTCATCGAGACGCGGTGCGCAAAACTGCGCCGACGCCGCGTGCTCTTTCGCATACAGCGTTTCGTAGTCATGCGCGTTGTGGAACAAGCCGCGGCTGTCGTCGTCGATAAAGCTCTCCGACAGCGCGCCTTCGGCGATGATCACGTCATGCGTCTCAAGCTCGATATGGAAATATTCGAGTGTTTCGACCCGCTCGGCCTGCACGATCGAGGCGCCGTTGATCAGATCCTTGGCCTCGATCAGCACCCCGGCTTGAACGCCGTTCGCGGTTGTTAGCCTCGTCATTGCGAGACGGAGCGAAGCAATCCAGTCTGGCGGCTCCGCCCTGGATTGCTTCGTCGCTTCGCTCCTCGCAATGACGATTCCAACATCCCGCCCACGCCAAAATACATCGCATGATTGGGCGAAACCCAAAGATCGCGCGCCGGCACGTTCTCGGCGAGCGCACCGGCCCTGATGCAGACCGGCAGGATGTCCGTCCGCCCCATGACGAAGCGGCCGTTGTAGCTCCTTCGCCCGATCCATTTGATCGGCCGCAGCACGCCCGACGCGGTGCGGACTTTGTCGCCGATATTGAGCGTCTCGACTTTCTTCTGTCCGCGCGCGGCTTCGATCAAGGTGCCGCGGCGATAGCACGGCGTGGTATCCTCGATGAGGGTGCCGCTGCCGCCGTCGCCGGCGATCGAGAAATCCGACGTCTTGAACGTGCCGGTGATGTCGAGCGTCACGCTCTGACTGCCGTCGCTCAGCACCAGCCCGGTGCCGGCGACGTAATTCTTCGACGTCGCGGCGAAATCGGTGAGGTCGATGGTGTCGGCGTGGGCGAAGCCGGAAATCGTGGTGCCGCCGGCCAAGCCCGCGCTATTGCCGGCAATGGTCCAGGCCGCGCCGCTGGCGAAGCTGATATCCGCGAAATTCTGGAACTCGGTGCCGATGCCGGACAAGGCGGCGGTCGATGTGCCGGAGACTTCCAGCACGTCGGCGACGGCGGACACCGCGACCACATTGCCGATGAAATCGAAGCCGGATTCCACCACCAAGGTGCCGGCCGCGCTGCCGAATTGCACGGCATCCGCCCGGTTGGTGCTGTTGGCCTGGACCGCCTGATAGCCGTTATAGCCGCCGACGATGAGCCCGCCATTGACCAGCGTGCCGCCATTGAGAACGACGCCGGCCCCGGCGACAGCCGCGTTGCCGCCAAAAATGCCCCCGTAGCCCGGCCCGCTGCCGGTGCCGGCACGAAGTTCGCCAATAGTATAGGCCCCGTGGCCAAGGTTAACGAGAACGGCGTTTGAACCAACATAGCCGCCAGCGCCGCCGGTGCCGATGGCGGCCCTGGGCCCGCACCGTGAAAGCCGCCCAAGATTAAGCCGGTCGCGCTGTTGGTGACCGTGGCGCCGGCGGCAAGGGAGACGCCGATGCCGACGGTGTAGGAGCTGAGCACCACCCCGTTGCCCACCGCCAAAAATCACTGCGTTATTGATCAGCTGCGCATTGGCGGCCAAGTCGACGCCATCGCCGCCGCCAAAACTGCGATAATAGCCTCCTGTAGGAAAAACGGGATGCGATCTGCCGCCTAGGATGGCCCGTTCCCATCATTCGTCAGGCTGGCGCCGGCATGGAGATAAACGCCAGCCCCAGCCCTCTGACTAAGGGTCATAGGTTGAGCCAGCGACAATGTTACCCCCATTGGTGAAGCTCGCGCCGGCCGCCACAACCACGCCGTCGCCGCCGCCGCTGTTATTTCCGCCATTGCCGCCGTAGATTCTAGGATACTGGCCGCCGCTGCCGCCTAAAACGAAGACGTCGTTGTTGGTTAGGGTGCCGCCGGCTGCGAGGTAAACACCTGCACCACCAGTGCCGAAACCGCCGTCGACCGCGATTGTTGGTTTGAAGCCATTTCCGCCTACGATAACGGCGCCGTTGTCAAGGGTCGCGCCGGCCGCGATCGACACCCCAATGCCGCCGGTATGGCCGCCATAGTTGGTGGCGGCGCCGCCGCGAATGATGCCGCGCTCGTATTTATAGTAGGTCTTCCCGTTCTTGACGTAGGAAACGCTGCCGCCGTTGTTAAGCGTGGAACCCGCGCCCAGATCCACACCGTCGCCGGCAATGTTCTGGCCAGCGCCGCCGCTGATCGTGCCATAATTGACGATGCTGCTGTGGCTGGCCGAGATACCTGCACCCCCGGCTTCACTAGTCTGTACGTTGCCGGATAAAAACGCCGCTGCCGCCGGTGATGCTGGCGTTCAATGCGTTGGTGATGGTGGCATAGGCGGCATCGATGCCGAAGCCGCTTTGAAGGTACCCAAAACCGCCCTTGATCGTGCCGGTATTGGTGATGCTGCCGGCAGCCGACATGTCGACGCCGTCGCCGCCCGTGCCGGAGACGCCAAAGACGCCATAGCCATGGCCGCCGTAGATAAAACCGGCGTTTTGCAGGCTGGCGCCGCTGGTGACCATGTCCACGGCGGTGGTGCCGGGGGTGCCGGCGCTGCCCTGGACCTCGCCACTATTGGTGACGTAGACCGGGCTCGGATACGCGGCGCTGCTGATCGTGATGCTGCCGATATGGTGGTTGGAAATCGTCTTGGTCATAGGCTCAATTCCAATCTTGGGCTCAATTCCAATCTTGCGGCCCGCGATCACCGCGGTTCGCTGGAGCGCGCGCACGTCCGCACCGAACGCCGGCGCGGCGTCAGGCAGTGGCTCGAGATAAATCGGGGAATGGCCCGAGTTACCGGCCGAACGTTTTGGTTTTTGCTTTTTTTGTCGGCCCGGTTCTTGTCAGCCCGGTATTGACCGCGGCGGGCGACGACGCCCTCTGCAGGCGACCTTAATGAGATGTAAACACGCCGGCAACGGAACGTTTTGCATCGATCGGGCCTACAACCACAGCGAATAACTGGGATTACTGTTTTCGTTGAGAAATTTCCGACGTTAATCTGTCGCCTCGCCTTTTTTCAGCTTGACCGTCATTGCGAGGAGCGCAGCGACGAAGCAATCCAGCTCGACGGCACAAACTCGCTTGGTGCGCTCGGGCTCCCACTGGATTGCTTCGCTTCGCTCGCAATGACGAAAAACCTCGGCGTCATTGCGAGGAGCGCAGCGACGAAGCAATCCAGCTCGGCGGCCCGGATTTGATTGCGCCACTGGGGCTCCCGCTGGATTGCTTCGCTTCGCTCGCAATGATGACAAGATTGTCCAACCTGAAATCATCCCGCTCCAACGCGCGCCGTCACGCGGCCTTTTGCAGCGCCAGGTTATAGATGAGATCGTGCCCCGACATGCTGGCGGCGACGAAACGGTCGAAGGCCGCAACGAGCGCGGGCATGACTTCGACGAACTGGCCGTTGTGCTTTGTCAGACTCAAGAGACCTTGCCCTTCGGCCTCCTGCAAGAGCTTGCGAACAAACGTGCGCGACACGCCGAAACGATCGCCGATGTCGGAATAGGAAATCTTTTTCTTGGTGGCTTCGCCTTTGACGCCGGCCAGTTGCATCAGCTTGATCAGGATCATCACGCCGGCCTCGCGGCTCATGAACTGCATCACGATCGGATGCGCCGCCATGATCTGCCCGCCGAGCGCGAAGAAGCCCGACGTGATGAGCCGCTGCACCAGCTGAAACGCCGGGTCGCGGTTCATGATTCGCGCGTAACCGGGTTTCGGAAACAAGACCTGCAAGGGAAGATAGTGTGACACCAGCCAGTCCTGATCCTGCGCCACCATTTTCGCGGTCGGCGTCAGGATGCGGACCCGGCGGTCGCGCGGCGAGGCGCGCAGTTCGAGATAACCGGTCTTGATGAATTCCGATATCAAGGCGCTCAGCCGGCGCGGGCTTGAAACACCCTGCGCCGCCGTGGATTGCGTGGCGAGCGCGAGCGTCGGCCAGGTCGCGCGATCGGCTTCGTCGTAGCGCGCATGCAGGCACATGATCACGACAAACAGCACGTTGCGCCCCGCCTCGAGCAAAAGCCGGTTCAAAAACGGGTCGTATTCGTAGAGCGCGAGGATGGCGTTGACGAACTCGTCGCGCGCGATCGGAAAGCGCGGATGAGAGAAGATTTCCTGTTCCGAATGGTGGGCGGGAAGACCCTGTTGATCGGCTGCGGCCATGAACACTCGCTTCGGCGCAATTTTCCGCCGTCGCTCGCAAAAGCCGGCAGGAACACCATAGCCGTTTATCCGTGAGAAAGCGCTTGGGAATGCGGCAAAAGCCGCACTTTTGACAGAGCCGCGCCTGCCGAAAATAACGTCACTTTTCCATTGACTATTGTCACTGTTTTAGTTACATATCATCCTTGATTCTCGCTCGTGAAAGGATCGGTTGCGAAGGCACATCGCAATCGGGAGCGAGAGGGCGGTGCCCGCGCGCGGTGTTGCAAACCGCTCCCGGGCAGCTTCGGGCATCAGTCTCCCGGCACTACGGACCGGGCCGCGAGGTGCTCGCTGGACTGGGACAGGTGAAGGCGGGTAACGCCCGCAAAAACGGCGTCGGCTCTGCCCCAGGGATGGGGATGACTACAGGATCGGCGCTAACCCCAAGTCCCAGGAAACCGGCCTGAAGTTGCACCTAGGGATGGAATACTCTCTAGGGCAGAGCCGCGGTGGAACGCCGATAGGCGTGCGCATCCTGCTGGATGCGCGGCCGTGCCAGCAGCACGGCAGGTTGGAATAAGCGTCTGTCGGCGTTCCGCTTCCTTTTTGTTTTCGTCATTGCCGGACTTGATCCGGCAATCCATGCGGCTCCGCCGCTCATCATGGACCACCGGGTCAAGCCCGGTGGTGACGAAAAATGAAAGGCTACAGCGAAGGCTAAGGCGCAAACCGAAACGAAGGCCCCACCCCTTCTTTCCCAACGCGCCACTCCCTTCGCGCTTCACCACCGTAGCGTTCGTGCAAGAGCTCGCGCGCAGATGCGTTGCGAGAGCGAGAGCGCTTGTCACCTGCGCAAGGAGAATTTGTCATGAAGCGACGCCTGGATCGTGTGATGGATCATGACGCCGGCCGCGCCGTCGAGCGCGGCGATTTCGCCGTGGCGCTCGCGGTGTTTGGGGCGAGGCCGAAAGGCAAAGCGAAGCTGCAGCCGCCCGACGCGGCGGCGCGCTTTGCCATCGAAAAGGCGCGCCAGCAACGGCGCTTCTGCAACGCCTTCGCGCTGTGGCGGACCTGCCGCAACAAGCAGTGCCGCCGGCAGGGCGCGTGCCGCGGCGACGCCAATGCCTGTCTCAAGCAGGCGCTGCCGCGCATACCGCATGATGTGCAATGGCGGGTGCGGCAGTCCATCCTCGATGCGACGCCGCGCAATATCGGCGCGCCGGAGCGGAAGGCGCGGCAAGCCATGCCGCGCGATCTTTATGAGTGAAGCGAGAACCCCGCCCGCCGCGGCGCGGCGAGCTAATTCGTCATCAGGCAAATCACGCGACGACGCCGGTCAGCGTCGCCGGGCTGTCGATGTTCACGGTCGAGCTGCGCACGCCCGCACCACACCGCCTGGACTGTCGTCGCGCCGGAGGAACTCAGCGGTATCACGGCGGTGAGCGTGGTCGGTATCCGGCCGGTGCTCTGCGGGGTTTGCTCGTTATAGGTGAAGGTGGCGACGGGGGCGAGCACGGCGCCGTTGACCTGAAGCCCGAAATTGCCGCCGGGGAAATTGTTGCCTACGGCGTAGGGATTGGGAACGTTGAGGATCAAGAGCGCCGAGTTCCCGACCGCCTCCGGAAGCTTCAACGCGAGGCCCGGCATTGCCGTCCACGATCCGCTATTGGTGCTGTGCTGTCCGCTGGTGGCTGCGTAAACGATCATGGTGCCCTCCCGTTATGGCGCGCCGTCGATTTTTTGTAAGACGGGCCCCTGACAGGAATACGACCATCGGATGAAAATAGCCAGATTGCAACCCAGTCGCCGCGCGTAAGCTCAAAACTGTTCCGGGCGGTAACGGGGGAAGATCAATTCGTCATCAGGCGGAAGCGCAGCGGCGTTGAGCCGGAGAGCACGATCAGATCGCCGCTCCTTCGCCAAGCGGTCACCTGGGTCAGCGCTGCAAGAAGGTCGGCATCGCGCGCTTGGCGGTCCGAATCGCATTGCGCAAGGAGGGCGCCCGGCGCGTCAGCGGGCACGATGGTGATCGCCGCATCACTGACCGTCGCCTGCGCCTTCACGCTCGCGCACCACAGATCGATCGAGGCGGTGCCGTTGTCCTCGATCTCGATCATCGGGATGCGCTTGGAGCCGTGCAGCGGTGCCGCATCGAGCATGAGTTCGCTGCCGAACGGAAACGTCTCGCTGGCGAGTACCGGCCAAACGGCGACGGCAAGGGCCGCGAGGCAGAACGTGGAACGGGGGAGCCGAAAGGGCCGGAATGGATGCATCGACAACTTACAAAAGGTGCGGGCAAGAGGTGCAAGAGGCGAATGGTGTGGGACCGCGGCCGAACGGCCGCTCGCACCGATCTAAAGCATGAACCGGAAAAAGTCAGCCGGGCTTTTTGAGTCCGTCTTGGCGCAACCGGAACGCGGAAAATCAGGCAGCAGCGCGGACCGGCACTGGCCGCGCGACGGTAACCCAATCGGGCCGGGGATTTGGCGGTGTCTGCCGAACGCCGCGAATAGCCCATTTTCGGGGTGTCACCATGACATCAAGAAAACGCGATTGTCCGCCACCCCTACCCTAACCCGCCGTAATTCCACGCTAATCGCGCTTAGAACGGCGGCGGGGCGCCAGTCTGGGCCTCTGCCGTGCTGGACAGGCTCGTGATAGTCCAGTGACAGTCGAGCTGTGCCGGCAGCTCATGCGGGCCCTGATTGGGCTCGGACCATTACCTTTGGGGCGACGCGCCCGTTGATTGTTCCGCGTTGCCCGCAAACTCCTCGGAGGTCATCCTTGAAACGTCTCTTGTCGACGCTTGCCACGATTTGGCGGCTGTCCATTCCTTACTTCCGCTCCGAGGACCGCTGGCCGGGCCGCATCCTTCTCGGCGCGGTGATCGGCATCGAATTGTCGATCGTCGCCATCAATGTGATTTTGAGCTACTGGTACAATGGATTCTACACCGCGCTGCAGAACCGCGATTGGGACGCCTTCGTCCGCTACATCCTGGTGTTCTGCGCGCTGGCCGCGATCTTCACCGTGGCCCAAGTGTACCAAAACTATCTTAATCTTTGGCTGCAGATCCGCTGGCGGCGCTACATGACGCAGACCTATCTGCGGCAATGGCTCAACACCGCCAACCATTACCGTATGCAGCTTCTGGGCGACGCCGCCGACAACCCCGATCAGCGTATCGCCGACGATCTCGGGCAATTCGTGCAGAGCACGCTGTCGATCGGGGTCGGGCTTTTGAACTCGATCGTGACGCTGTGCTCCTTCGTGTTCATTCTCTGGAAGCTGTCGGAACAACTGCCGCTGCATGTGTTCGGCAGGGACTTCGCCATTCCCGGCTACCTGGTCTGGGCGGCGCTGATTTACGCGGTGCTCGGCACGATCTTGACGCACCTGATCGGCTGGCGGCTCATTCCGCTCAACTTTCAGCAGCAGCGTTACGAGGCCGATTTCCGTTTCAATCTGGTGCGAACGCGCGAGAATTCCGAGCAGGTCGCAGCGCTGCACGGCGAGGCGGCCGAGCGCGAGCGCCACAGCGGCCGTTTCGGCCTGATCGTCGACAATTGGATGGCGATCATGCGGCGGCAGAAGAAGCTCACATTTTTCACCCAGAGCTATTCGCAGGCGACGACGATTTTTCCGTTTTTGATGGCGGGGCCGGCTTACTTCGCCTCCACCGCTGTGCAGCTCGGCGACCTCATGCAGACGGCGACCGCGTTTAGCAGCGTGCAGGGCGCGCTCACCTATTTCGTCACCTCCTATCAAAGCATCGCGCAATATCAGGCGGTAGTGCAGCGCTTGGCGGGCTTCGAGAAAGCAATCATTGCCGGCCGCGACGCGGCGCTCAAGCAGCCCGCCGTCGAGGTGCTGCCGCGCGCGGGCGCCCACGGCATCGCGATCGAGCGCCTCAATGTACGGCTACCGAATGGCGAGCCGCTGGTCGGCGCCGAGAACGTCGTCTTGTCGCCGGGCGAACGCGTCTTGGTGACGGGTCCCTCGGGCATCGGCAAATCGACGCTGTTTCGCGCCTTGGCCGGCATCTGGCCGTTCGGATCCGGCCGCGTCACGGTTCCGCAGGACGCAAAAATCCTGCTGTTGCCGCAACGGCCCTATTTTCCGGTCGCAAGCCTCGCCACGGCCGTCAGCTATCCGGCCAAAGACGGCACTTTCGACGTTGCGCGAATTGCCGAAGTGATCGCAGCCGTCGGGCTGCCGGAATGGAGCCATCGGCTCGACGAAGAAGCGCATTGGAACCGCATGCTGTCGCTCGGCGAGCAACAGCGGCTCGCGGTTGCGCGCGCCCTCCTGCAGGAGCCGGATTATTTGCTCCTCGACGAGGCAACCGCGTCCCTCGACGAGCCGGCGGAGGCGCAATTGTATCGGCTGCTGCAGGAACGGCTCAAGGGCGCAACCATCGTCTCGATCGGACACCGCTCCACGCTCGGCGCCTTCCACGGACGCCGTATCGATGTGGTGGCGGGAAGCGCGGTCGCTCAGGTGCGCGACGTGCCGATGGTTTCGGCGGCGGAGTGATTCGGAAAAGCAGGAGACTGTATTTTTCAGACCATGCTCTGAAACCGTCGTCGCAAAAACGAAAAGGCCGGTAGCGTTTCCGCTACCGGCCTTATGTCTTCGCAGATCCTCTGCCGAGATTACTTGATGTTCGAGAGGTTGGTCGCGAACGAGAGCTTGGCAGTGTAAGCCGCACCGCACCAATTCGACGACAGGCCACCCGGGTTTTGCGCCGTGACGCCGCCCGTCGAGAAGGTCGCCGTCTGATCGCTGGTGAACACGTTGCACTCGGCCTTGTTCAGGTTGGTGTCGGAGTAGCGAAGGTCAAGCGTGAACGCCTTGTAGGTGAAGCCGCCACCCGCGTCCCAGTTGGCGAAGCTCGTATACTTCACGCCGTTCGGGAATTTGCCGCCGCAAACGGTGCCGGTCGGCTCCGTGCAGTAGAACGAGTCGCTGGTGCCGAGAGCCCAGTAGCCGACGTCGCCGGAGACATAGCCACCCCAGCCGTCCGCGAACCACGTGCTCGGCGCCGTCAGAGTGATGGTGCCGCCGTAGTATTCGCCGGGAGCGCCGGTATTGACCACCGACGGCGAGTAGTAGAACTGGCCGCCGAAGGAGAGGTTGTCGTTCACAGTGTAGGTGCCCTTGGCGTACCACTCGTAGAAGCTTGCGTTGGCCTTGGCGACGTTGCCGTTCGGCAGGGACTGCGGGATGCCGGCGCCGGCGTTGCCCGGAACGCCCTGGCCCGCGCACGAGATGAGCGGGTTTGCGTTAAAGCACTGGCCGCCGGGGTAGTAATATTCCCAGAAGCCGAAATCGAGGGCGAGTTTGTCGAAGGTCGGGCGGATACCGCCGTAGATGTCGATTTCCGCCGCGGCGCGATTCGGGAAGTCGATGCTTTCACCCGACACGCCGACATAGCCCTGCCAGGTCGAATTGAAGTTGTAGCGCGCCTCGAAACCGGCCTGCGTCGACGGCTTGTGGGCCGATTGCGTAACGCCGCGCCAGATATAATCGTTCATCAACGCCGCGCTGATAGCGACATCCCACGGCGACGGCGCCGGTGGCGGCGCCGGCGGGGCCTTCGTTGCCATGTCAGCGGCCATCGCTGAGGAAGCCAGCCCGGCCACCAAAACCAACGATAAAGCGACTCTCTTCATAACTTGCCCCTTCTGTTGTCCCTGCCTGTACTCGGGCGTTTTGTTCAAAGACCGACTACGAAGCCAATTCCCGCAGCGCCCCTTGCGCAGCTCGAAACTTCACGAATAGTTCAATTTAACCATGAAACAGCCAAGCTTAAAACGTTGGCAAGTGCTGCCTTTTTATGCTTTTGCGACAAAACTAAAGAGTTTCTTATTCAGTGTGGCAGACAGGTTACACTTCTGGGCACAAAGCGCCTGCTGGCGTTGAGTTTTCGGATCCGCGCAAGTCATTGCGTCTGGTCGAACAGCCCCTAAAAGCGCGGATAATGCCGATGCCGGCGCCGTTGCCCGATGGCAGAGCCATTCCTAAGTAATTTCAACGCTCCGAGTCGGAGTTATCCACAGGAGGCAAACGATGCAGGCGACGGTCGATGACCGCGTCGTCGCGCAAAGCGACGACGTCATTGAATGCAAGGGATATCAATATTTTCCGCGCACGGCGGTGCGTTTGGATTGGCTGGAAAAGGTCGACAAGACCTCCGACGATCAGGCCTGCCCGCACGGCGTGCAGTTCTACGACGTGATCGTCCAGGGCACGCGGCACCCGCGTGCGGCTTGGTCCTACGAAGCGCCGCGGCCGGAAATGGCGCAGGTCGGCGGCCGTTTCGGCTTCTGGCAGGACGTCAAGTGCAGTAAGCTAGGCCGCAGCCGCCTTCTTGCGATTCGCCTCGAGCCGCGCATCGACCAGCGCCACCTGGGCGTCGATGGCGGGATGGCTCAGGCCCTTCTGCTTGGCGATGAGCTGAACGAGCTTGTCGGCGCGCTCGATATTGGGCGCGCCGTTTTGCAAGGCGCGCGCCGCCGACGCCGGCCGCGTCAGCGATTCGGCCGCGGCCGCGTATTTCTCGAACGGCACCAGATCGGCGGGCTTGGCGCCGAGTTTGACGCACAGGTCGAAGACGAAATTGTACACCGAGCGGGAGGTTTCGAGATCGCTGTGCACAGCTTCTTGGGCGGTGCGCATGCCGTCCTTGGTGACGCAGCGATAATTGCCGGCGAGCAGCATCGCCCATTTGGCGAGCGGCACGAAGATCGAATCGTAGATCTTGAGCTTCACCGGCAGCTCGATCTTGCCTTCGGGCGTATCGAATCGCGCGGCGTCAACGTCGCTTCTCGAGCGCGCGGAGGATCGCCGTGTTCTTATCGTCGTCGAATCTGGCGCATTTGAAATTGGTCGGCAGCGTGACCAGAAGGAAGTTGGCCTTCTCATCCGGCGGGCGGATCGCCTGCGGGTCGGGGCTGTTGAGCGTGATGGTTTTGGGGTCGAAATGTCCCACACGGTGGGATCGGTATAGGCGGGTTTGAGCGCCTCGTAATCGAGACCCGGAATACGCTTGATATAGGGCAGCGGCGGCATGTTCATGATCGACATGCAGGGCACCCGCGATTTGCCGACCGCATCGAGCAATTCGCGCACGCCGGGCGAGCGATATTGCGGCTCCTGCATGCACAGGCCGACGAGATCGTAGTTCTTCGGATCGACACCGGCGGCGGGGCCGGCCGTCACTTTGCCTGGAAGCTTTCGCGACTCGAGGAGCACCGGCTCCTTGCGGCCGCGAATCGGCAGGCGAACCTTGAAGCCTTCGCCGTTGATCAGATCGGCTTCGGCGGGCAGGCAGACCAGATGAATGGAGTGACCGCCGAACAAGAGCTTCGACGCGAGCAACGAACCGTAGGACGCGCCCATCAGCAGGATGTTGTAGGTCGCCATAGCACTCCTCCTCAACAGCGAAACGGAAACGGCGGAAAGGACAAAATAGCCCCAACAGCCGACCATGCGGCCTCGGATCGGCGGCGCTTTGGTCGCCGATCCTCATGCCGAAACCAGCATCAAGCCGATGCTATTGGGCTCGCAGAGCCGATGCAATGCGGCCCGGCGCGGCCGGGGCCCTTCGCAAAATCAGATCAAGCGAAAGCCGGCTAGCTGCCGGTTCCGCCGCCGCCGCCCATATCGGAGCTCGGCGGTGTCCATGCCGGCGCGGGTGCCGGTTCGGCATCGGAGCGGGAGCCGCCTTCGGCGCCGGCTTGCTCTTGGGAGCAGCCTTCTTCACGGCCTGCTTCACCGCCTTCTTGGCCGGCTTCTTGGCCGCCTTTTTCGCCGTCTTTTTCTTCGGCGACGCCTTCAGTGTTTTCTTCTTTTTGCTGGCCGGAGCGGCCTTCTTCTTCTTGCCGGATTTCTTCTTCGCTTTGGACTTCTTCGCCATGATCGACCTCCCGATCGCTGCTACCGATCCAGTACCCGTGCGCCCCCACAGCGCGACCATGGGAAGACCGGTATTGTGGCACGACGCTGACCGAGAGCTCGCTCAGCCTGCTGCCGTGACCGGGTGCATTGCCGCGCGCGGCCGATGCGCCCGAAGTTTTCGCGGACACTGGCCTCCGGTCGCCCAGTCGATCAACTCGACTGTATGGACAACCGGAACCTCCGTGCCCGTTGCGATCTGCGTGATGCAACCAAGATTGCCTGCTGCGATCACGTCAGGTCGCAATCTCTCGATAGTCCCGACTTTAAGATCGCGCAACCTTCTTGCGATGTCCGGCTGCAGAATATTGTAGGTACCTGCCGAGCCGCAGCACAGATGACCGTCGGGAATATCGCGCACAACGAAGCCAAACTTGGTGAGCAAGTCCTTCGGCTGACGCGTGACGCGCTGTCCGTGTTGCAGCGAACAGGCGGCATGATAGGCGACGGTGAGGCGAGGCGCGTCACGCGCGGCAGGCGCTTGAGCGGCAGCGGTCGCGAGATATTCGGTGATGTCCTTGGTCAGCGCCGAGACGCGCGCCGCCCGTTCCGCATAAGCCGGATCGTTGCGCAGCATGAAGCCATAATCCTTCATGGTCGTGCCGCAGCCCGAGGCGGTGATGACGATGGCGTCGAGGTCGTCGATCGCCGCGAAAGCATCGACATTGGCGCGCACTTGCGTCAGCGCCTCGTGCTCGCGGCCCATGTGATGGACCAGCGACCCGCAGCAGCCGAGCCCCGCCGGCAGTACGACTTCGACGCCATGCCGCGTCAGCACCTCAATGGCCGCAGTATTGATATCCGGGGCCAGGAGGTCGTTGACGCATCCGGCGAGCAGCGCAACGCGGGCCTGGCGCGGGCCGGTCGCCGGGAAAGTCTGCGGGGCAAGCGGCTTCTGCGGCCAGCGCCAGGATGACAGGCGAAGCATCGCCGCAAGCCGCTTGAGCCCGAGGGCTGCGACGACCGATGTGAAGGGTTTGGCCAATAAAGCCGCGCCGAGCGCGAGCCGAAAGCGCCCCGGATAGGGCATCAATCGCGCGAGCATCGCCCGCAAAAAACGCTCACCGAGCGGCCGGCGATAGGTCTGTTCGATATGGGCGCGGGCATGATCGACGAGGTGCATGTAGTGGACGCCCGACGGGCAGGTCGTCATGCAGGCCAGGCACGACAGGCAGCGGTCGATATGCCGGGTGACCTCTTCGGTCGCCGGCCGATCGTGCTCCAGCATGTCCTTGATCAGGTAGATGCGGCCGCGCGGCGAATCGAGCTCGTTGCCGTCGAGCACATAGGTCGGGCACGTCGCCGTGCAGAAGCCGCAATGCACACAGGCGCGCAGGATCCTCTCGGATTCCGCCGTGTCCGGGTCGGCAAGCTGTTCGAGGGTGAATGAGGTTTGCATCGCTACACACCCGCCCACATACGGCCGGGATTGAGAACCCCCTGCGGATCGAAGCTCTTGCGGACACGGTCCGTCAATGCGGCAAGCGGCGCAGGCTCCGGCGCAAACACCGCGACCGCGGCGCGCACGGCGGCAGGCGCCCGGATGAGCGTGGCATGGCCGCCTGAGGCCGCGAGTGCGGCGCGCACTAACGGCGCATGAGCATCGTCCGCGGCAGGCAGAGCCGCCCAGACGAGGCCGCCGGCCCAATCGTAGAGGATTTCCGCACCGGCCTTGTTCGCCAGCGCGCGGCCGATCGCGGCGCCCTCCGTCGGCGCCGTCGAAATGCGCCAGAGGTCGCGCTTGCCGGCAGAACCGGCCGCGGCGAAGGGCGTGACATCACGCACGCTGCGCCAGAAGGCGCGCGAGGCTTCTTCGCCGAGTGCGGCGAGCGGACCGAACGGCGCGATAAACTTTTCCAGCACGGCCTTGCGCTGCGCCACCGAGGGCGCCACGCCTTCGAGGCGAAAAGCAGTGACCGAAGCGTGTGCGGCGGTGGTCGCGGCGACCCGCTCGGCGATGCCGGCCGGCAGGTGCGCGGCAGCGGAAACGTCGCCATAGGACCCGTCGCCGCCGCCATGGCCTTGCCGGCTGCCGCGTCATCGAGACCGAGCACCACAACGGTCGCCTCGGTCTCGGCCTTGGGCAGCGTCTTGATGGTCACATCGGTCATCACCGCGAGAGTGCCCCAGGACCCCGCGATCACCTTGCACATGTCATAACCGGTGACGTTCTTGACCACCCGGCCGCCGGATTTGAACACTTCGCCGCGGCCGGATACCGCCGACAGCCCGAGAAAATGATCGCGCGCGGCGCCAGCCTTGATGCGGCGCGGCCCGCTGAGATTGGCGGCAAGCACGCCGCCAATGCTGGCGGCGTCTGCAGGCGTACCCAGGAGCGGCCCGTAATCCATCGGCTCGAAGGCAAGCTCCTGGTTGCTTGCCGCCACCAGCGCCTCGATCTCGGCGAGCGGCGTGCCAGCCTTCGCCGACAGGACAAGCTCTTCGGGCTCGTACAGCGTGACGCCGGTCAGTCCCGACAGGTCGATTGTCGCGTCCCATTGCGCGGCCCGGCCGATGGCGCGCTTGGTGCCGCGGCCGACGACTTCGAGCGTTTTTTCCTCGGCCAGCGCCGCACGAATGATGAATTCGACTTCGATCGCATCGTGAGGTTTGAGGCTATCGGCCATGGCTCGCGCCTATTCCGCGGCGTCGGCGGCAGGCGCAGAGCGGGCAAAGGCGGGCATGATCTCGCGCGCGAAACGGCGCAATTGCGCGACGCCGCCTGAGACGACCAGGAGGACATAGTGCACCCCTGCCCGCCGCAGGTCCTCGAGCATCGCTGTGATCTCGTCCGGCGTGCCGTAAAGCGCATTCTCCTCGGTGCCGCCGGCTTTGTCGGCATAGGCGAGAACGTGTGAGCCCTTTTGCGAGCCGCCCGTGCCGTCGGGCTTGCGCGACACGTCCACGGTGCGCTTGGTATACGCCGCCTGACGCAACAGCGCGGCCTCTTTATCGGCCGCGTCGTTAGCGACATAGAGCTGCCGCGCGACGACGATTTGCGCCGGATCAAAGCGGAGGCCCCGCGCCGCGCGCTCGGCTTTATAGATGCCGATGCGCCCGCCGAGCGTTTGTGCGCTGGCATATTGGTCGAGGATCAGGTTGAAGCCGCGCGCCGCGGCGCGGCGGATCGAGGGCTCGCTGCCGGCGGCGACCCAGAACGGCGGATACGGCCTTTGCGCCGGCGGCGGCTCGACGACGATGTCTTCGAAGTGCCAGAAGCGGCCGCGATGCGAAAAGCGCTCGCGCGTCGTGAACGCGCGCGTCATCACTTCGATCGCCTCGTCAAAGCGCGCCTCGGCCTCGTCGGAGGCGATCGCAAAGCCGTTGAACTCGCTGTGCCGGTAGCCCTTGCCGATGCCGAAATCGAAACGGCCGCCGGAAATCAAATCAAGCGTCGCGGCCTGTTCGGCAAGCAATACCGGATTGTGCCAAGGCAGCACCATCACCGCCGAGCCGAGGCGGAGTGTGGTCGTGCGCATGGCAAGCGCCATCAAGAGCATCAAGGTCGAGGACACCTGGTTCCAGCCGGTGAAATGATGCTCGACGAGGAAGCTCGATTTGAAACCAAGCGCCTCAGCCTCAACGTTGAAATCAAGGTAATCGCGAAAGCCCTGGCCGGTTTCGGGGCCTAGCTCATTGCTGTTGGCTTGCGCTGAACAGAAAAGACCGAATTCCATTTGGACGTATTTCCCTAAAGGCCTGCTTGTTCGACTGCTGAGGTGATGAGGTTCGGCCCGCCGCTCAAAATCGCGGGATATCGGGACGCGCCACGCGACCCGCATGCACGTGCATGCGGCCGAGTTCGGCGCAGCGATGCAGCGTCGGAAAGACCTTTCCGGGGTTGAGCAGGCTCTTGTCATCGAAGGCGCATTTGAGCCGCTGCTGCTGGTCGAGATCTTCCTCGGAGAACATCACCGGCATCAGATCGCGCTTTTCCACGCCGACGCCGTGCTCGCCGGTCAACACGCCGCCGACCTCGACGCAGAGCCGCAAAATATCGGCGCCGAAGTGCTCGGCGCGATCGAGTTCGCCGGGCTTATTGGCATCATAGAGGATCAGCGGATGCAGATTGCCGTCGCCGGCATGAAATACGTTGGCCACGCGCAAATGGTATTTCGCGGACAGTTCCTGCATGCGGTTGAGCACCAGCGGCAATTTCGCCCGCGGGATGGTGCCGTCCATGCAGTAATAATCCGGCGAGATGCGGCCGACCGCCGGGAACGCGGCCTTGCGGCCGGCCCAGAACAGCAGACGCTCCTCTTCGGAATTGGAGACGCGGCAGGTCACGGCGCGGCACGCCTTGGCGATCGCCTCGACGCGCGCGAGCAGATGATCGACTTCGTCGCGCGGGCCGTCGAGCTCGACGATCAAGAGCGCCTCGACGTCGAGCGGATAGCCGGCGTGGACGAATTCTTCGGTCGCGTGCGATCGCCGGCCGGTCCATCATTTCCATGCCGCCCGGAATGATGCCCGCGCCGATAATCTTCGCGACGCACTCGCCGCCGTCCTCCGACGCGGTAAAGCCGATCAGCGCCGCGCGCGCGGTCTGCGGCTTTTTCAGGATGCGCACCGTCACTTCGGTGACGACGCCGAGCAGGCCTTCCGAGCCGGTGACGATGCCCAGGAGATCGTAGCCGCCGGCATCGAGATGCTTGCCGCCGAGCCGCAAAATCTCGCCGGTCATCAGCACCAATTCGCAGCCGAGCACATTATTGGTGGTCATGCCGTATTTGAGGCAGTGCACGCCGCCGGAATTCTCGGCGACATTGCCGCCGATGGTGCAGGCGATCTGCGATGACGGATCGGGCGCATAGTAGAAGCCGGCCTCTTCGACCGCTTTCGACACCGCGAGATTGGTGACGCCGGGCTCGACCACGGCGACGCGGTTGTCGTAATCGATCTCGCGGATGCGGTTGAATTTGGCAAGGCCGAGCAGCACGCCGTCGCCGAGCGGCAACGCGCCGCCCGAGAGCGAGGTGCCGGCGCCGCGCGGCACGACTTTGATGCCCTCGTGGTGGCAATATGCGAGCACGGCTGCAACCTGCGCCGTCGTTTCCGGCAGTACGACGACCATCGGCAGCTGGCGATAGGCCGTCAGCCCGTCGCTCTCGTAACGGCCGCATCGCCTGTTCGGAGGAGATGACGCCCTCGCCCGGCACGATGCGCTTGAGCGCGGCCACGATCTCGCCGCGGCGCTTGGAGCACCGCGTCATCGAACAGCGGCATCATGATCGGCATTGCAGCCTCTTGAGGCTCTTGTGAGGGCTCTTGGCGTTCCCAAAGCCAGTATAGCGGAAAAGCCGGTGTGGTGATGCAGCTGCGCCGGCGAAGCTTTGCCTGCCGCGGACCTGCCGTGACCGTTGACAGGCGCGCCAGCGGCTCGCTTGAACGGCGCGGGGACGACAATGACGGCACAGGCGCGAGGAAAATCCCGATGACGAAGAAGTTGATTACGACCGCAGCAATGACGGCGCTCTCGATTGCCGTATCGGCGAGTATGGCGAGCGCCGCAAGATGCCGCCGCCGGCCAGCATTCGTTCAACAAGTGCCTGCCCTGTCACGCCATCGGCCCCGACGCCGAGAACAAGATCGGCCCGCAGTTGAACGGCCTCGACGGCCGCCACTCTGGCACCGCGCCGAGTTACAGCTATTCCGACGCCAATAAGAATTCCGGGATCGTGTGGGGCGAAGCGACGTTCAAGGAATATATCAAGAACCCGGCCGCCATGATTCCGGGCACCAAGATGACCTTCGCCGGCATCAAGAACGATCAGGAGATCAACGACCTGTGGGCCTATGTCAAGCAGTTCGACGCCGACGGGGATATCAAGAAGTAGGCGATATCCGGATCGCTTGATCTCGCTCAACGCGTTTCGCGATCGGGTATAGGATATTGACCGCCACAAACCGCGACCGGGAGACGTTTCATGATCAAGGATATCGTCGTCAATCTCAGCGTGGCCACGGGCCGCGGTCCGGCCGGCGATTACGCGGTTTCGGTCGCGAGCGCCCTGAATGCGCATTTGGCCGGCGTCGCCTTCGTCTACGATCCGATCGTGCCCGTCTCCGCCACCGGCTATATCCCCGCCGAAGTGATCGAGCGGCAGCAGGCCGACAATGAGGCCGGCGCCAAGGCTGCGATCGACCGTTTCGCCGAGGCGACCAGACGCGCGGCTCTGTCGGCCGAGCCGCTGACGATCACCGCCAGCCTCGCCGGCGCTGGCCAACAGTTCGGCCGCATCGCCCGGCGTTTCGATCTCGCCGTGGTCGGACAGGCGGAGCCCCAGACCGGCACGGTCGAAGACATCATTGCCGAAACGACGCTGTTCGAATCCGGCCGGCCGATGATCATCGTGCCCTATATCCAGAAAGCGCCGCTCAAGCTCGATAGCGTTATGGTGTGCTGGGACGGTAGCCGCCAAGCCGCGCGCGCCATCGGCGACGCGATGCCGCTATTGGCGAAAGCCGGACGCGTCGCGGTCGTTATCATCGCCAACGAGCCCGGCAAGCAGGACGAGATCGAGGGCGCCGATATGGCCCAGCATCTCGCCCGTCACGGCCTCAAAGTCGAGGTTCAGCGCATCCCCGGCGGCGATATGGATGTCGCCGATGCGCTGCTCTCGCACGCTGCCGATAGCGGCGCCGATTTCATGGTCATGGGCGGCTACGGCCATTCGCGTTTGCGCGAGTTCGTGCTCGGCGGCGTGACCCGCTCGATCCTGCGCTCGATGACGGTGCCGGCGCTGATGGCGCACTAGCACCTTCGCGATTGGCAATGTTCTCCTGCCCCAGTTAAGCTTCACACAAGCCCAACTGGGATCGAGGAAACGCTCCATGACATTCAAGCTTTACAACGCGCCGCAATCGACCTGCAGTCAGCGCGTACGCTTCGTGCTCAACGCCAAGAAGCTGCCGTTCTCCGAGGTCAAGCTCGACCTCCTCGCCGGCGATCAGCTTAAACCCGATTATCTCGCGCTCAATCCGAACGGCGTGGTGCCCACGCTCGACCACGACGGCGCCGTCGTGATCGATTCGTCGGTGATCATCGAATATCTCGACGAGATCGCGCCGGGCGGCCAAGACTTCACGCCGCACGACCCGGTGCTGCGCGCCAAGATGCGGTCGCTGATGCATTTCATGGATGAAATGCCGGCGCCGGCGGTGCGGGTGCCGACCTTCAACCTCGCTTTCCTGCCGCGCTTTGCGGCAATGAGCGAAGATGAATTCGTGGCCTTTGCCGAATTGAAACCGCTGCGCCGGGAATTCATGCTGGCGATGGGCCGCAAAGGTTTTCCGCAAAAGGACATGGACGACGCGATGATGCGATTGCGGCGGACCTACGAGCGCATGGATGCCGAGATCGAAAAGAGCGGCGGACCGTGGCTGCTCGGCCGCGACCTCTCGCTTGCCGATGTCATGGCGATGCCGGCGATCGTGCGCATGGCCGATCTCGGCCAGGACGGTGCGTGGCAGGATCTGCCGCGCATCCAGCGCTGGTTCGACGCCATTCGCGCACATCCCGCTTTTACGCCGACCTACTATCCCGGCTCGCTTCTCACCGAGCGTTTCCCGCATTTACGCAAGTCAGCCGCTTAGACTTTATTTTGCGCATGATCTTCTCCGACCTTGCTTCGCCCGCCGAAGCGGGCTTCGCGAAGGCGGGAAACCGGTTTCCACTTTTCGGGATCATGCGCTGGCATTCGGCAGCACCATCTGCACGACAAGGCCGCGGGCGCGCGCGTCGGCGACGCCGAGCGCACGTAACGCAATCAGCGTGAGCGACTGCACCACCTCGCGCTCGCGGCTTCCGACATCCGGGGCGAGCGGGCCAACGAGGCCCTCGATCAGAAGGCCGAGCAAGGCCGCCGCGGCCAGAGCCGAATCCTGGTCGGGCAAATGGCCGCCTGAGCTTGCGGCAGCGATGCGCAAGGCGAATTCGCCGGCGAGCGCTTTGCGGAATTTGAGCCGCTCGGCATCAAGCTCGGCATCCACGGGCTCGGCAATGGCCGCAAAGGTCAGCCGGCGGTCGCGCAGCGCGCGCACGGCAAACGTCATGATCATGGCCGAGAGCGCCGAGAGCGGACCCGGCGCGATATCAGCGGCACGGCGCAGCGCCGTGATCTCGCGCGCCGAAACTTCCTCAAGCAATGCCGCAACCAGATCGGTCTTACCGGGGAAGTAGCGATAGACCGTGCCCGCGGCGATGCCGGCGCGCGTCGCCACCGGCACGATCTGCACGGCGGCCATGCCGCCTTCGCGCGCCGATTCGCCGGCTGCCGCAACGATCGCTGAGTGCCGGGCGGCGAGACGGCGCGTGACACTCTCAGTGCGGCGATAAGGCATCGGGAATCACTGGAGAATCGGGGAGAAGGTCAACAAGTGAACCATGATTCAACGTCACCGGCAAATGCTGTGTCGCGACCCCACGGACATTCCGTCTCACACAGCGCTTTGCCCTTTGGCGGTGAGCATTCCTCTGGCATAGGGAGACCAAGAAGCTTTTGGGAGGAAGGGATGATCGCTAAGTCCATTGTCGCGGTCGCACGCAATACCGGCCTGCGCTTGTGTTCGAGTTTGGCTCCGATCGTCGCCGCCGTGACATTGGCCGTGACATGCATCGTGCCACACGCGCATGCCGACGATTACCCCTCCCACCCGATCATCATGGTCGTGCCGCTCGCGCCGGGCGGATCGACCGACGTGCTGGCGCGGATCACGGCACAGGGCATGAGCAAACAGCTCGGCCAGCCGGTGGTGGTTGAAAACACCGGCGGCGCCGGCGGCACCATTGGCGTCACCAAGGCCGAGCGTTCCGCGCCGGACGGCTACACGATCGTGTTCGGCCAGTGGGGGACGAACATGGCGAATGGCGCGATCTATTCGCTCGATTTCGACCTGGTGAAGGATTTTGAGCCGATCGCACTCGTCGCCACCCAGCCCTTTATGATCGACTCGCGCAAAGGCTTGCCGGCGAACAATTTGAAGGAATTGATCGCCTGGCTGCAAGGCAACGGCGACAAGACCACTGAAGGCAATTCCGGCGTCGGTTCGCCAAGCCACATCGCCGGCATCCTGTTGCAGCAGACACTCGGCTTGAAATGGCAGATGGTGCCCTACCGCAGCGCCGGCTTGTCGATGCAGGATCTGGTTGCCGGCAATGTCGACATCGCGCTCGATGCGCCTGCCGTCGTCTTGCCGCAGTTTCAGGCCGGCACGGTCAAGAGCTATGCCGTTGCTGCGCAAAAGCGCGTTGCCGTCATGCCCGACATTCCGACCACCGACGAAGCCGGCTTGCCGGGATTCTATTTTTCCTTCTGGCACGCGATGTGGGCGCCGAAGGGAACTCCCAAGGAGATCATCGCAAAGCTCAACAAAGCGGCGGTCGCGGGCCTCGCCGATCCGGAAATACATAAGCGCATGATCGACCTCGCGCAGGAGATCTATCCACCCGAACAGCAAACGCCCGAGGCGCTCGAGGCCTTCCACAAGGCCGAAATCGCCAAGTGGTGGCCGATCATCAAGGCGGCGGGCGTGAAGGCCGAGTAGTTCCGGCTAGCTCACTGCTGTTTGCCGGACGCAGGGCTTGGCGCCGCGGCAGGCGTGGTGTCCTGGTCGGCCGCAGGCGCCGCGTTGTCGTGCCGCTTCGCCAGATGGTGGCCGACGACACAGCCCGTCACGGCTCCGAGAAAAGCATGATGGGCGGCGTGACCGGCAATTCCGCCGACGACCGCGCCTTTGATGCAGCCTTTCGCGTCGGCGGGCGTGGTCAGTGTCACCGCCACGAGCGCCAAGGCCGCACAGCTAAGAAATGCCTTCATTTCGGTTTGAACTCCCGTGTGAGCCGTCACGATTTACGGCCATTCGGGTAAAGACTTATTCGTCCAGACGCCATCATTCAATCAGGCCCATTCGATCCGGCCAATGACAGGTGGAAAACGCCGTGATCGCTTTTGTGCGCTCCTTGGTATTTTGCGGTCTCCTCCTCTTCGCCGGCACGCCGGCGCTGGCGGGCGATCCGCACGCCCCGCAACTCAACGTGTCGTTCCTCGCGGCGCCGGCGCCTATCGTGCAGAACGGCTCGACGCGCCTGTTCTACGAAATGCTGATCACAAATTTTGCCAAGTCTGCGTTCGTCTTGGACGCGATCGATGCGAAGGCGGGCGATACGCAGTCCAAAGTGTCGGGCACCACATTGTCGCCGCTGATGATCCATCTCGGCGCGCCGGCCGCCAAGGACGACGTAGCGGCCCGCACCATCGAGTCCGGCCGCAGCGTGATGATTTTCCTCATGCTCGATCTCGGTAAGACCGGAGCACCAAATGCTGTCGTGCATACACTGCAGGTGCGCGGCGACAAAGACGACGCGCACGATATCGTGCTGGCGCCTTTGCCGATCGCAAAAGAAAGCCCGATCGTCGTCGCGCCACCGTTGCGCGGCACGTGGATTGCCGGCGACTCCGTCAATAACCTGCCCGATGCCGCGCATCGCCGCGCCGTTATTGTCGATAGCGGCCACGCCTGGCTCGCGCAGCGCTATGCCATCGATTGGGTGCAAATCCAGATGGACAACGGTGCGGCAACGACCTTCAAAGGTGCGGAGGACAAGAACGACAGCTATTTCTGCTACAATCAGCCGATCTACAGCGTCGCGGCGGGCAAAGTCGTCGATATGTCGGACGGCATGCCGGAGAATGTGCCGCATTCCGGCGCCTATGCCGCGCCGCTTGATTTCAACAACGCCGCTGGCAATCACATCGTGGTCGAGATTGCCCCGCACCGCTACGTGCTTTACGCGCATATGCGGCCCGGCTCCGTCCAAGTGAAGCTCGGCGATGGTGTCCACACCGGCCAAATTCTCGGCCATGTCGGCAATACCGGCAGCTCGGTCGAGCCGCATCTGCACATGCACATCGACGATCAGCCGTCGTTTCTCGCCGGCAACGGCGTGCCCTACGCATTCGCGCAAGGAGAAGCGAGCGGGCCGGTCGAGGCCAATGTCAGTTCGCCGACCGAAATCCATTTGGGCCCGATCGGGCCGGAGCAGCCGTTCAAGAATGATTATCCGGCCGTGAACGCGTTAGTGACGTTCAAATAGCGAGCTTAACTTCCCTTCTCCGCCTGCGCTTTGGCGCGGATCTTCGACAGCGTCATTCCCGGCGTCAGCGCTTCCGGATCGATGGCCAGACGCACGATCGCCGGCTTGCCGGAAGCTATCGCCTCCTTGAACGCGGCCGAAAAATCTTCCGTGCGCTCGACCGAAATGCCGAAACCGCCGAAGGCACGCGCGTAATCGGCAAAATCCGGATTGCGCAATTCGGTCGCCGAGACGCGGCCGGGATATTCGCGCTCCTGGTGCATGCGGATGGTGCCGTACATGCCGTTGTCGGCGATGACGGTGATGAACGGCAGATCGTATTGCACGGCGGTGGCGAATTCCTGGCCGTTCATCAGGAAGTCGCCGTCGCCGGCCACGCAGATGACGGTGCGCTCGGGGTAAAGCCGCTTCATCGCCACCGCCGCCGGCACGCCATAGCCCATCGAGCCCGAGGCCGGCGCGACATGCTGGGCGAAGCGGCGGAAGCGAAAGAAGCGATGAATCCAGGCGGGGAAATTGCCGGCGCCGTTGCAAATGATGGCGTCCGGCGGCAGATTTTCGCGCAGCCAGACGATGACCTTGCCGAAATTCACGCCGCCCGGCTGCTCGGTCGGCGTCTCCGTCCATTGGCGATAGTCGGCGTTCGCGCCTTTGGCGTCGCCCGAAGGCGCCTTGGCGAATTTCAGATCTTCGAGCGCCGCGGCGAAGGCCGTCGGCGTCGCGTTGATCGCAAGCGTCGGACTATAGACGCGGCCAAGCTCGTCGGTGCCCGGATGTACGTGGATGAACGGGACCTGCGGGCCGGGAATGTCGAACAGCGTGTAGCTCTGCGACGGCAATTCGCCCATCCGGCCGCCGATCAGCACCACGAGGTCGGACGACTTGATCCGCTCGAGCAGTTTCGGATTGGGACCGATGCCGAGATCGCCGGCGTAGCAAGCGTGCGTCTGATCGAACAGGTGGCCGCGGCGGAATGTCGTTGCGACTGGCAGCGCATATTTTTGCGCAAAACGGCCGACCTGGTCGCAGGCTTCCTGCGACCATCGGCTGCCGCCAAGGAGCACGATCGGCGCGCGCGCCGCGCCGAGCATCTGCGCGAATTTCTCCATCTCCGCCGCGCCGGGCGAAGTTTCGATCGAGCGCGAACGGCGGCGCGTCGGCGACCGCGACGCGCTCGATCAGCATGTCCTCGGGGATGGCGACGACGACCGGTCCCGGCCGGCCGTTGGCGGCGATATAGAAGGCGCGCGACACGATCTCCGGCACGCGCGCGGGATCGTCGATCTCGGTCGCCCATTTGGTCATCGAGCCGAACACGGCGCGATAATCGAGCTCCTGGAACGCCTCGCGCTCTTTCATGTCGCGCGCGACCTGGCCGACGAACATCACGACCGGCGTCGAATCCTGCTTGGCGATGTGAATGCCCGGCGACGCATTGGTGGCGCCGGGCCCGCGGGTGACGAACACCACGCCCGGCCGGCCGGTCGCCTTGCCGACGGCTTCGGCCATCATGCAGGCGCCGCCTTCCTGTCGGCAAACCGTCACGGAGAGATCGCTGTCATGGAACGCGTCGAGCACCGCGAGATAGCTCTCGCCCGGCACGCAAAAGACGTGACGCACGCCATGAATGCGCAATTGATCGACCAGAACCTCGGCGGCGGTGCGCATATTGTCCTTGGCGCGCATTTTTCTCTCCTGGCATCATATTTGCCGCTATTCCACGGTTTTTCGTGGCTTTCACGGCCTTTTCGCGGTGTTGCCCCTGCCCTTTTTCGGCTCGGCCCGGTAAAATTCAATAGCGCAAGATTCGCCGGCCGGGCACCGCTTTCGCAAACGAGATGGCCGTGAAGTTAAGATTGACGAAGGCCGCCCCGATGACGACATTACGGCCGGCGGGGCATCGACCTAGATCGAAAAAGACGTGACCTGACGCCATTAGCGAGGAACTCCAGTACCATGGCCAATACCGCTTCCGCTTCACCCGGCGCCTCGACGAATGGCCACGGCGACGGCACCCGCCGCGATTTTCTCTATATCGCCACCGCCACGGTCGGCGCGGTCGGCGCCGCTGCCGCTCTGGTGCCGCTGATCGCTCAGATGAATCCCGACGCCTCGACGCTCGCCGCCGGCGGCCCGGTCGATCTCGACGTCAGCAAGATCGCCGAAGGCGCAGAAGTCATGGTGCGCTGGCGTGCAGCGCCCGATCTTCGTCTTCCGCCGCTCGAAGAAGACGCTCGAACTCGATGCAGAGCAGCGAGATGATTTCGCTCCTCTCCGATCCCAATTCGGAAGTGGTGCAGCAGCCGCCTTATGCGACCAATTGGCACCGCTCGATCAAACCGGAATTCGGCGTGCTGGTCGGGATCTGCACCCACCTCGGCTGCATCCCGCTGTTCTATCCGGATGCGAGCGCGACCACGCCGGTGACGGCGTGGCCAGGCGGTTATTTCTGCCCGTGTCACGGCTCCAAATACGATCCGGCCGGCCGCGTGTTCTCGGGCGTGCCGGCGCCCTACAATCTGCCGGTGCCGCCGTATCGCTTCGTCAACGACACGACGATCCGGATCGGCGAGAATCCGGCCGATGCCACGGCTTGGGATTTCAGCGCGATCAAGCAGCTCTGAATCGGCGGCCCACTTCAGATCCGATCGCGACCGGATGCTTTCTCGCGGCGCCTTGCCCATAATGCGCGCATGTCATCAGGTCAAAAGTCGCTCGATCTGCGCAGCTTCGCCGTGGCCACGGCCGGGTTTGCCGCCTTCGTCAATCTCTATTCGCCGCAGGCGCTGTTGCCGGAACTGGCGCGTGAATTCCATGTCGGCGCCGGCGAAATCAGCTCGCTGATGACCGCCGGCACGGCGGCGATCGCGATTTCGGCGCCGTTCACCGGAGCGCTGGCCGACGTCGTCGGCCGGAAGCGACTGATCAGCGCGGCCATGTTCGCCGTCGCGGTGCCGACCCTGGTCATGACGTTCATGGGCAGCGTGCCGGAAATGGCATTCTGGCGCTTCGTGCAAGGCTTGCTGCTGCCGCCGATCTTCACCGTGACCGTCGCTTATATCGGCGACGAGTGGCCGCCGAGCGACGTCGCCCGCGTCGCCGGACTTTATGTCTCGGGCGCCAGCATCGGCGGATTTTCCGGCCGCTTCATTCCGGGCATCTTGGCCGACCTGATCGGCTGGCGCTCCGCCATCCAGGTCGTGGCGCTGATTACGCTTGTGGCCGCAATTATCGTGACGCTGACGCTGCCGCGCGAACGCAAATTCGTCCGTTCGGACGGGCTCCTGGCTTCGCTCACCCAGATGCTGCGGCATTTCCGCGACCGTAGGCTGGTTGCGACTTTTGCCGTCGGCTTTGGCGTGCTGTTCAACTTCATCGCCACTTTCACTTACATAAGCTTTCACCTCGCCGCGCCGCCTTATCTGTTCTCGCCGACGCTGCTCGGCCTCTTGTTCCTCACCTATCTCGTGTCGAGCCCGCTGATGCCGTGGACCGGACGCGCCATCGCCATGTTCGGCCGCCGCCGCTTCGTGCTCGGCATCATCGTCGCTCTGGATCGTCGGCGCCCTGCTGCTCTTGGCGCCGCCGGTCGCGATCATTCTCATCGGGCTGACACTCTGCGCCGTTTGCGGCATGTTGTGTCAGACCATCTCGACCAGCTATGTCACCATGACCGCCAAGGAAGGGCGCTCCTCGGCGGTGGGGCTTTATGCCTGCGTCTTCTATATCGGCGGCAGCGCGGGCGCGTTCCTGACGGGGCTTGCCTGGAACAGCGCGGGATGGAATGGGTGTGTGGCGCTGATTGTCGCGATGCAGATCATCATTGCGGCGATCGTCGCCGTGGCCTGGGACTAGCGCATGATCCGGACAGATCGGAAGCACCGGTGATTCCGATAAGATCATGCTCCAGTAAACACCACCGAGATCAGCCGGAGGGGAAACAAGTGTTATCAGAGAGCCAATTCGCGTTCCTGCGTTCGATCGATACGCCGACCGTGTGCAATCTGCTCGAAATCGTGGCGCCGGAGCGCCGCGGCGCGGGCTATACGACGTCCCATCTGCATTGCCCCTTCCCCGATCTGCCGCCGATGGTCGGTTTCGCCAAGACCGTCACCATGCGCGCCCGCGACAAAGTGGCTGGCGGCAGCTACATGCAAAAGCGCATGGATTATCTCGATTACGTGGCGGCGCGCCGCTGCCCGGCATCGCGGTGATCGAGGACCTGGACGATCCCGCCGGCTATGGCGCGTTCTGGGGCGAAGTGCAGACCAATGTGCACAAGGCGCTCGGTTGCCTCGGCACCATCACCAACGGTTCTGTCCGCGATATCCCGCAGGTCGCCGAAGGCTTTCAGATGCTCGCCGGCTCCATCGGCCCGTCGCATGCCTATGTGCATGTCGAGGATTTTGGCATTCCCGTCACCATCCACGGCATGGCGGTGAAAGCGGCGACCTGATCCACGCCGATCGCCACGGCGCCGTGATCGTGCCGCTCAATACGATCGATCCGATGAAGGCCGCGCTCGATGGGCTGCTCAAGCAAGAGGCCCGCATCATTCCGCAGCGCGCGCGCCCGGCGCAACGGCGGAGAGCATCAAGGCTGCCTTCAAAGGTTAGATTTCGGCACTCGGATGCCAGTACGGCATATAGCCCTCTGACAGCACCGCAAGGATTGCGGGCGGGGTGAGCACGTCGACCATAACGCCGCGCGGCCTCGGCTTGCGGACATCGTAGCCTTGCGGCGTCCAGCGCAGCAGCGTATCGCCACGGATCGCGAAGGCTTCTCCTTCGAGTGCGATGAAGGCCCCTTCGGGCAATGGGTCGACCTTGCGCCGGTGCAATCGCTTGGCGCGGCCCTCCACGCGTTCGCCGTGCAGCACGTCGTCCATGTCATCCGCATAAGGCCGCGCCGGAAGCCGATGCGCCTTGCGCCACGCCGCAGCAAAAGCCTCCGCGTCCCGGCGGCGGCATTCGAAACAAGGCCGATGCCCGGCCGCAAGCGCGGTCGGCTCATCGAGAAAAAACAGCTCGGTATAGAAGCGACCCCACACGTCGCGCCGGCGGCCCTTGAAATCGAGCACGCAGCAAATCCATTGCCGCGACGCCCAGCGCCGCGCCGTCAGCGTCTTGGCATCAGTATGAAAGCGCCCGCCGCGATTGCCAAAGAACAATCCGCGCTCGGGCGTTGCGGTCAACTCTCCGAACGGGTTCACGCGATTTTGTAGCGGCATTGCTCGAATTTAGTGGGCTGTTGTGATCGATGCACCAAGCACGTTACGCTTAAGCGCTCCAGCACGGCCGCGAAACCCGTTTTCTCAAAAGGCCGTGTGGACAAAATTCGTTGCCGGGGAGGAAAGCATGGGTAAGAAAATTGCAATCGTCGGAGCGGGCGCCGTCGGCGGTTATGCCGGCGCCCATATGGTGCAGGCCGGCGAGGACGTGACCTTCATCGATCCCTGGCCGGCGCATGTCGAGCATATGCGCCAGCACGGCTTACGCGTGACCCACGCCATGAAGGAGCCGGAATTCACCGTGCCGGTGCGCGCGCTGCACGTGACGGATGCGCAAGCTCTCGCCAAGGAGAAGCCGGTCGATATCGCCTTCGTTTGCATGAAGTCCTATGACACCGCCTGGGCGGCGATGCTGATCAAGCAATACCTCGCGCCCGACGGCTACGTCGTCTCGCTGCAAAATTGCATGAACGAGGAGACGATTGCCGGCGTCGTCGGCTGGGGCAAGACGCTCGGCTGCATCGCGTCGAGCATCACCGTCAATCTGCCGGAGCCGGGCCACATTCATCGCGGCGCCGCCAAGCATGGCGCGGCGCATACGGTGTTTCGCGCCGGCGAAGTGCACGGCCGCGTCACGCAACGCGCCGAGGAAATTTGCCGGCTGGTCGCTCACGCCGACAGCGCCAAGGTGACCGGCAATCTGTGGGGCGAGCGCTGGTCGAAGCTCGTCGCCAACGCCATGCAGAACGGGCTGTCGGCCTGCACCGGACTAGGCGGCGGCGACATGCTCAAGAACGATCCGATCCGCCGCTTCTCGACGCGGCTCGGCAGCGAAGCCATTCGCGTCGGGCAAGCGCACGGCTACCAGTTGGAGGAAATTCTGCACTTGCCGCCCGAAACAATCGCGCGCGCCGGCGAAGGCGACGACGCGGCAGCGCAGGCCTGCGACACGCAGCGTTTCAAGGATGCCGGCCACACCGCAGCCGGGCAGCGCCCCTCGATGGGTCAGGACATGCAGAAAGGCCGGCGTACGGAGATCGAGTTCCTCAACGGCCTGATCGTGCACGAGGGCGCGAAGGTTGGCGTGCCCTGCCGCGCCAACGCGGTGCTCACCGACCTCGTCAAGCGCGTCGAAAGGGGTGAGATCAAGCCCGACCCGCGGCACATTACGGAGCTTCGGCTGAACTGAGTTCGGCCCGATCCCGCGCTAGAGCGAAATCGTTTCATGTTAAATCGATTGTCGCTCTAGCATTTTGATGGAGCATGATCTTTTCGGAAAACCGGTTTCCACTTTTCCGGATCATGCTCTAGGCGCTTGCCGGCGCCGGCAGAAGCTTCATCGGCGCCGGGTGATCGACATTGCTCGCTTCGGGCGACGTGAAATGATCCCAGGCCTTTTCGTGGCCCCAATAAACGAACGGGCCGACCACAAAGCCGAAGGCGGCGAGGCCCGCTGCCGTAACGGCATCACCTACCACAACATAGAGCGTCGTGAAGTCCATTGCGGTGGCGAGGGTGCGGAACGTGATGGTCTTGGCCAGGGCCCGGCTGATGGTAAAGCCGCCCCGGCTCGTCTCCTGCGCTTCTGCATCGATCCGCAACCGCAGCAGCGCCGAGACATCGACAGCGCCGTCGGCGGGACCGAAATAATTCCAGGCTGTTTCGTGGGCCAGATAAAACAACGGGCCGACGACAAGCGCGAAGGTCGAGAGCCCCGCGGCCGTGGTGAGCTCGCCGAGCACGATGTAGTTCGAGCTGAAGTCGAGCGTCGTGACGATAACGCGAAAGGTGACGGTCTTGGCGAGCGCCTGCTTGATCGCGAGCCGGCCGGCGGTGGCCTGCGCCGTCTTGCGGTCCAGCCGGGCCGGCAGCAGAGCCGCGGGCGCGGCGCGGCGACGGACGGTTGCTTTGACCGACGGCCGCGCGCGCCGGCGCAATTGCGGCAGGACCTTGGGCACGAGCACCGCGGCGCCGCCGATCACCAGACCGGGGATCAGGGCCGCTTCGACCAAGGCGGCGCCGGCAAGGACCGCTAGTCCCACCGTCAGATAGTGTTTCATGGCGTCACCTTGAGGACGGCATTTGAGCCGCCATGGGAAGCGGCACGAAACACCCAACCTCACGGATGTTCATGACATCTGTGCGATAGGCGCCCGGCGCGGGGACGGCCAATCCCAAATTTTCACGCAATCTCGTCGCGGCAGGTAATCTCGGTGATCACCGCGGTTCGCCGGCAAATCCCTGCCGCAGCGCCGTCAACCGGTCGAGCGCGGCGGGCGGCAGCGGGCCTTTTTCGACCGCGGCGAAGGCATCCTCGAACTGCTGCGGCGTCGCCATGCCGACCAGGATGGTGCCGATTGCCGGTTGCGAAAGTGCAAACCGCGTGGCGGCCTCGGTCAGGCTCGCGGCAAATCCTTCCTCTACGAGCGGCAGCAGACGGCGGGCGCGCATGACGTCGACATCGTAATTCATAGCCGAACCGATCGGCGCGGGCGGCGGACTTGCAATCGGATGACGCTCGGCCGATCCGGACAGCGCGCCGCCGGCGAGCACGCGGATGGCGATAACGCCGACGCCGGCCGCCTTGGTATGATCGAACAGCCGTCCATAATCCTGTGCCGGATAGGTCACCGGCAGCGCGACTGCCGCGGAAGGATTGAGCATATTGTAGACTACCTGAGCGCTGTCGAAGGCGCCTGTGTCGATCACCTGCGCCAGCGCCGCGGTGTCGCCGACCGCGGTAAGCCCGAGGAAGCGCGTCTTACCCTCCCGGCGCAGCCGGTCGAACGTCGGGACCACGTCACCGAGCACTTGCCGGACGCTGAGCGCTTCGCCGCCGCCGGTCGCGGTGATTGCATTGTGCAGATGAAAGATGTCGACCCGATCGCGGCGAAGTCGCGTCAGGCTGCCTTCGAGCGACTTCGCCACGGTATCGGCAATGCTGCCGAAGTCGGCGGACGCCAGCCGGACCTTGGTGCCGACGATCGCATCGGCGGGTTTGAGCCGTTGCAGAACGCGGCCGAGATTCTTCTCCAATTCGCCGTTGCCATATTGCACCGCGGTGTCGAAGTAGTTCACGCCGACAGCGATCGCGCGTGCGATGGTGCGCTCCTGGTCGAACTCGTCGCCGCGCACCATCAGTCCGCCGACAGCGCCGCAGCCGAAGCCCAGCACCGAGAGCGCCATTCCGGTGCGGCCGAATGTCCGCATTTCCATCGCCGTTCCTCCGCCTGCCCTGCCGCAGAGCGCGCAAGATACTCGAAGTTTCACCAGGCGTAGAGGGTCAGCGCCATGCGCCGATCGGGGGAATGGGCAGCCCCAAATTCTCGCGCAATGTGGCGCCGGCAAAATCCTTGCGGAACAGGCCGCGGCGCTGCAGCTCGGGCACGACGAAGCGCACAAAATCCTCGTAAGCGCCCGGCACGTGGGTGGCGGAGAGGACAAAGCCATCGCAAGCGGGCGCTGCGAACCATTGTTCGAGCTGATCGGCTACTTCCTTAGGGCCGCCGACGATGGCGTTGTGAACGCGGCCACGGCCGCTGATCGCGATGAAGTCGCGCACGGTCGGGTTCTTCGTCCCGCAAACGCTCGTCACACGGTCGCGGATGCCTTGCAGCCCCGACATTTCCGCCAATTCCGCCGCGGTGAACGGCTCGTCCATGCGTTTCCGCGCGAAGTCGAAGTTGAGCGCCTCCGACAGGAGCGACAGCGCATCGATCTCGAGCGGCAGCTTTTCGATCTCGGCCCACTTGTCTTCGGCCTCCGCTTTGGTCGCACCGGCGACGGTGTTGATGAGATGCGTGATCTTGACGTCGTCCGGATTGCGGTGAAAGCGCGCGACCTCCGCTTTGAAGTCGGCGTAATCGCGCTTGCCGATATCGATATTCGGGTAGATCGCGAAAATGATCTCGCCCCAGCGCGCGCCGAACGATTTGCCCCGCCCGCTCGATCCGGCCTGGATGATGACGGGATGGCCCTGCGCCGAACGCGGCACGGTGAACGGCCCGCGCGACTTGAAGTAGCGGCCCGCGTAGTCGAGGCGATGAACCTTGTCCGCTTTGGCAAAAAGCCCCGTTGCCTTGTCCTGGACGATGGCATCGTCGTCCCAGGCGTCCCAATGGCCGAGCACGATCTCCATGAATTCGTCGGCGCGGTCGTAGCGCAGGTCATGGCCGAGCGCCTCGTCGCGGCCCATATTCTGCGCCTCGCCGTCATTGAGCGAGGTGACGACGTTCCAGGCTGCGCGTCCCTGCGTCATCAGATCGAGCGTCGCGAACACGCGCGCAACGTGGAACGGCTCGTAGTAGCTCGTCGAATAGGTCGCGCCGAGACCGAGTCGCTCGGTCGCCATGCCCAGCACCGTGAGTACGGTGACGGCGTCGAGCTTCACGCAGCGAATGCCGTGGGCAACGGTGTGGCCGTGATCGCGGCCGTACATATCCGGCATCGACAGCCGGTCATCGAAAAAGCCTAAGTGAAACTTGCCTTGTTCCAGCACGCGGCCGATGTGCCGGTAGAAGTCCGGCGACCAGCTGTCGGTCCTTGATTGCGGATGACGCCAGGAACTCGCGAGGTTCGTGCAGTTCTGCGCCTGCAGGAACCCGACCATGATCATCTGGCGCATCGGCAGTGTCCGGCGAATTCCCCTACCCTTCCCTCCCGCGCAAGCGGGGGAGGGTTAGGTTGGGGGGCATTATGACGCGGCCGCGCCAGCGAAGCCACGGGTCGAAAAGCTAGCCGTGAAGCTTAACCTGCGCGCTCGCGTGTCAGCGGCTGTCGAGATTGGACGCCTGCGCGACATTCTTCGGCACCGGCGCGACGAAGCCGCCGGCCGCGGCATCAGCCAGCGCGTTGCGGTCGAGCGACTCGTCATGCTTGTAGACGTCGTCGCGGAACTCGACGGTGCCGTCGCGCTGCACCCAGCCGGTGAGATAGACCCAGGCCACCGGAATCTTGTGCGGCAGGTTGATGATCTTGGTCTGGCCGGCGGCGATGCCGGCATCGATCGAAGCGCGATCCCAGCCCGCGGGACCGTCCTGCAGAATCCAGGCGGCGAGATCGCGCACATTGTCGACGCGGGTGCAGCCGTGGGAATCGAAGCGGTAGTCGTCGCTGAACAATTTCCGCGTATCGGTGTCGTGCATATAGACCGAATACGGATTGGGCATATCGATCTTGAGATTGCCGAGCGCGTTCCAATTGCCGGCATCCTGGCGCACGGTGAAATTCGGCGAGCGGCCCATGGACCAATCGACGCTGCCCGGATTGATTTCTTCGTCGTGCGCGCCGAGGAGGCGCATATGCATGCGGCTCAGATAGCTCGGATCCTTGCGCATGTGGTTGGCAATCTCGGTCTTGGTGATCGAGAGCGGCACCGTCCAGGTCGGATTGAGATCGACCGCGGTGACGTAAGCGGTGAGCGTCGGCGACGGCTTGTCGATCTTGCCGACGATGACGCGATAGCGGCGCTCGACCTTGCCGTGGTTCACGGCCTCGACGAAGGCGGCGGGAATGTTCACTACGACGTAGCGGTCAGCGAAGAGAAAATCCATGCCGAGGAGCCGTTCCAGCGACGCTTCAAGCTGCTTGATACGGTCGCCGACCGGGACGTTCATCGCCTTCAAGGTCTGCGCGCCGACTGAGCCGGTGGCGTCGAGGCCGTGGCGGAGCTGAAACTTCTTGACGCCGGCAACGACGGCGGCGTCGTAGCTGTCGCCCAACTCCTCGCCGGCGGGCAAGTCTTCGGTGATGACGAGCCGCTTGCGCAGCAGCGCAACCTCAGGACCGCTCGCGCCGGGCGCGAGCTTGGCGTCGGCCGGCAACACCGGCCAGCCGCCGCGCACTTGGATATCCGAATAGCTGAGCAGCATTTGTTTGATGCGCAGATAGGTGCCGTCATCGAAGACCGGATCCGACGTCAAGGCGAGTTCCGCCGCCGAGCGCGCTTCGGGCGTCGACGCCACTGCCGGCGCGGGCTTGGCGGATTGCGTTGTGGGCTTCGTGGACGTGACGGGTTTGCCGGGAACCGGTTGCGGCTTGCCGGGCACGGCTTGCGGCGGACGCATCGCCGGCTGACCGCCGACTTGCGCCAGCGCGGGGCCCATCACGATCGTCAAAACGGTACCCGCGACAAAGATGGTGCGCATCGGCCGTCCCCCTCTCCCATCCGCAGCAAAATTACTGCGGCGCCTTCCGACCAGATTCTGCTTAATTCTTTGTCGCTTTCGCGGCCGCACTGGTTCGAACGGCAGCACGCATGACGGGCGTGAGCGATTTTACCACTCCGCCGCGGTGCAAATAGCTGACAGAAGAACCGGAGCCGGTATTGCCGCACCGCAACACCGCGGTTGCCCGCGGTGTTGCGCTCAAGCCTGTGGCTGCGGCTCCATCGGGCCCTCGGTACGCGGCGGCCGATTGCGGCCGGCGCCGGCGGTCGGCACGGTGGGCGTGCGCGACCCCGCGGGCTCGATCACCGATTCGCGATTCGGCTTCTTGCCCATGATCAGGTCTTTGATCTCGTCGCCGGTGAGCGTCTCGAATTCAAGGAGACCCCTGGCCAGCGTCTCGAGATCGGCGCGCTTCTCGGTCAGGATCGACTGCGCCTCGATATAGCCAGCCTCAACCAGCCGCCTGATCTCGCCGTCGATCTTGCGCGCGGTTTCCTCGGAAATGTTCTGCTGGCGCGCCACGGAATAGCCAAGGAACACTTCTTCCTGGTTCTCGCCGTAAGCGACCGTGCCGAGCGTTTCGGAAAGGCCCCAGCGCGTCACCATCATGCGCGCGAGCTTGGTCGCCTGTTCGATGTCGGAAGCGGCGCCCGACGTCACCCGCTCGCGGCCGAACACCAATTCCTCGGCGACGCGGCCGCCCATCATGATGGCAAGGCGCGACGTCATCTGCTCGAGCGACATCGACAGCTTGTCGCGTTCCGGCAATTGCATGACCATGCCGAGCGCCCGGCCGCGCGGAATGATCGTTGCCTTGTGGACCGGATCGGTCGCCTTGACGTTGATCGCGACAATGGCGTGGCCGCCTTCGTGATAGGCGGTGAGGAGCTTCTCTTCCTCGGTCATCACCAGCGACTTGCGCTCGGCGCCCATCATCACCTTGTCCTTGGCGTCTTCGAACTCGACCTGGGTGACCATGCGCTTGTTGCGCCGGGCCGCCATCAAGGCCGCTTCGTTGACGAGATTCATCAGATCGGCGCCGGAGAATCCCGGCGTGCCGCGCGCAATCGTCTTGAGATTGACGTCGGGCGCCAGCGGCACCTTGCGCACATGCACTTTCAAGATCTGCTCGCGGCCGACCACGTCGGGATTCGGCACCACGACCTGGCGGTCGAAACGGCCGGGGCGCAGCAGCGCCGGATCGAGCACGTCGGGTCGGTTAGTGGCGGCGATCAGGATGATGCCTTCATTGGCTTCGAAGCCATCCATCTCGACCAGCAATTGGTTGAGCGTCTGTTCGCGCTCGTCGTTGCCGCCGCCCAGGCCGGCGCCGCGATGGCGGCCGACGGCGTCGATTTCGTCGATGAAGATGATGCAGGGCGCATTCTTCTTGGCCTGCTCGAACATGTCGCGCACGCGGCTCGCGCCGACGCCGACGAACATTTCGACGAAGTCGGAACCGGAAATGGTGAAGAACGGCACGTTGGCTTCGCCGGCGACCGCTCGCGCGATCAGCGTCTTGCCGGTGCCGGGCGGGCCGACCAGGAGCACGCCGCGCGGAATGCGGCCGCCGAGCCGCTGGAACTTGGCCGGGTCGCGCAGGAACTCGACGATCTCCTGCAGGTCTTGCTTGGCCTCGTCGACGCCGGCCACGTCCTCAAAGGTGACGCGGCCATGCGCCTCGGTCAGAAGTTTTGCCCGCGACTTGCCGAAGCCGAGCGCCTTGCCGCCGGCGCCCTGCATCTGCCGCGACAGGAATATCCACACGCCGATCAGCGCGACGAAGGGCAGCCAGGAGATCAGGAGCGAGACGAACCACGGCACGTTGTCGGTCTGCGGCCGCGCGGTGATCGAGACGTTCATATTGTAGAGGCGCTGCACCAGCGACGGATCGCTCGGTGCATAGGTCTGGAAGGTGCGCCCGTCGGTGAAGGTGCCGTGAATTTCGGGACCTTGGATGAGTACATCGCGCACGTGTTTTTGGTCGACCTCAGTCAACAGTTGCGAAAACGAAATATCCTGCGAGGTCGTGCGTTGCCCCGGGTTCTGGAACAGGGTGAACAAAGCCAAAAGCAAGAGGACAATTATGACCCACAGGGCGAAATTGCGCAGATTGGCGTTCATCTGGTGTCCTTGACCCCCCGTCTGAGCGAGTCCGGCGGGAATAATGCGTGCCTGCAAATCGTGGCCGCTTCACGTCCCCGATTATTGGCAATGTAGGCGTCACCCCGCCCCCTGCCAAGGGAACCCGCGCCGCGGGCCGCGCAATATATCGTTATTTCGTAAAGCGCCCCTTGCCACCACCACGCAAGGTTTTCCCGGCCTGATTGCGCCGCGCGGGGGCGCGCTCGACCGTCAGCCGGTCCTTATCGAGCGTGATCTGAGCCCCGGCCAGCGTCCGGCGCAGGCGAAAATGGGCCCGCCGAAGCGCGTCATACAGCGCTTCGAGCTTGGCGAGCTCGACCGGGCCCTCGTCGCCGCTATGCGCGACGGCGCGGCCGAGGAGACGCAGCGCCACTTCCGCCGGCAGGTCGGCGAATTGCGCGGTGGCGAATATGATCGGCTTGCGCTCCCGCCAAGGGCCCGGCGCCAGCGCCGCGCGCGCCGCCCCGACCGCGAATTCGATCGCGGCGTCGGCGCGCCGCAGCCGCGCCGCAAGCCGCGCCAGACCGCGCGCATCGAGACCCTCGCGCGCGAGTTCCGGCATCAAGCTACGCAGCCGTACCCGGGTGAATCGCGGATCGTGATTGCTCGGGTCTTCGCTATAGCCGATGTCCGCCGCCGCAAGCGTCGCGAGAAGCCGTGTTTTCGGCAGAGCGAGGAGCGGCCGCACCAGAAAAAGCGCATGCCCCACGCCGACCGGAAGCGGCGCAGCATGCGCCATGCCCGCGAGCCCAACCAAGCCGCTGCCGCGCGCCAGACGGAACAGGATCGTCTCCGCCTGATCGTCGAGCGTGTGCGCGGTCAGGATATGGGCATAGCCTAAGCGCGACGCCGTCTCCGCCAGCAAGCGATAGCGCGCGATGCGGGCGGCTTCCTGCAAGCCGGACTTCGGCTTTTTGCCGCGCCAGCGCAGCGTGCGATGCGTGACGCCGAGATTTTTCGCCAGCCGCTTGGCCGAAGCCGCCTCGCGCGCGGCTTCGGGCCGCAGCCCATGATCGACGGTGACCGCCACCAGCTTCGGCGCGCGCTTGAGCCTTTGCTTGATTGCTTTAGCCCAACGCGCCGCGAGCACAAGGAGTGCCGTCGAATCCGGGCCGCCGGAAACCGCAAGGACCAGTCCACGCGCGCCTTCAAGGCCTGAGAACAAAACGTTCGCTTCATCGTCGCGAACAGCTTGTTCAGCAGTGGACACGCTTTTGTTCCCGATCCACGTTCTGCTTCACTGCCGGGGAAGCCTTCGGATATTTGCGCAGCACTTCGCCGAGCGAAGCGCAAGCCGCCTCTTTCTCGCCGAGTGCGGCGAGCGACTGGCCGAGCCGCATCAGCGCATCCGGCGCCCGCGCGGTGGTCTCGTATTTCGTCGACACCGCGAGGAATGATTCAGCCGCATCACGATAGTGCTTGTCCTGGAACAGCGCCTCGCCCAGCCAGTACTGCGCTTCGGGCGTCAGCCGGTCGCTCGGATATTTTTGCAGAAAATCGCGCAGCGTCTGCTCGGCGAGTCCATAGTCCTTATGCAGCACATAGCCATAGCCGAGATCGAACTCGTCCTTCGGCGTATTCGCAGGCGGCAGTGCCGCCTGCATGGCGCCGGTCGAATTCGGATTGATCGGTGGCGGCGGCGGCAATGCAGCGCCCTGCGATTGACCGCCCTGCCCAACGTCGCTTGACGGCGAAGAGAGATCGAGCGGGGCGCCGACCTGCCGCGGCGCGGGCGTGCCGGAGACCGCCGGCGGCGGCTCGGCGGCGGCGACGCCTGGAGCGCCGAGCTGGCGCGGCGCGCCCGGAGCGCTCGGATCGCGCGACGGATCGAAGGCATCGCCACGGCGCGGCGGATAGGAGCCGGTGTCATTCGGCGCGGCCGACACCACGGCCGCGGTCGTCGCGGGAGGCGGCGGAGTATATTGCGGCGGCGGCGCCGGGGAATATTGGGCCTGTGGTGGCGGCGGCGAGTATTGACCCGGTGGCGAATACTGGCCAGGCGGCGGCGAATATTGCGCCGTGGGAGCTTGCGAATATTGCGGGCCCGATGGTGGCGCCGGATATTGCTGCGCCTGCGGCGGCGGGGCGTATTGCGGATTCGGCCGCGCTTGCGCCGCGTTTGGCGCCGCAGCCTGCGCCTGCTGCAATTGTTGCTCGAGCTGCTTGTTGCGATACTGCAATTGCTCGATGGTGCCGGTGAGATCGCGGACCTGGGCCTCGAGATGGTCGATACGCATCAGCAAGTCGGATTCCGACATCTGGGCTCGGGCGGCGCCGGCCCATAGCGTGCCCGCAAGCGCGAGCAAGCAACCTGCAAACGCGAGCAAGGCAAACGCGAGCGAGGAATGACTGCGGATCATCGCTTTCGGCATTTTCGGTGCTATCCCGGCCGCTAACATACTGCGCCCTGCGTCCAAATTGTGACTGTGGCCCGATGACGGCCGCTTCCAGCCTTCATCGTGATCGCCTGGTGCCCCCTTGCCGCCGTGCTCATTCCGCCGGCTGAATGCGCGGGCTTTTGTGGGAGGCGCGCCATTCCTCAAAGCGCTGAATAACGACGAACAGCGACGGAACGAATAGAACAGCGAGGCAGGTCGACGCAATCATGCCGCTGAACACGGTGATGCCGATCGATTTGCGGGCGCTGGCGCCGGCGCCGCTGGCGATCACCAGCGGCGCGACGCCGAGGATGAAGGCAAACGACGTCATCAGGATCGGGCGGAAGCGCGCACGGGCGGCATCCACCGCCGCTTCGACAATGGGCTTGCCGTCGCGGACGCGATGCTCGCGCGCGACCTCGACGATCAGAATGGCGTTCTTCGCCGATAGCGCGATGAGGAGGATCAGACCGATCTGGGTGTAGAGATTATTGTCGATGCGCAACCCTTCGAGCACCAAAACCGGTCCGGTAAGCGCCAGCGGCACCGACAGGATCACCGCGAGCGGCGAGTACCAGCTCTCGTATTGGCCGGCCAGCACCAGATAAACCAGCAGCATCGCCATCGCGAACACGAAATACATCTGATTGCCGACGATTTTTTCCTGGTACGACATCGCGGTCCACTCGCTGCCCGAGCCCGGCGGCAGCGTTTTCGCCGCATTCTCCTCCATCAAATGGATCGCCTGGCCCGACGAGAAGCCCGCCGCCGGCAAGCCGATGACGGTCGACGACGGATAGAGATTGTAGAGGCCGATCAGCGGCGTGCCGACCACCGGCGTAACCTTCACCAGCGTGCCGAGCGGGATCATGTTGCCTTGCAGATTGCGTACCGAGAGATTTTCGATGTCGCGCGGCCGCAGCCGGAATTGCGCATCGCCCTGCGCATAGATCTGAAACACGCGGCCGAATTTGTTGAACTGCCCGACATAGGTCGAGCCCAGATAAGTGGCGAGCGTCGAAAACACCTGATCGACCGGCACGTGCACGGTCTCCGCCTTGACCCGATCGACATCGATGCGCAATTGCGGCGCTGTGGCGCGGAACGAGGTCGCGACGCGCTGTAGCGCGCTCTGCGATTGCGCATTGGCGACAACGGCATTGGTCATGCTTTGCAGCTTCTCGAAATCGGTCGAGCCGTCGCGCAGTTCGATTTGAAAGGAGAAACCGCCGGCATTGCCGATGCCCTGGATCGGCGGCGGCGGCAACACGTTGACGCGCCCGTCGACGGCACCGAGCGCGGGCGTCAGGCGATTAAAGATCGTGCGCAAGTCGTCGCGCTCGCCCCAGTCCTTGAGCACGACATAGGCGACACCGGCATTGGCCAGAGGCGCGCTGTTGTCGAGAACGGAAATGCCGGAAATGGCGATGACCTGCGCGACGCTCGGATCCTTGCCGGCAATCGTCGACACCTGATCGAGCGCCTTGCGCGTGCGCTCGAGCGCTGCGCCGTCGGGAAGCTGGACGCTGACCAGCACATAGCCTTGATCTTCGATCGGCAGAAAGCCGGTCGGCACGCGCGAGAGCCCGTAGAAGGCGACCGCCATGATCGCAAAGGCGATCAGCGTCATCAGGCCGGCATGGGCCGCCATATAGCCGATCAGGCCCGCATAGCGATTTTCCAGGCGGCCATAGATGGCGTTGAAGCCGCGATAGAAGGCATTGCGCTGTTCCGGCGGAACGGGAGCCCGCAGCCACATCGCCGACTGCGTCGGTTTGAGCGTGATGGCGTTGATGGCCGAGAGCAGCGCGGTCGCCGCGATCACCAGCGCGAATTGCGCATACATGCGCCCGGTGAGGCCCGGCAAAAATGCCGCCGGCAGGAACACCGACATCAGCACCAGCGTGATGCCGATGATCGGCCCCAACAATTCGTTCATGGCGCGGATCGCCGCATCATGCCCGCTCATGCCTTTTTCGATGTTATGCGCGGCGCCCTCGACCACGACGATGGCGTCGTCGACCACGATACCGATCGACAGCACGATGGCGAACAAAGTCGAAAAGTTCACGGTGAAGCCGAGCGCCCACATCATGGCGAAGGCGCCGATGATCGTCACCGGCACGGTGGTCGCCGGCACCAGCATGGCGCGCCAGTCTTGGAGGAAGACCAGGATCACGATCAGCACCAACACGGCCGCTTCGATCAGCGTCTTGTAGACTTCATGGATCGAGGCTTTGACGAACACCGTGGTGTCGAACGGAATGGAATAGTCGAGCCCTTGCGGGAATGCGCGCGCCAGCTCGGTCATTTTGGCTTTGACCGCCTGCTCGACGTCGAGCGCGTTGGCGCCGGGCAATTGGTAGATGCCGATGCCGGCGGCCTGCTGGCCGCTCAAGGTGAAAGCCTGGCTGTAGGTCTGCGCGCCGAGCTCGACGCGCCCGACGTCGCGTACGCGCGTGATCTGGCCGTTGTCGCCGGTCTTGACGATGACGTTGGCGAATTGATCGACGTCGGTGAGCCGGCCCGCCAGATCGATGGTGTACTGGAAATCGACCCGGCGGCGTCGGCGGCATGCCGACCTGCCCGGCCGTCACTTCCTGGCTCTGCTGCTGCAGCGCTAAAACGACATCCTGCGCATTCAAGCTGCGCGCTTTGAGCTTTTCCGGGTCGAGCCAGACCCGCATCGAATATTGGCCGGCGCCGAACACGTTGACATTGCCGACGCCGGGCAGCCGCGACAGCTCGTCGCGCAGATTGATGGTGGCGTAATTGGCGAGATAGAGGCTGTCGTATCGGTTGTCCGGCGAGGTCAAGGTGACGAAGAGCAGGATCGCGGTGGAGCGCTTCTGCACCGTCACGCCCTGCGCCTGCACCGCCTGCGGCAACGCGGAGATCGCGGCCGAGACACGGTTCTGCACCAGGATCTGCGCGGCATCGAGATCGGTGCCGATCTTGAAGGTCACCGTGAGCGTATAGCTGCCGTCGCTTGCGCTCATCGATTGCATATAGATCATGTTCTCGACGCCGTTGACCTGCTGCTCGATCGGCAGCGCCACCGTATCCATCAAGGTGCGGGCGCTGGCGCCGGGATAGCGCGTCGTCACTTGCACGGTCGGCGGCACGACGTCGGGATATTGCGCGATCGGCAGGTCATAGACCGCGACCGCGCCGATCAAAACCATCAGGATGGCGAGGACGTTCGCGAGAACCGGGCGCTCGATAAAGAATTTCGAGATCATCGCGGATCGCTTCGCTATTTCGCGGCCGGCGCCGAGCTTGCCTCGGCGTCGACCTTCTGGCCCGGGATGGCCTGCATGATGCCGCCGACGACCACGCGGTCGTCCTTGCCGAGACCTTGCTCGATCACGCGCAGATCGCCGACCAATTGCCCCGGTTCGACTTTGCGCTGCTCGACAATATTGTCCTTGTTGACGACGAGGACATAACGGCCGCCCTGGTCGCTGCCGATGGCAATGTCGGGCACCAAGAACGCAGGCCGCGGCTTGCCGGGAATGCGGATGCGCACGAAAAATCCCGGCAACAAAACGCGGTTGGCATTGTCCAGGATGGCGCGGGCCGCCAGCGTCCCGGTCGAAGGATCGACATCGGGCGCCACGTAGTCGAGCTTGCCGGCATGCGGATAGCCCTCCTCCGTCTGCAATCCGATTTCAACCGGCGTGCCCAACAGGGTCGCCGTGGTCCGGCCTTCCTTTGCAAGGAACTCACGCACCTCGAGCACATCGCGCTCGCTGGCGTTGAAATTCACCCAGATCGGATCGAGCTGGACGATGGTGGACAAAGTCGTCGGCGAGTTGGCGCCGACGAGCTGGCCTATCGACACCTGGCGCGCGGTGACAACGCCGTCGAACGGCGCGGTGACGTCGGTGTAACCGAGATTGATCTCGGCCTGCTGCTCATCGGCCTGCGCCGATTGCACGGCGGCTTGCGCGGAATCACGCGCTGCCAGCGCCTGATCATAGCTCACTTGCGCGGAGACCTGTCTCTGCAGCAGATCGGCCTGGCGCGCAAAGTCCTGCTGCTTGACCAACAGAGTGGCCTGCGCGCTGGTGACGGAAGCTTTCGCTGCGTCCACTTTGAGCTTGTACGGCTGCGGTTCGATCGTGAACAGCGACGTGCCCTTCTTCACAAATTGGCCGTCGGTATAGCTGATCGCCTGCACGAAGCCCTGCACGCGCGCGACCAGATCGACGGAATTGACGGCGGCCGTGTTGCCGGTCGAACTCGTAATAACGCGTGACGTCCTGCGCGACCGGTGCCGCAACGCTGACTTTGGGCGGCGGCGGCGCGGCGTATTCGTTGCCCTGGCCGCAGGCGGTGAGAGCGGCGGCGAGCGCCAGCGGAAACAGCACGCGGGCGACGCGAGAGGAAGTCACAAGGCGCGCAAATGACATAACGCGAGCAGAGGACATGAGGCGAATAGAAGGCATGAGGCGAATGGAAGACATTAGGCGAACAGAAGACATGGGGCCGGCACCCTCTTCAAATCGTCTGCAAGAAGCGAAGGATAATGACGCAATCAATACGGCGGCGCGACGCGCCCGCCACGATCCGATTTCGGTCGCGCCTTGGCAAGGCGAAATATCACCGGCGGAACCAAGCCACGGGCAACGCGGCATGAAAATGCAATCGGCGCCATGACGGCGCCGATTGCTTCGTATTCTAGCTTTGAGGCCGTCCGCTACGAGCTCTGATCGAGCACGGTCACCACGCGACGATTCTGCGACCAGCAGGATATGTCGTTGCACAAGGCGACCGGCCGCTCTTTGCCGTACGAAATCGTGCGCATGCGCTGCGCGCCGATGCCGCGCGAGACAAGATACTGCCGCACGGTCTCGGCGCGGCGGGCGCCGAGCGCGATGTTGTATTCGCGCGTGCCGCGCTCGTCGGCGTGGCCTTCAACGGTGAAGGAATAGCGGTTGTAGTTGTTGAGCCATTGCGCCTGCTTGTCGAGCGTGGCGCGGGCCTGATCCGTCAATTCCGAGGAATCGGTTTCGAAGAACACCCGGTCCCCGACATTGACGACGAAGTCCTGCTGGCTGCCGGGCGTCGCCGCCCCGGCATTCAGGCCATTTTGATCGGCGTTCTTGGCGCAGCCCGCTATCGCGAGCGCCGCCAGGACAACGGCTGCGAATTTGGCGCCGCGGATGATACTCGCCATGTTCATTCCGGTGCCTCCATTACTTACCAAACCTGCATTGTGGCCGGACATATTGGTCTTTGAGACATGGTTGGTCTTAGAGACGTGTTGGTCTTTGAACGGGTCTAGCAGCGCCTTCGTTAAACGAAGGTTCCGTCAACCTTGATGCGACCTTGCAAAGAAGCCTCGACCCCGCGGATTCCCCGGAAAGCTTTTGCAATGGTTAATGCGGCCTCAATACGGCGACCATATGGAACCGCGACAGCCCTTATGACAATAGCGGCGACCAAGCCGGATCGGACCCGTAATTCGGCGTCGGAATCCGCTGGTCGGCGCGGCCCGAAATGTCGATCGAATAGAGCGACGGCCCCGACGTTCCACCCGGATCGCGGAAGAACATGATGACGCGCCCGTTTGGCGAGAATGTCGGCCCTTCATTGTGAAACCCGGATGTCAGGATGCGCTCGCCGGAGCCGTCAGGCTTCATCACGCCGATGGCGAAGGCGTCGGGGGTCTGCTTGGTGAAGGCGATCCACTCGCCGGTCGGCGACCAGACCGGCGTCGAATAGCTGCCGTCGCCGAAGCTGATGCGCTGCGCCTGCCCGCCGGTCGCAGGCATGACGTAGATCTGCTGGCGGCCGCCGCGATCGGATTCAAAGCAAATCTGGTTGCCGTCGGGCGAGTAGGACGGCGCGGTGTCGATCGCTTGCGTGTCGGTGAGCCGCGTCGTCGCCTTCGAGCGCAAATCCATGACGAAGATGTTGGAATTGCTGCCCTGTTGCAGGCTGATGATGACGCGCTGGCCGTCCGGCGAAAACCGCGGCGAAAAACTCATGCCGGGGAAGTTGCCGACGACTTCGCGCTGGCCGGTCTCGATATTGAAGAGAAAGACGCGCGGGTCGCCCTGGCCATAGGCCATGTAGGTGATTTCCTGGGTCGAGGGCGAGAACCGCGGGGTGAGCACAAGATCGTCGCCGCGGGTGAGATAGCGCACATTGGCGCCGTCCTGATCCATGATGGCGAGCCGCTTGATGCGCCGGTCGCCCGGGCCGGTCTCGTCGACGAACACGACGCGGCTGTCGAAATAGCCGCCGAGCCCGGTGAGCCGCTCATAGATCGCATCCGAGATGATGTGCGCGATGCGCCGCCAATTGTCCGGCGTCGTCAGATATTGCTTGCCGTCCAATTGCTGGCCGGCGAGCACGTCCCACAGCCGGAACTCCGCTTTCAGCCGCCCGTCGTTCTGCCGGGTGATGGCGCCGGAGACGAGCGCCTGCGCATTGACGACGCGCCAGCTCTGAAATGTCGGCACGCTGTCGACACTGGCTAACGTTTCGGTATATGCGGCGGGATCGATGGGCGTAAACAGACCGCTTCTTTGCAGATTGGCGGTGACGATTTGCGTGACACCGTTTGCGGTGTCACCGTCGCCGGAAGTGCCGGCGATAAATTTTGGGATCGCGATCGGTATCGGCTGGAATTCGCCCGGCTGAATAGTCAAGCTGCGGTCATGCGCGGCGGCGTAGCGCGTCGACAGCGTCAAGCCAATGGCGCCAAGCGCCAGCGCGCGCGCCGCGTGACGAAAAGTCCTGGCTTAACTAATTTCGGATCGTGAGGATCATGCAAATCGTCATGATGATTAATTGTCCGGTTAGCCGCCGATCAGTCGTGGGATTGAAGTTCGAGCATCAAGTACTTTCCACTGATCGTAATGCTCGGGTTTGAGCATCGTGAAAGGCTGACACTGCAGCAGCGCGCGCTTTGCGCTCTCGGCCAACGCCGGACCAAGCGCAGAGGCCGTGCCTTCGACCAGAACTGGCTCGCGCCGCCAGCGAACCGTCCTGTTTGAACAAGACGCGAAGTACACATGATTTTGGATTGCAGCGTCAACGCCCGGCGGCGGGCTCCAGCAACTCGAGATACACGCGCTGTCAAAGCATCGATCTCACTCTGTGATAAGCTGCGCGTCTTGCGCGCCGTTGCGGTGCCAAGCGTCGACATTGTCGTTGATCGTATGGGGCGGAAGCAAGCTGGCGCTGCGGGTCGCGCTTGTCGAGCAGCTGCGCCACCTGATTGGCGTCGAATTTCGGCGCGTTCTGCTTTCTGCTGCGCCGAATTGTCGTTCGGCTTTGGCGGCATCCTTGGCCGCGTCCTTCTTCAGCAGATTGGCGATCTGATCGGGCTTGTAGTCGGGCGTCTTCGGCTTGTCGGCCTGTTTCTGATCGGGCTTCTGGTCAGGCTTGGGATCGGCTTTGGCGTCCGCCTTCGGGTCGGGCTTGCTGCGCTTGGACGCGGCTTTGGCATCGGGCTTGGACGTATCCGTCTTCGGCGTCGGAGCGGATTTCGAATCGGTCGTGATCGCCGGCTTGTCGACGGCCTTGGGCGCGAGCTGGTCCACCGATTTTTCCTGGTCCACCTTGTCGGCGAGCGGCTTCAAATCCGGGATTTTCAGCTGCGGGGCGTTTTTGACGCCCTTGGTCATTTGCGAGAAATCCTTCTCGGAAATGATCTGGGTCGGCGAGCATCTCCACCGGCGGCGACATCCATCGGCTGCGCCGAGATCGCGACGACCGCAAAGCCGAGCGCCACGGCGTGGGCGATGCACGATATGGTCATGGCCAAAGCTTCATGGGCCGCCCTGCTCGACCTCGGTCACAAGCGCGACCTTATGGTAGCCGGCCCCGGAAATGCGCCCCATCACGCGCATCATCGTGCCGTAGTCAACCTTCTTGTCGCCGTGCACATAAATCGTGTTGTCGAGCGTTGCCGCCGCGCGCGTCGATGATTGCCTTGAGCTTGGGGATCAGGGCGTCGAGCTGGACCTGATCCTTCTGCAGGAAAATTTGGCCGTCGACGGTGACCGAAACGGTCAGCGGCTCGTTGTCCTGCGGCAGCGCCTTGGCCTGGCTCTGCGGCAGGTCGAGCGGCACGCCGACCGTCAGAAGCGGCGCCGACACCATGAACACGATCAGCAGCACCAGCATGACGTCGACGAACGGCGTCACGTTGATGTCGCTCATGACCGCGCGCCGCCGGCCGCGCCTGCCGCGTCCGCCGGCCAAGGCAGCGCCTACATTGCTTGCCGCCATGTCCCCGTCCTCACCGCCCTCGCCGGACCCTGACCCCCGCCTCAGCCGCGCTCGTCGATCTGCCGCGACAGGATCGCGGTAAACTCGTCGGCAAAGCCCTCCAGCCGCTGGGCCTGCCGGTTCACCTCACTGATGAACTTATTATAGAAAATCGTCGCCGGAATGGCGGCAACGAGGCCAATTGCAGTCGCAAACAGCGATTCGGCGATGCCGGGCGCCACCACCGCAAGCGAGGTATTCTGCGAGGCCGCGATCGACTGAAAGCTCGTCATGATGCCGACCACGGTCCCGAACAGGCCGATGAAGGGGCCGGCCGAGCCGACCGTCGCCAGGACTAAAAGCCGCCGTTCCATGTTCTCGACCTCACGCGCGATGGCGACACTCATCACCTTCTCGATGCGCATTTGCAGGCCGGCAAAGGAGCGGGCGTGGCCCTCGAGGCTGCGTTTCCACTCCCGCATGGCGACGACAAACAGCGCCCCGGTCGAATGGCCCGGATCGGCGGCGAGCGATTTGTAAAGCTCCTCAAGCGACTGGCCGGACCAGAACGCCTCCTCGAAATGATCCCCGGAGCGGCGCAAGCGCGCGAACAGCAGGGTCTTGTCGATCGCGATAGCCCACACCCAAACCGAGCATACCAATAGCCCCGCCATCACCGACTCGACCACCCAATGGGCGTGCAAGAACAGGTGGAAGAGCGAGAGATTGGACGATGTCAGCGGCGCGACCGACTGCGCGACGTCGGCTGGGTTCATGGAACGTCCTTTCGGCGATCCGACCGGAAGGGTCGAAAGCGAGGCCAAGCAAGGCCATAAGCGAAACCATGACCGGGGCGGCGCACTTTGCTGGCGGTAGCTTGCGGCTACCATAGGTCATGACAGGCCGCCACTTCGCGCGCGCCGACCAAAACCCGTTTTTTCGCGAGGTCCCGAGCCGGCCCGTCACCGGCGGCCCGTAATCATTCGCGAAACGTGACCAAACTAGGGCGCAACACCGGTCGTTTGTGCCTAAGCAAGCCCGACTATGCTTAACGGGGCGTTAAGATCGGCGGCGAAGCGGGTGCGGTGGCTTTAAAGCTAAGCGGGCCGCCCGCCTCTGCGCGAGACGGACGGCCCTCTTTGCAATCGGCCGATGAAGGTCAGGAACGCAGATTCAATTTTGCGGGGCCGGCGGCGGGGCGGCGTCCTGCTGCGGCGGGCGGTTACGCCGCTCGGTCATGAACTGATCGAATTCATCGCGGTCCTTGGCAAAGCGCAACCGCTGCAGGAACTCCTTGAATTCGCGCTGCTCTTCTTCGAGCCGCTGCAGCGTTTCGCTGCGATAATCGTCGAAGGCGCGGTTGCCGCTCGACTGCCGCCCCCACCAATCGCAGCCGCTCGAATAGGCGCGCATGTGATCCATTTTCGCCTGCATACGGTCCATCTTGTTCTGCCAGCGGCTCATGCCGTGACTCCAGCAACCCATCCGTCCGCTCCCGACCATGAAGGCGAGGATGACCAGGCCCAGCGGCCACCAGGCGAAGAAGCCGAGAATCATCAGGACAATCCAGGCAGGTTTTCCGAACTCATCAAGTTTGGCTGCGATGGGCATGGCAAGTTACCTCGCGTGTGAATGTAAATTACATTTACATTCACTTTTGGAAGTGTCAAGACCCGGCTGGGACAAAGCCGGCGTGCGGCATTTTGGCAGAACTTCCAGAATCTAAGACTTCCAGATCTAGGGACTTCCAGACCTAAAGACTTCCAGATCTAAGCCGGGCGATCGGTCTTGCCGGCGGACAGACCGAGGCCCCGCAGATAGACAAGAACTTCGGCCTCCAAGAGTTCGTCTGCCGTCATCGGCAGCGTGCGGTGCGCAGCATCGCCGCGCCCGAACAGCGAGGCGATACCGTGCGACATCGCCCAGATGTGGAGCGCGACCATCAATGCCGGGGGACGGCTCCGCCCCGGCAATTGCGCGCAGAGCTTTTCGGCTGCACCGCGCAGCACGGCAAAGGCGCGGTCACCGGCCTCACGCAATTCGGGACTGATCGAGGGCGGGATGCCGGCCTCGAACATCGCCGAATAGTAGGCCGGCTCGGTGCGCGCGAATTCGAGATAGGCTTTGCCGAGCCGGTCGAGGGCCGCGAACACGTCGGGACGGCCATCGTCCCAGGCGCGCGCCAGCATCAGTTCGAATTTCTCGAAGCCCCGCAGCGCGACACTGGCCATCAATGCGTCGCGATCGCGAAAGTGGCGATAGGGCGCCGCGGGACTGACGCCGGCCCAGCGCGCGGCTTCCGCGAAAGTGAAGCCGGCGGGTCCTTTCTGCGCAATGAGCTCAAGCGCGGCGCGAATGAGCGCCTCTTTCAGATTGCCGTGGTGATAGCCGCGCGGCTCGGCGCGCTCGTCCTTGGACCAGTTCATGTGAATAGGATTTACATCAAGCGCCAGCTGGCGTCGATGCGCCGTTTAGGCTTGGCGGCGGCGTGGTGAACGGCTCTGCGCCAGGAGCGGCAGTTGATCGAATAACGGCAATTGATCGGTCGCGGCGGATGCTTCGGGATGTGCGCCTTCGATGGTCAGCATGCGCATTTTCGTGCTGACGCCTCCGGGCGCCGAGAAGCCGCCGGTCTTGCCGCCGGCCGCCAGCACGCGGTGGCACGGCACGATGATCGGAAACGGATTTTGCCCAAGCGCCTGGCCGACCTCGCGCGAGCGCGCGCGATCGCCGAGCCGTTCGGCAATTTCGCCATAGGTCATGGTTTTGCCTGCCGGAATGGTGCGCGCGATGTCGTAGACTTGGCGATCGAAATCCGGCACGCCCGTCGTGTCGATCTTCACGCCGTTCAGATCTTTCGGCTCGCCACCGAGCAGCGCGACCATATCGTCGATCGCGCGCTTGATGTCTTCAGGCGGCGTGGTTTCGCGCGCCGCCGGATAGCGGCGCGCAATCCGGTCTCTGGCCGCATGCGCGCCGCCCTCCGGGAGCCGGGTGCGAACGACGCCGCGCTCGTTCCAGACGATGCTGCACTGGCCGATCGCCGTGTCGAATAAAGCAAAGCCGAAATGAGAGTTGGTCATGGACCAGATATAAGGCTCACCCTGGGCACTTCGCCACCCGATTTGTTAGGCTGCGATCAGGACTGGATCACATCCTGATCGGCCTTCATCGCGATGCGCAACGGCTTCGGGATCGGCCGCGCCCGGCCGCCACTGATAAAGGCGACGCGGACATGCGCTTCGACCAGAAGCTCCTCGCCGCGCATCACCCGCTGGCGCACCGTCGTCGAGGCGCCCTTGACGACTTCCGGCTCGGTGACGATTTCAAGCACATCGTCCATGCGCGCCGGCTTGAAGAAATCGATATTCATCGAGCGGACGACAAAGGCGAAACCGGGTGCTTCCTTCTCGGTCTGCTCGAACAGCGCGCGGTGATCGGCACCGATCAGGCGGAGATAATTGGTGCGGCCGCGCTCCATATAGCGCAGATAATTGGCGTGATAGACGATGCCGGTGAAATCGGTGTCCTCGTAATAGACCCGCACGGTGAGCACGTGCCGGCCATCGCGGATTTCGCCGTCGAGATGAACGTTACTCATACTATCTCCACGGCACCCGTTCGGTCATGGCGTGTTCCCAGTTCTGGCCGTCGAAACGCTTGATGTCGAGAGCTGCGACATCGACGCCGTCGAGGCAGCGGACATTGACGTCGATCTTATCGGGGTCCGAGCGCGGCACATAGAACGGATGAATGCCGCAGGTCGCGCAGAACGTATGCGCCGCGGTCCCGGTATTGAAGCGATAGGTCGTCAAGGCATCCTTGCCGCTTAGAAGCTCGAATGCGTCGGGCGGCACGATGAGATGCAAGAAGCCCTTCATGGCGCAAATCGAGCAATTGCATTCGGTGACGCGCGACAGATCGGCCGTGACGCGAAAGCGCACGCGTCCGCAATGGCAGCCGCCCTCGTAGGCTTGCGTCATAGCCTCTTGGCCTCACTCATCGTCCGCGCCGAACAACCCGAATTGCGCCGGATCGCGGGTCGGTTCGGCGAGGCCGAGATGCCGGAAGGCGTGGCTCGTGATCAACCGCCCGCGCGGCGTGCGCTGCAAGAATCCGCATTGGATCAGATAGGGCTCGATGATGTCTTCGATCGCGTCGCGCGGCTCGGACAGGGCCGCCGCCATCGTATCCACGCCGACCGGGCCGCCGCCATAGCTCACCGCGATGGTGTTGAGATAGCGGCGATCCATGGCATCGAGACCGGCGGCGTCGACTTCGAGCGCGGCGAGCGCCGTGTCGGCGACCGCGCGGTCCACGGCTGCGGCGCCGGCGACGGAAGCGAAATCGCGCACCCGGCGCAACAGCCGGCCGGCGATGCGCGGCGTGCCGCGGGCGCGGCGGGCGATCTCGTTGGCGCCGTCCGCGGTGACTTTCATGCCGAGCACGCGGGCGCCGCGATTGACGATCTGTTCGAGCTCCGCCACGGAATAGAAATTGAGCCGCACCGGAATGCCGAAGCGATCACGTAGCGGATTGGTCAGAAGCCCGGCGCGCGTCGTCGCGCCGACCAGCGTGAATTTTTGCAGATCGAGCTTGACCGAGCGCGCCGCCGGTCCCTCGCCGATGATGAGATCGAGCTGAAAATCCTCCATCGCCGGATAGAGCACTTCCTCGACCGCCGGATTGAGCCTATGGATTTCGTCGATGAAGAGCACGTCGCGCTCTTCGAGATTGGTGAGAAGCGCCGCGAGATCGCCGGCCTTGGCGATGACCGGCCCTGACGTGGCGCGGAAGTTGACGCCGAGCTCGCGCGCCACGATCTGCGCCAGCGTGGTCTTGCCGAGGCCTGGCGGGCCGACGAACAAGACGTGATCGAGCGCCTCATGCCGCGCACGGGCGGCCGCGATAAACACGCTCAGATTCTTTCGCGCCTGCTCCTGGCCGACAAATTCACTGAGCCGCTGCGGGCGCAAGCTTGCCTCGGCCGCGTCTTCCTCGCGGCGTTCGGGCGTCACCAACTTGCGGCCAAGATTGCTCGGGCTCGTGCTCACCGCTCCGACCCCCGGTTATATTTGTTGGGCAGAAGATCGGCGATCGGCACCACTATGGGCGTTTTGCCGTTCGGCACGATCACGCGCGCGTTGCGATCATAGTCGAAAATCAATTCGCGGCAGGCGCCGCAGGGCGACACGACCTTGATTGTTTGATCCTTCTCATGCGGCGGCGGATGCCGCACCGCGACAATCATGTCGATTCCGGCGTCGCCCAGATCGACGACGGCGCGCCCGAGCGCAACCGCCTCGGCGCAAACCGCCATGCGCCCGAGATAAGCGTCGAGATTGACGCCGGTGAAGATCGTGCCCGAGCGCGTGCGCAAAGCCGCGCCGACTTCCTGCCAGTCGTCGCGGTAGCGCTCCTTGATCGCCGCAGTCGCGGCAGCGATCAGGTCTTTCTCGGCTTTGCCGAGTTTTGTGTCGGTTTTTTTGCCGCGCTTCACTTCGCCAGTTCCTTCAAACCCAGCCGGATCAGGGTCGTCGTCTCCGCGCCCTCGCCGGCGCTGCGGGCGGCAGCAGCAATGGCGGCGGCGGCCTGCGGCAGCGCATAGCCCAGATTGACGAGCGCCGAAACCGCATCCGCCACCGGGCGCGGCGCGCGTTTCTCATCGAGCGCGCCGGAGAGCCGCACCAAAGCCGGATCGACATCGGTAAAGGCCGGCGCCTTGTCCTTCAGCTCGGTGACGATGCGCTCGGCAACTTTCGGCCCGACGCCCGGTGTGCGCGCTACCATGGCCTTGTCGCGCATCGCGATCGCCGAGGCGAGATCGGCGGGCTTAAGGGTCCCAAGCACGGCAAGCGCGACTTTGGTGCCGACACCCTGCACGGTTTGCAGAAGCTTGAACCATTCGCGCTCGACGTCGCTGGTGAACCCGAACAGCCGGATCTGATCCTCGCGCACATGCGTCTCGATCGACAGCGTCGCCGCCTCCCCGGCGCGCGGCAGTTCCTGCAAGGTGCGTGTCGAGCAATGCACCAGATAGCCGACGCCGTTGACGTCGAGGATGATGGCGTCCTCACTATAGCTGTCGATCACGCCTTTGAGCTTGCCGATCATCGGGCCGCAACCTTTGACGCCGCCACCTTCAGCGCCGCATGCAGTACCACGCTCTTGCGGTGATGCGCATGCGTCACGGCGATGGCGAGCGCGTCGGCGGCATCGTGCGACGCCGGATCGGCCTTCGGCAGCAGCACGCCGATCATCATCCGCACCTGCACCTTGTCGCCGTGGCCCGAGCCGACGATGCTTTTCTTGATCAAATTCGGCGCATATTCGGCGACCGGCACGCCGGCCCTGGCCGGCACCACCATGGCGATGCCGCGCGCCTGGCCGAGCTTGAGCGTCGCTGCGGCATCCTTGTTGACGAAGGTCGTCTCGACCGCCGCTTCGTCGGGCCGAAACTCGTCGAGAATGCGCATCAACCCATCGTGGATGGTGAGGAGCCGCACCGCGAGCGCCTCGCGATCGTTGGTCAGCACCGACCCGCAGCCGAGAAAGGACAGCCGGTTGCCTTCGATCTCGACCACGCCCCAGCCGGTGCGGCGGAGACCTGGATCGATGCCGAGGATGCGAATCGGGCGCGGGTCCATAAATCTGTAGATAGCATTTTAATTCGGGAATGGCCGCAATGCTTGAGCGCGCCTCGCCGGGCTGCGCACAGGCTGATAAGGAGGCGCATCAATGACTTATCTCGCACCCCCCGGTGCCTGTCCCGCACCCTCCTTGAACCCGCGCGGAATAGCATGACACCCGGTATCGGCTTTGCGCTTGGCGCCATGCTTTGCTTCGGCGTGAGCGATCTCATCTATAAGCGCGGCGCCGCGGCGGGCTTCAGGGCCGGCGAATTCCTGATGTCGCAGGCCTGGATTTTCTGTCCGGGCGTGACGCTCTATGCCTGGCTGACCGGCACGCTTCACCCGCATGCCTCGGCGCTCTGGGGCGGACTCGCCGGATTTTTTCTTTTTATTGCGCTGTTCAATTTTACCCGCAGCTTGCAGGGCGGCGCGGTCAGCACCAATGCGCCGATCTTCCGGTTGAATTTCACGATCACCGCGGCGCTGGCGATTGCGGTGCTGGGCGAGCCGCTCAACGTAACAAAAGCCCTTGCGCTTGCCGGCGCATTCGTCGCGGTGTGGCTTTTGCTCGCGGAGGCCGGCGCAGAACGCGGCAAATCAGGTTTGCCGTCGCTCATACGCGTGCTGATCGCGACCGCGGCGATGGCCCTCACCAATTTGTTCTACAAGGTCGGCCTGCAGCAAGGCGCGATCCCCGAAACCATGGTGGCGGCGCAGGCTTGGGTGTTCTGTTCGTTCGCGACGGTTTTCAGCTGGTTCAGCGACGGCGGTTTTCATGTTCCGCGCGGCGTCTGGCCGTATGCGGCGCTGGCGGCGCTGGCGCTGTTCGGCGCCTTTCTCGCCCTGTTGCATGGGCTTGCGCTCGGGCCCGCCAGCGTTCTCGTGCCGGTGGCGCAGATGAGCTTTGTCTTCACCGCGCTGTTCGGCGCCGCGATTTTTCGCGAACGCCTCGATACGAAAAAATATGCCGGGCTCGCCATCGCCGTCGCGGCGCTGGTGCTGTTCGCGGTGAGCTAAATTATTGAGTTCAGGCGATCGGATATTCGTATCGCGCCCTATGCGCTCATCTTCTGCACCAGCGCGTCCGATATCTCGAAATTGGCATAGACGTGTTGCACGTCGTCGTGGTCGTTGAGATTGTCGATTAGCTTAAGCAGTTTTTCACCCTGCTCGTCGTCGACCGCCACCGTGTTTTGCGGCCGCCAGACCAGCGACGCTTTCTTGGGCTCGCCGAACTTGGCTTCCAGCGCCTTGGCGACCGAGCCGAAATTGGCCTGGCCTGCGTAAATCTCGTGCGTGCTCTCATTGGAGACCACGTCGTCGGCGCCGGCTTCGAGCGCTGCTTCGAACATCGCTTCGGCGCCAGCGACCTTGGCGTCGTATTCGATGACGCCGACATGATCGAACATGAAGGAGACCGCGCCGGTCTCGGCGAGATTGCCGCCGCTTTTGGTGAAGGAGGCGCGCACTTCGCCCGCGGTGCGATTGCGGTTGTCGGTGAGAACCTCGACGATCACCGCGACACCGCCCGGGCCGTAGCCCTCGTACCTGATCTGCTCGAAATTCTCGCCGTCATTGCCGGCGGCCTTCTTGATGGCGCGATCGATATTGTCCTTCGGCATGTTCTCGGCGCGGGCCGCGATGATCGCCGCGCGCAGCCGCGCATTCATCGCCGGATCGGGCGTGCCGAGCTTGGCCGAAACCGTGATTTCGCGCGCCAGCTTGCCGAACAATTTCGACTTCATCGCATCCTGCCGGCCCTTGCGGTGCATGATGTTCTTGAACTGTGAATGTCCGGCCATTGTTCACTCTTTAATGGTCTGCTCTTGATAGCTGCGTTGTACGGCTGCTCTTTGCGCTCTCGCGCGCGCAAATTAGGATGAATTGATGCGGCCCGCCTTATAAGACGGCGCACCGCGAAAATAAAGACGAGGCGCCTGCGCGTTTAAGCCCAAAAACCCGGCTTCGCCTGTTCCAGACTGCCGCCGAGCCGCACCGCGCCGACGCGGCTCGCAAGCCCGGTCGCCGGATCGGTTTCGACCGCGACGCCGCACAATGTCGCAGGTCCCCCCGCCGGCTCAAACCGCGCCGACGACACCCGCCGGATGAAGCGTTGCAGCGGCTCGTCCTTCGCCATGCCGATGATGGAATCGAAATCGCCGGTCATGCCGACATCGCTCATAAAGGCGGTGCCGCCCGGCAGCACGCGCAGATCCGCGGTCGGAACATGGGTATGGGTGCCGACCACGAGGCTCGCGCGGCCGTCGCAAAAGAAGCCCATCGCCTGTTTCTCGCTCGTCGCCTCGCCGTGGAAATCGACGATGACGGCGTCGGCGCTTTGCTGCAGCGGGCAGGCCATGATTTCGCGCTCGACTGCCGAGAACGGATCGTCGAGCGGATCCATGAAGACGCGCCCCATGGCGTTGACGATCAGAACCCGCGCGCCGTTCTTGGCCTCGACCACGGCTGCGCCGCGGCCCGGCGTTCCGGCCGGATAATTGATCGGGCGAACCAGGCGCGGCGCGCGTTCGATGAACACCAGCGCCTCTTTCTGATCCCAGGCGTGGTTGCCGAGCGTGACGGCATCGGCGCCGGCGTCGAGGAGTTCGCGATAGATCGTCTCGGTGATGCCGAACCCGCCGGCTGAATTCTCGCCATTGACCACGACGAGATCGAGCTTCCAGTCGCGCACGAGCTTCGGCAACCGCTCATAGACAATGGTGCGCCCGCTGCGGCCGACAACGTCACCGATGAAAAGAATGCGCATGCTCAACGGCCTCGAAGATCAATTATCTCGCGCTCGGTTAGCACGAGATCGAGCCGCGCGTCGCGCGGTGTGGTCGGCACGACCGCTACTTCTTGCGCCGCGAAAGCAATGCCGACGGCCGTGACGGCCTTTCGCGCGCGCAGGCCGGCGATGGTGAGATCGTAATAGCCGCCGCCATAACCGAGGCGATAGCCGGCGCGGTCGAACGCCAGGAGCGGCACCAGCAAAATGTCGGGATCGAGTTCCGGCGCTTGCGGCTTCGGCTCGCGGATGCCCCAGACGCCGGAGCCGAGTTCTTCGCCCCATCGCCAGGCCCGCATGACGAGCGGCTTGCCGCGCCCGGCGACCACCGGCAGCGCCAGGCCCACGCCCGCTTCCGCGAGCTTGCGCAGCAGCGGCAGCGGATTGATTTCGGTCTTCATCGGCATGAAGCCGGAAACGATCATGCCGGGCGCCGTCGCCAGCGGAAATTTGCGCGCGGTCATGGTCGCAACCGCAGCCTGACGCACATCCGCAGGGAGCGCATCGCGCCGCGCGGTCGCCTCGCGGCGGAGCGCTGACTTAGAACTCCTCGATGCTGGCCGATGAAATCACTGATGGCGTCATACCCAAATTAAGTGCGGAGCCGCACCGGCCGTAAGAGCTCTGATCCCGGGAACCTACATAAGTAGGTGGGCGCCATGTGACCGAACCCAGGGGTCCGGCCAGGGACAGCTCCCTTCAGGATCGTAAGGCCCCGGAGAATTGTCTCCTACGCACCAGGCAGCCCCGCATCGGCAATGTAATGCGCAATGCCGGCGAACGCCAATCTTCCTCTCGGCACCGCTGGTCCATCCCTTCGCAGGTGCGGCGAAACGAACTAGCCGAGCGCGACGCCGCCATTGCCGATGGTCGCATTGAGTTTCTTGGTAATGCTTTCGATGCGTTCGGCCGCGGCGCCCAGCGCCGCCGCAATCTGGGCCTGGGCGGCTTTGTTACGATCGGAGGTGAGCACGCGGGCATCCTGCAACGCGGCGAGTTCTTCTTCCAGGCGCTTCACCCGCTGACCCGCTTCGGCAAGCTCGTCGGCGACCGTGAGCGCCGCCATCACCGTGAGCCGCGTATCGCCGATCTCGCCGAATTTGCCGCGCAGCCCGCTGATGCGCAGATCGAGATCGCGCGCGAGCTCAATCAGATGACCCTCCTGGCCATCCTCGCAAGCCATCCGGAACTGCCGTCCGTTGATCGTGACATTGACTTGAGCCATCTCGCCAAAGCCTCACGCTCCGTTGGTCGCTCTGTTACGCCGCCCACCGGCGGCAAGATCCTTTGCAAGATCACTCGTCAGCGGCCAAAACCTCGCGAATTGTTTCGATCGCCTGATCGATACGCGCCATGACTTCGCGGTTGGCGGTTTCGAGCGCGCGCGCGCGCGCCGTCGCTTCATCCAGCTCGCCGGCAAGCCGCGCGCGATCCGTGCCGAGCGCATGGACCTGGTCGGCGAGCAATTCCTCGCCGCGGTCAGCCTCAGACCGCCGCTCCGCCGCCGCCTCCAAAGCATCAAGCGCAAGCGCCAAGCGCCGCGTCGCTGACTCGATTGAATCGGCATCACTCATGTGGCCATTCACCGCGGCCATCCCCGCCGTCGCACCGAACGCGAAAATTGTGCGACAGCAACCGTTTATCGCGAGAACTTTACGTCGTATCGAGGGAACGCGTCAACGATCTGCGGGTTTTTCCTGCGCGAGCCTGTGCATGACTTAACGCCTGACTTGACGCATGGGGCGCAGACATTTGACTTGGAGGCCTCGCATGCTATCTGTCCCGGCCTGTTTCCATCACTGCGGCTGCCAAGTTTCACGCCGCGTTTGGCCTGTCCAATCTTGGCCTGTCCCATTTAGGCCCGTTCGATGACCATGCCGGACCGAGCTGCCGCGGCGGGCGCAAGTGCGGGATCAAGTCTCGCCCCGGCTCAGAACCTTCCCGCTTCCGGCGCCAGTGCTGTCGCAAGTCCTGCCTCCCGCGCGGATCACGACCGCATGGCGAACGCCATCCGCGCGCTCGCCATGGATGCGGTCGAGCAGGCGAAGTCCGGCCATCCGGGCCTGCCGATGGGCGCGGCCGATGTCGCGACCGTCCTGTTCACCCGCTTCCTGAAATTCGACCCCGCCGATCCGGCCTGGCCCGATCGCGACCGCTTCGTGTTGTCGGCCGGTCACGGCTCGATGCTGCTCTATGCGCTGTTTTATCTGCTCGGCTACGAGAAGATGACGATCGCGGAGATCAAGCGCTTCCGCCAGCTCGGCTCGCTCACGCCCGGCCACCCCGAACATGGCCACACACCGGGCGTCGAAACCACCACTGGCCCGCTCGGCCAAGGGCTCGGCAACTCAGTCGGCATGGCGATCGCCGAGCGTCATCTCGCCGCTTTGTTCGGCAGCGAGATTGTCGATCACACGACCTATGTGCTCGTCTCCGACGGCGATCTGATGGAAGGCATCAGCCAAGAAGCGATTGCGCTTGCCGGCCATCTGAAGCTGAAAAAGCTGATCGTGCTCTATGACGACAACGGCATTTCCATTGATGGGCCGACGTCACTTTCGGATTCCGTCGATCAGGTGAAGCGCTTTAAGTCGGCCGGCTGGGCGGCGAGCCGCATCGACGGCCACGATCCGGCGGCGATTGCGAGTGCGATCGAAGCGGCACAGAAGAACGACCGGCCGACGATGATCGCCTGCCGTACCACGATCGGCTTCGGCGCCCCGCACAAGGGCGGCACCGAAAAGGCCCACGGCTCCCCGCTCGGCGCCGATGAGATCGCAGCAGCCCGGCAAAGGCTCGGCTGGACGTCGCCGCCCTTCGAAATTCCGGCAGCCATTCTCGAACAATGGCGCGCGGCAGGCGCGCGCGGGAAACCGGCGCGCGCCGCTTGGCAACAACGCCTCGCCGCGCTCGATGCCGGCAAGCGCGCCGAGTTCGAGCGGCGGCTGCGCGGCGACTTTCAGGACAAGCTCACGGCTTCGGTCAACAGCGTCAAGCAGAAGCTCGCCGAGACGCCGAAGGAGATCGCGACCCGCTCGGCGTCCGAATTCGCGCTTGAAACTTTGACCGCGGCGCTGCCGGAAATGATCGGCGGTTCGGCCGACCTCACCGGCTCCAACAACACGCGCACCAAGAGCACCAAGCCGCTGAGCGCTTCGGACTATGCCGGGCGTTACATCCATTACGGCGTCCGCGAACACGGCATGGCGGCCGCCATGAACGGCATGGCGCTCCACGGCGGCATCGTGCCTTATTCCGGCACGTTCCTGGTGTTCTCCGACTATTGCCGCCCGGCCATTCGCCTTGCCGCGCTGATGGGGCAGCGCGTCATCCATGTGATGACGCATGACTCCATCGGTCTCGGCGAAGACGGCCCGACGCATCAGCCGGTCGAGCAGCTCGCGGCTCTGCGCGCCATTCCGAACCTGAAAGTGTTCCGGCCGAGCGACACGGTCGAGACCGCCGAGTGCTGGCAGCTCGCCTTGCAATCGAAGGACGGCCCGAGCGTGCTCGCTTTGACGCGGCAGAACCTGCCGCAACTGCGTCTGGGCTTTGACGAGCACAACCGCTGTGCGTCGGGCGGCTATGAACTGATCGCCGCCGACGACGATGCGGCCGTGGTTTCGCTGTTTGCGACCGGCTCGGAAATCGCCATCGCGGCGGAAGCAAGGAAGCTTCTCGCTGCCCGCAAAATCTCGGCGCGGGTCGTCTCGGTGCCCTGCTTCGAGCTTCTCCTGGCGCTGCCCGAAGCCAAGCACGCAGCGATCATCGGCAAGGCCAAGGTTAACGTCGCCGTGGAAGCCGGCATCCGCCAGGGCTGGGACGCGATCATCGGCTCCGCCGGAGCATTTGTCGGCATGACCGGGTTTGGCGCCAGCGGACCCTACAAAGATCTTTACCAACATTTCGGGCTGACCGCTGAAAAGGTGGCCGAAGCGGCATTGGCTCGACTATGAAGTCGTGAATAAATAGGTGCCGTCCCATCGGCCATCTAAAGGGGCGGCATCTAAGGAGACCGGGATGTCCGTGCGCGTTGCAATCAATGGTTTCGGCCGGATCGGCCGAAATATCCTGCGCGCCGCAGTCGAGGGCAAGCGCAAGGACATTGAAATCGTTGCCATCAACGATCTCGGCCCGGTCGAGACCAACGCCCACCTGCTCCGCTACGACAGCGTGCACGGCCGCTTCCCCGGCGAGGTGACGGTCAAAGGCGATACCATCAGTTGCGGCAACGGCGCGATCAAAGTGACGGCGGTGCGGGACCCCGCGCAATTGCCGTGGAAGGAACTGGGCATCGACATCGCGCTCGAATGCACCGGCATCTTCACCTCGAAGAAGACGGCGTCGGCACATCTCGATGCCGGCGCTAAGCGCGTTCTGGTTTCAGCACCGGCCGACGGGGTCGATCTCACCGTCGTCTACGGCGTCAACCACGACAAGCTCATGAAGTCGCATTTCGTGGTCTCCAATGCGTCGTGCACCACCAATTGTCTGGCCCCGGTCGCCAAAGTGCTCAACGACGCGGTCGGCATCGACAAAGGCTTCATGACGACGGTGCACTCCTATACCAACGACCAGCCGTCGCTCGATCAGATCCACAAGGATCTGTACCGGGCGCGCGCCGCAGCGCTCAACATCATTCCGACCTCGACCGGCGCGGCCAAGGCCGTCGGCCTGGTTTTGCCGGAGCTGGCCGGCCGTCTCGATGGCGTTTCCATCCGGGTGCCGACGCCGAATGTCTCGGTGATCGACTTCAAGTTCGTTGCCAAGCGCCCGACCACGGTGGACGAGATCAACGGCGCGGTGAAGCGCGCCGCCGAGCAGCAGCTCAAGGGCATCCTCGGCTATACCGATGAGCCGAACGTATCGAGCGATTTCAACCACGATCCCCATTCCTCGATCTTCCATATGGACCAGACCAAGGTGATGGACGGCACGCTGGTTCGCGTGATGTCCTGGTACGACAACGAATGGGGCTTCTCCAACCGCATGATCGACACTGCGGCAGCGATGGGCAAACTGGGTTAACCGTGAGTGCTATGAGTTCCAGTGTTGACGTATTGATGAAGCCTACCTTCCGCAGCCTCGACAGCGCCGACGTCAAAGGCAAACGCGTATTGTTGCGCGTCGACCTGAACGTCCCGATGCAGGACGGCAAGATCACCAACTCGACGCGCATCGAGGAGATCGCGCCGACCATCACCGAGCTTTCCGGCAAAGGCGGCAAGGTGATCTTGCTGTCGCATCTCGGCCGACCCAAGGGACCGAACCCGAAGGACTCGTTGCGCCCGGTGGCCGCCGACGTGGCGCGCATCGTCAAGCGCCCCGTCGCTTTCGCCGAGGACTGCGTCGGCCCGAAAGCCGAAGCCGCCATCGCCGCGATGCGAAACGGCGACATTCTTTGCTTGGAAAACACCCGCTTCCATCCCGGCGAGGAAAAGAACGACAAGGAATTCGCCAAGCAACTCGCGGCGCTCGGCGAAGTCTTTGTCGATGACGCCTTCTCGGTCGCGCATCGCGAGCATGCGGCGAACTCCGCCATCGTGACCGTATCCAATCTCCCCGCTTATCCCGGCCGCGCCATGCAGGCCGAACTTGAAGCGCTGCGGAAAGCTTTCGAGACACCCGAACATCCCGTCGCCGCCATCGTCGGCGGCGCCAAGATTTCCACCAAGCTCGATCTGCTCGGCCACCTTCTGCAAAAGGTCGAGACGCTGATCATCGGCGGCGGCATGGCCAACACATTCCTCGCGGCGCAAGGCAACGCGATCGGCAAGTCGCTCTGCGAGAACGACCTCATTGCCAACGCCCGCGAGATCATGGCCAAGGCCAAGGCGATGAAGCGCGAGATCGTCTTGCCGGTCGATGCGGTCGTGGCGGAGAAATTTGCCGCGCACGCGCCCTCGCGCGTCGTCTCGGTGGACGCGGTCGGTGAACGGGACATGATCCTCGACATCGGCCCGAAGAGCGTCGAGCGCGTCATATCGGTGCTCGGCCGCACCAAGACGCTGGTGTGGAACGGTCCGTTCGGCGCCTTCGAGCTCGAGCCGTTCGACAACGGCACGCTGGCGGTGGCCGAAGCGGTAGCGGAACTGACGGGCGCGAAAAAGCTTGTCAGTTTTGCCGGCGGCGGCGATACGGTGGCGGCGCTCAACGCCGCCGCGGTCCGCGACCGCTTGACCCATGTCTCGACCGCCGGCGGCGCGTTCCTTGAATCCTTGGAGGGGAAAACGCTGCCGGGCGTCAAGGTCCTCATGGTATCTCCGTCGTCATCTGATTAGGTTATGGACAGCGCGCATCCGCCGGATCGCCGGCGCCGTACGTTGAGGAGACCGCTATGAATCTCAGCGAATTGAACAAAGTCGCCGAAGCCATGGTCGCCCCCGGGCGCGGCATCCTGGCTGCCGACGAATCGAACGGCACCATCAAGAAACGCTTCGATACGCTCGGCGTGGAATCGACCGCCGACAGCCGGCGCGATTACCGCGAAATGCTGTTCCGCAGCTCGGAAGCGATGTCGAAATACATTTCCGGGGTGATTCTTTACGACGAGACGATCAGACAAAACGCCAAGGACGGCACACCCTTGGTCAAGGTCATCGAAAAGGCCGGTGCGCTGCCCGGCATCAAGGTCGACAAAGGCACCAAACCGCTGCCGTTCTGCGAGGGTGAACTTATTACTGAAGGGCTCGACGGGCTCGGCGAACGGCTCGCCGAATATCGCGGGCTCGGCGCCAAATTCGCCAAATGGCGCGCGGTGATCGACATCGGCGCCAATATGCCGAGCTACGACTGCATCATGACCAACGCCCACGCGCTCAGCCGCTATGCCGCGCTGTGCCAGCAAGAAGGCATCGTGCCGATCGTCGAGCCGGAAGTGCTGATGGACGGCGATCACGACGCCGATCGCTGCGCCATGATCACCGAGTGGGTGCTCAAGACGGTTTTCGAGCAGCTTTATTATCAGCGCGTCGCCCTCGAAGGCATGGTGCTCAAGCCGAACATGATCGTGCCCGGCAAGAAATCGGGTAAGCGCGCTTCGGTCGCGGAAGTGGCCGAGAAAACCTTAAAAGTTCTCAAAGCCTGCGTGCCGGCCTCCGTCCCCGGCATCGCCTTCCTGTCCGGCGGACAATCCGACGAGGACGCCACCGCGCATCTCGACGCCATGAACAAGATGGGGCCCCTGCCCTGGCGCCTGTCCTTTTCCTACGGCCGCGCCCTGCAGGCCGCGCCGCAGAAAACCTGGTCCGGCAAATCCGAAAACGTCGCCGCCGCGCAACGCGTCTTCGGCCATCGCGCCATGATGAACGGCCTTGCCTCGCTCGGGCAATGGAAAGCCGATCTCGAGCGGAAGGCCGCGTGACGCAAACCGAGGCCCCGCGCCAGCGGCTCTATCTCGTTACGCCTCGCGTTGAAGATCCGGCGTCGTTTGCCGGTGAAGTCGATCTTGCTTTGACGGCCGGCGACGTCGCCGCGGTTCTGCTGCGACTTGGCGACGGCGACGAGCGCAAGCAGATCGAGGCTGCCAAAACGATCGCCGCCGCGGTGCAGCGTCGTGATGTCGCGCTCCTGATCGACGGCCATGCCGCGATCGCCGCGCGCGCCGGCGCCGACGGCGCGCATATCAGCGGTACCGAGGCTTTCGTCGCCGCGCTTCCTTTGTTGAAGCCCGACCGCATTGCCGGCGCGGGCGGCTTGTGGAGCCGCCATGATGCCATGCTGGCCGGCGAATCCGGCGCCGACTACGTGATGTTCGGCGAGCCCGATCGCCGCGGCCGAAGGCTTGCGTTCGACGAACTGGAAGAGCGTTTGCTATGGTGGGCGGACCTGCTCGAAATACCTTGCGTCGGCTATGCCGATCATCCCGACGAGGTCGCGACGCTGGCGCGCACGGGGGCCGATTTCGTCGCACTCGGTGAGTGGATATGGACGGAGCCAAAAGGCGTTGCCGCGGCGATCGCGGCGGCCGGCGAATATCTCGCCGCGCCGGTTGGGCGATGAAGTCCAGGCATGCCTGGACCAGCTACGGTTGGACCTTCGGCTGCGCGGTCGCGCTTGCGGCTCATCTTGTGGCCGTTTCTCCGCATCCGGCGCACGCGCAGAGCGGCGCAGCGCCGGTGCCTGCCGCCAATCCTGCCGTCAAGCCTCCGGCCAAACCCGCGGTCAAGCCCGCAGCCGCGCCGAAAGGCACCGCCGCCGCGCCTCCTGCGCCTACAACGGCACCCATGAGCAAAGCCGTCTTCGATCCGGCCTATGGCGCCTTTCAACGCGGCTATTTCCTCACCGCCTTCCAACTGGCGGAGCAGCGCATCGAGCAGGACAAGGATCCGAAGTCGATGACATTGCTCGGCGAGCTTTATGCCAATGGGCTCGGCGTGCCGAAGGACGACACCAAAGCTGCCGATTGGTACAAGCTTGCCGCCGCGCGCGGCGACAGCAACGCCATGTTTGCGCTGGCGATGCTCGATCTCGCCGGCCGGGGCGGACCGCGCGATCGCCAAGCCAGCGCCAAATGGCTCGCTTCCGCGGCCAAGCTTGGCCATGCCCAAGCCGCCTACGATCTCGCGCTCCTCTATATCGAGGGCCAGTTGTTCCCGCAGGATTTCACGCGCGCCGCCGAATTGCTGCGCACCGCAGCCGACGCCGGCAGCCCGGACGCGCAATATGCGCTGGGCACTTTCTACAAGGAAGGCCGCGGCGTGCCGAAGGACATGCACGAGGCGGTCAAGCTCTGGGCGCAGGCCGCACTCGCCGACAATACCGACGCGCAGGTCGAATATGGTATCGCGCTTTATAACGGCGACGGTGTTCCGCGCGACGAAGCGGCGGCAACGCGGATTTTTCGCAAGGCCGCGTTGCGCGACAGTCCGATCGCCCAGGACCGTCTGGCGATCATTCTCGCCAATGGCGTCGGCGCTCAGGCCAACCCGATCGAGGCGACCAAGTGGCACCTGATTTCGCGCGCTCACGGCGAAACCGATCTGCCGCTCGACGATTTCGTCGACAAGCTCGATCCTGACAAACGCGCGGCCGGCGAGAAAGCGGCAAAAACCTGGCTCGACACGCTCAAAGGCAACCAGGCGGCGCAACAACAGCAGCAGAACCCATAATCCGCCGCCGATGCCTTTGTGCTTGCACTGAAACGCCGCCAAGGCTACGCGAAAGGCCTGCACGCGAAGCCTGCACGCAAAGCCCTGAACGCAAGGCCTTCGCAAAAGACCAATCGGAAAGCCGCAATCCATTCAACATGCTTCACTCCGCCACCCTCAACGTGATGATCAAAGCCGCCCACCGCGCCGGGCGCAGCCTCAAGCGCGATCTCGGCGAGGTCGAGCAGTTGCAGGTTTCGCTCAAAGGGCCGCGCAATTTCGTCACCGCAGCCGACAAGCGCGCCGAGGAAATCGTGCGCGAAGAACTCGCTAAGGCGCGGCCCGATTACGGCTTCCTCGGCGAAGAAGGCGGCGCGCACGAAGGCTCCGACAAAACCCATCGCTGGATCGTCGACCCGCTCGACGGCACGACCAACTTTCTGCACGGCATTCCGCATTTCGCGGTTTCGATCGCGCTCGAACGCAACGCCACGATCGTCGCGGGCCTCGTCTACAACCCCGCCAACGACGACCTGTTCATCGCCGAGCGCGGCAAAGGCGCTTTCCTCAACGACCAGCGCATCCGTGTCGCCGGGCGGCAGCGGCTTGCGGAGGCCGTCGTCGCCTGCGGGCTGCCGCATTACGGCCGCGGCGATCTCGCGCTCGGGCGCAAGGAAATCGAAGCCGCCCAGCAGCATTTCGCCGGCTTGCGCCGTTTCGGCGCCGCCGCTCTCGATCTCGCCTGGATCGCGGCCGGACGCTTCGATGCCTATTGGGAGCGCGACCTGTCGCCGTGGGACATGGCCGCTGGCATTATTCTGGTGCGCGAGGCCGGCGGCTTCGTCACTGACCTTGACGGTCACGACGCCATTTTCACCAAGGGCCAAATTGTTGCCGGCAACGACACTATGCACCGCGAATTACTGAGGCTTCTCAAAGAGGCCGGCAAAGAAGCCAAGGCAAAGAAGCCAACAAGGAAACTTTGGCGCCGTGATCGCTGCGCCCGGCATTTCGCTGCGGGCCTATATAGCGGACGATGAAGACGCCTCCGTCGCGCTATGGCTACGGACTTGGCAGGCGACCTATCCGCAAATCGATTTCGCCGCGCGGCTCGGTTGGTGGCGAGAACGTTGGCGCAACGAGCTTTTGCCCGTCGTCGAAGTCGTGGTTGCGGAAACAGACGGCCGCATAATCGGCTTCGTCACCATCGACGCCGCCACGCTTTATCTCGACCAACTCGTGGTGGCGCCGGAATATTGGGGTTCGGGCGTCGGCTTGGCGCTCGTCGCCGAAGCGAGGCGGCGCTCGCCGTCCGGCCTCGATCTCGACGTCAATGTCGACAATGCGCGCGCCATCGCCTTCTACGGCAAATGCGGATTTGTCATCACCGGCGCCGGAAAAAATCCGATTACCGGGCGGCCTATCCACCGCATGAGCTGGCGGCCGTAGGCTTCGCGAAAGGCTTTACGGCGCCTATCCGCTTCAATTGAAACTAACGCCCCATTTGTTCGACAGCCAAGGCGCGCGACGCGACGGCGCCGTCTTGGTGGCCGGCCGACTGCCGCGGCCGGACAACCGCTGCACTCTTATCCTGGCATTGAGCACAGCCTGATCGCGCGGCGGACCGCCCGGCCGGCGCGCCATGGTTTCGAAATTCGTAACGACAGGAAAAATGCATACGCGAGTGTTGCGGCGAGTCTTACTGGCTTGCACGATATTCATGGGTTGAGTTTCTTAAATGTGTCTCGGCCGCATATTGCGATGCAGCACGCTGCAAGTTCGCTAATCGGATAGATAAAATTTTACCAGCACGCGGATGCGGATGATGCGCAATTCGCCGAGAAGCAATTACGCGTCACGCATCCCGAAACTGCAGCTTCGCCAGCCGCGCATAGAGACCGCCGCTTGCGGCGAGCGTCTGGTGCGTGCCCTCCTCGACGATACTGCCTTCGTTCATCACCAAAATTCTGTCGCAGGATTGCACCGTCGCCAGCCGATGCGCGATCACGACGGTGGTGCGTTCCCGCATCAGATCGGCAAGCGCCGCTGCCACTTGCGTCTCGCTTTCGGCGTCGAGCGACGAGGTGGCTTCGTCGAGCAGAAGGAGCGGCGCATTGCGCAAAATCGCGCGCGCAATGGCGATGCGCTGGCGCTGCCCGCCTGAGAGCGTAATGCCGCGCTCGCCGACCTGAGTGTCGAAGCCGCGCGGCAGCGCCGCGATAAAGCCCGCGGCGTTGGCGTGCTCGGCGGCGCGAGCGACTTCGGCGTCGGAAGCGTCAGGGCGGCCGAAGCGGATATTGTCGCGCACCGAACTTGCAAACATCACGCTGTCCTGCGGCACAAGCGCGATGCGGGCGCGCAGATCCGCCGGATCGAGATCGCTGAGCCGCACGCCGTCGAACGTAATGCGGCCCGCGGTGGGATCGTAGAAGCGCAGCAGGAGATGAAAGATCGTGCTCTTGCCGGCACCGGAGGGGCCGACGATCGCAAGCTTCTCGCCTTGCCGGACGGCAAACGACACCCCATTGAGGGCTGGCGCGTTCTGCCGTGTCGGATAGAAAAAGCGCACGTCCTCGAACGCCGCCTCGCCGCGCGGCGGCGCGGGCAAAGTCTGTGGCTGCGCGGGGCGGAAGATCGCGGGCTTGATCGCGAGAATCTCGAATAGCCGCTCGGCCGCGCCCGAGGCCGCCGCGATCTCGCCGCCGATCTCCGACAGCGAGCCCAAAGCGCTCGACGCCAAGACGGCATAGAGAATGAATTGGCCGAGGCGGCCGGGCGTAATTTCCAGCGAGAGCACTTCCTGCGCCCCGATCCACAGCACGACGACGACGCTCGATGAGACCAGAAAAATCGCAAAACCCGTGAGCAGCGCGCGCGCGCGGATCGAGTTCGAGCGCGGCGCGGAAGGCCTGCTCGACCGCGCCGCGAAACCGCGCAATGCCAAGCCGCTCATTGGTGAACGCCTGAAGGACGCGGATCGCCCCGATCAATTCAGTTGCGTAAGCCGAGGCATCGGCAAGCGTATCCTGGGCGAAGCGCGAACGGCGGCGCACCGCGCGGCCGAACGCGTAAAGCGGCAAGACGATGAGCGGGATCGCCACCAGCACATAGAAGGAAAGCTTGGGGCTCGTCACCACCATCATGACGCTCGCGCCGAGGAAGAGGACGCAGTTGCGCAACGCCACGGAAATGGAAGATCCGACGCTGGCTTTGATCTGGGTCGTATCGGCGGTGAGCCGCGAGATCATCTCGCCGGTCCGTGCCTCGTCGAAAAAGGCCGCCGACAGCGAGGTCAGATGCGCGAATACGTCGCTGCGCAAATCGGCAACGATGCGCTCACCGAGCGTGGTGACGAGGTAGTAACGGGATGCGCTGGCAAAGGCGAGCACGGCCGCGATGCCGATCATGACCAGAAAGTAGCTGTTGATCAGGCTCAGGCCGCGTTCGGTGAAGCCGAAATCGATCATGCGCCGGACCGCGAGCGGCACGACGAGCGTGGTTAATGCCGCAAGGACCAAAGCGCCAAGCGCGGCGAGCGCCCGGCCTCGGTAGCGGCCGATATAGGGAAGAAGGGAGGCGAGCGGCCGAAGATTAGGCCGCCGGCCGCCTGGCGCCGCGGTTCCGGCGGATGCCGGTTGCTCTGGCGTTCCCGCCGGCGCCGAGGACCCGATCGTGACCTCGACCGGTGCCGCCGTCGCCGGCTCCGCCGCGTCGTTCTGGGCGCGCAAGTTCATTTAGGCACGCCAATTCATCGATAATTCCGCGCCCCCCGGCTGTGTGGGCCGGACAATGCCCTTTGAGCGCCCCTTTTAGCAATGCGGGCCCGCCGTGCAAATCATCGCAGCATCGGCTTGTCGGGGCGTCATTGGCGCGTTATACAGCCGCCAAATTTCCTCAAAGCCCATAAGCCTTTGCCAAGCGGCCTTTGAAAAGCGCCGGAAAGACGCCAAGAACGCCATGAAACCCGATACGCATCCCGATTACCATTCCGTCAAAGTGATCATGACCGACGGTACCGAGTTCACCACGCGCACGACCTGGGGCAAGCCCGGGGATACGCTGCATCTCGATATCGATCCGAAGTCGCACCCCGCCTGGACCGGCGGCCAGCAGCATCTGCTCGACCGCGGCGGCCGTTTGTCGCGGTTCCAGAAGAAGTTCGAAGGCTTCTTGAAGAAGTAACGGACCGAAAGCTTTGAGCATGATCCGGAAAAGTGGAAACCGGTTTTCCGAAAAGGTCATGCTCCAAGGAAAAAGCTTGACCAAGATCCGATAAACTTATCGGATCATGGTCTAAGCCTCGGATTCGAAGGCGGCTTTCAACAGCCCCATTTGCCGCTCGACCGGATTGTCGACCGTGACCTTGAGGTCCGGCGGCGTATGCATCGTGGCGTCGAGCCGCCGCACTTCGGCTTGCAGTTTGGTGGACCGCGCGATCAGTTCCTGCAACTTTTCCGGCAATAACGCCAGCGATTGAGGATCGCCCGGGTCGCAGGCCGCGAGACGTACCTTGCTCTTTTCCTTGTTGGCCTGGGCGAGCGTCATCTCGCCCTCTTTCACCGCACGGTGCAGCAGCAGCCATGAAGCAAGCTGCATCAGCCGCGTCGTCAGCCGCATGCTCTCGGTGGCGTAGACCAGACCGGCGCTGCGCTCGAGTTTCTTGGATTCCGCACGACCCGAGCCGTCGAGATAGCTCGCGGTTTCCTCAACCAGCGCCATTCCATCGCGAAAAAGCGTCGCGAAGACCTGGGAACTCGCCAGCCGCTCGCTGAAGGATACCGCCCCAACTTCCAATGCACGCTTATCGGACATTGTACGCCTCACACTCAGCCGCCAGCATCGCGCGAGACGCGCGGACTGTCCAGCGTCAAAGGCAATGAAGCTGCCGACATAGTTGCCGGCCATCATAACCGTCTTATGGCCAGCTTAGCGCTGCCGGATGACGTAACGGTTAGGACGTCACGATGAGAACGGCGCGAAAAATAAAAAAGAGCCGCCGTTGCCGGCGGCTCAAGGTGATAACAGGGAGGCGTCAAACAGAGTGGACAGGAGCCACTCAATGTCCAGAAGATGGACAGGTTCTGTAATGAACGAGAAAGCTTAACGAAAGGTTAAGGAATCTCAGAAACTTGGCGAATCTTTCTCAGACTTAGCACGAGCGACGAACGGGCCCAAAGCTAAATCCACGGCTAAATTCTTGAAAAGTCTGAATTCCTGAAAAGACTAAATTCTTGAAATCTCTCATTTCTTAAAGAACATGTCGGCCGCCGACTTCACCGCGCGCTTTTTGGTAATGTCGGCTTCGAGCCGCGCGATCTCGTCTTTCAACGACGCAATCCGGTCCTCAAGCTCAGCGGCGGACAGCAACGTCAGATCCTGCCCGATTTCATGTGCGAGCTTCTTCTTCGGCGCGTCTTCGTCGTCAGCGAGCGGCATATCTCTTCTCCCGCCCGGTAATTTTAACCATCGTGGCCGGCCTTGTCACAGGGCGGCCGCGACATTGCGTCCGTCTTCGCGCCCACGGAAACCGCACTGGCGGCGTATTCGATACGGCAACGACGTCCCGAGAAACTGTCCTGACCCTTTGAAAGTAAACGGGAAAATTCTTGCCCTGCGGCACGGCAGCCGCTACTAGTCTCGCCTCATGACGCACCCGGCCTTGGTTGGATCGCGCACACGCGGGACGGCGGTCGCGAATTCGGCGCAAAGCATGTTTGGTAGTCGGTCGGGGGATTCCGTGATTGCGGCGCAAACTGCGCCCGCGGCCGGCCTCGGAGGTCGTCTTTTGGCATTTTTGCGCGCCGGAGCTTCAAGCGCCGCGTATCTCTGCGCGATGTTGGCGATCGCTCTTGCGGCGCTGTTCGGCGCCTCCGCGGCGCATGCGGTAGACGCCGTCAATGTCCGCACCGACGCCGCCGCGATCGATCTCACCGACGCGGTCGAGTTCCAGCACACCGATACCGGCCGCATTCAGGTTTCGACCGCGCCCGGCGCCGACGGCATCATCCGCCGCATCGAGGTGCGCGGACGCGAAGCCGGGCGCAACTGGGCGGTCTTTGCGCTCGCCAATAACGGCGAAGAGCAGATCGACCGGCTCATCGTCGTGCCGCATTACCGTATGGTCGGCTCGGGCCTGATCTGGCCTGATCTCGGCATGTCGCGCCTAGTTTCCATCACGCCATCGTCGGGCGACCCGCCCGACCGGCAGGACAATCCCAACGCCGATATTTTTCGCATCACGCTCGACCCCGGCACCGTGATCACTTTCGTCGCCGAACTGCGCACCGACAACCTGCCGCAGATCTATCTGTGGGAACCCGACGCCTACAAAGACAAAGTCAATTCGCTGACGCTTTACCAAGGCATCGTCATCGGCATTGCCGGGCTGTTGGCGCTGTTCCTGACCATCCTGTTCGTGGTCAAGGGCAGCGTGATGTTTCCGGCCGCGGCGGCCTTGGGCTGGGCCGTGCTGGTCTATATCGGCATCGATTTCGGTTTTTGGCCAAAAGTCTTCGATATGTCGACGAGCGCCGAGCGCATCTGGCGCGCCTCGGGCGAGGCAATCCTGGCGGCCACGCTTCTGGTCTTCCTGTTCGCCTATCTCAACCTTAATCGCTGGCATGTGCGCTACATCCACATCACCATCGGCTGGCTCGCCTTCCTCGGCGCACTGGTCGCGGTCGCCTTGTTCTCGCCGGCGATCGCGTCGGGCATTGCGCGCATATCGCTGTTCTTCGTTGCGGTGCTCGGCTTCGGGCTGGTGATCTATCTCGCAACGCACGACTTTGACCGTGCCGTAATGCTGATCCCGACCTGGCTCCTCTTGGTCGTCTGGGTGATCGCCGCCGCGATGACCGTGCTCGGCTTTGTGACCAACGACATCATCGGGCCCGCGCTGCTCGGCGGCCTCGTCCTCATCGTCATGCTGATCGGCTTCACGGTGATGCAGCACGCCTTTGCCGGCAGCGCGACCGGCGGCATCGTATCCGACATCGAGCGCCGCGCACTGGCGCTGACCGGCGCCGGCGACATGATCTGGGACTGGGACGTCGCTGCCGACAAGGTGTTCACCAGTCCCGAGACGGAAACGGCGCTTGGCTTGAGCCGCGGCTCGCTCGACGGCCCGGCGGCGAAGTGGCTCGACGTCCTGCATCAGCTCGATCGCGACCGTTTCCGCGCCACCCTCGACAGCGTGCTGGAGCAAAGGCGCGGGCGCGTCGCGCAGGATTTCCGCCTGCGCACCGCCGACGGGCATTATCTGTGGTTCGCGCTCAAGGCGCGGCCGGTGGTCGGCTCCGACGGCGAGGTGATCCGCCTGGTCGGCACGCTCACCGACGTGACCGAATCCAAGACCGCCGAGGAGCGGCTCCTGCACGACGCCGTGCACGACAATCTCACCGGGCTGCCCAACCGCGAACTGTTCCTCGACCGGCTCGAAGCGGTGCTCAGCTTCGCCAAGACCGATGCGGCGATCCGCCCGACGGTCATGCTCATCGATCTCGATCGCTTCAAACAGGTCAATGATTCCGTCGGCATGGCGGTCGGCGACTCGATCCTGCTCACGCTGGCGCGGCGGATCGGCCGGCTGATCAAGCCGCAAGATACGCTGGCGCGGCTCTCCGGCGATCAGTTCGGGCTGATCCTGCTCTCGGAAAAGGAATCCACGCGCATCACCGCGTTTTCCGAAACCGTCCGCCGCACCTTGCGGGCGCCGATCACGTTCCGCGATCGCGAAATCTTCCTGACCGGCTCGATCGGGCTGGCGCTCGGCGATAGCGCCGAGCCGCAACGCGCCGAGGAGGTGCTCAAGGACGCCGAGCTTGCGATGTATCACGCCAAGCGCGGCGGCGGCGACCGCATCGACGTGTTCAAGGTGGCCATGCGCGCGCGCAAGGCCGACCGGCTGTCGATCGAATCCGATCTGCGGCGCGCGCTCGAACGCGACGAGATCACTATCTTCTACCAGCCGATCGTTCGCCTCGACGACCGCTCGATCGCCGGCTTCGAGGCGCTGGCGCGCTGGAATCATCCAAAGCTCGGCCGCATGTCGCCGATCGAATTCATCAATATCGCCGAGGAAACCGGGCTGATCGTCGAGCTCGGGCTGTTCGTCCTCGACCGCACCGCGCGGCAGCTCTCGACCTGGCAGCGCACGCTGCGCCAGCGCGAGCCGTTATTCGCCAGCGTCAACGTGTCGTCGCGCCAATTGCTGCGGCACGATTTGATCCAGGATATCCGCACCGTGTTGGCGCGCTCGCCGCTCACCCGCGGCTCGCTCAAGCTTGAACTCACCGAATCCGTGGTGATGGAAAATCCGGAACACGCAGCGCAAATGCTGCACCGGATCCGCGAGCTTGGCGCTGGCCTTGCGCTCGACGATTTCGGCACCGGCTATTCGTCGCTGTCTTACCTGCAACGCTTCCCCTTCGACACGATCAAGATCGACCAGTCCTTCGTGCGCACGACGTCGAAGGGCACCCGGCCGGTCATCTTGCGCTCGATCATCACGCTCGCCCACGACCTCGGCATGGATGTCGTCGCCGAAGGCGCGGAATCGGATTCCGACGCGGTCGAACTGTCGCAGCTCGGCTGCGAATATGCGCAAGGTTTCGTTTTCGGCGAGCCGATGACCGCTGAGAGGGCGCGAGCGCTGCTCGAGCCGGAGGCGGCGGCAAGCAGGCATCAAGAATCCGGTATCAGGACAAAGGTCTTCTGACCGCCGATCCCTGATGACCGACTGCTGTCACGCATGCCCGGCTTCGTTGGAGAGCATGCCGAGATCGATACCGATCTTCTTCAGCGCCAATTCATATTTGCCGCGAATATCGGTGCCGAAGATCAGCTCGGAATCGGCGGCGCAATGCAGCCAGCCGTTACCCTGAATCTCGTTTTCAAGCTGGCCCGGCGCCCAACCGGCATAGCCCAAGGCCAGGATCGCGCTGGCCGGGCCGTCGCCGCGCGCAATGGCTTTGAGAATGTCGATGGTGGCGGTGAGGCAGATGCCGTCGTCGATCGGCAGCGTCGAGTTCTCGATGAAGAAATCGGCGCTATGCAGCACGAAACCGCGCTCAGTCTCGACCGGGCCGCCACGCATGACCTTCACGACTTCGGCCCGCGTCGGCAACTGGATCACGTCGGCCGAGGGTATGACGTTGAGCTTGACCAGAAGGTCGGTGAAATTGATGTTGGGTGCCGGATGATTGACGACGATGCCCATCGCACCTTCGGAAGAATGCGCGCAGATATAGATCACCGAACGCGAAAACCGGTCATCGAGCATCGCCGGCATGGCGATCAGCATCTGGCCGTCGAGAAAACCTCGGCGCCGGCTCTTCTGCGTCTTGGCGCGCGGCAGCTTCATGATTGCAAAGGTTAGCGCATCGATCCGTATTTGCAAACGAACCGTGCGGAAAAAAGTTCACGATATGGCCTCAACTCTTATGCCCAAATTTTGGCACCGGTAAGCCGGTGACGTCGTGTCAAGTTAAGTTATAGTCACAATCATGTCAGTGGCACTTGGCTGCGGATCGACTTAAACAGCGCCAATGTCGAGACGACTTCAATCAACCATTGTTGCTACGGCGCTGATCTGCCTTCCGCTCGGCGGACTTATGTCGGCTGTGTGGGCGCAGGACGCCTCCGATTGGGATGCACAAAACCATACGGCGGCGCGCCTGATTGCGGGCGCGCAGATCAATTCGCAGACCGTGGGCTCCGACGCCAGGGTCTTGCGCGCCGGCGTGGAGATCAAACTCGATCCCGGCTGGAAGACCTATTGGCGCGATCCCGGCGATTCCGGAGTGCCGCCGAAGCTTGATTTCTCAGGATCGGACAACATCAAATCCGTCACCGTCTTGTGGCCCGCGCCGGAACGCTTTCCCGACGGCGCCGGCGGAAATTCGATCGGTTATCTGGACCACGTCATCCTGCCGCTGCGGATCACGCCGCAAAATGCAGCGAAGCAATCGTCGCTCCAGCTCAAGCTCGGCTATGACATTTGCAGCAATATGTGCGTGCCGGTGGAGTCCGAGCTGAGCTTGGCGCTCAACGGCGATGGCGCCGAAGAAACCGCGATCGAGAAGGCGGAGATTCGCGTGCCGCGCCGCGTCGCGCTCGGCGAAGGCAGCGACGCCAAGGGCAGTGATACCAAGGGCAGTGATATCAAGGGCGTTGCTAGCAAGGGCATTGCTGCCACGGGCAGCGACGGCAAAAGCCTCGCTATTCTCTCGGTGCACCGCGAACCGGGCGATGGTCATGATCGTGTCGTCGTTGAAGTCGCCGCACCCGCCGGCGCCCCGGTCGATCTGTTCGCCGAAGGGCCGACGCCGGACTGGTCTCTGCCGCTGCCCGAGCTCAAAGGCGGCGCCGGTGGACCGACTAGGCAATTCACCTTCGATCTCGACGGGCTGCCGCCCGACGCGCATGCCCAAGGCGCGACGCTGACCTTCACTGCCGTTTCCAGCGACGACGCCATCGAGGTTCCGGCCCGTCTCGACTAATTCGCGCGAAACTCGATTTTTCACGAGCATGATCTTTTCCGACCTTCCTTCGCCCGCCGAAGCGGGCTTCGCGAAGGCGGGAAACCGGTTTCCACTTTTCGGGATCATGCTCTAGGTTATGCCCCGCCGCCGCCCGGGTGGCGTCATTTTTATATCGAGAAACGCGAGAGGATTGAGATCATGACTATCAAGGTCGGCGACCGCGTACCCAGCGGCTCCTTCACGGTGATGACGGCCGACGGGCCGAAGCCGATGACGACGGACGAATTGTTCAAGGGCAAGAAGGTGGTGTTGTTCGCCGTTCCCGGCGCCTTCACGCCAACCTGTCACAAGAACCACCTGCCGGGCTTCGTGAAGAACGCGGCGGCAATCAAGACCAAGGGCATCAGCACGATCGCCGTGACCGGCGTCAACGACGTATTCGTGATGGACGCCTGGAAGAAGGCGACCGGCGGCGACGCCATCGAGTTTCTCGCCGACGGCAGCGGCAACTGGGCGAAGGCGCTGGGCCTCACCGCGGACCTCACGGAACGCGGGCTTGGCGTACGCTCGCAGCGTTATGCCATGGTGGTCGACGACGGCGTGGTGAAGACGCTCAATGTCGAGGACTCGCCGGGCAAGGCCGACATTTCCGGCGCGGATAATCTGCTCAAGGGTCTTTGATTGCGTCATTCCGGGGCGCGGGCGAAAGCCCGCGAGCCCGGGATGACGAACTAGACCATGATCCGATTAAGTTGAATCGGATCATGGTCTAGCTTTTTCGTTGGCGCATGATCTTATCGGAAAACCGGCTTCCACTTTTCCGGATCATGCTCTAGGACGACTTCGCCACCCTTCCCGCGGCGCGAAGTTCGGCAATCGCCTCGCGCGCGAGCTCGTCGGCACGTTCGTTCATGTCGTGGCCGGCGTGGCCTTTCACCCAGTGCCAGCTGATCTGATGCGAACCGAGCGCGGCATCGAGGCGCTGCCAGAGATCGACATTTTTCACCGGCTTCTTGTCGGCGGTGCGCCAGCCGTTCTTCTTCCAATTGGCGATCCACGACATGATGCCGTTGCGCAAATACTGACTGTCGGTGTGCAGGTCGACGCGGCAGGGCCGCTTGAGCGCTTCGAGCGCCGAGATCGCGGCCATCAGCTCCATGCGGTTATTGGTGGTGTCCACCTCGCCGCCTTTGAGCTCTTTCTCGCGGTCGCCGAAAGTAAGGATCGCGCCCCAGCCACCGGGGCCGGGATTGCCGGAACAGGCGCCGTCGGTATGAATGACCACGTGCGGCAGCGCCGGTCCCTCGCTCACGGCTCGCTTACTCCGTAGTCGCGGAAACTTTTGATCGTCTGGTGGAAGCGCAGCTTGCGCGCATATTCGCGCGGATCTTTCGGCTTCACCAAGGCGCCCGCCGGCACGTCGAGCCAGTCGACGAGCCGGGTGAGCAGAAATCTCACTGCCGCGCCGCGCGCGAGCAGCGGCAGCATCTGCCATTCGTCGTGCGACAACGGGCGCGCTTTGGCGTAGCTCGACAACAGCGCCCTGCCCTTGGTGACGTTGTAGGAATGATCGGGCTCGAAGCACCAGGCATTGAGGCAGATGGCGACATCGTAGGCGAGCGTGTCGGTGCAGGCGAAATAAAAGTCGATCAGCCCCGACAGTCTGTCGGCAAGAAAGAAGACGTTATCCGGAAAAAGATCGGCATGGATGACGCCTTGCGGCAGGCCGCCCGGCCATTCGCGTTCCAGGACTTCGAGCTCGGCGGCGACCAAGGTCTCGAGGTTGCGTTCGACCTTGTGCGCGCGCTCGCGGCAGTTTTCGTAGAGCTGCCGCCAGCCCGCGACCGCGAGCGCATTGTCGCGGCGCATCGGGAAATCGGCGCCGGCAAGGTGCAGCCGCGCCAAGGCTTCGCCGAGCGCTGCGCAATGCGCCGGGCTCGGCCGGCGAATCCACAAGCCGTCGAGGAAAGTAACGATGGCCGCGGGCTTGCCGGCGAGCCGGCCCAAAACCCTGCCGTCGCTGTTCTTCACCGGCTGCGGGCAGGTGATGCCGCGGGCCGCCAAATGCTCCATCAGTCCGAGGAAGAACGGCAGATCGCGCTCGGCGACGCGGCGCTCGTAGAGCGTGAGAATGTAATTGCCGCGCGCGGTATGGACGAGAAAGTTCGAGTTTTCGACCCCTTCGGCAATGCCCTTATACGACAACAGCTCGCCGACATCGTAGGCGGCAAGGAAACGGCCGAGATCTTCCGCCGTGACATCGGTATAGACCGCCATGAAAGGCTCCAAACTCCGTCGCGGCTAACCCGGCATGTGGGCCTGCGTCAAGCCGCGCCGCCGGCGAGCCAGGCGGAAAACCGTGCATAGAGGTCGGCTGTTTCGGTACCGCCGTCGCGATAGACGACGGGAGCGAGCGCCCTGCCCTCAGCATGGGCAATGCGAAACGCCATGTAGCGGTATTGCTCGGGGTAGTGCGAAGTCTCGGCCTTAAACAGTGCGTTAAAGTCGGGCGACGGCTCGACCGGATCGAGCCGGTCGCGCTCATAGATCGCGGCGCGCTCGGCGATCAGCCAGTGACCGCCATGGCGCTCCACGCGGTCGAGGAAGCGCGAGCACGAGGTGAGGTCGACCTCGACGCCGCTGAATTTCTGCCGAACGCGGATGATGACGCTGGTTTCCGCGGTGGCCCGGTCCTTGTCGATTTTGACGACAGGCGCCGACAAATGGTGCCGCGACCAGGTGTGGCCTGCGCCATGGCTCGCCCGGCAGCGCTCGACGAATTGCTCGAACGGCCCGCGAAACCAGGACACCGAAATGTGGCCGTCCGCGGTAAAGGTTGCGCGCAGCTCTTTCCATTTGCCCTGGTCGCGATAGAGACCCCAGGCATTGATCAGTTCGGCGATGGCGAATTTGTCGGCATATTCCATGGGCGCTTTTCCATTGGGCGCTTTTTCCATTGGCGCGCTTTCCGTTCGCGCTTTCCATTGCGCTTTTTATGGGCGCTGGACCTCAGCGCGCGGGCACCATAGATAGGCGCGTCAAACCGTGCAATTACTCCGTCCCGCCGCGTTTCTTTCGCACCTCCTTCAACATAACGGCGCTCCTGCCGCCGTCCACACGAAGTCCCGGAAATGAAAGCCATCGTCATCCACCAATACGGTCCGCCCGACGTTCTGCGCTATGAGGACGTTCCCGATCCCCTGCCGCGGGCCGGCGAAATCCGCATCAGAGTGCATGCCGCAACCGTCAATCGCGTGCTCGATGTCAGCCTGCGCGCCGGCAAAGAGACCTTCCGCGGCCCGGTCTTGCCGCTCATTCCGGGCGTCGACAGCGCCGGCGTGATCGATGCGGTGGGGCCCGGCGTGAGCAACTGGCAGGTCGGCGACCGGGTCGCCGCGGCCGGCATCATGCCGCTCGAAGTCTGCGCCGAGGATGGCCGCGGCTATGCCGGACCGAAGGGCATGATGGGCATCAAGCGGCCCGGCGGTTTTGCCGAACGGGTGACCGTGCCGGCCTGCGCCGCCGTCGCACTCCCCGACGAACTCGACTTCCACCGCGCCGCCGTCGTCATGCGCCACGTGCCGACGGCGTGGAACCTGCTCTTTCATGTCGCCGAGCTGAAGGCCGGCGAGACGGTGCTGATCATGGGCGCGGGCGGCAATCTCGGCACCATCGGCATCCAGATCGCCAAGAACGTGATCGGCGCCCGCGTCATCGCCACCGCCGGCTCCGACGATCGTGTTGCGCTCGGCAAAAAGCTCGGCGCCGATCACGGCATCAACTACAACACCCATAATCTGCGCGATGAGATCATGAAGATCACCGGCGGCAAGGGCGTCGACGTGCTCTACGACAACATCGCCAACCCAGCCGTGCTGCCGACGGCATTTCACGCCATCGGCATGAATGGGACGGCTGGTGACCGCGGGCGCGCATGCCGGGCCGAATGTCACGATCGACTTTTCGCACCTCTATCACAAGCAGATCACGATCCGCGGCCGTCCGGGTTACACGCCGTCCGACCTGCCGGACTGCCTCGCCGCCGCAGCGCTTGGAAAAGTCATTCCGCAGATCGAATGCGTGCTGCCGCTGTCGCGCGCCGCCGAGGCGCATCGCATGGTCGAAAACGACGAGGGTCGGGGCAAGATCGTGCTCGACCCGACATTGGGATAGCTATTTGGGGATAGTTATTTGGGGGGTAACGAGATGGGGATAGCTATTAGGATCATCTATTCGGGACGATTATTTGATCGGCGTTTGCAGGCGCCCGGTTGCGCGCCTCGCCGACCGCTAGCTGATCAAATCAGCTCTTGCGGTGGCCCCGTTGCCGGTTGGTCTCTATTTCCACAGCTTTCGCCATGAGCTCATTGCCCATCGCCTCGAGATTGCTGACAATCTCGGCGCGAGCAAAGCTCGGTGATTTGGCGAGGCGGGCAAGGCGAAAGCATTGTTCGGCTTTGTCCACGCAATAGTCAGCGTCTAACATGGTGAGCGCGAGATAGGGACTGCTCTTGTTAGTTGCAAGTGCAATTATGCATGGCTGAGATGTTATACAAAAATTTGTTGGAACTTGCCCAGAAGGTGGTCACGCCGTTCCTTTGAGCAAATAATCATCCATACATCGAACAAATCAGGAGTCGTCGACCGGCTGCGTCGCGCGTACCGACGGCCGTGCTGCAAAGGCAGCGTGCCAATTGGCGATGTGCAAATGCCCCTTGCGCCAATCCTCGTCGCCGAATCTGAAATCCAGATAAGACAGCGCACAGCCGATGGCGATATGGCCGATGCCGAACGGCGACCTGGTGAGCGCCTCCGCTTCGCGTTCCAGACTGTCGAGAATGGCGGCCTTGCGCACCGCCGTGCTCGCCATGTGACGATCGGAGGGCTGCGCGCGCATGCGTTCATCGCGCAAGGCGACCATCATGTCCAAAAACCCGTCGCCGAGCGCCTGGCGGCGCAGCGCGGTCATGCGCGCCTTGCCCGGACGTGGAAACAATTTCGGCGCCCCGTCGACGGCGTCGAGATATTCGCAGATGACCCGGGAATCGTAGAGCACGGTGCCGTCGTCGAGCAGGAGCGTCGGAATTTTCGACAGCGGATTGTCCTGCATCAATTCGGCATGGGGCTTGGCCGTCGCCGCGATGGTGCGCACGCGGGTGAGACGATCGACCAAGCCGCGCTCATGCGCGACGATCATGACTTTGCGCACAAAGGGCGAGCGCGGCGACCAATGCAATTTCATGAAATGTCCGGCAATGGCTTCGGCTTTGCGGAAAGCGGCCGACGAATGGCGCTTTGCCGGCCAAAACGCTAGCATCCCGCGGCGTTACGGTCGAGCGACCTCCTGGGCGCCGCGGCCTCCCTGTGTCCCACCGACGAGCAATCGGAAAATTTCGTATGGATTACGACCCGCGTAGCGAGCCGCACAATCTCGCGCATGACCCGACGACCAGCCTCGTCGTGCCGCGCCCGATCGGCTGGATCACGACCATCAGCCCGTCGGGCGTGGTCAATCTCGCGCCCTACAGCTTCTTCAACATGATCGCGAGCCACCCGCCCTTCGTGATGTTTTCGTCGAATTCGCGCAAGCACTCGCAAGCTCACGCCGAAAGCGGCAGCGAATTCGTGTTCAATCTCGCGACCTACGATCTGCGCAACGAGATGAATATCAGCGGCGGCAATTATCCGGCCGATGTCAGCGAACCGGATGTGGCGAAGCTTGCCATGGCGCCGTCGCGCAAGGTCAAGCCGCCGCGGGTTGCGCGCTCGCCGATTGCGCTCGAATGCGTCTATTCGCAGACCGTGAGGCTCGTCAGCAGCAACGGCCAGAAGCACGGCTATGAAATGGTGATCGGCGAAGTCGTCAATGTGCATATCGACGACGCCGTGATCGTCGACGGCATGGTCGACATGTCGCGCCTGCGCGCCCTCGGGCGTCTCGGCTATCGGGGTGATTACACCGTGGTCGACAATATTTTCGAAATGCCGCGGGTTTAGTGCTCTGCGTTCACTTGATGCGTTCACTTGATGTGTTCACTTGCCAAATTTCGCGGACATCGTCACCGCCTCTTCAAGACCTTTCGCGATCAGGCAGCCGGCGCCGGACAGCGCATCGAGCTTCGCTTGCGCACCCTCGCGCGCGCTGCCGATCAATGCGCCGGCATGCCCCATCTGCTTCTGTTCCGGCGCGTGACGGCCGACCACCATCGCGATGATGGGCTTCTCAAAGCCGCGCGCGGCCTCGGCCAAGGCATATTCCTTGTCGCCGCCGATCTCGCCGCAATAGAGCACCGCCGCCGTCGCCGCATCGCCTGAAAGCGCCTTTAGATATTCATGCGGGTTGCGGCCGATCACGCTGTCGCCGCCGATATGGACGACAAGGCGCTGGCCGATCCCAGCGAGCGTTAATTGCCGCGCCAAAGCGAGCGCCACCGTGCCGCTGCGCACGATGACGGCAAGCCGCCCTTGCCGGCAAAAACTCGGCGCGATGGAGCCGAGCAATCCCCGCCCCGGCACGAACAGGCCGAGCGTATTGGGGCCGACGAGCCAGCTCCCCGCGGCGCGCGCCAGACCCGCGGCCGCGAGCGCGTCATGCACCGGCACATATTCGGCCGCCGCCATGATGGTCGGAACCCGCGCCGCGGCGCATTCGGCGATAGCGTCGCGCACGCCCGGAGCCGGCGTATAGATCAGTGCGATATTCGGTGGCTCCGGCAAATCGCCGATGCGGTCGTAGAGCGGCAAACCGTCCATGGCCGTGCCGCCGCGGCCGAGCGCGACGCCGCCGACGAGCGGCGTGCCGGCCTCACGCATGGCCGCGACCTGATTGCGCGCATAGCGTCCGGTCGGGCTGATCACCGCCACCCGCCAGGCATCGGAATCGAGGAACGGCAGGCGCAAGCGATCCCCGAGCAATTCCTCCGACATGCGGTAAAGTCCCCCGGCAGAAACCACGCGACTGGAAGTCTAGACCATGCGTCTTGCCGAGGTAGAGGGAAAGGCGCTCCTGCGCCGCCACGGTCTTGCCGTACCGCGGAGCCTTCTCGCTCCTCCCGGCGATGTCGTGCCGGAAAGTGCAGCAAGCTGGCCGGGCTTCCTGCTCAAGGCGCAGATTCTCGAAGGCGGGCGCGGCAAAAGCGGCCTGGTGCGCGCCTTCGAAAAGGCAGACGGCATTCGCGACGCCCGGCGGCTCATCCTCGCCAATCTCGAAGAGGCCGACACGCCGCTGCTTCTCGAAGAGGCGGTGCCGATCGCGCGCGAGATTTTTGTCGCGGTTCGCATCGACGGCACACGGCAGCGGCTGGAAATCCTGATCGCGCCGCAAGGCGGCGAGAACGTCGAGCAATCGGCAAAGCTCGTGCGCATCCCGGTCGAGAACTCGGCGCCGATCACGCCTGAAACGATTTATGCAGCGATCGCAAAACTGTTTCCGCCCGAGCTTGCGGCGAGCCTCGCGCGTTACGCCGCGCGGCTGCCGAACATCGCCCGCCGGGAGGACCTCGAGCTTTTGGAGATCAATCCGCTGGCGCTGACCGACGACGGCGGCCTCGTCGCCTGCGATGCAAAAATCGTCCGCGATGACAGCGCCGATTTCCGTCACGACCCGCAAGAATTTCCGATCAGCCGCGCGCTCGCCGAGCGCGCCATGACGCCGCTCGAACGGTCGGCGCGCGATCTGCGGCTTCCAGCTTGTCGAAAGCTCAGGCGACGTCGTGCTCGTCACCTCGGGTGCAGGGCTTGCCATGATGATGATGGACCTCCTCGCCGATCACGGCCTTCGCGCCGCGAGCTTTATGGACAACCTGCGCGGGGCACCAGACGAGACCATGAATGAAAGGTTGCAGATCGCACGCGCCCTCGCCGCACGGCCCAACATCAAGGCCATCGTATTCCAGACCGTGATCGCCTCGCGCTCGCTTGCCGAGCGCATCGAGGCGCTGATCGCCTGGATCACCGCCGAGCCGCTGCCGAAACCGCTTTTCGTCGGGCTTGCCGCCGGCCATGCCGCGACCCGCAAGATGAGCGCCGACGAGGCGATCGCGAAGCTGCGCGCTCTGGGCGTCGCCGCCTTCACCGATCCGGTTGCGCTGGTCAAAGCCGTCGCGCAGGCGGCGCGTTAAGGTCCCTAGCGCGCACCCTCGCCGCGCAAGGCATAGAATGCCGAATAGAAGCGCTTGCAGGCTTCGGCAAAACCGGTCCCGGCGGTTGGGCGCGAATCCGCCAGTTCAAAAATATAGCCGCAGTCCTCGCCGTTGCAGGCATAGGCGCGCGTTCCACGAAGCGGATTGGCAAATTCGGAATTCTCGTGTCCGCAGTCGGGACAGATCAGAAGAACGCGGACCGCGGATCTCATTTGGCGGATGCCGTAGTTGCGCATGGTGAGCGTTTCCATCAATCGTGCGCAATTGCTTGCGCTGCAGAATCAGATAGAGTTTATCAGACGATCCAAACTGACGAACCGCGGGGTCGCTCATCCAAGAAATTTGTTTACGCTGCATTGCGGTAGAGATCACTATCTCGTGCCGGTAGCGCGTCGAGGAGCGAGCGAATATGATCTTCTTTCTTACCAGCCACTCGCTTTGGCTCTCGGGGGCGATCATTGTCGGGCTGGGCACCGCACTGTCGATGTGCGGACCCAGCATGGTGCGCCGCTACGTCACTCTCGACAAGCTGACGGCGCACAACGAAATCGCCGGTTTTAAATTTGCAACCCTGGGCGTGCTCTACGCCGTCCTGCTGGCCTTCGCCATCATCGTCGTGTGGGAAAAATTGAGCGCCGCCGAGGCCGACGTCGTTCAGGAAGCCGGCGCCGCGACGACCGTCTACCGGCTGTCGCCGGGCCTCGGCGACAAAGCCGGGGCGGAGCTTCGCGGCGCCGTGACGAACTATCTGCGAATTGCCATCGCCGACGACTGGCCGGTCATGGAGTATGGAAAGATCTCCGGCAGCCGAACGTCGCGCCAGGCGCTCAACGATATCTACGCGATGCTGCTGACAGTCACCGCGACCGAACGGGGCGGCAATCCGGTCGTGACGGAAATCTTCTATCAGCTCGACCAGATGACGCAGGCGCGCCGGGCCAGGCTGGTCGCCGCGGGAGGCGCCGTACCGCAAATTCTATGGCTCGTCCTGTTCGGGGGCGCCGTCGTAACCATCGTTTTCACATTCTTTTTCGGCACGCAAAATCTGCGGGCCCAGACCATGATGACCGGGCTTCTCGCGCTGCTCATCTTCTCGGAACTGTTGATCATCATCGCGGTCGACCGGCCTTTTACCGGGACGGTCAAGGTGGAACCGGACGCGCTGGCTGTGGTGCTTGAGGATTTTGGCGCCGAAGGCGGTAGCGGCACCGTTTCACCCGCCCATCCCTAGCCGCGATCGCCGGCACCGAACCGCCAATATGCCGCACGGCATCCGGAAATTCCCAAAAATTCAAGTGGTACGGGAGCTTGTCCGGCCCGGCGTGGCGCGGCAGTATGCGGCCGGGAACAGCTGTCCGAATATTCTACAGCGATCATGTGGGGCGCACGCATGAAGACGATCCTCGTTCCGACCGAACACGGCTCCGCCATGACGTCGGCGCTGGATACGGCGCTGCTCTTGGCGCGCAAGTTCGACAGTTTCGTCGAGGGCTTTTCGCTGCGGCCGGCGGTCGCCGATCTCGTAGCCATGGATCCCGACAGCGGGCTTACCATGGTCGCGGTGAAGGAAAACGACGCCGAGATGGTGCGGCAGGCGGAAGACATGTTCCGCGCCTTCATGGCGAACCACCAAATCGCCGAACGCACCACCGATGGGGCGGCTTCGCTATCCTGGTCCTGGCTCAAGGACGCGCCGAGCGGGCACGATTTCGTCGGCAGCCATGGCCGGGTTTTCGACGCCATCGTGCTGGCGCGGCCGGGCGACGAATGGCAAAGCCCATCCATGATTACGCTGGAATCCGCTTTGTTCGAGAGCGGCCGGCCGGTGCTGATCGCGCCGCCCGCTTCGCCCAAATCGCTCGGCGCCAATATTCTGGTGGCCTGGAACGGCAGCACCGAACAGGCCCGCACCATGGCGGACGCCATGCCGATCCTGCGCACGGCGGGACGCATCACCATCTGCACCGTCGAAGGCGCGACGGTGGCCGGGCCGAGCGGCGAACAGATGGCGCGTTCCTTGAAGATGAACGGCATCGCCGCGGAGACGATCACGCTCAAGCCCAGCAAGCGCAGCGCCGGCGAAGTCCTGTTGGCGAAGGCCGACGAGCTCGGCTGCGACCTCATCATCAAGGGCGCTTATACGCAGAGCCGCCTGCGCCAGATGATCTTCGGCGGCACGACGCGGTATATTCTCGCCAATGCGAAACTGCCGGTGCTGATGGCGCATTGATCCCGCAATTGGCCGACCTGTTCCAGACGCTTTTGCCGTTCGCCGATGCGCTGTTGCGCGTCGCGGTCGGGCTCGCGCTGGTGCCGCATGGGCTGCGCAATACATTCGGTTTCTTTCCCAATACCGGAGTTCGCGCCTTGAGCGTCCCGGAGCTGGCGAAGCAGCTTGACGCCGGCGGCTATCGTCCGGGACAATTTTGGGCGCCGGCGATCTCGATCACGCAGCTGGTCGGCGGACCGCTGCTTGCGCTCGGCCTATTCACGCGCCCGGTCGCGGCCGCGGTTCTGGTTTTCCTTCTGGTCGCCAATGTCGAGCGCTGGCATGTCGGCAAATATTTTTGGAATCAACTCGGCCTCGAATATACGCTGATGTGGACCATCGCGGCCTTTGCCGTCCTCGTTCACGGCGGCGGGCTTTATTCCCTCGATCATCTGTTCGGCTTCTAAAGGAGACACCGTGCCCTTTATCGACGCCAATGGCGTAAGCTTGAACTACGAGCTTGCCGGCACAGCCGGGCATGCGGTCGTGCTGCTGCATGAGCTTGGCGGCACCCTGCAGTCGTGGGACGCCGTCGCGCCGCAACTGGCGAAGCGCTTCCGTGTGCTGCGTTACGACCAGCGCGGCTCAGGCCTGTCGGAAAAGGTGCGACAGGATTTCACCAACGACGTGCTGGTCGACGATTTCGAGGCGCTCGCCAAAAGCTTGAGCCTTTCGCCGCCCTATCACTTCATCACCGTTGCCGCCGCCGCGACCCAGGCGCTGCGCTTTCTGGAACGGCATCCCGGCGAGGTCGGCGCGCTGGTTCTGTGCAATCCGGCGCCGGGCGTTGACCCGAGCCGGGCCGCCGTGCTCGACGAGCGCGCCGCATTCGCCATGCGCGAGGGCATGCGCGCCTCGCTGCCGACGACGCTCGCCGTCTCCTATCCGCCGAGCCTCGGCGACCGCGCGGCCTATGAGGCGTATCTCGGGCGCTATCTGGCCAACGATCCGGTCGGATTCGGTCTCGGCTTTCGCACCCTGGCGCGCACCAATATGCTGCACATGCTGCCGCAGATCCGTTGCCCGGTCATGGTCCTTGCCGGCCGCCACGATACCGTGCGGCCGCATGCCGGCACCGCCGAGCTTGCCAAGAAAATTCCCGGCGCCAGATTCGAGCTGCTGGACGATGCCGGCCATTTCATGCCGGCGCAGGCCCCGCAATCGCTGCTGGCGCTGCTGGAGGACTTTCTCCCGCAATAAGATCAACCGCCAGGAACGAACATGAAAACCAAAGCCAACGGCATCACCATCAATTATCAGATCGACGGGCCGGACAATGCGCCGTGTCTCGTCTTCTCGAATTCGCTCGCGACCACGATCGCGATGTGGGACGAGCAGGCGGCAGCGCTCAAGGACAAGTTCCGGGTGCTGCGCTACGACCAGCGCGGCCACGGGGAGACCGAGGCGCCGGCTGGGCGCTATCCCTTCGACACGCTCCTCGCCGATGCGCTCGGTCTGCTCGACGCGCTTTCGCTCAAGAAGGCGCATTTCGCCGGTCTGTCGATGGGCGGCGCGACCGCGCTCGGCCTTGCCGAAAGGCACCCCGACCGGTTCGATCGCATCGTGGTTTGCGACTCGCCTTGCCAATCGACGCCGCAGAGCAGCCAGCAATGGGAAGAGCGCATCGTCGTTGCCAAGGCAAAGGGCATGGCGGCTCTGGTCGAGCCGACGATCTCGCGCTGGTTTCCGCCGGAGACCGTTGCCAAGAACGCGCCGCATCTCGACAAGGTGCGCGGCATGATCCGTGATACGCCAGTGAACGGCTTCATCGGCTGCGCCGCAGCTCTTGCGGCGCATGACTACGCCTCGGCCGTCGCCACGGTGAAGCGCCCGGTTCTGTTCATGGTCGGCGAGAAGGACGGCGCGACGCCCGCCGCCATGCGAAAGCTCAACGAAAAGCTGCCCGGCTCGCATTTTGTCGAGCTTCCCGGCGCCGGCCATATCTCCAACATGGACCGGCCGGCAGAATTCACCAAAGCGATCCGCGATTTCCTCGCGGGCGGCTGAAGCAACTGGCAAAGGTCAATTCTTGTTTGCCTCGACGAGACGCCCCAATTCGAAGCCGGCTGCGATATGCTCGGTGAAGTTGATGACCCCCAGGTAGCGCGTCTTTGCAAAGAAAGCGCGCGCCTTGGCAGTGTCGTTCAACACGAGATAGTGCTCGCCGACATAAAAATAGGCCTCGGCCAGCGCCAGTCGAAGATCATCGCCCGTCTTGCTGTCGAGGGTCGCCAGCATCTCGTCAGGCGAGATGTCGCCCGCCAGCATGGCGAGCGCCGATCGCGGCCAATCGCCGTGGACCTCCGCCGCAGCCTGCTTCGCCAGCGGTTCGGGGATCGGCCTACCGAGCCGCTGCAAGGTCCAGACCTGCCAAAGGTTGATGTATGCCGCGGTTTCCTTATCGGCCGCGGCACTGGACTTGGCAAAGTCCTCTGCCGCATTGTCCAGCCTGCCTGCAAAAAATTCGGCAAAGCCGCGATCCCGGAATATCTCAGGGATTGTTTCCCCGAGCGAGACCGCTTTCGAATAGTCGGCAATGCTCTTGCCAAACTCACCGGCATTGAAATAAGCCGACGCCCTGCAGGCAAGGACAGTCGGGCTGTCAGGATCAAGCTTGAGCGCTTCACCGATATCCCGGAACGCGTCGTCCTTCCTCCCCAGCACCATATATTCGCCGCTACGCGCGCAATAGGCATTTGCAAGATCCGTTCCGGTCAGCTTCCCGGAATCGATCGCCTTCGAAATTCTTTCGACCAAGTTCTGCAGGTGGTCGCGAAGGTTTTGCGCGAAGGCATTCGTATCGGCGCCAGCCGCCGATTTGATGAGGTCCTTCGTCACCAGAACAAAGGGCTTGGTGATATTGTCGATCTCACGAAGATCGTCACCGTATTTTTGCAGGTCCGCCGGCTCGACCCGATCGGCGTTCGTCTTCAGGTCGATGACGCTCTTGTAGACGTTTCCGCGGAATGACGAGGTCACCGTATAGGTGAATTGCTTGTCCTCAATGGTGGCCGCCCGGGGGTCGCTGTTCCCGCTGACTTCCTCGGGGAGTTTAGCCTCGAAGGCGTAACGCGCCTCGAACGGGAATCCCCGCACCGCAAGAGGAGCCGTGCGCGTGGCCGACGGCGCCGAGATCAAAGCGCTCCGCAAGTTGATCGGACTGTATCGTATGAGCCAGTTGCCGTCCCTCTCGATGGCAAGGTTGGGCACGTTGTAGGCAGCGCTGATCAAAAGGATGTTGTTGACCCGATCGTCCTCCAGCGACGGCTCGGCCGCCAATTTCGCGCCGGGATATCGCGGTTCCATCTCATCGCCCATCAGCTTGTCGAATTGGGCACGCGTCCAATGTTCGCGGGCGACGCGAAGCGATTCCGCGGCGACCCCGTTCCAGGTCTGCCGTGTCTGCAACGTTCCTTCGGGACTGAGCTTCGGAAGCGTCGCAGTCTCCACGCGCTCGTTGCGAACCAGGTCGGTGACATTGGGGCTGACGATCGTCGAAAGTTGACGCATTCCCGGCGCGATCACGAGCACCTGCGCGCCTTCGTGAGCTTGGCCCATACGCTCAAGGCGACCGTGTTGGCCGAGACGCGTCGGATCCAGATAAAAGACCTTGCCGTCGACAGCGGCCCGCACGATCACATGATCGAAGAGCTGCGGACTGGGAAGGAATTTATCGAGGCCCTTGCGTCGAGCGACATCGAGCAGCACGGGTTCACTCTGGATGCCGAGCTCCTTCAGCAAGGTTATCAGCAGAAGCGATTTATCCTTGCAGTCGCCGTAGCGCCGCTCCAGGACAATATTCGGCGGGGTCGGTCGATGCGAACTCTCGCCGAGCGATACTGAAAAGTAGCGGATTTCCGACTGAACGAACTCCAGCGCCGCAGCGACACGTTCTTCGCTCCCCGGCAGCTCGCGCAATTTTGCCGCGACGTTGCGAATCTCGTCGGCAACCATGCCATTGGCTTGAAACAGGTCGTTCGCCCAGCTCACCACCTCCGCCCAGTCGGAAAATTCCGAAAACTGGAGCATGCGGAAGGCCGAATAGTCCGTGGGAGCCAAGCTATCCATGGCCAACTCGCGGACTAATTTTTCTTCAAACTGGAGCCTGCGCATCCCGCCGCTAGTCGAGTCGTCCGGCGTGAGCCCGTGAGATCGCGTGTCATCAATCAGCCGCCAGTTTATCTTCCTCGCTGCTGGAAAGGTGAGAACCACGCGCCGCAGCAATGTCGGATAGCCTTGATCCCAGAAGGCCGTGCCGACGAACTTGCCGCCGAATACGGGATTTTGCCCGAACAGCGAGTACGAAAGCTCGATCGTATCGCCAACTCTAAGGTCATTGACGAGGATCGAGGCTGTAACGACGCCGCTATATACGCCGCGTTCAAGCCCGGTTTCCCGCTGCAGAAATCGTATTGTCGACGATGATGTCCGGTCTTCGCTCTTGTCGGCGCGTAGCACGCGAATAGCGTGAAGCTGTAGCCGCTGATATTGCGGAACAAATTGAATCGCCAGCTGGCCGGCCGTGTTCAGGGACGCGACATCGTTGATCATGACCGCTCGGTGGACATAAAGAACGGTGGTGTCGCCAACACGCCATTGCATGTCGGACAAACGAAGGACGACCGGCTTGCTCGCGTCTGCTGGAGGGATCGCGACAGGTTCGACCCATGAAGGAACAGGGTCCGCCAAGGAGAAGGCGCCGTCGGCCACCTGAACCTCTTGGAGGTTTGGCGAAGGATTCTGTGCGTTCGCGTTGGTCAAGGCCACGAAAAGACACAAGGCCGACCACAGGCTCGCGCGCGCGGCCGAGCGTACACCCATTTCCGTTCTCTTCTTTGGCTCCGCCCCGTTGCAACCGATACGATAGCTATGTCGGAAATTCAATATAGCCCGGCCATATCTCCAACACGGTCCGAATCTCCAACATGGACTGGCCGGGGGAATTCACCCACGCCATTGCCGGCTTTCTGACTGCCGGTTGACGGCGCGGGACGCTATGCATTTCGGCGGGGCACGCATCGCGCCGTGATGTCCTTGCGGCTTTGCAAAGATTTTGCGGAGTCACTATACGTGAGGCCAAGAAGCCGCCGCCAAAAGCCCGGATTTTGCGGCTTTTGGCGAAACCCCAAAGCTTATTTCACGCCGAGGGACGCGACCCACAGCAAGGAGGTAACGTCATGGCCACGGTGACAATGAAGGCGCCTGCTCCCAGCGGGCTCTCGAACAAAGCGCGCGAGTTGATGGAGGCCATCAACACCGAAGCCGGCAAGCACAATGTCTGGGTGCGTACGCAGGCCAATGCGCCGGCGCAACGGCCGTGGTTCAGCGAAACCTCCGGCGAAGGCTCCGGCCAGCTCGCCACCGGCCGCGTCGCCGTCAACCAGATGAAGACGTTGCCGCATATGTGGAAGTGGAACGAATATAACGGCTACCTCAAGCAAATTTCGGAGATCGCCAGCAAGGCCGACGTCTCGCCGATCGAATTCGCCGACCGGCAGAGCATTCTCTTGCTCAATCCCGGACTGAACGGCCGCTTGCAGGTCACCAACACCATTCGCTGCGCCATCTCGGTCTATAATCCGGGCGACGTCGCGCCCGTGCATCTGCATTCGCCGAACGCGAGCCGGACCATCCTCTCCAACAAAGGCGGCTATACCGTCATTGAAGGCGAGCGCGTCACCGCCAATCGCGGCGATCTCATTCTCACGCCGAACGGCACCTGGCACGACCACGGCAACGATTCCGGCGAGCCGGTGATCTGGATCGACACGCTCGACTGGCCGTTGATGGAATTCCTCGATGCCGCCTGGGTCGATCACAACATGCCGGGGGCGCAAGGCAATACCAACGTCCAGGCCATCACCGTCACCGAAGGCTATTCGCGTCACCTTTATGGCCACGGCGGCATCAAGCCGGTCTTCGTCGACCATCAGCGCGGCGTCGGCCACTCGCCCGCGCCGCTGTTCCACTATCGCGGCTCCGATGTGCTGGAAATGCTGCACAGTCTGCGCAAGGAAAAGGGCGATGCCTACGAGGGCATCAAGGTCGATTTCGTCAATCCGGTGACCGGGGAGCCCGTCTTCAAGACGCTGAATTATTCGGCGCAGCTGTTGCGACCCGGCGAAGAGACCGAGTTCAAGCGCGAAACCGCCGGCACCTATTATGTCGTGATCGAAGGCACCGGCGCGACCGAAGTCGGCGGCAAGCGCTTTGAATGGGGCCACAACGACCTGTTCGTGGTGCCGAACTTCCTGTGGCGCCGCCACATCAATACCGGCAAGACCGACGCCGTGATCTATTCGGTGTCCGACGCAGCCCTGATGCGCAATATCGGCCAATACTATGCGCAAGGCCGCGCCAAGAACGGTGAAGTGACCGAGCTGGTGCTTCAGTAAGCCGATAGCATCTCGGACGTCACCGCATAAAAAGAGCCGGCACAAGTGCCGGCTCTTTCATTTCCAGCGGCGGAAGAGTTATGACGCTTTGCCGCCGTTGTGCTTGCATTCGGATCTGAACTTCTTGCGATCTTTGCCGTGCAGGCCTTTGGCATTGGCCTGATCGGAGCAGGACTTCGAGACGGCCTTTTTGTCGGTTGCGGCGGGCGCGGCCGCCGGTGCCGAAGCCGCCGGAGCGGGAGCCGGCGTCGAGGTCTGCGCGAAGGCAGGACCGGCGACGATAACGAGAGACAACAACGCGGCACTGATGACGAGCTTCATTCTTCGATCCTTTGCGGTACAAATTCCTCATTGGAGCGTGATCTTTTCCGAAAACCGGTTTCCACTTTTCGGGATCATGCTCTGACGACACTTCGTGACGAGCCGATCAGCCGTGCTTACGCGCCCTTGAGGCGCTTGTTGCACTCACTGTAGTAGCCGCCACCCTTCTGGATCCACCGCAGCCCGCCATTGCCGCTACCGGCCTTGTTGGCGTGGTACTGGTCGAGGCAGGTCAGCATGCGGGCCTTGCCGGCAGAATCGCTCGAATATTTCGAGCTGACGGCGCTCGGGAACACCGCATTGCCGACGGCGACCGGTGCGGCGGAAGGAGCCGGCGCAGGCGCAGCGGCCGGCGCCGAGGCGGTGGACGATGCCGGAGCCGCGGCCGGAGCGGCGGCGCCGGCGTCAGTACCGCACTGCGCCTTGCGGAAGTCATTCCACTTCATGCCGTTGAGCGTGCCGTCGGTCTTGGCGGCTTTATACTTGGCGCTGCACTCCGTCATCGTCAGCGCCTGTGCGGACGTCCCCTGCAACGCGATGGCGGCAACGACCGCACCTGCACAAAGAGTTAGATAGCGAATAGTCATGGTTGAGCTCCTAATGTGTTTCCTCACTCTCAAAACAATTTGAGACTTCGCGCGGCCGCTTAGAGCGACCGCGACAATTCCTGTTCGGTCGGCACCCGTCCGTCCGGCGTCAGCTGATCGACGACTTCCGGCAAATGCTGGCTCAACCCGGCTAGCAAATCCTCACGCGACAATCCAGTGTGCGACATCAGGGTGCTGATCTGGTCGGCACCCAAAGCCTTCGCCAGATCGTCGGACGAAATCTCCTGGTTCGTCCCTTTGCCGACCCAGGACTGCGCGGCTTGACCCTGCCCGGACTGCTGCAATTGCTTGAGCAGATCGTTGAGCCCGCCGGAGAGAACGCTCCCCGCCGCCCCGCCGGCCAGCAATCCGCCCAATCCGCCGCCTTTGAGAATATCGCCAAGACCGCCTGCAAGACCGCCCAACCCGCCACCAAGTCCGCCACTGGCGCCCGGAGCCGAGGGAGCCTGACCGGCCGGTGCCGCACTCGGGCCACTGGTGAAACTTTTCAGCGCTTTGTAGGCAAGTAGGCCGAGCATCGCCATCATCATCGGCGACATGCCGCCGCCGGAACTGCCAGTCGAGGGAGCGCGCGGGCCGCGCGGGCCTTGCTGCATTCCGTTGAGAACATCCATCAAACCCATTTTCGCCTCCATCGGGGCTACATGCCCCATCTTCGCCGGTTTTGGCCAAAGAGTCTCAGGCAAGTGTGGCCAAATTTGCCCACACCGAGTTACCCAAGCGAAGTTTCGGCACGATTTGAAGAAGGCCGAATGACGGAAAAAGGACGATAGAAAGCCCGCGCGAACGGTAATGCGTCACCGTTCTCGCGCGTGATCATGCTTTGGCGCATGCGCGTGCGGCTCGCCGATCATGTCGCCGCAGCCGGCGCGGTTAGCCCAGTATTCCCAGGCGCGCCAGGTCTCGGGCGAATGCGGCTTATAGCCGGCGGCGCGCGCCGCCATTTCGCCTTTGGACAGCGGGATCGGCTTGCCGACTTGCATCGCCGCCATCTGGACCCGCGCGTTGCGCGGCAAATAGACCGAAAGCCGCACCACCTCGATGATCGAACGCGCGGCGGAGGCAAAGCCGTGGCCGCGCATCAGCGCGACGCTGCCCTTGCCCATGCATTTCGCGAGATCGCGGCCCTGCGCCATGTTGGTGACGAGCAGATTGGTGTCGCCGAATTTCTTGCGGATGTCCCAAACCGGCACTTTGCCGCCGATGAAGCTGCCGGAATGGATCATCGGCTGCAGCGGCGTCTTGATCAGGCCGAACGGCAGCGTGTCCTCGGCATGGGCATGAACGATCGCCATTACGTCCGGGCGCGCCTCGAAAATAGCGGCATGGATGAATCGCTCGAGATAGGGCTGGCGCTTGTCCTTGACCGGTTCGCCCTCCTGGTCGAACTCGATCAGATCGTGGTGCTGGACCAATTCCGGCGCCAGCGAGCGCGACATGAAGAAACGCTTCGGGTCATCGGGATGCCGCACGCTGATATGGCCGTAGGCGTCGACGATGTCTTCATGCGAGAGAATGCGGTTGGCGACGACGAGGTCGCGTAACAGATCGTCAAGCTGGCTCATAGCGGCGCATCCATCCTTAAGAAGGTTTGTTGTTATCTCTAGGCAACTCAGCCGTAGGTCGGCACGAACAGATCGTCGACTTTGACCGGTTTGTCGATCAAGCCCAAATCCTGCTGATATTGAATGAGCGCCTCGAGCGTCCGCCGGTTCGGCTCGACGCCATAGGGCCACGGATCGCCGTTGAACACCTCCCAGATGTCGTCGATCTCGCGCATCAAAAACGGCGTCATGTAGCGGACCGCGCGCAGATTGAACAATTTTTCCAGCGCGATCTGCTTCGATTTGACGAAGGCGTCGTAGAGGCTCGTGGCGATGAAGGGATAGCGCTCATAGACGCTCTTCTTGATCGCAACGAGATGCATGATCGGATAGATGCCCTTGCGCTTGTACAAATCCTTGTCGAGCTCGACGTAATTCGGGAATAGCCGCACCACGTCGGGATGGGTGCGGATTTCCTCCGGCAGGCTGGTGCCGAGCGTGGCATCGACGTCGCCGTCGGCGAGCAGCTGGCCAAGCGTCTTTTTCGACGTGTTGTTCTCGACGGAAATTTTGCGCAGCAGCGGCAATACCGTCGGCGCGCCATGCGAGCCCGACGTGTTCATCGCGCTCTGCACCCAATGGATTTTCGAAATATCGACGCCGAATTCGTTCTTCAGCATGCCGTTGATGAAGATCGCCGCCGTCATCGTATAGAGCGGCACGCCGACGCGCTTGCCTTCGAGATCCTTAGGCGTCTTGATGCCGGACTTGCGATTGATGGCGATGAAGCCGAGCCGGAACGCGATCGAAGGGAAAACCGGAATGGCGACGAACGGGCATTCTTTGTTGGCGAAGCGCTGGACATATTCCGAGCTCGAATATTCCGAAACGTCGAACTCAAGGCCGCCCGACATGCGGTCGAAAATCGGCCGCGGCTGATCGATCTGGATGAAGTTCAGATCGATGCCGTCGGGCTGCACCTCGCCGGTATAGAGCGGGAGCATCCGGTCATAGAGCGCGCTCGCGAACGAAAGCTGTAATTTTGGCATAAACTTGTGCGCCCTCCCCCGTCTTTTGCGGGTTCTGAGCTAGCACGCCGATCTTAAAGCAGGAAGGCCAGCGCGGCATGCGCCGCACATGGGCTGCACATGGGCCGCGCGCGCTTAGTGCTTAGTGCAATTCTTTGCGCAAAATCTTGCCGATATTGCTCTTCGGCAATTGCTCGGCGAATTCAATGATGGTCGGCCTTTTGTAAGCGGCAAGCCGTTCGTGCAGGAAAGCCTTGAGGTCGGCTTTGTCGAGCTCGGGATCGCGTTTGACGACGAAGAGCTTGACCGCCTGCCCGGTGCGCGCGATCCGGCACGCCGATCACCGCGGCTTCGAGCACGCCGCGGGTGCTGCATCGCGACATCTTCGACCTCGTTCGGGAACACCTTGAAGCCCGAGACATTGACCATGTCCTTCTTGCGGTCGAGGAGTTTCAAATATCCCTGCGCGTCGAAGGCGCCGATATCGCCGGTGCGCAACCAGCCGTCGGCTGATAGAACGCGATCGGTCTCGTCCGGCTGCTGCCAATAGCCTTGCATGACCTGCGGCCCGCGCACCCAGACTTCGCCCTCCTCGCCGACCCCGAGCACTTTGCCGGCGTCGTCGCGGATGGTCACTTCGGTCGACGGCACCGGCAGGCCCACGGTGCCGAGCTTCGGCGTGAGAAACGGATTGATGCAGACCACCGGCGAGGCTTCGGTGAGGCCATAGCCTTCGACCACCTGGCTGCCGGTGATGTCGCGCCAGCGCCGCGCCACTTCGCTCTGGATCGCGGCGCCGCCGGCGACCGCGACGCGCAACGAGCTGAAATCGAGCGCGGCGAATTCCGGCACATTGGTCAGCGCGTTGAACAGCGTATTGACGCCGGACATCCCGTGATCTTGGCGTCGGCCATGATCCGAATAAGCCGGCGTAGATCGCGCGGATCGGGAATGAGGAAGTTCAAGCCGCCCAGCATCGCAAACGACAACAGGTTCGCGGTGAGCGAGAAGATATGGTAGAGCGGCAGCGGCGTCAGCACGCGCTCGTGCTCGACATCGACGCCGGCAGCCGGTCCAGGCGCAGCATTGCAACGTGTTGGCGACCAGATTGCGGTGCGTCAGCATCGCGCCCTTGGGCACGCCGGTCGTGCCGCCGGTATATTGCAGCAATGCCACGTCGCTTGCGCGCGGCTCGGCGTCGCGATAGCTCGCGCTCGGCGCGCGGTCGCAGGCATCCTGCAGCATCGTGAATTTTTCGAACTGCCAGGCCGGCACGGCATGCCGGATATAGGAGTTGGCGAAATTGAACGCCCAGCGCTTGAGCATCGGCACGAAATCGCCGAGCCGCGCCACGACGACGTGGCGGATTTTGCGTGTCGGCGATGATCTGTTGCAAGCTTGTGCGCGAAATTCTCCATGATCACGATGACCGTGGCGCCGGAATCGGCGAGCTGCTCTTGCAATTCGCGCGGCGTGTAGAGCGGATTGACGTTGACGACGATCATGCCGGCGCGCAGCGCGCCGAGAAACGTCACCGGATAGGCGAGCATGTTCGGCAGCATGATCGCGATGCGGTCGCCCGGCCTGGCAGTCCGCCTCCTCGACCAGGAACGCCGCGAAATCGCGGCTGTCGCGATCCCACTCGGCAAAACTCATCCGTGCGCTCAGGCACTCGAAGGCCGGACGCTCGGCGTGCGCACGGCAGCGCCTCAAGGAGCATGGCGGACAGCGACGGATAGGCATCCGGATCGATGCTTCTCGGCACGCCCGGCGGGTACGACGCGAACCAGATCGGCTCTGCTGCCTCAATCTTGGCCGGCGCCGTTTCGTCCTGCGTCATGAGCCTCATTGGACTAGTTCCTCGGCACGAATTCTAACATTGAACACGAAGGGCGTAACGGAAGCCTAAACAAGCGCGGAAGGGCCTGCGCGATGCGTGCCAAGGCTTGTAGTATCAGTTCCGATATCGATTTTTGGGCGGTTTTATTCACGTCGGGCTTAGCAAATGAGGAACAATGTGGCGGCCGCTATTGCATCGCAACAGAAAACACACACCGATCGCCGGACCCGCTCGACACGGTGGACCAAATCGGTGGTTGCACTGAAGCCTAGCGCGGATCAAGTGCCGCGAAATGTGAAAGAAAGATTCCCTGGATTGCCTCCTGCGCAATCCAGGGGACAGAACTATTCCTCATTTTGCGCGAACAGTTGCCTGCCCATACTTGAGCTTTGTTGTGATCGCCGCGCGATGAATGCCGCTCGTAGCGTTGTTGTGATCGCCGGATGTTATAAATCTCACTTCTCACTCGACGCCTTCGAACTCGGCATCGCGGTCGGAGCACATAAAGTGCGGCGATTCGCAGATCGGTTCGTTGTGCTGCGATTTCCCGGTTCTGCGGCACTCGGTTGATCTTCACCTATGCGTGGGGCATGCTTACGGCGTGATCGCTGGGGGCAGAAGATCAAGGCGGATGCGAGCACAATACGACCCGTCCGCAGGCGGAGACAGTTTCGCGTTTTGCGCGATTGCGCATCGGGTCGCTCATTCTTTGGGGCTTACAGCAGTGGGTTCGCGGCAGTGCCTGCGTTGGCTCATGCTGGTGTGCATCGGGGTGGTTGAGTGCGACGCAGAGCTTATTCATGCCCGCGAGCCTGCGCGCCTGTTTGGCTATTGATGTGCGGACTGGCGCTGGCGGGTTGCACCATCGGCCCGGATTATTCGCGCGAACCGGCGCCGGTGCCGGTCGAATACAAAGAGACCAAGGGCTGGAAGGTCGCCAATCCGAGCGACGACGTCGCCCGCGGCGATTGGTGGATGGTCTATAAGGACCGCGGCCTCGATACGCTCCTGCCACAAGTCGAGATATCCAATCAGACGGTCGCGGCCGCCGCCGCTGCCTATGAACAAGCGCGGGCCCTGATCCGAGAGGCGCAATCGTCGTTATTTCCGGTGGCGACCGCAGGCTACAATGTCACCAGCACGCGGACCGGATCGCTCGCCGGCGGCGGCAGCGCCGGCACCAGCACGACCTTCGCGACGCGCGGTACGACCTATTCGACCCAGTATACCGCACCGATCAACGGCACTTGGGATCTCGACGTCTGGGGCAAGATCCGCCGCCAGATCGAAAGCAACACCGCCGCCGCGCAAGCCAGTGCCGCCGATCTCGACAACGCCAGGCTTTCGGCGCAGGCGGCGCTCGCCACCGCCTATTTCAATCTGCGCGCCGCGGATTCACTGATCGATCTGCTCACCCACACGATCGCCGAATACAAAAGAAACTACACGATCGTGAACAATCAATTCAAAGCAGGTTTCGCAGTCACGGCGGGCGACGTCGCTACTGCCGACGCGCAGATCGCGACGACCACGGCACAGCTTCTCAACGTCCATGTTCAGCGCGCGCAATTCGAGCATGCCATCGCCGTCTTGATCGGTAGGCCGCCGGCTGAGCTCGGCGTTGGGCCGCGCGACCTCGCCGGCGGTATTCCACGAACGCCGGTCACACTCCCGTCGATGCTCCTTGAACGGCGGCCGGACATCGCCGCCGCGGAGCGGGTGATGCAACAGCAGAACGCGCTGATCGGCGCCGCCGAGGCGGCGTGGTTTCCCGATATCTCGCTCTCCAGCATGCTTGAATATATCGGGCCGGTGCCGCTGCCTTTCAGTCTGGCGCGTTCGATCGCGTCCGCCAGTGGCGCCGCCACGCAAACCATATTCAACGGCGGCTTGACGTCGGCGCAGGTCGACGCCGCGCGCGCGGTCTATTGGCAAAGCGTCGCCAGCTACCGGCAAACGGTGCTCACCGCGTTTCAGCAGGTCGAGGATGAGCTCGCGGCGATCCATTACCTCTCGCTGCAGCTCGCGCAGGAGCGCCGCGCGGTCGCCGATCAACGCAAGGCCGTCGATGTGTTCTTGAATCAGTTTCAAGCCGGCACGGTGGCGTTCACCACCGTCGTCGTCGCCGAGATCCAGTTGCTGGCGGACGAGGAAGCCGAATTGACGGCGCGGCAGGACCTGTTTCTCGCCAGCGTCAGCTTGATCGAGGCGCTCGGCGGCGGCTGGGACTTGGCGCTGTTGCCGACACCGATTCAGCTGCAGAAAGGCTTCTCGTTCTTGCCCAAATACGAATCGCAGCCTTCCCCCGATAGCCCGATCCCAAGCGACGTGCTGGTGCCGCCGCCGCTCAGTCCGCCCCCGGCAGTCGATCCGGCGCCTTCACCGGGATCACAATAGCGCCCGAATTTGCCGCTGCGCGTCCCCGGATCGCAGCCCCCTTGCAGGTCCTCAAGCTATTGATTGCGCATTCGATTCCGGTGAACTCTGGCCCAGGACCGGGCGCTTGCCGGACGCGATGCCGAATTCGGGCGCAAAGAGCCCCGCGCGGGCCGTCATTAGCGAATATTCATTAGGCGAGCGGCGTCGGCGCCCTCTATAAATCGCGCATAAAGACGAGAATTCCGGGATCATTGAACGCCCAACATGGACGAGCGAACGCGCAGAACGGATGACGATTTGGCGCCGAACCTTCGCCGCACGGCGCCGGACCCGGACCCGATCGTAAAGACGCAATCCCATACGATATTCCGCATCGGTCTTGGGCTGATCGCGATCCTGCTCGCGTTTGCGATCTATCAGACCGTAAGCTGGATGCGCGGCCTCTCGCCCTCAGGCGGACGATCTCCGCAAGGCGCGGTGCAAACCGTCGGCGCCACGACCGTCGCACTCGGCAATATCCGCGTCATCGTCAACGCGCTCGGCACCGTCACGCCGCTCGCGACCGTCACCGTGCAATCTCAGATCAACGGTTATCTGACCCAAGTCGCGTTCACCGAAGGGCAGATGGTGCAGAAGGGCGATTTTCTGGCGCAAGTCGACCAGCGGCCCTACGAGATTTTGAAAGAGCAATACGAAGGCCAGCTGGCGCGCGATCAGGGGCTGCTCGCCCAGGCGCAATTGGATCTCAAGCGCTACCAGACGCTCGCCGCGCAAAACTCGATCGCGCGGCAGCAGGCCGAGGATCAGGTTTACATCGCGCAGCAATACGAAGGCTCGGTGAAACAAGACCAGGGTCTGATCGATGCGCAGGCGCTCAACATCGCCTATTGCCACATCGTTTCGCCGGTGGCCGGCCGCGTCGGACTGCGCCTGGTCGATCCGGGAAATTACGTGCAGACGACGAGCACCGGCGGCATTGCCGTGGTCACGCAGCTGCAGCCGATCACGGTGATCTTCACGCTGCCCGAGGACGATCTGCCGGAAATCATGACGGCGTTGAATGCCGGCACTGCGCTTCCGGTCACCGCCTATGACCGCGCCAATCTCCGCCAGCTCGCCGCCGGCAAGGTCTCGGCTGTCGACAATCAGATCGACACCACGACCGGCACCGTGAAGATCCGCGCGCAATTCGACAATGCCGACAACGCGCTGTTCCCCAACCAGTTCGTCAATGCGCGGGTTCTCATCAAGACGCTGGAAAATGCGGTCACGGCGCCGACATCGGCAATCCTGCGCGGATCGCCTGGCGCTTACGTCTATGTCATCAACGCCGACAATACCGTCTCGGTGCGCCAGATCACGACCAGCGCGATCGACGGCAATGTCACCGCCGTAACCTCGGGGCTTTCACCAGGCGAGCGCGTCGTGGTCGACGGCACCGACCGATTACGCGACGGCGTGAAAATCGCCGTCGCGGCCGATCAGGCCGCGGCGCCGAACAACGCGTCGGCGGACAACGTGCCGGCGGTCAGCATGGCGAACATGGCGCAAATCCCAGCCAGAAATCCGACGGTTCGCAGCCTCCGCCGCGAAACGGCGGGCAATAGCGCGGCGGTGGGCAACACGGCGGTGAGTACACCCCCTTGCCAGCCGGTGACACGCCTTATCCGGCGCGGCGGTGAAACGGTGCGATGAACGTCTCCGAACCCTTCATTCTGCGCCCGGTCGGCACGACGCTGTTGATGGCGGCGATCCTGTTGTCCGGCTGGATCGCCTATAGTTTCCTGCCGCTATCCACTTTGCCGGAAGTGGATTATCCGACCATCCAGGTGCAGACGCTTTATCCCGGCGCCAGCCCGGAAGTGATGACGTCGTCGGTGACGGCGCCGCTCGAGCGGCAATTCGGCCAGATGCCGGGGCTGAACCAGATGACCTCGGCGAGTTCCGGCGGCGCATCGGTCATCACGCTGCAATTTGGCCTCGACTTGAGCCTCGACGTCGCCGAACAGCAAGTGCAGGCCGCGATCAACGCCGCGGGCAATCTCCTGCCCTCCGATCTGCCGACGCCGCCGATCTACAACAAGGTCAATCCGGCGGACGCGCCAATCCTGACGCTTGCGGTGACATCGAAGACGCTGCCGCTCACCGAGATCGAGGACGATGCCGAGACCAGGCTGGCGCAGAAAATCTCGCAGCTGAGCGGCGTCGGGCTGGTCAGCGTCAGCGGCGGACAGCGGCCTGCGGTGCGTATCCAGGTCAATCCGCAATCGCTCGCGGCCTATGGGTTGAACGTCGACGACGTCCGCACCACGCTCGGCAATCTCAACGTCAACACGCCGAAAGGCAATTTCGACGGCCCGACGCAGGCGCTGACCATCAATGCCAACGATCAGGTCACCAGTGCCGATCAATATCGCAGCCTCATCGTCGCTTATCGCAACGGCTCGCCGGTGCGACTGTCGGATGTCGCCACCATCGTCAGCGGGCCGGAAAACACCAAGCTCGGCGCCTGGGCGAATCTGACGCCGGCGATCATCGTCAATGTGCAGCGCCAGCCCGGCGCCAACATCATTCAAGTGGTCGACCGCATCAACGCGCTGTTGCCGCAGCTGAAGGCCACCCTCCCCTCTGCGCTCGACATCGCTGTTCTCGGCGACCGCACCGTGACCATCCGCGCCTCGGTCGCCGACGTCGAATTCGAATTGGCGCTTGCGGTCGTGCTCGTCGTGCTGGTGATCTTCGTCTTCCTGCGCACCTTGCCCGGCACCATCATTCCGAGCCTGTCGGTGCCGCTGTCGCTCGTCGGCACGTTCGGCGCGATGTATCTCTTGGGCTTCAGCCTCGACAATCTGTCGCTGATGGCGCTGACCATCGCCACCGGTTTCGTCGTCGACGACGCCATCGTCATGATCGAGAACATCGCGCGCCATGTCGAAGGCGGCATGGACCCGCTCGAAGCCGCGTTGCGCGGCTCGGCGGAAATCGGCTTCACCATCATTTCGCTGACGATCTCGCTGCTTGCGGTGCTCATTCCGTTGCTGTTCATGGGCGACGTCGTCGGCCGGCTGTTCCACGAATTCTCCATCACGCTCGCCGTCACCATCGTCATATCCGCAATCGTCTCGCTGACGCTGGTGCCGATGATGTGCGCCAAGCTCATTCGCCATCGTCCCGATGCCGAACGCACCGGCTTCGATCTCGCGGCCGAGCGCGCCTTCAACGGGGTGATCGATCGCTACGGCCAGGCGCTGAACTGGGTGCTGGACCGCCAGCCGGCGACGCTCTTGGTCGCCGTGCTGACGCTGGCGCTCACCATCCTGCTCTACATCTTAATTCCCAAAGGCTTCTTCCCGGTGCAGGACACCGGCATGATCCAGGCCATATCGGAGGCCTCGCAGAGCGTTTCCTATGACACCATGGCGACCTTGCAGGACCAGCTCGCCGAGGCGATCCTCAAAGATCCCGACGTCGAGAACTTAAGCTCCTTCATCGGCGTCGACGGCACCAATCAGACGCTCAATACCGGCCGCTTCCTGATCACGCTCAAGCCGCACGATTCGCGTTCGCAGAACGCCACGCAGATCATCCGCCGCCTGCAGAGCGAGGTCTCCGGCGTCGCCGGCATCACGCTCTACATGCAGCCGGCGCAAGACCTGACGATCAATTCCACGATCAGCCGCGCGCCCTATCATTTCGTCCTTGAGGACGCCAACGCCGCCGAATTCGCAACCTGGGTGCCGCGGCTGGTGCAGAGTTTGAGTCAATTGCCGCAGCTCACCGACGTGGCAAGCGACCTGCAGCAGCAGGGGCTCGCCGCCAATCTCGTCATCGACCGCGCTACTGCGAGCCGCTTCGGCATCACGCCCGCGACCATCGACAACGTGCTTTACGACGCCTTCGGCCAGCGTATCGTTTCGACGATCTACACGCAGTCGAACCAGTACCGCGTCATCCTCGAAGTCGATCCGGCATTGCAAAAGACGCTGACCGGGCTGACCTCGCTGTACCTGCCGTCATCGTCGTCGTCGAGCAACGGACAGGTGCCGCTGACCGCCATCGCCCATATCGATCTGCAGTCGGGCCCGCTCTTGATCACGCATTTCGGCCAGTTTCCGGCGACGACGATCTCGTTCAATACCGCGCCCGGCTATTCGCTCAATTCCGCGATCACGGCGATTGAGCAGGCGGAGACCGCGGCCGGGCTTCCCGCAAGCTTCATCACCGCGTTTCAGGGCACCGCGGCGGCGTTCCAGTCCTCGCTGACCAACGAGATATTCCTGATCATCGCGGCGGTGGTGGCGATGTATATCGTGCTCGGCGTCCTCTATGAGAGCTTCATCCATCCGATCACGATCCTGTCGACCTTGCCGTCGGCGGGCGTCGGCGCGCTGTTGTCGCTGATGCTGCTGCGCTACGACCTCGATATCATCGCCATCATCGGCATCATTCTCCTGATCGGCATCGTCAAGAAAAACGCGATCATGATGATCGACTTCGCGCTCGACGCCGAGCGCAGCGAGGGCCTTGCGCCGCGCGACGCCATCTACCAAGCGTGCTTGCTGCGCTTCCGGCCGATCATGATGACCACGATGGCGGCGATCCTCGGCGCGCTGCCCTTGCTGCTCGGCACCGGAACCGGCTCCGAACTGCGCCAGCCGCTCGGCCTCGCCATCATCGGCGGCCTGATCGTCAGCCAGATGCTGACGCTGTTCACGACACCGGTGATCTATCTCTATTTCGACCGGCTTGCGGTGCGGCTGACCGGCGGCCGGCCGGGAAATCCGCTTGCACCGGGAACGCCACCGCCGGCGCCGGCCGAATGAACATTTCCGCACCCTTCATCAGCCGGCCGGTGGCGACGACGCTGCTCACGCTCGGTATTGCGCTCGCCGGCATACTGGCGTTCTGGAAATTGCCGGTCGCGCCGCTGCCGCAGGTCGACTTTCCAACCATCTCGGTCAGCGCGCAGCTTCCGGGCGCAAGCCCAACGACGGTCGCGACCAGCGTCGCCAGTCCACTCGAGCGCCATCTCGGCCAGATCGCCGATGTTTCCGAGATGACCTCGCAAAGCGGCATCGGCCAGACCCGCATCACGCTGCAATTCGGCTTGAACCGCGACATCGACGGCGCGGCCCGCGACGTGCAGGCCGCCATCGTCGCCGCCCGCGCCGACCTGCCGGCAAGCCTGCGCAGCAATCCGACCTATCGCAAGGTCAATCCGGCCGATGCACCGATCCTCATCCTGGCGATGACATCGAAGACCCTGACGCAGGGCCAGATGTACGACGCCGCAAGCAACGTGCTGGCGCAGCAACTCTCGCAGATCAGCGGCATCGGGCAAGTCATCATCGGCGGTTCGGCACTGCCCGCGGTCCGCGTCGAGCTCAATCCGCAGACGATGTTCAAATACGGCATCGGGCTTGAAGACGTGCGCGCGGCGCTCGCCTCGGCCAATGCCAATAGCCCGAAAGGCACCATCGACGACGGCGACCGCCGCTATCAGCTCTATACCAACGACCAGGCGACCAAGGCCGCCGACTATGCGCCGCTGGTCATCGCCTATCGCAACGGCGCCGCGGTGCTGTTGTCCGACGTTGCCAATGTCCTCGATTCCGTCGAGGACGTGCGCAATCTCGGACTGTCCAACGGCCAGCCGTCGGTGCTGATCATCCTGTTCCGCCAGCCCGGCGCCAACATCATCGACACCATCGACAGCGTGAAGGCGCAATTGCCGCATCTCGAAGCGGCCATGCCGGCCGACGTCAATGTCAGCATCGCCATCGACCGCAGCACCACGATCCGCCAATCGCTGCACGACACTGAAGCAACGCTCGTGCTCGCCATGACGCTGGTGACCGTCGTCGTTTATTTCTTCCTGCGCAACATCAGCGCCACCATCATTCCCTCGATCGCGGTGCCGGTCTCGATCCTCGGCACCTTCGGCGCGATGTATCTGCTCGGCTACAGCCTCGACATCCTCTCCCTGATGGCGCTGACCATCGCCACCGGATTCGTGGTCGACGACGCCATCGTCGTTTTGGAAAACGTGTCGCGCCATCTCGAAGCCGGCATGCCGCGCCTGCAGGCGGCGCTGCTCGGCGCCCGCGAAGTCGGCTTCACCGTGCTGTCGATCAGCCTGTCCTTGATTGCCGTGTTCCTTCCCATTCTGCTGATGGGCGGCATTATCGGGCGGCTGTTCCGCGAGTTCACGATGACGCTGTCATTGGCGATCATCATTTCACTCGCCATCTCGCTCACCACCACGCCGATGATGTGCGCGCTGTTCTTGCGCGGCTCGCAGGCGCACGACGGGCGAAGCCGCAACCAGCTGTTCGACAGAGTGCTTGCCGGTTACGAGCGTTCGCTCGCCTGGGCGCTGCAGCACAGCCGTATCGTTCTGGCGATCTTTTTCGGCGCGATCATTCTGAATGTATTTCTGTTTAGCGTGGTGCCGAGGGGGCTCTTCCCCGAACAGGATACCGGGCGGCTGATCGGCTCGCTGCAAGCCGATCAAAGCGTGTCGTTTCAGCTCATGACGCAGAAATTGCGGCAAATGACGGAGATCGTGCAGGAAGACCCCGCGGTCGAGAACGTCGTCGGCTATACCGGCGTCGGTTCCGGCGGCGGCTTCGGATCGATCAATACCGGCTCGGTCTTCGTGTCGCTGAAACCGCTTGGGCAGCGTCCGCCGATGGACCAAGTCCTCGCGCGGCTGCGGCCGAAACTTGCCAAAGTGCCGGGCGGCCGACTGTTTCTGTTCGGAGTTCAGGACGTCCGGGCCGGCGGCCGGCAAAGCAATGCCGAATATCAGTATACGCTGCAGTCCGACGACGCCGATGAGCTCTTCAAGTGGACGCAGCGCCTCGTCAACGAGCTTGAGCACAGCAAGATCATGACCGATGTCAGCTCGGATCAGCAGCAGCGGGGGCTGGAATCCGATCTGGTCATCGACCGCGACACCGCGTCCCGCCTCGGCATCACGCCGGCGCAGATCGACAACACGCTTTACGACGCCTTCGGCCAGCGCCAGGTGTCGGTCATCTACAGCGCGATCAACCAGTATCACGTCATCATGGAAATCGATCCGCGCTACACCCAATATCCGGCGTCGCTCGGCGAAATCTATGTGGCGACGTCGGGCGGCGGCGCGGCGGGTACGGCGCAGAGCAATGCGCCGGGCGGCACAGTGACCGCCGTTAAGACAACCGCCGCCGTAACGACGACCGAAGCGGCGACCGCCGCCAATAACAATTCGGCGCGCAACGCCGCCGTCAACGCGCTGGCCAATACCGGCAAAGGCGCAACGTCCTCGGGTGCCGCGGTGTCGACCGCAAAGGAAACCATGATCCCGCTGGCGGCGGTGAGCCATTATAATGCCGGCAACGCGCCGCTATCCGTCAGTCACCAAGGCTTGTTCGTCGCCTCCACGATTTCGTTCAATCTGCAGCCCAGCGCGGCGCTCGGCGACGCGGCGAAGGAGATCGACGATGCGATGCGCCAGATCCGCATGCCGATCGCGATCCACGGCAGCTTCGCCGGCACGGCGCAGGTGTTTCAGCAATCGCTCGACAACGAAAAGATCCTGATCGCGACCGCGATTGCCGCGGTCTATATCCTGCTCGGCGTGCTCTACGAGAGCTACATCCACCCGATCACGATCCTCTCGACGCTGCCCTCGGCCGGCGTCGGCGCGCTCCTGGCGCTGATGCTGTTCCACACCGAATTCGACATTATCGGGCTGATCGGCGTCATTCTGCTGATCGGCATCGTCAAGAAGAACGCGATCATGATGATCGATTTCGCCATCGAGGCGAAACGCGCCGGAAACTTGAGCTCGCGCGACGCGATCTATCAGGCCTGCGTGCTGCGCTTCCGCCCGATCATGATGACCACTTCGGCGGCGATCCTCGGCGCGATCCCGCTTGCGGTGAGCTTCGGCAATGGCGGCGAGATCCGCCGTCCGCTCGGCATCTCGATCGTCGGCGGGCTTTTGATCAGCCAGTTGCTGACGCTCTACACGACGCCGGTGCTTTATCTTTATCTCGACCGCCTCGGCCAATGGTCACTGCGGATGCGGCACCGATTGCTGCCGCGCCTGTTCGGCGCGCCGTCCGCGGGTTAGACGGATTGCAAATAATTCAGCGTATATAAAGCGGCCGGCGCGCGTAGCAGCACGGTTCTGCCCCGGCATACGGTATCGGCCCGAGCAAGACCCGCAACCGGTGAATCTCGGCACGCGCGGCAAGGATTTGCGGGCCCTTTACGGCCTCGTCGACATCCGGATTGGCCTCGAGATGATTGATCAGCTTGACGTCGTGGTAGATGGCGTCGCGGATGCACCAGTAGCATTGCTCGTCGGGCTGCCAGAAATCGCCCGCCCGCGCCGGCGCGGCGCCGAGCAATGCGAGAAAGCCGCATAGCAGAAGGACACGGTGCATCGGCAAACTCCCCAGTCGGAGTTCGGATCATAGCGAATAAAATTCGCTGAAGGAAATCCCTCGAAGCCTCCGGCGGCCTTCTTCATGGAGCATGATCTTTTCGGAAAACCGGTTTCCACCCTCGGATCAAGTCCAAGGGCATGCTTTTCCGGATCATGCTCTAAGCCTCGACAGTCGCGATCTGCTCTTCGGTGGCGATCTCGTGCAGCAGCGCCCGCAACTCCTTGGCGCGCTTGACGCCGAACACGGTCTCGAACTGCGCCTGGGCCTCCTCCCAGTTCTTGCGCGCGGCGCGAAGGCGCGCGGCGCCGGCGCCGGTCAATTGCACCTCTTTGCTGCGGCGGTCGGACTGTCCCGGCCCAATCGCAACGAGCCCGTCGCGCTGCAAAGGCAATAGATTGCGCCCCAGCGTGGTGCGATCGGTGACCAGTTCGGCGGCAAGCGCATTGATCGTCATCGCGCCCTTGCGTTGCAGCCTTGCAAGAATCGAATACTGGGTGGTGCGCAACCCGCTCGGCGCCAGGAATTGATCATAGAATTGCGAGACATGGCGGGCGGCCTGGCGCAGCGCCAGGCAATTGCATCCGGCGGGGTTGGTCCATTCCGGGGTCATCGCGATCCTATAATTCGTCGCCGGCTCTTGCCAAGCGATATAGGCGTATATACTCCTATCTGCACCGCCGTTCAATGGCGCGGTTTCCCCGGGGAGTGCCGCATGTCCGCTTCCAGCGTTGCAATTCCAGAGGCGCTGCCCACCGCGACTGCGGCCGCGTCTCCTGACGCGCCGCGTTACGATGCGCGCACCCGCGCTTTGATTGAAGGCCCGATCGCTAAGACGCTGATCCGCCTTGCCGCGCCGAACATCGTGGTGATGCTGGCGCAAACCTCGGTTGGATTGGTCGAGACCTATTTTGTCGGCAAGCTCGGCACCGATCCGCTGGCCGGCGTGGCGCTGGCGTTTCCCGTCGTGATGCTGATGCAGATGATGTCGGCCGGCGCCATGGGCGGCGGCATGTCGTCGGCGATCGCGCGTGCGCTCGGCGGCGGACGCCGCGACGACGCCAATGCCTTGGCGCTGCATGCGCTGGTCATCGCGCTGGTCTTCGGCGTGATGTTTACGGCAGCCCTCCTTCTCGGCGGGCCGTGGCTTTATGCGGCGATGGGCGGTAGCGGCGCATCGCTCGCAGCGGCGACAACCTATTCCAATGTCATCTTCACCGGCGCGATCCTGGTATGGCTGTTCAACTCGTTGGCCAATGTGATCCGCGGCACCGGCAATATGCTGTTCCCGGCGCTGGTCACCATTGCCGGCGTGGTCGTGCTCGTTCCACTGTCGCCCTGCCTGATCTTCGGTTTGGGACCGTTTCCGAAACTCGGCGTCGCCGGCGGCGCGGTTGCCGTACTGCTCTATTATGCGGCGGGAAGCGCCGTGCTGGCGTTCTATTTGCGTTCGGGACGAAGCGTCATTCGTCTGACCGTCAGCGGCGTCCGGTTGCGCTGGCCGCTCTTCGCCGACATTTTGCGCGTCGGCGCAGTCGCGGCTTTGATCACGGTGCAGACCAATCTCACGATTGCGATTGCGACCGGGCTTGTCGGCGCCTTCGGTCCCGCCGCGATCGCCGGCTACGGCACCGGCTCGCGCCTTGAATATCTGCTCATTCCCCTCGTCTTCGGCTTGGGCGGCCCGCTCGTCGCCATGGTCGGCACCAATATCGGCGCGCATCGTCCGGACCGCGCCTTGCGCGTCGCTTGGATCGGCGCCGCTATCGCCGCGGGCATGTGCGAGATCATCGGCTTCTCCGCCGCGGTCGCGCCGCGCGCCTGGCTGTCGCTGTTCGGCACCGAGCCGGCAATGATCGATGCCGGATCGCGGTATCTGCAAGCGGTCGGGCCGGTCTACGGCCTGTTCGGCCTCGGCATGGCGCTCTACTTCGCGTCGCAAGGCGCGGGCCGGCTGCTCTGGCCTTTTCTCGCCAATATGGCGCGTCTGCTCATCGCCGCCGGCGGCGGTTACGTCGCCTTGCGCCTGACCGGCAATCTGACCGACGTCTTCATCGCGCTCGCGGTTGCGCTTTCGGCTTTCGGCCTGATTAATGCGGCTGCGGTCGCCTCGGGCGTGTGGTTTGATAAGCCCCGCAAACCTTCTGCAGCAAAGCCTTCGGTAGCAGAACCCTCCGCAGCAAAGCCTTCCGCATCAGGAGCCATTGCAAAATGACCGAACACTATTTGGAAGATTTTGTCGTCGGCCAGACCTTCAATACCGGCAAGGTGCGCGTCGACAAGGAGCAGATTTTCGCCTTCGCCAAGCAATTCGATCCGCAGCCTTTCCATCTCGACGAGCAGGCGGCGCGCAAATCGCCGTTTCAGGGACTGGCGGCGAGCGGCTGGCACACGGCGGCCATGACCATGCGGCTGATGGTCGACGGCGAATTCAAGCCGGCCGGCGGCATTCTCGGCGTCGGCTTCGAGGAATTGGGCTGGCCGCGCGCGGTGCGGCCCGGCGACGAATTGCATGCCACGAGCGAAGTGCTGGAGGTGCGGCCGTCAAAGTCCCGCCCCGACCGTGGCTTGATCCGCGTGCGCACGACGACATTCAATCAGAACAACGAACCGGTGATGCACTTTACCGGTAATCTTTTGGTGCCACGCCGCCCGGCCAGCACATAACACGATAAAGCAGGAGCTCTTTGATGCGTATTCTGGTGGTCGGCGCCGGCGCGATCGGCGGCTATTTCGGCGGCCGGCTCAAGACCGCGGGCCGCGACGTGACCTTCCTCGTGCGCGCGCGGCGCGCGACACAATTGGCGAAGACCGGCCTTATGATCCGCAGCCCGCACGGCGATGTCGACATCGCGTCACCGCCTACGATCGCCGCTGAAAATCTACGCGAGCCTTACGACCTGATCCTGCTCAGTTGCAAAGCCTACGATCTGCCGTCTGCGATCAACTCGTTCGCGCCGGCGGTAGGCCCGACCACCGCGATCCTTCCTTTGCTCAACGGCATGAGCCACATGGATGCGCTTGGCGCGCGTTTCGGTGCCCGCGCCGTGCTCGGCGGCCAATGCCTGATCTCGTCGACGCTCGACGCCGACGGCAGAGTTCTCCATCTCGCCGCTCCGCACCTTCTCTCGTTCGGCGAGCAGGACGGGACAAAGACGGCGCGCGCTCAAGCGACCCTGGCCGCCCTTTCCGGCGCCGGCTTCGACGCCAATCTCAGCACGGCGATCTTGCATGAAATGTGGGAGAAATGGGCGTTCATCGCGACCGGCGCCGGCATCACCTGCCTGATGCGCTCGGCTTTCGGCGACATCGTCGCCGCCGGCGCCGTCAATCTGACGACGGACCTTTATGACGAGTGCCGCGCCATTGCCGCCGCAAATGGCTTTCCGCCGTCGAAGGCGACGATCGAGCGGAGTCTTGCCATGTTCACTGCGGCGGGTTCTACGATTTCGGCCTCGATGCTCCGCGACATCGAACGCGGCGCGCCGATTGAAGCCGATCATGTCATCGGCGATCTGCTGCGCCGTGGCGAGAAGACACCAGGCAACCGCACGCTGCTGCGCATCGCCTACGCCCACTTGAAGGCCTACGAAGCGCGGCGCGGCCGGGAGAAAGCCGCGTCGCCCGCCGGCTAGTGGAACTTTGCGGAGGTAATGCTTATTGTTTAACCTCAAGAGGGCGTCCGACGCAGCCATCCCGCAAGAATCCCGCAGGCAAACCTATGGCCAAGATCACTTACCGTATTGTCGAACACGACGGCGGCTGGGCTTACCAAGTCGACGGCGTATTCTCCGAAACCTTCCCGAGCCACGACAGGGCCCGCGCGGCGGCGCAGCGCGCGGCGCAGGAGCAGCACGTGCCGGGCGAAACCCGCGCCATTTCCTGGGAAGACAGTAGCGGCAAGTGGCACGAAGAGCTGGCGCGCGGCGACGACCGGCCCGAAACCGAAGTCGAAGGCTGACGGCCGCGGCCGGCGAGTAACCGATGCGCATCGAAGCCTTATCCGGTTGGACCAGCGAGCAACGGCACGTCGTCGCGGCAACCTTTTTGGGCTGGACGCTCGATGCATTCGACTTCTTCCTCCTGGTCTTCGTGCTCAAGGACATCGCGCAGGAATTTAACACCCATATCGAGGACGTCACCTTCGCCATCCTGCTGACGCTGGCGATGCGGCCGATCGGCGCCTACATTTTCGGCCGCGCCGCCGATCGCTTCGGCCGCCGGCCGACCTTGATGGTCAACATCCTCCTCTACGCTTTCATCGAATTTGCCTCGGGCTTTGCACCAAGCCTGACCGCGCTCCTGGTGCTGCGCGCGATTTTCGGCATCGCCATGGGCGGCGAATGGGGCGTCGGCGCGTCGTTGACCATGGAATCCGTCCCGCCGCACGCGCGCGGCTTTGTTTCGGGCCTTCTGCAATCGGGCTATCCGGCCGGATATTTTCTCGCCTCGATCGTGTATGCCCTGTTATTCCAATATATCGGCTGGCGCGGCATGTTCATGATCGGCGTCCTGCCGGCGCTGCTGGTCTTTTATATCCGCCGCACTGTTCCGGAATCGCCGAGCTTCAATCCTGCGACGTCGAATGCCAGCACGCTTGCGATCGTGAAATCGCATTGGCGGATCGGCCTCTATGCCGTGCTGCTGATGACGGCATTCAATTTCTTCAGCCATGGCACGCAGGATCTCTATCCGACCTTCCTGCAGGTCCAGCACAAGATGTCGCCGCATGAAGTCGGCCTGATCGCGGTCATCTACAATATCGGCGCCATTGTCGGCGGCCTGTCGTTCGGCGCGCTGTCCGAGCGCTTCGGCAGGCGGCGCATGATCATTATCGCGGCGCTGCTGTCGCTCCTGGTCCTGCCGCTCTGGGCGTTCGCGCAAAGCGCCGTATGGCTCGCCGTCGGCGCCTTCCTGATGCAGGTGATGGTGCAAGGCGCCTGGGGCGTCATTCCGGTGCATTTGAATGAATTGTCGCCCGACAATGCCCGCGGCACGTTTCCGGGCTTCGTCTATCAGCTCGGCAATCTCATCGCCTCGGTCAACGCGACGCTGCAGGCCTGGATCGCCACAGCTTACGGCGGCGATTATGCCTTCGCGCTCGCCGTCGTCGCCGGCACCGTCGCGGTCGTGATCGCAATCCTTACGGCCGTCGGTACCGAGGCCAAAGGCGTGGCGTTCGGAACTGGGGCCGCCGAAGCGGCGAGCAAACGCGGCCTCGGCACGGTAAGTCCTGCCGTCTGACGGCACGTTTATTTCGCTTTCCGGCTGTAACAGGAGCGTGACGGATCGCAACGATAACGCTATGGAATCGGCCCGTTGATGGGTATCGTGCCGATCGCTGGAAACACCGCGAGTCCGATGAATAATCAATCTCCGCACATTGTCGAAACTCCTTCGGTCGAAACCGCCTTGAGCGGTTACGAGCTGCTCAACAATCCCGTCCTCAACAAAGGCACCGCCTTCACCGATGTCGAGCGCGACGCGTTCGACTTGCATGGGCTGTTGCCGCCGCATGTCGCCGAGCTCGACTATCAGGTCATGCGCCGGCTCGACGCGTTTCGCGGGCTTGGCCGCGATATCCAGAAATACGTGTTCCTGCGCGGCTTGCAGGACACCAACGAGACGCTGTTCTACGCACTGTTGACCCGCAATATCGAAGAGATGATGCCGATCGTTTATACGCCGACGGTCGGGCTCGGCTGCCAATTGTTCAGCCATATCTTTCGCAAGCCGCGCGGGCTGTTTCTCAGCATCCCGCACAAGGACTGCATTTCGCGCATTCTCAGCCATCCGCGTTACGACGGCGTCCGCGCCATCGTCGTCAGCGACGGCGAGCGCATCCTCGGCCTCGGCGATCAGGGCGCGGGCGGCATGGGCATTCCGATCGGCAAGCTCTCGCTCTATACGGCCTGCGCCGGGCTGCACCCGGCAACCACGCTGCCGATCATTCTCGATGTCGGCACCGACAATGCCGAACACTTGAGCGATCCGCTTTATATCGGCTGGCAGCACGCGCGCGTGCGCGGCGCCGAATATGACGAACTGGTCGAAATGTTCGTGGGCGCGGTGCGGGCGCGCTGGCCGCATGTTCTCCTGCATTGGGAGGATTTCGCCATCGGCAACGCCAACCGGCTTCTGGCGCGCTACCGCGATCAATTGTGCACTTTCAATGACGACATTCAGGGCACCGCCGCCATTGCCGTCGGCACGCTCTTAAGCGCCATCAATGTCACCGGCACGCCGCTACGCGAGCAGCGTGTCGCGGTCCTCGGCGCCGGCTCCGCCGGCACCGGCATTTGCGCGCTGCTGGTTCGCGCCATGGTCGATGCGGGCTTAAGCGAACAGGAAGCGCGCAGCCGCTTCTATCTCGTCGACCGCGATGGCCTCTTGGTCGAGGGCATGAACGCGCTACAGCCGTTTCAAGCGCCATTCGCGCAGAGCCGCGAGCGCCTCGCCGCATGGAAGCGGATGGCAGACGGCCATATCGGCCTCGCCGAAGTCGTCAGTAATGCGCATCCGACCGTGCTCATCGGCACCTCCGGACAGGCGCATGCTTTCCATGAGGAGGTCGTGCGCGCCATGGCCGCGCATGTGCAGCGGCCGGTGATTTTTCCGCTGTCGAACCCGACCGAGCGCAGCGAAGCGACGCCGGCCGACATCGTCGCCTGGACCGAAGGCCGCGCCGTCATCGGCACCGGCAGCCCGTTCCCGCCGATTGAACGCAACGGCAAGACGTTCCGCGTCGACCAGACCAACAATGCCTATGTCTATCCGGGCATCGGGCTCGGCGCGATCGCGGTCAAGGCGCGCCGCATATCGGACGCGATGTTCCTTGCCGCGGCGCGAACGATCGCCGAATTCTCGCCGGCCAAGCGCGACCACGAAGCTAATCTCTTGCCGCCTTTGGTCGAGATCCGCAATCTCACGTTCCACGTCGCGCGCGCCGTCGCCAAGCAAGCGCTGGCCGAAGGCGTCGCCGATCAGATGCCGGACGAAGCCGTCGCGGCCGCGATCAAAGGCATCATGTGGGAGCCGGTTTACGCGACCTACCGGCGGCGGCGCGGCTAATCTAGCCGGCGGGCACTCGCGCCTGGCTGCAATTACCTTCTGAATAACAACAAGAATTTTCTGCGGCAATTGTCTGTTTAGAATCGATATAAGCAGCAGTTATTCCTAGTTTCGAATTATTATAATTATCTTCTTCTTCAGAAATACGTTTCGGCATTGTGCATCAATACTTGCGATGTTACGAACCTATTGAAAAGTTTGCACTTTTTCATGATTCTAAACTGAGATCTGAGGCCGCTACGTGTCCGTTATAGTCTGTCGTTGGTCCGCGTTTCAGCGTGACTTGCCGAACCTCATTGCCATCCCTGCACTCGCGGTCGCGATGACCCTAGGCGGGACGTTCGAGGCCAGGGCGCAAGACCAACAAGTCCCGACGCCGCAGCAGCAAACGACTGTGCCGGCCGCATCTCAACCCGCCGCCTCCACCCCCGCAACCACTCCCGCCGCGACGCCTGCGCCATCCGAGCAACAAATCTCGGCGCCTGCGCGCACCGATCGAACGCTCCTGCCGCAAATCCTGGTACGCGCCGTCAAAAATAAGCCGAGAGTCAAGCCCGTCGCGGCAAAGCTGCAGCCCGAGGCGCAACCAGCGGACGCGATCACAGCCGCGCAAACGGCGCTTGACGCCAAAACCCAAGAATTCAACGAGGCGCGCGACAACAATCTTCTGACGAAACTCGGCGCATCGACGACGAGCATCAGCCGCACCACGATCGAGCGGTTGCCGCAAGCCGACAATGCTCCGCTCGACAAGCTCATTTTGCAGTTCCCAGGCGTGTCCTACAATTCGGCGGCCTCCAATCCCAACTTTCACATCCGCGGCGAATATGCCAACGCGCAGATCAGGATCAATGGCGTCGTCGTGCCCGAAGGCGTGTCCGGCCTCGGCGCCTATCTCGACACCAATTTCATCAGCAATATCTCGCTCCTCACCGGCGCACTGCCGGCGGAATACGGGCTGCGCACCGCAGGCGTCCTCGACATTACCAGCCGGAATTTTTCGGCACCGGGCGGCGAAGTCGGTATCTATGGCGGCAGCCGCCAGACATTTATGCCCAGCATCGACTACGGCGGCGGCTTCGGTAATTCGCAATATTTCGTTTCCGCGCGCGGCGTCTGGAACGGTCTGGGAATTGAAAATCCAGCCCCGACTTTGAACGCTATCTACGACAAGACCCAACAGGGCAAGTTCTTCGGTTATGCATCGACGATGCTCGATAAATCCACTCGCTTTAGCGTGGTCTCGGCGGCGTCATACAGTCAGTTTCAGATACCGGGTAATCCCGGTCAGTCGCCGACGGGAGATTTCCCCGCACCGACGCCCAATTCCACGGCAGTACATGAAAATGAATTCGACACGTACGCCGTTACAATAGCGTCACTGCAAAAGCATGGCACCGACGGCGATGCGCAACTCGTATTCTTTTCGCGCTACGCCGACGTTCACTTTCTTCCCGACGTCCCCAACGACCTCGCGTTCAATGACCTTGCGTCAAGTGTGAAACGGCAAAGCACGCTGACCGGCACTCAGTTCGATACGTCTTACATTTTGAACGATCGCCATACGCTGCGCGGCGGGTTCGCGATGACTGGCGAGCAAACCAATGTCAGCAATGTTTCAACGGTCCTGCCTACCGACGGGATGGGGAACGTCACAGCGCCGACCCCGTTCAATGTCACCGATCAGACCTCGCTGCTCGGCTGGAACATCGGCACCTACGTCCAGGACGAGTGGAAAATCTCCAACCAGCTCACGCTGAATGTGGGACTGCGCTTCGACCAATTGTACCAATTCATCGATACCAATCAGTTCAGTCCGCGCATTGCCCTGGTGTACAAGCCGACCCAGGGCACCACAGTGCATCTCGGCTATTCGCGGTATTTCACGCCGCCCTATCAGGCGCAGGCCACGCAATCCAACTTCGTGCTGTTCAACGACACGACCAATCAGTCCGATATCCAGCAGGCCACTCCCGTCAAACCAGAGCGTTCGAACTATTTCGACGCCGGCATCGACCAGACCGTGCTCCCCGGGCTCAGTATGGGGATCGATCTGTACTACAAACAGGCCAAGGACATGATCGACGACGGTCAATTCGGCCAAGCCGTAGTCCTGACGCAGTTCAACTGGGCGCGCGGCTACAGCGAAGGCGGCGAGTTCAAGATGAGCTATACCAACGGCAATTTCTACGCCTATGGCAATTTCGCCTACAACATTTCGCGCGCGATCGGCCCGGAATCAAGCCAGTATCTGTTCGATGCCGACGAGTTCGCTTATCTGCAAACCCATTGGCATTACACCGATGATATGCAGCGCATGACCGGTTCGGCCGGCGCGTCATATCGTTTCATGGATGCTACGACGATCAGCGCCAACATGATTTACGGCAGCGGGCTGCGCTCGGGGGAATTACCCAACTTTGCGCCGAACGACCAGCACACCACGCCCTATGCCGTGATCAATACCGGCATATCGCACGATATTCGCTGGTCGCCGGTCTATAAGCCCGCCACCGTCCGGTTCGACGTCACCAATCTGTTCGACCAGATCTACGAGTTGCGCGACGGCAGCGGCATCGGCGTCTTCGCGCCGCAATTCGGCGCCCGCCGCGGTTACTATTTCGGTCTGTCGCAGAAGCTGTGATGTCCCACTGAACGGACGCGTGCTAAGCTACCCGAACCTGCACCAGAAAGCGCTCGACCTCGGCGCGCAGCTTGCCGGATTTTGCCGCAAGCTCGCCGCCGGCATCGAGCACCGCCTTGGCGACCTGGCCGGTCTTGCTCGCGGCCTCGGAGACCTGCGCGACGCTCGCGGAGACTTCGCGCGTACGTTCCGCAGCCGCACTGGCGCTCTTGGCGATCTCCTTGCTCACGGCGTCCTGCTGCTGCACCGCGACCGAGATCTCGTTGGCGTTTTCGTCGAGCCGGCCGATGGTCCCAGCGATCGCTTGCATGGCTTGGACCACGCTCGTCGTCGTGCCTTCAATCGAGACGATCTGCGCCGTGATGTCGCCGGTCGCCTTCTCGGTCTGCGACGCCAGCGTCTTTACCTCTTGCGCGACGACGGCAAAGCCGCGGCCGGCGGGACCGGCGCGGGCGGCTTCGATCGTCGCATTGAGCGCCAACAGATTGGTCTGCGCCGCGACGTCGCGGATGAGATTGCTGACATTGCTGATCTGCGCGACCGTCGCGGCGAGACGTTCGACCGTGGCGATGATCGACGTCGCCTCGTCCGTCGCCCCGCGCGCGATATCGGCGGACTCGCGCGCCTGATTGGAAATCTGCTCGACCGATTGCGCGATCTCTTCCGCCGCCATGGCGACGCTGTTGACGTTCGACGTCGCCTGCTGCGACGCGGTTGCGGTCGCGCCGGCCTGGCATTGATTGTGGCTGGCAGCCTCGGCCATGATCTGCGCGCAATTGTCCATCGTCTTCGACGCGTCGTCGAGCGCGCCGATGATGTCGTACACTGCATGCTCGAAATTCTCGGTGGCCGCTTCGATCTGCTGGCGGCGCAGTTCGGATGCGCGCGCGCGATCGAGTTCACCTTGGCGCGCCGCAGTGACATCTTCTATCGCCTGGCGGAACACCAGCAAAGCCTCCGCCATGCCGGCGATCTCGTCATGGCCGCCGACCGGGACCGCCACGTTCAATTCGCCGGCGGCGATGCGGTGCATTGCGCCGCTGAGCCGCGTCAAGCGACCGACGATGCTGCGGCCGACATAGAGCCAGGCAATGAGGCCTGCGGCGACAAGCGCTGCGAGGCTTAACGCGATCAGGACGATCCGGCAGAACGCGATCTGTGACACCGCGCGCGACGACAGCGTCCGCGCGACCACGCTTTGCTGACCGATCAAATTCTCGACCGCGGTTTTAAGTTGCGCCGACTGCGTCAGGGCCGCCGCATAGACCTGCTGGGCTTCCCGCTCTCGATTAAGCTCCTCCTTGCGCTGGGCGATGATTCCGTTGTCGCCGCTCAAAGCAGCGAGCGTGCCGTAGAGAGAAGCTATGTTGTCGCGCTGATCGGATTGCGGCAGAGCCTTCAAATTGGCGGCAATGCTGCGCTGGGCGGAACCGATGAGATCGCTGATCGGTGGCAGACTGGTAATGTCGGCCACCAGCGAAGATTCAATCAGCAAGCCGGCAAGAAGATTTGCGTCCGCCTGTATTTCGAGCAACCGGCGAAGCGAATTGATCGACTGATCGAGTTCCGCTTTGCTTTCCGATGCTTGGCTTTTTGTCATCAGATCGAAATTGGCATCGTCAATCGCCGGCGTAATCTTCTCAAGCAGAATTTCGTGGGATTTGCGGACGGCGCGCGTCAATTCGCGCCGCCGATCGGCAATCGCTATGCGCGCCGCGACGGTCCGATTAAGAACAGCCAGCTGCTCGTCCATTGTGGCTTCCGCGACCTCGATCTCGTTGTCGTGGCCGGCGTCGAACGCCTGCAAACGAGCGATCCTCGCTTTCAGACTGTGAGATTGGTTGGCAATTTCACCGGCGACCTCGGCTCTGTGCCTCTCGTCATCGACCGCCATCAGGCGCGGCGCGAATGCGACAAGATCGCTGGTATCCTCCGACAGCCGGATCGATTCGACCGTTGCCGGCGTGCTGCGGAAAACGATTTCGGTCAAAGTCGCTCCAATATTCGCCGACGAGAGGAGCGCGAAGAGCGAGCCGATCACGGTCATAGCCGCAGTAAGGCCGAAAGCGAGATAGAGGCGCGATCGAATTCGTGCGCAACCAAGAGAACGTGACGAAGCGGTCGCGCATGCGGCCGAGGCTCGATCCGGAACCGGATGGTGCGGCGCGCTCCGTCACTGCCCGGCCGTCCCGACGAGGCGATCGACCGGCTTGAACGAGCCGTCGGCTTGCAAGATCGAGAAGAACACCTGATTCGAACCCTGATTTTTGCCGGGCCCGTAACTCAGCTTGACGCCGCCGAAATCGAACGGTGCCGCGGCGATGGCGTCGAGCAATTTTTCGCGCGTCGGCTCGCCGTCGACCCGCTCGAGCGCTTCGACCACAAGGCGGCCGACCAGATAGCCTTCCAATGAAACGAAACCGGGCTTGGCATTGGCGTCCTCGGCGGCAAGCGCGCTCTGATAAGATGCCACCACGGGCAGCGAGCTATCCCACGGGCTCGGAACCACCTGGCTGATAATGACGCCCGCGCCGTCACCGCCGAGCTCGGTGGCCAGCGAATCCGATCCGACGAACGAAACCGCGACAAACCGCGCGTCCAGCTTGACCTGATGCGCAAGCTTGATGAATGCGGCGACCGGTTTGTAGGGTGCGACCGTCACCACGGCTTCCGGCTGCGCTTTCATGATGTCGAGCAGCGCCGATTTCACCGCCGTGGTATTGCGCTTGAAACTGCCGGAGGCGACCGGCGTCATATTGCGCTTGGTCATCGCCCGCTGCACGCCGTCGAGGCCGGCGAGACCGAAGGCATCGTCCTGATAGAGGACCGCAATCTTCGTTATTCCGAGATCCTTGGTCAGATGCTCGATCCACGCTTCGGTTTCCTGATAGTAAGAGGCGCGGAAATTGACGACATAGCGGTTGTAGGGATCGCGCAGGAACTGCGCGCCGGTGAAGGGACCGACGAATGGGACTTTCGCCGCGGTCGCTATCGGCTGACCTGCTTTCGAGGTTGGTGTGCCGACCGCGCCGATTATCGCGAAGACCTTGTCGTGCTCGATGAGCACTTTGGTCGCTTCGATGGTTTTCTCCGGCTCATAGCCATCGTCGAGCGACAGCAATTCGAGCGTGCGGCCGGAAACGCCGCCGTGGCGATTGGCATCGTTGAAGGCGGCCAAGATGCCTAGGCGCATGCCTTCGCCGAGATCCTTGGCCGGCCCCGAAAGCGCCGCGACTTGGCCGAACAGGATTTTTTGATCGGAGACGCCGTCTTCGGCACGCGCGGCATTGCCGGCAACACCGAAGAAAAGACCAAGAGAGAGCGCAAGCGCAATGCGAAGCTGATTGCTGGCCATTGGCGCGACCTTCACTGCCTTAATGCAAGCCGTCGAGCGCCCCCTTCTCGTTATTATTTCTACTGTTTCAGCCGAGCGCGACAGCGCTCATAGTTTGTGCAATCTATAGTTAAGAGGTTGTTAAAGCCGCCACTCAACAGCCAAGGAATGCCCGATATTTTCGCGCCCGAATGCGGGGCCGACTCGCATTTAGGCGGCGCGGTCGGCGATCGAGCGGCCGACAAGCATGGTTCGCACGGCCGCCAGCACGGCTTCGACCGCCGGACGCCGATAGGCCCATTTCGGATCGAGCACCGGCGGAGTGACGACCATGGTCGCATTGGCTTCGAAGAATAATATGTCGCCTTGCCGGCTGACGGCAAAGTCGATGCCGCCATAGTCGAGCTTGAGCGCGGCGCGGATACGCTTGAGCCCGGCGATAGCGTTAGGTCCGATCGCGCCGGCCATGTCGGTCAGGAATTCTTCGTCCTTGGCGCGGTTTTCCGGCGAGTCCGCCATGTCGGCCGTGAAATAATGGACCTTCCAATCGCGGGAGATCGCGAGATGCAGGGGATAGAGAGTGCCGTCGACAAACATCACGCGGTACTTGCGATACATCCCGGCGGCGTCTTGCGCATCGAGTCGCTCGATCAGCCACACATCGTCGCCTGGAAAATCCTTGACGGCGGCGGCAAGCTCTTCCGCCGTTTCGACATGCGCGAAATGAAAGCCGGTGTGAAATCCAGGCGCGCGGACGAGAAGCGGAAACACAAAGCCGTCCCCGGCGATCTTTGCCGCGGCATCAGGTCCCATCAATATCCGCTTCGGCAGCTTCGTCATGCGCGGCGCGACGACATTCGGCAAGCCGCGCAAGCACGCGACATTTGCGGCGCGGCCGGTCTTGAGCACGTGCGCCGGATGATTGATCACCGGCCGCGTCGTGCGCTCAACGATCGCGCGCGCGGCTTGCAGTCCGTCGCGGCAGAGATCGGCGTCGCCGATGCTGTTGAAGACGAGATCGTGCGGCGGCAGAGCTGCGTTCGGCTCGGCATATTCCGTCACCAGGACAGACGTTTGGAATTGGCGATCGTCGAGCAGGGCATGTGTCGGAATGTTGCCGCCCGCGGCGGAGACCAAGAGCAAGACATTTATCGGCGTACCCTCGCCGCGATACGGCAACAGCGTCAGGGCCTCACCTTTGAAACCCCTGTCGCGGTGGACGCGGGCGCCTGTCATGTCGCCAAGCGCGGCCAATACATTGCCCATGCCGCGATGCGCGTGGATATGGCCGGGATCGATTCCGAGCGCCGCCTCGAAGTGCTCCCGCGCCGCCGCCTGCTCGCCGATGAGGAACAGAAGGTTGGCGAGATTGACGCGGCCGTTGGCATTGTCCGGATGGTGCCGCACGGCTTCGGTGAACAGCGAACGCGCCGCCGCGCTATATCCGGCATTGAGCACGAGCGTACCGAAATCGTTCAGCGCGGCGAAGTCGTCCGGCTTGCGGCGGAGGAGCTCCAGATAATCGTGCTTGGCGTCCTGGAAGCGGCCTTGCTCGCGCAGCAGACCGGCGCGTTCGGCGCGCGCACCGAACGCATCCGGATCGCGCGCCAGAACCTGATCGAGCTGCTGCAGGCGCGAACTTCTCGAAACACCCGGTGCGTGGCCAGTCACGATAGTCTCAGTCACGACAGTTGAAGCCCTTGTTCCGGCGTGGCGAATCACACTTCCCTCTTCCGATCATAGGCCGAAGCGGCAGCAAAAATCGAAGTGACGGAACAGGTCCCAGAAACCGCGCATTCGCCGCTCGATCCGGCGGATTGGGAGGCGTTCCGCCACGAGGCGCACGCGCTTCTGGACCGGCTGATTTCGCGGCTTGAAGAGGCCAATGACGGCCCGGTCTGGACGCCGATGCCAGAGCGCGTGAAGCGGCAATTGGCGGAACCGCCGCCGCGCGAGCCGCGCGGCGTGCACGAGGTGAGCGCCGAGCTTTGCAAGCTCATTCTGCCGTATGGGACCGGCAACACGCATCCGCGATTCTGGGGCTGGGTTCACGGCTCGGGCACGGCCGGCGGCATGCTCGCTGAAATGGCGGCGGCGGCGATCAACGCCAATTGCGGCGGCCGCGATCACGGCGCGATCCACGTCGAAAAATGCGTCGTCGGTTGGATGACGCGATGGTTCGGCTTTCCCAAAGCCGCGGGCGGATTGCTTGTCACCGGCAGTTCGATGGCAAACCTTCTCGGGCTCGCAGCCGCGCGCAACCGCGCCGTCAACAATGTGCGGCGCGACGGCCTCAACGGCGCGCGCCTGACCGGGTATGTTTCGCGCGAAGGTCATTCCTGCGTCGCCAAAGCCTTCGAGCTGCTCGGCTTGGGCCGCGATGCGCTGCGCCGCATCCGTACCGATCAAGCCTTCGCCATGAATCTCGATCGGCTTGGCGCCCAAGTGAAACAGGATCGCGCCGACGGTTTGCAGCCGTTCTGCGTCATCGCAACCGCGGGAACGGTCAATACCGGCGCGAGCGACGCTATCGCTGAGCTTGCCGATTTCTGCCGCGCCGAGGATTTGTGGCTGCACGTCGACGGCGCGTTCGGCGCGCTCACCGTTCTCTGCCCGGACTTGGCATCGCGCCTTGCCGGCATCGAACGGGCGGATTCGCTGGCTTTCGACTTTCACAAATGGCTGCATGTTCCCTATGACGCCGGTTGTTTGTTGGTGCGCGACGAAACAACGCTGCTCGACACTTTCGCCGATCGCGCGCCTTATCTCGTAAGCGACGCGGCGCTTGCCGGCGGCGATATCTGGCCGTGCGATCTCGGCCTCGAACTGTCGCGCGGCTTCCGTGCGCTCAAAGTGTGGTTCACCATCCAAGAGCACGGCACGCGCGCGCTCGGTGAGGCGATTGCACGGAACTGCGCACAGGCCCAGAGTCTCGCAGCGCAGATCGCGAGCCGGCCGATGCTGCGGCTCGTGGCGCCGGTGCCGCTGCAAATCGTCTGCTGCCGCTACGAGCCGCCGGGACTGGATGAGGCGGCAACGGACGCATTGAACGCCGAACTCGTCGCCACGTTGCAGCGGCGGGGGATCGCGGCGCCGTCGACCTGCCGGATCGACGAGCGGCTCGCCATCCGCGTCAACATCACCAACCATCGCACGCGCGATACCGACCTGACGCTATTGGTCGAGACGATCGAGGCGATCGGCGCCGAGCTTGCCGCCGCGGCGAGCGCTGCGCCCAAGCGCGCCGCCTCGTAAAACCCCGCAGGACGGCCGTTAATCAATCATTAACCATAAAAATGCACGATAAGACGGGCAAAATCGCAACCGAAGGCTCCGTCATGTCACAAAACACCAGCGGCAACAGCGTCATCGCGTTGGGCGATCCGGTGCCGTGGTTCAGCGCGCCGCTGATCGGCGACGGCGCTTTCAGCTTGCAGGTCGCGGCCGGCCGCTGGGTCGTGTTGAGCTTTCTCGGCTCGCCCGACGATCCGAAAGCCAAAGAAGAACTTGCCAAGCTCCTCCACGATGCGCGGCTGTTTCACGAGGACCGCATCGTGTTCTATGGCGTCTTCACCGCGCCGCCAAGCGATCCGTCCTATTACATCGCGCTCAACACTTTCGCGATTTCCTTCATCGCCGATTACGACGGCGCCATCAGCCGCGCTTTTGGCGCGGCAGACGGGCCGCGCACCATCGTGCTCGATCCTATGCTGCGCGCGGTCGCCGACATTCCGTGGGACTTTCCGGCCGGACATTCAAAGACCATCCGCAATGTCTTGGCCGGCCTGCCTTCGGTCGACGATTCCGCGGGCGTTCCGCTCACCGCGCCGGTTCTGGTCGTGCCGCGCGTCCTCGATTTTCAGCTCTGTGACTTCCTCGTTCAGTTCTACGACAAGCTCGGCGGCAGCGATTCCGGCTTTCTGTTCGACAAGGAAGGCCAGACCTCGACCGTCGTCGATTACCGGCTCAAGCGCCGCAACGATCTGAGCGTCTTGCATCCGCAAGTGCGCGACGCCATCCGCGGCCAGATCGTGCGGCGTCTCCTTCCCGCCATCGACCGGTTCTTCCAATTCCAGGCAACCCGCATGGATCGCTATATCGTCGCCTGTTACGACAGCGCCACCGGCGGTCACTTTTACCGGCACCGCGACAATGTGAATGCCGGCGCGCAGCACCGCCGCTTCGCGGTCACCATCAATCTCAACGGCGACTACGATGGCGGCGATCTCAACTTCCCCGAATTCGGCACTCGCACCTATCGCGCGCCGCATGGCGGCGCGGTCGTATTCTCCTGCGGCGCGCTGCATCAGGTGACGCCGATGACGCGCGGTAAGCGCTATGCATTCCTCGCTTTCCTCTATGGCGAAGCCGATGCGCGGCTGCGCGAGCTCAACAATGCCAAGATCGCACAAAGCGAGTTCCGCTATAGCGGCGGCGAGTCCGATCGCCTGTTTCCCGGACTCGCGCGTACGCCTGAAGAGGCCCAAGAATCCGAGAACGAGCCTGAGCGTCGCGCCGGCTAAATCGTGCTATCCGAGCCAAGCACGGCAACACTTCCGCCTTGCCATTACGCCTGCTCCGGCTAAAATCAAATCGGGATGGAGTCCCCCGTAACCGCCGATGAGGCTGATGACTCCTACTGGGCGCTTGGCGTCGGTAGGAGTCTGGCTGTGGCTCCGACTGTCTCCAAGGTCCGTTTGTGAAAGCCGCTCGCCGCGTGCGAAACGCGTGGCCGGGCCATTGTGGAACGCGCGATCTTTTCTGGAGGACGGCATGGGTTTTCTCATCGTATTTTTCGGCGGCGGCCTTGGTGCCGCGCTGCGCCATGGCGTCAATCTCGCGGCGGCGCGCGCCTTCGGCACAAACTTTCCCTACGGCACGCTGATCATCAATGTGCTGGGCTCGCTCGCGATGGGGCTGATCGCCGAATATTTCGCGCTTAAAGCCGGCCTGCCGCAGCGCTGGCGGCTGTTTCTCACCACTGGCATTCTCGGCGGCTTCACGACGTTTTCCGCCTTCTCGCTCGAGGCAGTGTTGCTCTACGAGCGCGGTCAGCAAGCGGGCGCGGCAATCTATGTCGTGGCCTCGGTCGTGCTCGCGATCGGCGCCCTATTTGCCGGAATGGCGATTGTCCGTATGCTAGTCTGAGCAAGAGCGGAAATCGGGAGGACGTCAGATGCAGGACACTCAGACCATAGCGCCCACGGCGCAAGTCGCTGCCGCGGCGCCCGCAGCGCAAGTCGCTGCCGCAGGCTTCTGGCCCAAGGGCTGGTGGTCGATCGTCGATTTCAAGATCGGCATCATCCCACTGCCGGTTTTTCTGATCTTGCTCGCGGTGATCGGCGGATTTGCCGCCACCGGCACCGTTCCTTCCGACATCTTGATGGCGATTGTGCTGCTTTCGATGGGCGGTTTCACTTGCGCCGAATTGGGCAAACGCATCCCGATCATCCGCAATATCGGCGCGGCGGCGATTTTTGCGACCTTCATCCCGTCGTTCCTGGCTTTCCACCATCTGTTGCCGGCCTCAATCCTGAACTCGGTGACGCAGTTCACCAAGGACTCCAACTTCCTGTACCTGTTCATTTCCTGCATCATCGTCGGCAGCATTTTGGGAATGGACCGCGGCGTTCTCATCAAAGGCTTTCTCAAGATATTCGTGCCGCTGGCCGCAGGCTCCGTCGTCGGCAGCATTGTCGGGACGCTCGTCGGCGTGCTCTTGGGTCTTGGCGCCTACCACACCTTCTTTTTCGTCGTCGTCCCGATCATGGCCGGCGGCGTCGGCGAAGGCGCGATCCCGCTGTCCATCGGCTATTCGCAGATTTTGCACCAGCCGCAAGGCGATCTGTTCGCCCAGGTGCTGCCGCCCGTCATGCTCGGCAGCCTCACCGCCATTTTGCTGGCGGGCACCCTCAACTATGTCGGCAAGAAATATCCGCATCTCACCGGTGAAGGCCGCTTGCAGCCCGGCGAGCACGACGAGCTTGAATTCGAGGAAGACAGCGGTGATGACCACGTCGACGTGGCGACCATCGGCGCCGCTGTTGTTACCGCGGTCACGCTTTATCTGATCGGCGCGCTGGCGCAGCGGCTGTTCGGCTTTCCGGCGCCGGTGGCGATGCTGATCATCGCGGTCATGCTGAAATTGGCGCGGGCCGTATCGCCGTCGCTGCAGGTTGGCTCCTTTCACGTCTACAAATTCTTCTCGACGGCGGTCACCTATCCTCTGCTCTTCGCCATCGGCGTCGCGTTGACGCCTTGGGACAAGCTGGTGGCCGCGTTCACCTTGCCCTATCTCGTCACCATCGTCTCGACCGTGGTGGCGGTCATCGCCACGGGATTTTTTGTCGGCGGCTGGCTGAAAATGTATCCGATCGACACCGCTATCGTCACCGCCTGCCACAGCGGACAGGGCGGCACCGGCGACGTCGCCATTCTCACCGCAGGCAATCGCATGCAGCTGATGCCCTTTGCCCAGATCGCGACGCGGATCGGCGGCGCGGTCACCGTGACGGCGGTGCTGATCATTTTGACGCAGATCGGTTAGTCAGCCGTGCGCTCCTCTTCATCCTCCCCCCGTGAAGACGGGGGAGGATGAAGAAAAGCGGGCCTCCTCGCGGCGCATGCGCACCCGAGCTTGTAAAGAAAGGGAGGCGGAGCGCCGATAGGCGCACCATCCGTTGGCCGCATCAAGCGGATGCGGCAGCGCGTCCTTGCGGGACGCGCTCGCCTCTCGGCGCTCCACCACGGCTCTTACTTAGGCGACCGAACGCCACCGCTCAGCTCCGGGCCGCGCTTCCTGACAGCGGATGCGAGCGGGCTTGAGGCCCTCTCCGATGCCAGTGCAGCGAGCACCTCGCAGACCGGTCGTGATGCCGGCCGGGACGATGCCCGAAGCCGCCCGTGTGCGGTTTGCGAAACCGCCCGCGGGCACCGCACTCGCTCCGTATGTCGGATCGCATCCGGATACGTCCCTACTGAGCGAGATTCGGAGGCAAATGTAACCCAATCGGTTACAAATGTCAATGCTGTATCCGATAAAGAGACAAAATCTTTCAACCGCTGGTGATCCAGAGTTGCGCGGCGAGCGTAACACAGGTGTTGAGATACATAGCCCCTCCGAACGACCCGCCAGCGCCGGCGTTTCCCATCACAAATCCCTCCGCAGAACGGCAGCGCCGGCGCTGCCCCCAACAGCCGCCATGACCTATCTCGTCCCTTATGTCGCCGTGCTTGTCATCTTTGGAATCATCGACGCCGTTTGGCTCAACACGGTAGGAAAGCTGCTCTATCGCCCGACGCTCGGCGATATCCTGCTGGACGATCTTCGCATCGCGCCTGCCGTCATTTTCTATCTAGCTTATCCGATCGGGATCGTGACCTTCGCGGTGATGCCGGGGCTGCGTTCGGACTCAAGCCTACTGACCTTCGGCTATGCGCTTTTGTTCGGCGCGCTGGCCTACGGCACTTATGACCTGACCAATTACGCGACGCTGCGCAACTGGACGCCGCGGATCGCCGTGATCGACATTTGCTACGGCGCGCTAGCCTCCGGGATCGCGGCCATAGCGGCGGCGCTCGTGACGCAAGCTTTCACGCACTAGAGCCTGGTCCACCTCGTCGGCACGCGTCGCTCAAAGATGAGGCGTGCTGCCGCCAGCTTGCTCCGGCCCGACAGTGAAAGGCACCCACATCGCCACCTTGCTCTTGGTGTTGGCGGCGACACACATGAACATGACGAGAGGCCCCGGCACGTCAGGGCCTTGCCGGCTAGTCGTTCGGGTGACGTACAAATCGCCGAGTTCGCCGTCGACAGGCAGAAAGGGCTTCTCCAGCGGCGGCGGGCCCGGAATCAAACGCAACTGCGCGGCGTAACCGGTCGAGGCAAAAACGCCGCCGCGCCCGGGAGCAACACCATGCTGTCGCGGTGCGCCGATGCCGACGACCCCTGCTCCGGTCGCGGCATCGCCGAACGGCATCGGGGCGTTGCCGCCCAAGCCGATAACACCCGCGCCCGCGGGCATGGCTGGGTCGGTAATTGGACCTGCTTCGCCCAGAACCCCCACGCCTGTTTGATTCAGGGCGACACCGAGCACTCCCGCACTCGTATTGAAGCCGAGAGGCGGCGTCGTTGGGGTTCCTCCAGGAGCGGGAGGACTGAAAGCCGTGACGCCAAGCACGCCGGGTCCGCTTTCCCCGTCGCCAACGATTGCAGGCAATTTGCCGAACCCATTGCATTGGAGCGCCGTCACGTCCGTTGGGGGCGGCGTTCCCCCTAATGCGGCGGGGCCGCCGGTGGCGTCCATGAGGACCATCAACTGACCGGAGAGCAAATTCCAGCCGGCATCGATCGAAATGATAGTGAGACTGGCAACACCGTTCACGCCCTCTGCATTCATCTCATAAGCCATTGCCCTCTCCTCCCGCGGTTTTGCGCGAAGTGGCTGATGCTTTATTCCGTATGCAATCAAAAGGATCGGTAGACAGGACCGGCTCCGCAAAAGCGCATTGAGCACACCCTGTGGGAGTGTTAGGCGCCACGATTTGGGCGAGTCGATGGTGAAGTGCAGATGATAAAATATGCAGCGGTTTATGGGAAACCCTGACGTCGCTCCCCCCGCCGGCGGGATTCGCGCGCCAACCGCCGCGTCAGATGCGCCGTGTTAGATAAGCCGCAAACCGGGGTACCTGTCGCGTTGCCTGTCGCGTTGCCTGTCGCGTTACCTGTCGCGTTGCCTGTCGCGTTGCCTGTCGCGTTGCCTGTCGCGTTACCTGTCGTGCTACATGCCGCGGCAGCGAGACGCGCCGCGCGTCCATCCACATCTGATCGGACTGCCGTATCTGATCAGGCGACGCAATCGTAACTCGGATCGTCCGAAGCATGCATTACGCACCTGACGTATTTTATTACCAGAACGATTGCAAATGCCCGCCGGCCGGTGCGATTCAGCCTCTCAAATTCGTCGGCCGAACAGCAAAAGGTACGCAACCATACCGATGCCTTACCGATGCCGATGGACAGCCACTTGAGGCAAAAGGTCGCTTGGCAAGTTCCCCCGGGCCTCTATAGTCATGCCCGGAACGCGCGGCCAAGAGCCACCAAACAAGGCCACAAAGCGCGCCTAAAGAGCTCGATCAGGGGATGGGAACGATGTCTGTTTTGCGCACAATTTGCGCCCGCAATGTCCTTGCGGGCTTTCTCGCCGCGGCGCTCCTTTGCTTTGCCGCTCCGGCCAAGGCCGCGGACTTCGTGATGAAGGTCGGCACCGCCACCATCAACGAGACGCAGCACCAGTTCATCAAATTCTACAAGGAAGAGGTCGAGAAAGCCTCCGGCGGCCGCATCGAAGTGCAGATCTATCCGGCGAGCCAGCTCGGCCCGATCCCGCGCGAGATCGAAGGCGTGCAGCTCGGCAATATCCAGGGCTATGTCGGCCCGGTCGATTTCTTCGTCGGCGTCGATCCGCGCTTCGGCGTGTTCTCGACGCCGATGCTGTTTCGCGACGAGGCGAATGCGGCGGCGACCATCCACGACCCGGCGGTGAAGAAAGCCATGTTCGATCTCGCAACGCCAAAGCGCATGGTCGGCATCGCCACCGAAGACCTCGGCGCCTCCGATTATGGCGCCAAGAACGCGATCATGAAGCTTGCCGACTTCAGCGGCAAGAAACTGCGCATCAACGGCACCGAGATGGAACGCCAGAAAATGGCGAAGCTCGGCGCCACCGGCATCGGCATGCCGCTGTCCGAGGTCGTTCCGGCGCTCGATCAGGGCACCATCGACGGCACGATTTCCGGGCTTTCGGTGTTCGTCGCCTTCAAGATGAACGATCTCCTTAAAGTGGTCACCGAAACCAACGACACGTTCATCATCTCGATCTCCGTCGTCAGCAAGGCCTGGCTCGATACGCTGCCGCCGGATCTGCAGAAAATCGTCATCGATTCCGGCGCCGCGGTCGAGACCAAGACCCAACAATGGGAAGTGGATTTCACCAAGAAGCTCAAAGACGACTGGGCCGCCGTCGGCGGCAGCGTGCATAACCTGTCGCCGCAGGATCTGGCGCAGATGAAGACGCTGCTCGAGCCGGTCGGCGACGCCGTCACCAAGGATCAGCCGGCGGTACATGACATGCTGCAAATGGTCCGCGCCGCGGCGGCGAAGCACTGACGATCGCATGCGGGAGATTTTGCGGCGAGCCGCGGGCGCGTTGATGACGGCGTTGCGGATCGCCTCAGGCGCGATGCTGGTCGCGAGCGTCGGCATCAATTTCGCCAATATTATCGGCCGCTATTTCCTCTCGGTGTCGCTGTCCTGGGCCGAGGAAGCGATGCTGTTTCTGATGATCGGCTGCGTTTTTCTCGCCGCCGGTCCGGTCGGCTGGATGGGCCGCCATATCCGCATGGATGTGGTGATCTCGCTGTTGCCGCCCCGCGCGCGAACCGCCTTCGAGGTGTTTTCCGACCTCGTCACCATCGCGACCTGCATCGCGCTCGCGATCTTCGCCTGGCCGGTCATGACCATGCTGGCCGAGCTCGACCAGCGAAGTGACGCCGCCAATATCCCGCTGGTCATTCCGCAGGCCGCGGTGCCGATCGGGCTTATCCTGATGGCGCTCTTGATCGCCGTGCGGCTCTACGTGCGCGGCGTGCGTCACGACGACATCATTGCGAGCCGCGGCCCGGACAGCGAGCCACATGCCGAGCCCGAGCACTGAAATGCTGGCGGGCTTCGTCTATTTCATCCTGCCGGCGATTTTATTGATTCTCGGCCTGCCGATCTTCGTCGTGCTGCTTCTCACCTCGCTCACCGCGATCGTCTTTGTCGCGCATGTGCCGCTGCAGGCGATCCAGACTTATATGTTCGGCAGCCTCGACAATTTTCCGCTTCTCGCGGTGCCGTTCTTCGTGCTCGCCGGCGAGATCATGGGCCGCGGCGGCATCGCCTACCGCGTCGTCAACTGGGTCGTTTCAATCGTCGGCGGCGTGCGCGGCTCGCTCGCGGTGACGACAGTCGCCTCGTCCGAACTGTTCGGCGCCATGGCGCATACTTCGGTCGGCACTGTCGTCGCCATCGGCCGGCTGCTGTTTCCCTCGCTGACCAAGCACGGCTACTCAGAGCGATTCGCGGTGGCGCTGATCACATCGTCGGGCGCCGTCGCCGTGATCATCCCGCCATCGATCTCGATGATCCTCTACGCCATGTCGGCGCAGGTCTCGGCGATCAAGCTCTTCACCGCCGGCATTCTGCCGAGCCTCCTTATCGGCATCGTCGATGCGGTCTATGTGCTGATCTACGCCAAGATCAAAATGGTGCCGCTCGCCGACCCGGCGCGCTGGAAGAATATCTGGGCCTCGACCAAGGAGGCGAGCTGGGCGATCGGCACCATCGTCGTGATCTTCGGCGGCATCTATGGCGGCGTGTTCACGCCGACCGAAGCCGCCGGCGTCGCCGTGGTCTATTCGCTGTTCGTTGCGATGTTCGTCTATCGCGAAGTGGGCTTGCGCGAATTGTGGGAAATCGTCGTTTCCTCGGCCATACTGATTTCGCAGATCCTGATCATCGTCACCGGCGCCGGCGTCTATTCCTGGCTGATGACGACCAGCGGCATTCCGCAAAATCTCATCGCCAGCGTGACCGCGCTGCACTTGCCGAACTGGCAGACGCTGTTGGCCGTCAATGCCGGTCTCCTCATCGCCGGAAGTTTTCTCGAGCCGCCGGCCGCGATCTTGATCCTCACGCCGCTTCTCTTGCCGGTCGTCGAGGCGGCGGGCGTCAACGCGCTGCACTTCGGCATCATCATGGCGGTCAATCTCTCGATCGGCCTTTACATGCCGCCGTTCGGGCTCAACCTGTTTGCCGCCCGCGCCATTTTCAACGTGCCGATGGGCATGATCTATCGCGGCGTGCTGCCGTTCGTGGTGGTGAATTTCCTGGCTTTGCTGGTGATCACCTACGTGCCGGCGATCTCGATGGTGCTGCTCGGCCACGGGCGCTAGCGAAACGGGCAATTCGCCCCCGAAGATCAAACACATCCTCAACATATCGTGATCGCGCAACACGCCGAACGTGATGCCAGCAAACGACAGCGCGGTAGTAGCTTTAATCCCGCGCCGGGCTCGGGAACCTGGATTTTCTCGGGAACTCTGAGGAGCCTTCTTTCTTAGCGTAATGATTATCCGCAGCCAGTTGGCTTTGAACGCATTCATTCGACGGCATTAGCCCCGGCCCCAGCATGGACGACCAGACCAAATCGCCGTTTTCGACGAAGACGCTTGTCGCCCAGGCGCCCCGCGCGCGGGAACGCATCACCGGCGCCATTACCCAGCCCATTCATATGTCGGCGACGTTTTTGCGCGACCCCGACAACAATTATCCGGCCGGCCATGTCTATGGCCGCACCGACAATGTTTCGGTGCAACAGGCCGAGGACCTGATCGCCGAATTGGAGGGCGCCGACGAGGCGTTCCTTTTCGGCTCCGGCATGGCGGCGGCAAGCAGCGTCTTCCTCGCGCTGGAGCGGCCGACGCACATCATCGCCTCAAGAGTAATGTATTGGGGCTTTCGCTCCTGGCTGCGCGAGATCGGCCGCTACGGCCACCGCGTCAGCTTCGTCGAGACGTCCGACCTCGACGCCGTTGCCGAGGCGGTGCGGCCCGGTGAGACCGGCCTGTTGTGGATCGAGACGCCGAGCAATCCGCTGTGGACGATCACCGATATCGCGGCAATCTCCGAGATCGCGCATGCGGCCGGCGCGATCCTGTGCGTCAACTCGACGGTCGCAACGCCGGTCTTCACCCGCCCGCTGGCGCTCGGCGCCGATATCGTCATGCATTCGGCCACCAAATATCTCAACGGCCATTCCGACGTCGTTGCCGGCGCGCTCGCGTCGGCGCGCGACGGCAGGCTGTGGTCGCGGATCCGCGACATCCGCGGGCAACTCGGCAATACGCTTTCCGCCTTCGACGCCTGGCTGCTCATGCGCGGCATGCGGACGCTCGACATCCGGGTCAAAGCCCAGGCCAAGACGGCGTCGACGCTCGCGGCCCGCCTGGTTGGGCATGAGGCCATCGCGGAGGTTCTCTATCCCGGCCTCGCCCAACATCCAGGCCACGACACCGCCTTGCGGCAAATGCTCGGCGGGTTCGGCGGCATGTTTTCGATCCGCATCAAACAGGGCGAGCGCGCCGCCATTGCGGTTGCTGCTGGCGTCAATCTATGGAAACGGGCGACGTCTTTCGGCGGCGTCGAAAGCCTTATCGAACATCGCGCCTCGATCGAAGGCGACGGTTCGCCCTGTCCGGGAGATTTGTTGCGCTTGTCCGCCGGCCTTGAAGACTCAGACGAGCTTTATCGCGACCTGATGGCGGCCCTGGCGGCGGCGGCATAAAAGCGCGCGCCAGGTTCGGCGCTGCTTACACCACGTTACGATTGAAATAGATCGAGCCCGCAAGCACCAAGGCCCAAGTCACGGCCAGAAATCCCAAAGCCACAACAGCTGTCATCGCACTTCCTCCTTTGTCGGCGAACGTCCTCCAATTCCTGTTTTTGCTTGGTCTTTTTGTTTCGATACGCCGAGCGTGCGCGGTCAGTCGGTCTCGCGCGGCGTCGCGACGACGCTGTCGTCGGCCGCGGCTTCGCGCTGCGTCAGCTCCGTCTGCAGCTTCTGCGCCTCTTCATCCATGCCGATCCAGCGCAGTTTGCGAATGAGCTTGATCATGTCGTTCGAGACGCGTGTATCGGATGGATTCTGTGGTTGAGCGGAAATGGCCATGAGCGTTTCTCCTTGATTTTGTCGTTGGCGCCGCGGCCCAAATCGTCCGGCCGCAGCGTTATTCTTTTTTGTGGCGGAATTTGCCCGAAGCCATATCCGAACGCGCCTTGTCCGAACGAACCTTGTCCGAACGCGCTCGCCCCGCCCACACTCCGCAACACGACAAATCGCGCTTGAGTCGTATTGATGTTGTGATCCCTTGGGCACGGTGATGCAAGACGGCAGCCGTGCGGCGCAATAAATCTGGCGCAGCGCAATATGAGCGCGGCGCAGCATGACTTAGGGCCCGCAACAGAGGCGGTTCCAGCCCCAATGCGCTGCAACATCGGCGCGCATGCTCTAGCACCTCTGACCGCATTCGATTCAATTTTACCGACTTCCCGCCGTCAATTTTAGAAAATTTGCACCATCCTTGCCGGATCGAGCATCGGCTTGCTGCTTCATGCGGCACTGTCTCGATCCGGGGGCATCATGGGCGATTTCTGGAACAACATGTTCGAGGCCACGATCGAGACCATGCGCTTTACTTGCGAAGCGCAGGGCGTGATCTCGGCGCGGCTGATGCTATTTGCATCCGGCGCGCCGGGCGCGGCCGATGAAGCAGCGGAGATGGTGGCGGAAAAGATCCTGGCCTTCACCAAAGCCGGCATCGCCGCCGAACGCGCATTGTCCGACGGGCTCGGCTTCGCCGTCGCCGCCGAGCGCGCCTATTCGCCGCTGCGCGATTGCGTGCACGCCAACAGCGACCGGCTAACCGGCGCGACGCACTAGGCGCCCCTCACATTAAAGCCTTGTAGCCTTTGTTCGTCAGCGTCGGCTCGCCCGCGGCGGTGTCGGCGATGAGCCCGGCCGATTTCAATTCAGGAATGCCCTTCTTGACGGTCTTGGCGCTGCCAACTCTCATATTCAGCTAAATCATCGGAATACCGGTGCCGGGCGATCGGTTAAATGATCTGATCTTTTGAAAAACCTCTTGAGCTTCCCAACTGAGATCGCCGTTTTCGGTCATCTGCCTACTCCAATGCTCCGAGCCACCGGCGCCTGACGCCAGGCCGCCGCCGACAATTCCCTTATATAGGCATCGATCTGCATGTCCGCCATTCAAGGCCATGGCCACTCGATGAACGGCCGAGATCGGGAGAATCCAAGGATCAGCGACATTATTCGAGCCGCCGTGATATAAGCTGGTGGCGCGTTCGGGCGTGTGCATCGAGCGGTCGGCTGAACAAAGGCTTTGCAGGGCAAGAATAGATGGCTGGGTTTAAAGATCTGAATTTCATCGAACGGCGGGATGCAGCGGCGAAGGCCAAGAAAGCAGAGCTGGAGAAGTTTCGCGCCGCTGCCGCCGATCCGGCGCTAGCGGAACGGCAGAAGGCGCGAACGGCGGGTGCGGCCGATCGCGCCGAATCCAAGAAGATCCGCGCAGCAGAAAAGGCCGAAAGCAAAGCGCGGGATGCCGCTTTGGCGATCGAGGCAAAGCGCGAGGCCGCCTTGCAGGCAGAACGCGCTTTGACCGAAAAGGCTAATCGTGAGCTCGCCCTGCAAACTGAACTCAAGACGGCGCGGGATGCCCGGTATGCCGCGCGAAAGTCGAGATCAAAGAAAGGTTCGCGCTAGCTGGGCGCCCGACGGCGTGCCGCCCATCGACACATGACAACGCTTGGCGCCGGAATTCGTTCAGCAAGGTGCTACAGCGCGAAATGTCGCGCCTGGATTTTTCGTTCGAGGATCGTGCTCGAAACGAGTGGGGACGGGTTTTTACACCCGTCCCCACACGACCGGTCCGGCGGCGCGGTACCGGCGACGCCGCCGGGCGCGGACACTACTCTAGGCATGATCCCGAAAAGTGGTCTTCCGGTTTTCGGATAAGATCATGCCAAAAGATGTCCGTTACGCGTTGCCGAGCGGCAGCGCCACGAAGCGGGTGGCATCGCCCATTTTCACGCGCATCAGCACTTGATGCTTGCCTTGCGCCTTGGCGTCGGTGAGCGCCTGGCGCACGTCGCCGGCATTGGCGACGGACTTGCCGCCGACGTCGAGGATGACGTTGCCGGTGGCAAAGCCCTGCTCTGCCGCGGGGCCGTCCGGATCGACCGCCGTGACCACGACGCCTTTGCCGCCTGAGCCCGACACTTCGCTCGCCGGAGCCACTTGCAGGCCGAGATGCGGCACGCCGCCCGGCTGTTGCGCGCTGCCGTCATCGGCTTTGGCCTGGCGCTGATCCGTCGGCATCTGCGCCAGCGTCAGCGTGATGGTCTTCGCCTCGCCGCCGCGGATGATGTCGAGCTTGATCGAACTATCCGGCGCCATCATGCCGATGGTGCGGGCGAGATCGCGGGCGTCCTTGACTGGCGCGCCGTTGACCGCGGTGATGACGTCGCCGGATGCGATGCCGGCCTTGGCCGCCGGGCTGTCTTTCTGCGGCTCGTCGACCATGGCGCCCTGGGCGTTTTTTAGACCGAGACTGTCGGCAATGCCCGCCGTCACCGGCTGGATCTGCACGCCGAGCCAGCCGCGCGTGACGTGGCCGTCCTTTTGCAACTGCGCCACGACCATTTTCGCGGTATCGGCCGGAATGTCGAAGCCGATGCCGACCGAGCCGCCGGACGGCGAGTAGATCGCGGTGTTGACGCCGATCACATTGCCGTCGACGTCGAAGGCCGGTCCGCCGGAATTGCCCTTGTTGATGGGCGCATCGATCTGGACATAGTCGTCATAGGGCCCGGCGCCGATATCGCGGCCGCGCGCCGAGACGATGCCCGCCGTGACCGTGCCGCCCAGCCCGAACGGATTGCCGACCGCGACCACCCAGTCGCCGACTTTCGGCGGCGTCGAAGCGAAGTTCACGTAGGGCAGGTTCGTCTTGCCGTCGACCTTGATCAGCGCCAGATCGGTCTTCGGATCGGTGCCGATCACCTTCGCCGTATAGATCGTGCCGTCGTCGGTCGTGACCTGCACCGACTTGGCGTGATCGACGACGTGATTGTTGGTCACCGCATAGCCGTCGGCCGAGATGAAGAAGCCGGAGCCTTCGCCGGTAATGGTCTCGTGACGCTGCGGCATGCCGCGGCCGGATTGCTGGCCAGGACGCTGACCGAACTGGTCGCCGAATTGCTGGAAGAACTTGTCGAACGGCGAACCCGGCTGCGCCGGAACTTGCTGCTGGTTGTCGTCGCCGTCGTCACTATTCTCCTGCATCATGGCCGGAGCGGCCGACGCCTCAATTTTCACGCGCACCGAAATCACCGCGGGTTTCACCTTGGCGACAAGGTCGGCGAAGCCGGCCGGGTGCTGCGTCATCGAATCGGCAGCGCTCGCGGTCGACGTATTGAAAGCCTGCGACCAATTGGTATTCGGTCCGGCAAGCAACAATGCCGCGCCGACGCCGGCCACGGAGGCCAACAGCGTAATGCGGCGGGCGGACAGCGCGCGCCCTTTTTTGGGCGAATTGCCTTCTGACATTTCCAACTCCTCGATCAAATGGGTCCCAATGGGCGTTAAGGGATGGGCGTTAAGGGCCGGCAAGCACCGGCCGTTGCGGCACACATGTGGGCAAAGCGTCTTACAGTGACCTGGAGAGGGCATTAATTCTCGGACATAAACGCCGCCTCAACATTAATTTCCCGAAAGAAAAAGCTTGCACTATTATCGGAAACGACAAGCGCAAGCGCCGAGCGAAAAACGCGGCGGCGGAATCGAGGGAGGAGTTTTCAGGTGGCAGACGCGAATACACCATCGGGATTTTCACGCCGCAACTTCATTGCAAGTCTCGCCGCAGCGCCGGCGCTCGGCGCAACAGCCGCGCCTGCACTGGCGCAGACGGCGGCGGGGAGTCCCGCAGCGCTAGCGCAGGCCGCGTTGAAAGACGCCAAAGGAACCAAACTCGTTCTGCTGGGCACCGGCGCCGGCCCGGTGCCGGGGCGGACGCGGCGGATGACGTCGCATGCGATGGTGAGCAACGGCGCGGTCTATGTGCTCGATTGCGGGCTCGGCCTCACCGATCGGTTTGCCGAAGCCGGCCTGTCGTTTCACGCGGTGCGCGCGATCTACATCACCCATCACCACTTCGATCACAATGTCGAATATGGCCCATTCCTCGCCATCGGCTGGGTGCAAGGCATGCCGCTTTCGGTGCGCGCTTATGGCCCGCCGCCGCTCAAGCAGATGACCGCGGATTACATCCGCTCGATGCAGACGACGATCGGCTTCTGGTCCGAAGACTTGAAGATGAAGCCGCTGGAGACGATCGACGTCACCGAGGTTCGCGCAAGCCGGGCCGGTGATGCAGGACGACAATGTGAAGGTCTCGGCAACGGTGGTTGCGCATCCGCCGGTGAAGCCCGCGCTCGGCTACCGGTTCGATTTTCACGACCGTTCGATCGCCTTTTCCGGCGACACGACGCCGGTCGAGGCGGTGGCGCAATTGGCCAAAGGCGCCGACGTCCTGGTCCACGAGGCGATGTATCTGCCGGCGCTGGTCGATTATCTGCATGCGCAGATCGCCAAGGGCCGGCCGGTCAAGTTCGACGACTACATGGCGCATATGAATGCCGACCACTCGCCCGTCGAAGAGGTCGGCCGCATCGCGCAGGAGGCCGGCGTCAAGACGCTCGTCCTGTCACATCTGACGCCCGCCATCGACAGTATCAGCGACGACACCTGGCGCGCCGCCGCGGCGGCGAAATTCAAGGGCGAGATCGTCGTCGGGCACGATTTCACCGTGGTGTGACGGCTCCGGCGCGGTGCTAAGTGAAAGCCTCACTTGCCACTCACTTGCCGCTCCCTTGCCGCTCACTTGCCGCCGCGTTTCACCCGGCGCACCAGATAGTCGAAATTGACCACGAATTGCTCGGGCCTGCTGATGTCGTGCTTGAGCTTCTCGATGTCCTCGCGCGAAAATTCCGGCGCGGGATCGCCCGCCGCTTCGGCGAGCAATTGCACCATGGCGCCGTTCTCCAGCATGATGGTGCCGATGACGGCCTCCTCGATACTCGCGCCGGTGACGACGATGCCGTGGTTCTTCAACAGCACGCCCCTGCCCTCGCCGAGCGCGCGGGCGACGCCCGCACCCATCGCGTGACTGCGAATGAGATTGATGGTGTCGCTGTAGGAGCCGAGCGCCTCGTAAAACAGCGCGCCGGGCTGCGAATAGGTCTTCAGCGAGCGGGTCGTCGCCGACAAGGCGGTCGCGTAGGTCGGATGGGTATGAATGACGCAATTGACGTCGGGACGAACCTTAAAAATCTCCGAATGGATATAGACCTCGCTGTGCCGGCGCGCGGTGCCGGCGACCACATTGCCCTCGAGATCGATGGTGAGGATGTTTTGCATCGTGATCTCGTCGAGCCCGATGCTGTGCGCCTTCATGAAGAACAGGCCGGGATCATCGGGCAGGCGGAACGAGATATGGCCGCGGGTGAAGTCGTCCTGGCCCTCTTTCACCAGCACCTTGCCGGCGAGAATGAGCTTCTCCTTGATTTGACCATGCATCGCCCTCGACGCGACTTGGAGACGCGACCTTGGATGACGCGACCTTGGATAATGCTTTGCCGGCCTTCTTGCGCTTCACTTTCGCCATTTCCCTCACCGGTTCAACTGACGGCGGTTACGAAGATTCCGCGCGCAACAGAACAGGGAATTGCCGAGGGCTCAAGCGAAAATATCGGCAGCGCCGCGTGCTGGGCGCGGCGCTGCCTGTCGAAAAGCACCCGGGGGTGTCAGGCAGCTTTCCGATTCACCTGGGATTCCGCGACCGAAGTCAGCTTCTTGTCGGTCGCCTTTTCCTCGTCGAGCGTCTGGCTGAGCAGCGTAACGACCTCGTTGTGGCCGAGCTGCTTCGCCCAGGAGATCAGCGTGCCGTAGCGCGTCATCTCGTAGTGCTCCACCGCCTGGGCCGCGGCGATCAGTGCCGCGTCAAGCACCGTCTTCTTGTCGACTTCGCCGGCGACTTCCTTGGCTTCCTTGAGGATGCCGTCGATCGCCGGGCAATCGACGCCTTGCGCCTTCTGGCCGGTCATATCGAACACCTGATCCAGGCGCTTCACGTGATTTTCGGTTTCACGCAGATGCGTCTGAAAGCCCTGCTTGAGTTGCGGATCGCTCGCCTTCTCGATCATGTCGGGAAGCGCCTTCACGATCTGCTTTTCCGCGTAGTAGATGTCGCGCAGCTGGTGCGTGAACAGATCTTCCATAGTCTTGATATCTTTCGTGAACAGTCCCATGGCTGTTACTTCCTTGTTTTTATGGGTTTTGAGGGGTGCCTGGCTGTATGCCCGGCCGAACCTACCGATGCCAACGTGTGGATGCCGCATCGGGTTCCGGCCGCGCGGGTACGGCCATTGGCCGGCACCAAAATCGCGGCGGTTCAAGGGCCGAAGTAAAAGATGTAGATCGCGACGAATGCCACGATAACAATGGCAAGTCCGCCACCGAGGACGTACCGCACATTGTGCCCTGTCACTCCCTGCCTCGCTTCTTCTTTCGGCAGCACGGTGCGCGGTTCGGTGGTTTGCGAATGGGTTGGCGGGTTCATGTGGGCTGAAGGATTCATGCCAAACTCCTCTTCTCAAGGAAGCGCGGGGATGAAGCTGCCGCTCCTCCCCGCGCTTGCCGAAGCAGCCGTCTTTACGGCTGCGATCTCAGCCAATCATCGACGTTCTTGCGCACCATGTCCTTGGCGAGGCCGTAGCGCTGCTGGATCTTTCCTTCCAGCTGATCGCGCTGACCGTTGACTTGTGCGAGATCGTCGTCGGTAAGCTGGCCCCATTTCTCTTTGACCTTGCCCTTGGCTTCCTTCCAATTTCCTTCCACACGATTCCAGTCCATTATTTTCACCTCCGGTGTCGATCAAACAACATCGTCGATTAGATAACGTTCATCGCCGCCGCATCGTTCCGAAATGTTCGGCGCGCCGACGATGCAGCAAATGACGCAAACGGGAACTGGAACGCGAATGTCGCAGTCGAGTTGGGGTTGGTATTGTCTGGTCCTTGCACAATTCGCGCAAACGGATCGACAGAGGGCGAACAGGAGACATTGAAATGAAGATGAAGAAGACGTTGATGACGACAGTCGCCGCGGCGGCCATTGCGGGTTTCACCGCGATTGCTGCGGCGCAAACCCTGCAAGCGCCATCAGGTGGCAACGCAGCGAAGCCGGAAGGCGGCCAGGTCGAGCAGAAAGGCAGCGCAACAGGTGGCGCGGGCGGCGCAACGATGCACCAGCAAGGCGGCGCGCAGACGACCGGGAAGCCGATGAGCCCCTCGGCAGAGAAATCGGCCAACCCATCGGCCGGCAAGGCGGCGCAAGGCGCCGAACCGGGCGCGAAGTCCAACGAGAAAATGGGCCAGTCGCAGAAGAACGAGGCAGCCCCGCAGCGCGGCGCGCAGGACGAGCGGAGCACGACGCAGAAAGGTGCTCAGACCGAGCACGCCACGCCGCAGAAGGGCGCGGAAGAAACCGGCAAGACGGGCGCCAACGCCACCGAGCAGCATGCTCAAGGCAAGTCCGGCGCGCGCGGCGCATCGGTGCAACTGTCGCAGGAGCAGCGCTCGCGGATCGGTGCCGTCATCGGCAAGAGCACCTCGGCGCGCGTTAGCACGAACGCAAACTTCAGCGTCTCGGTCGGCGCCACGGTGCCGAGGAGCGTCCACGTCGAAGTGCTGCCCGAGGACGTGGTGGAGATCGTGCCGCAATATGAAGGCTTCGATTATGTCATGGTCGGCGACCAAATCCTGATCATCGATCCGGACAGCTTGGAAATCGTGGCTGTCATCGACGCTTGACGACCCATCGGCCTCGACAGGAGCGGTCCGCGCCAACCCCGGCGCGGGCCGCTTTGCCATTGCCATGAAGGATTCGATCTAGGCCGCCGTCTTGGTGTCCGGAGCTTTCGCGTCGACGGACGCTGTTTCGGGAAGCTTGTTGCCGTGAATGAGATCGTGGATGGCGCTCAGTTTCGCGACCACGGGCGGCGACAGAATGAACGGATAGATATCCTGCAGGCCCATGGTGCGGTTGAGGCTGTTGAGCGCGTTGCTCAACGGCACCCAAGTGTCGATCAGAGCCTGCGGCTCGCGCACCAGATACGGATCGAAATCGACCTGCGCGTCGTGTTCGCCGGATCGCGCCAGGCGCGGATGCACATACATGCCGAAGGCGCGCGCCATTTCCAGCGTGTCGACGATGTGCAGATAATGCGCCCAGGTCTCGGCGAAATCCTCCCACGGATGCGAGGTCGCATAGGCGGTGATGAAATTGTCCTGCCAGTTCGGCGGCGCGCCATTGGCGTAGTAGGTCTTCAGCGCCTCGCCGTAATCCACGGTCTCGTCTCCGAAGATAGCACGGCACGCCTCGACGAGGCCGCCGCCGCGCACCAGCACGTCCCAATAATAATGCCCGACTTCATGGCGGAAGTGGCCGACCAGCGTGCGATAGGGCTCGTGCATGGTGGTGCGCCGCTTCTCGCGCTCGGCGTCGTCGGCTTCCTCCAGCGCCAGCGTGATGAGGCCGTTGTCGTGGCCGGTCATGACGCGCGGCCCGCCGAAATGCTCCGGGCTCGCCAGAAAATCGAACTGCAGCCGCAAATTGCCGTTCTCATCTTTCTCGTCGAGCGGCAAGTGAAGCCTCATCAGCGTATAGAACAGCATATGCTTGGCGAGCTCGATCTTGCGCCAGGCGGCGAGATTCTCCGCGATGCTGGCGTCGGGAACGGTCCGGTTATGCCGGCATGCGGCACAATAGGTGTCGGGTGAATCCGCCTCCACCATCCAATTGCAGACGGCGAACACGGCATTGGCGCAGAAGCGATAGCGCTTCTTGTCCACCGCGAGCGCCCGCCATAGGCCCGGTTGCGTGCCCTGTGGCGCGCCTTGATGCGCGTCGCCTTGCGGCTCCAGCGCCGACAAATTCGCGATTTCGGGAATGAAACCGAGCCGATGCGAGCACTTCACGCACTGATCGTTTTCGAAATAGAGCAGTTGCCCGCAGTGCTGGCATTTAAAGAGCTTCATCGTGATTTCCCGTGGCCTTTCGTCACCGCAGCGCGGCGGCGTTTATTCGCGACTCAAGATCACTGATATATGGGAACCGCAATAGACGGCGTCACCGCAAACGAATCGTTCCGCGTCAGGAGCGAAGTTTATCAGATCAGCGGCCGCATCGGCACTTCTTCGTCGAAATGCTGGGCGATGCGTTCGAGCACGCGCGGATTGATCAAGGTCATCGTACCATTGTGCTGCTTGAACATGCCCATGCGCTTGAGCTTCGCCACCGTCTTGTTGGTGTGGACAAGCGACATGCCGAGCGCGTCGGCGATATGCTGCTGCGTCAGCGGAAAGGCGAAAGTGTCGGCCTCCACCATCGCCAAAACCTTGACCCGCTTATAGAGCGTGACGATGAGCGCCGCGACGCGCTCCGCGGCGGTGCGGCGGCCAACGCTGGTGAGATTTTCGTCGACGAAACTCTCCGAGCGCGAACCGAGCCAAGCGACGTCGAAGGCGAGGCCCGGCATTTGGCCGAACAGCGCCCATACTTTTTTCCGCGGCAGCACGCAAAGCTGGACATTGGTCAGCGCCTCGATGCCATAGAGCGAGGCGTCGAACATGGCTGCTTGCAGCCCGAGCAGATCGCCAGGCAAGAGGAAATTCAGCACTTGCCGGCGACCGTCGGGCAGCATCTTGTAGCGGAATGCCCAGCCCGCGTAGAGCGTGTACACCTCGGGCGCATCGTCGCCGATACGGATGATGTCCTCCCCCGCCGGCACCTCCAAATGCTCGCGCTTGATCGCATTGATGGAGCTGAGTTCTTCATTCGTCACGGACTTGAATAATCCGCACGCGCGCAATGCACATTCATAGCAGGCCACCTGCATGGCGAAACGCCTTCAAAACGTTAGGTGATGAAGTTGGGTCGTAGGAGCCAAAACTCTTCAACAAGAAAATCCAATCCTCAACACAGTGAATCCATATCGTCGCTATGGACAGGAAACTCGGAGCGCCGCCCAAAAGTTCCGTCTTTGGAATGTGCGAAGGCGAGAATGCGGCCGACGCGCTGATCGCGTGGCCGAGGGAGAGCTGCTGCTGACCGGCGCGGCGGTGCTGGATTTTCGACCAAGCGGCGGCCAATGCGCGCGCGGTACTCCCGCAATGAGGCGGTCGGCGTTCCGTCAATTCACGGCGACGGCCCGATCCTGGCCTTGCATAAAGATCCTTTGCAGCAATTCCCGCTCGATCGGTTTTTGCAGCACGGGAATGCCGTCGAAGCGGGAATCGACGCTGTCGGCGTCATAGCCGGTAACGAAGACGAACGGCACGCCGCGCTTGGCCAATATCTCGGCGACCGTATAGACGAGCCCGTCGCCCAGATTGATGTCGAGCACCGCGGCGTCGATATGGCGTTCCCGCGCCGCCGCCAAGGCCTCGGATGCCGTGCTGATGGGGCCGAGCACCTGGAAACCGAATTCGGTGAGCGTTTCCGCAATCATCATGGCGACCAGCGCCTCGTCCTCGACCAGAAGCACGCGCGGCCGATCCTGATTTCCCATTCCAATGATAGCGCCGTTTGCCTTGGCGCCGTTGATCTCGGCGCCGTTGCACGCCGGACTGAATGCACGGGATTTCGTCAGCTCGCTGCGCGGTATCGAGACCACGCAGCGCAAGCCTTTCGGATTCCATTCGAAAGCCGTCTTGCCGCTGAGCTGTTGCTCGATACTTGCGACAATCACTTTCAAGCCGAAATTTCGTGTGGACGGCGCTCCGATAACTGGACCTCCGTTCTCCACCCAATGCAAAGTGAGCGCATCGGGCTTGAGATCCCAATCGAGCTTGACCTTGCCGGCCGGCGACGACAGCGCACCGTGCTTGGCCGCATTGGTGGCGAGTTCGTGCAGCGCCAGCGCCAGGCCTTGCGCGGTTGCCGGCTGCAGCGAAATGTCGGGGCCCTTGCATTGAATTTTGTCGCCGGCCCGGTAGGGCGCCAATTCGTCGGCGACCAGGGTCGCCAAATCCGCGCCGTTCCAGCGCGAATCGGACAACAAAGTGTGCGCGCGCGCCAACGCCTTGATGCGACCCTCGATGGCCAGGACATATTCGTCGACCGTCGTGGCGCGCGTCAGCCTGATGATGGATTAAATCACGGCAAGCGCATTGCGGGCGCGATGATCGACCTCCCGCGCCAGCAGCACCTGACGCTCCTCGGCCTCCTTGCGATCGGTGACGTCGATGGTGACGCCGGAGATGCGCACCATTTTGCCCGCGGCATCGACGCTCGCCGCCGCGGTGCCGATGCACCAGCGGATATCGCCATTGGAACGCACGACGCGAAACTCGCTCTGCTGCGTGCGGGCGCCGGCCGCCATACCTTGACCGGCCTCTTGCAGCGGCCGCCAATCCTCGGGATGGATGAGCGCGCGAATAGCGTCGGCGCTGATCTTGAAGCTTTGCGGATCGACGCCGAAGATTCGGTAGGTGCCTTCGTCCCAGCTCCACTCGTCGGTCATGAGGTCCCAATCCCAGGAGCCCATTTGGCCGGCGGCGAGCGCGAGACTCCTCGCCTGCTCAGCCTCCATGAGCCGGGCGTTTGTGGCCTCAAGCTCGGCAGTGCGTTCCGCCACGTGCTGCTCAAGCTGCGAATTGAGCCTTTCGAGCTCCCGCGTCTTGCGGAACAGCTCGGCAAAAACCCTAACCTTCGCCCGCAGGACCTCGGGAACCACCGGCACCGGAACGTAATCGACGGCGCCCATTTCATAGCCGCGCAGCCGGTCCATTTCGGTGAGATGGATCGCCGAGATGAAGATGATCGCGGTTTTGGAAAAGCGCGGATGGTCGCGGATCATCGCCGCCAGCTGGAAGCCGTCGAGATCGGGCATGCAGACGTCGATAAGGACGACGGCGACGTCGTTCTTGAGCAGGAATTGCAAGGCCTCGCGCGCCGACGAGGTCTTGATCAGGTTTTCGCCAAGCTGGCCGAGGATCACCTCATAGGACAAAAGCTTGTCCGGCTGGTCGTCGACCAGAAGGACGTTGACTTTCTCGCTCGCGCCGCTGCTGATTTTGTTGTTCATGATTGCAGCCTCAACGATGCAGCCACATCCGCAGCGCGGACAGCAGCTGTTCGGTATTGACGGGTTTGGCGAGATAATCCGAGGCGCCGGCTTGCAGGCATTTCTCGCGGTCGCCTTTCATCGCCTTGGCGGTCAAAGCGACGATCGGCAGGCGGCGATACGCCTTGTCCTTCCGGATCTTCTCGATGGTCTGATAGCCGTCCATTTCCGGCATCATGATATCCATCAAGACAATCGCCAGCGCCGGCGTCTCCTCGATCAGCGCAATGGCTTCGGCCCCCGTCGTCGCCGTGAGCACGTTCATGCCGCGGCGCTCGAGCGCGCTCGACAGCGCAAAGATATTGCGCGGATCGTCGTCGACCAAGAGCACGGTGCGGCCGACCAGATCCTCGTCCGACGAATTGAGCCGCTGCAGCATATTCTGCTTTTCCGTCGGCAGATCGGTGATCACGCGGTGCAGGAACAACGCGGTCTCGTTGAGCAGCCGCTCCGGCAATTCCACGCCCTTGACCACGATGCTGCGCGCCATGGCGTGGAGCTGGGCGTCTTCCTCGGCCGACAATTCCCGTCCGGTGAAGACCACGACCGGAATGTCGGCAAGCGCCGCATCGGCGCGCATGCGCTCCAGCACTTCGAAGCCGGACATGTCCGGCAGGCGCAAATCCAGCACCACGCAATCGCACGGCTCGTTTTGCAGCGTGTTGAGCGCGTCGCTGCCGGTCTCGGCATTGACGATTTCGATATCGTCATGGCCGAGCAATTCGCGGATGCTCATCTGCTCGGCGCGATTGTCCTCGACGATCAGGAGCCGCTTGCGCCGCGGTTCGGCGAATTCCTTGATCCGCGACAAGGCTTCGTCGATGCCCTCGCGCGTCGTCGGCTTGTTGACGAAAGCGAAGGCGCCGCGGGCAAGGCCGTGCTGGCGGTCCTCGTCGAGCGAGACGATCTGCACCGGGATGTGCCGGGTCAGCGGATTTTGCTTGAGTTGGCTCAGCACGTTCCAGCCCAGCATGTCGGGCAGGAAGACGTCGAGCGACACTGCGGTGGGCTGATATTGTTTGGCGAGATTGAGCGCATCGTCGCCGCGCATGGCGAGCAGCGCCTTAAAACCCTTGTCGCGGGCGAGATCGACCAGAATGCGCGCGTAATGCGGGTCGTCCTCGACGATGAGCAGGATGGCGTCGCCGGCCTGGATGTCCATCCGATCGTCGGGAATCGGCTCAATCGTACGCTCGGGCGTGATATGCAGCCCCGCCAATTGCGTCATTCCCGGCGACGCTGCCGCGGCAGCCGTATTGGCATGTGCCGAAGCGGTCGGGCCGACATATTTGATCGGCAGATAAAGCGTGAAGGTCGAGCCGGAGCCCGACACGCTGCGCAGATGGATTTCGCCGCCGAGCAAGCTCGCCAATTCACGACTGATGGCAAGCCCCAGGCCGGTACCGCCGTATTTGCGGCTCGTCGAGGCGTCGGCCTGCTGGAACGCTTCGAAGATGAGCTTCTGTTTCTCTTGCGGGATGCCGATGCCGGTATCGGTGACCTCGAACGAGATGACGGCCGGCGCCTGGCCGAGCACCGGATGGTCGGCGCTCCAGCCGCCGGAGGCCGCCGATACGGTGAGGCGGACGCCGCCCTGCGCGGTGAACTTGAACGCGTTCGACAGCAGGTTCTTGAGCACCTGCTGCAAGCGCTTGGTGTCCGTCGTGATGGTGCGGCCGAGCGTGGGATCGGTATGCACCTCGAAGGACAGTTGCCGCGTCTCCGCCTCGTGGCGGAACGGCCGCGCCACCATGTCGAGCAGATTGGTGAAGAACACGTCCTCGGCATCCACCGTGACGGTGCCGGATTCGATCTTGGACAGATCCAGGATATCGCTGATGAGGTTGAGAAGGTCGGTGCCGGCGCCGTGGATGGTGCGGGCGAATTCGACCTGCTTGCCGGTCAGATTGCCTTCCGGATTGTCGGTGAGCTGCTGGCCGAGAATGAGGATCGAATTGAGCGGCGTACGCAGCTCGTGCGACATGTTGGCGAGGAATTCCGACTTGTACTTCGACGTGAGTGCCAGCTCGGTCGCTTTTTCCTCGACCGCGCGGCGCGCCTGCTCGATTTCCTGGTTCTTGCGTTCCACTTCGACGTTGCGTTCAGCGAGCTGCTGCGCCTTTTGCTCGAGCTGCTCGTTGGTCTGCTGCAATTCGCGCTGCTGCGCCTGCAATTCGCCGGCGAGCTGCTGCGATTGTTTCAGCAGGCCCTCGGTCTGCATCGTCGCTTCGATCGAATTGAGCACGATGCCGATCGAGGTCGTGAGCTGCTCGAGGAACATCGTCTGCAGCGCGGTGAATTCGTGGATCGAGGCGAGCTCGATCACCGCTTTCACCTGACTCTCGAACAGCACCGGCAGCACGATATTGTTGCGCGGCGGCACCTTGAACAGCGCCGAGGAGATCGGCGTCGTGCTGTCCGGCATTTCGGTGATCAGCATGCGCCGCTTGTCGATCGCGCATTGGCCGATCAGGCCCTCGCCGACGCGAAGCTTCTGCGGATGGCCGTTGGCGCCGTCGTCGGCATAGGCCGACAACAGATTGAGCGCCGGCTTCTCCTCACCATCCACCTGGTAGATCACGCCCTGATGCGCATTGACGAGCGGCGTGAGTTCGGACAGCAGCAAGCGGCCGACGGTGGTCAGATCGCGCTGGCCTTGCAGCATGTTGGTGAATTTGGCGAGATTCGTTTTCAGCCAATCCTGCTCGGTATTGCGGTCGGTGGTGAGCCGCAAATTGTCGATCATGGTGTTGATGTTGTCTTTGAGCTCGGCGACTTCGCCGCGCGCATCCACCTGAATCGACCGCGTCAGGTCGCCCTTGGTCACCGCCGTCGCCACTTCGGCGATGGCGCGCACTTGCGTCGTCAGATTGGCGGCGAGCAGGTTGACGTTGCCGGTGAGATCCTTCCAGGTGCCGGCGGCGCCGGGCACGTTGGCCTGACCGCCGAGACGGCCTTCGACGCCGACTTCGCGTGCCACGGTGGTCACCTGGTCGGCGAAGGTCGCCAGCGTATCCGTCATATTGTTGATGGTCTCGGCGAGCGCCGCCACCTCGCCCTTCGATTTCACGGTGAGGTTCTGCTTGAGATCGCCATTGGCGACCGCGGTCACCACTTTCACGATGCCGCGCACCTGTTCGGTCAAGTTGGCGGCCATGACGTTGACGGTATCGGTCAAGTCCTTCCAGGTGCCGGCAACGCCGGGCACTTGCGCCTGACCGCCGAGCAGACCTTCGGTGCCGACTTCGCGCGCCACGCGCGTGACTTCCGAGGCGAAGCCGTTGAGCTGGTCCACCATCGTATTGATGGTGTTCTTCAGTTCGAGAATTTCACCCTTCACGTCGACCGTGATCTTGCGCGACAGGTCGCCGCGCGCCACAGCGGTGGTCACTTCGGCGATGTTGCGGACTTGCGTGGTGAGGTTCGCGGCGAGCAGGTTGACGTTATCGGTCAAGTCCTTCCAGGTGCCGGCGACGCCCGGCACCACGGCCTGGCCGCCGAGCCGCCCGTCGGCGCCAACTTCGCGCGCGACGCGCGTCACTTCGGCGGCGAACGAGCGCAACTGCTCGACCATGGTGTTGAGCGTGTCTTTGAGAAGCAGCATTTCGCCGCGCACGTCGACGGTGATCTTCTTCGACAGGTCGCCGCCGGCGATGGCGGTCGCCACTTCGGCGATGTTGCGGACCTGTGCTGTTAGATTTGACGCCATGAAGTTGACGTTGTCGGTCAAGTCCTTCCAGGTGCCGGCAACGCCCGGCACCTGCGCCTGGCCGCCGAGCTTGCCTTCGGTGCCGACTTCGCGCGCCACGCGGGTCACTTCGGAGGCGAAGGCGTTGAGCTGATCGGCCATCGTATTGATGGTGTTTTTCAGTTCGAGAATTTCGCCTTTCACGTCCACCGTGATCTTGCGCGACAGGTCGCCGCGCGCGACGGCCGTGGTCACTTCGGCGATGTTGCGGACTTGCGCCGTGAGGTTGCCGGCCATCGAGTTGACCGAGTCGGTCAAGTCCTTCCAGGTGCCGGCGACGCCCGGCACGTTGGCCTGGCCGCCGAGCCGGCCTTCGGTGCCGACCTCGCGCGCCACGCGGGTCACCTCGCCGGCGAAGCGGTTGAGCTGATCGACCATCGTGTTCAGCGTTTCCTTCAGCTGAAGGATCTCGCCGCGCACGTCGACGGTGATCTTGCGCGACAAGTCGCCGCCGGCGATGGCGGTCGCGACTTCGGCGATGTTGCGGACCTGGCCGGTCAGATTGCCCGCCATCGAGTTCACGCTGTCGGTCAAGTCTTTCCAGGTGCCGGCGACGCCGGGCACCGTGGCCTGGCCGCCGAGCTTGCCTTCGGTGCCGACCTCGCGCGCGACGCGCGTCACCTCGGCGGCAAAGGCGTTGAGCTGATCGACCATGGTGTTGAGCGTGTCTTTCAGCTCGAGAATTTCGCCGCGCACGTCGACCGTGATCTTCCGCGACAAGTCGCCGCGCGCCACGGCGGTGGCGACTTCGGCGATGTTGCGCACCTGGCCGGTGAGGTTCGACGCCATCGAATTGACCGAGTTCGGTCAAATCCTTCCAGGTGCCGGCGACGCCGCGCACCATGGCCTGGCCGCCGAGCTTGCCCTCGGTGCCAACCTCGCGCGCCACGCGCGTCACTTCGCCGGCAAAGGCGTTGAGCTGGTCGACCATCGTATTGATGGTGTCTTTCAGCTCGAGAATTTCGCCGCGCACGTCCACCGTGATCTTGCGCGACAAGTCGCCGCCGGCGATGGCGGTGGCGACTTCGGCGATATTGCGCACCTGCCCGGTCAGGTTCGACGCCATCGAATTCACCGAATCGGTCAAGTCCTTCCAAGTGCCGGCGACGCCGAGCACATTGGCTTGGCCGCCAAGGCGGCCGTCGGTGCCCACTTCGCGCGCGACGCGCGTCACTTCGCCGGCGAAGGCGTTGAGCTGATCGACCATCGTATTGATGGTTTCTTTCAGCTGCAAAATCTCGCCGGAGACGTTGACCGTGATCTTTTTCGACAGGTCGCCGCCGGCAATGGCGGTGGCGACGTCGGCGATGTTGCGGACCTGGGCGGTCAGATTGCCGGCCATGAAGTTGACGCTGTCGGTGAGATCCTTCCAAGTGCCGGCGACGCCCGGCACCGTGGCCTGGCCGCCGAGCTTGCCTTCGGTTCCGACTTCGCGGGCGACGCGGGTGACTTCGGAGGCGAACGAATTGAGCTGGTCCACCATCGTATTGATGGTGTCTTTGAGCTCGAGAATTTCGCCGCGCACGTCGACCGTGATCTTGCGCGACAGGTCGCCGCGCGCCACAGCGGTGGTGACATGCGCGATGTTGCGGACCTGGTCGGTCAAGTTGCCGCACATGGCGTTGACCGAGTCGGTCAAATCCTTCCAGGTGCCGGCGACGCCCGGCACGATGGCCTGGCCGCCGAGCTTGCCGTCGGTGCCGACCTCGCGCGCCACGCGGGTGACTTCCGAGGCGAAGGAGCGCAGCTGATCGACCATCGTATTGATGGCCTCCTTGAGCTGCAAAATCTCGCCGCGCACGTCGACCGTGATCTTCTTCGACAGGTCGCCGTTCGCCACCGCAATCGTCACCTCGGCGATATTGCGCACCTGTGCGGTCAGGTTCGACGCCATGGAGTTGACGCTCTCGGTCAAATCCTTCCACACGCCGGTGACGCCGCCGACCTGCGCCTGGCCGCCGAGCTTGCCCTCGGTGCCGACCTCACGCGCGACGCGCGTCACTTCGGACGTGAACACGTTGAGCTGCTTGATCATCGTGTTGACGATCTCGGCCGAGCGCAGGAACTCGCCCTTCAGCGGCCGGCCGTCGACGTCGAGCTGCACGGTCTGCAGCAGATCGCCTTGCGCCACCGCGGCGATGGCGCGGGTCACTTCCGTAGTCGGCCAGAGCAGATCGTCGATCAGCGAATTGACGCTCGATTCCATTTCGCCCCAGGCGCCGTCGTCGAGGCCGAACCGCACACGCTGCTTGGTGCGGCCGTCGCGGCCGACCACCTGCCCGACCCGCTCGAGCTGCCGCGCCATGCGCTGGTTGGCGGCGACGATCTCATTGAATGTATCGGCGATCTTGCCGATGATGCCGATGCGATCGCCGGCCATGCGCACCGAGAAATCGCCGACCCGCATCGCCTGCATGGCGTGGAGCAATTCCGCCAAGTCTTGAGAGTCCAGGCCGTGAGTGTCGGCGTCGCCGTTGAGATGTTGTGCGATCTTATCGCCGGGTCGGTCGCTGTCTCGGGAGACGGGAGGCGGTGGGGGCAAAGTGGTCGTACCGTTGGCGCCTGCCGCGCCAACGGGGTCTTTAGTGGTCCGCATAAATCTCTCCGAAGACCAGCCGCACGCTGTCGAGCGTGCGGTAGTCTAGTACGTGGCTATGATCGGGGACAGGAAGATCGGTCCTGGAGGAAGGGTCTTCGCGCCGCGCCGGCCGCGATTGCAGCCAACGCCGGCGCTTGGCTCCGGCACGGCGAGGGGCGCCGGACGGGAGGAGGTCCCGTAGCGAGAAATTCCCAAGCCGACGAGGAATCCCCCTCACGATCAGGCCTCGATCCATTGTGCCTCGACCTCAAACGCGGTCGATTGGGGAAGGTTCCAGCGAAAAATTGCTCCGGCAAGAGATTTTTTGCGCCCGCCCCTTCAAGACGAACCAAACCCGGCCGTTTCGGGAACGAAAGGCTTTTCCGTTACTTATGATGATGTCAAATGACATATCGGGGGATGTGTTTGAGTAAAGAGGACGCGGCCTGCTATCGGCTCTACGCGGCAAACTGCCTCGAATTGGCCGAGCACAGCGGCGAGGCCGACCGCAAGCTTTTCCTTCTGAGAATAGCCCAAGGCTGGGTCAATCTTGCCGATCAGATCGAGAGGCAAGATGCCGCCCTCGAGCCGCCTCCCGGGTGTGAGCAGGACCGGGCCTAGCGGTTTCGCCTCCCCGATATCCCGCCATTTCAGCGCGTAAATGCTTTCGGGCCGGCGCGGCTGCGGCTATTTTCAGCCATGCCCACCCTGGCTAAACCAGACCATGGCTGACCAATCCCCGCATACCGGCGAGCCCGAACAGGCCGGCAGCCAAGACGCCGTCTTCAAGCTGCTGTCGAGTGCCGAGATCCACGGTCTCGACGAGGATGGCACCGACGCCGTCCGCCGCATCGATACCCATTCTGCCGTCGTCTTTCTTGCCGGCGATCTCGTTTTCAAGGTCAAGCGCGCGGTGAAATATCCGTTTCTCGACTATTCGACCTTGGACAAGCGCAAGGCCGCCTGCGCCGCCGAACTCGAAGTCAACCGCGCCTTCGCGCCGCAGCTCTATCGCCGCATCGTGCCGATCACGCGCGAGGCTTGCGGCGCGCTCAGCTTGGACGGCACCGGGGAGCCCGTCGAATGGGCGGTCGAGATGACGCGTTTCGACGAGAACAAGACACTCGATCGTCTCGCCGAACGAGGCCGGCTCTCCGACACGCTGACGCGAAAGCTCGCCGCCATGGTCGCCGCGATACACGAGCGCGCCAAGCCGGTCGAGCCCGGCTCATGGATTGCCGCTGTCGCTGGATTTGTCACCGAGAATTCGGCGGCGTTTCGCGAGCATGGCGATTTGTTTGAAAGCCATTTGATTGCGGCGCTCGAGCAAAAATCGCTCGCGGCCTTTGCCCGGCTCCACCCTCTCCTGACCGCGCGCGGCGCGCAAAACCTGATCCGCCGCGGCCACGGCGACCTTCATCTCGGCAATGTCGCCATCCTCGACGGCGAGCCGATCGCTTTCGACGCGCTTGAATTCGATCCCATCTTCGCCGCGGGCGACGTGCTCTACGATCTCGCTTTCCTGTTGATGGATCTGGTCGAACGCGGTTTGCCGCGCGCGGCGAACGACGTCTTGAACGGCTACTTCGGGGCGGCGCGGCGGATCGAGGATTGCGACGGCATCGCCGCCCTGCCGTTTTTCATGTCGCTGCGCGCGGCGATCCGGGCCAAGGTCACCGCGGTGCGGCTTGCGCTCGGCAAAGCGGAAGACCAAGACAAGACCGCACGCGCGGCGAAAGCCTATTTCAGGCTTGCGCTCGATTTCCTAACGCCGGTCAAGCCGCTCATCGTCTGCACCGGCGGTCTATCGGGCACCGGAAAATCGGTGCTGGCGCGGGCGCTCGCGCCATCTTTGCCGCCGATGCCGGGCGCACTGGTGTTGCGGTCCGACCTCGAGCGCAAGGCGCTCCATGGTATGGCCGAAAACGACCGGCTTCCGCCGGAGGCCTATCGGCCCGAGGTGACGGAGAAAATCTATCGGATCCTGACCGACAAGGCGGCGCGCGTCGCCCGCGCCGGGCATGCGGCGATCGCCGATGCGGTTTTTGCCAGGCCGCAAGAACGTTCCGCCATCGAAGCGGCGGCGGCGGCGGCCGGCGCCGACTTCCACGGCTTGTTCCTGATCGCCGACTTGCCGACGCGCCTAAGCCGCGTCGGCGCGCGCGGGCCCGATGCGTCCGACGCCGACGCGGCCGTGGCGCAGAGCCAGGAAGACTTCGCCACCGGCGACGTCAGCTGGGAGATCATCGATGCCTCCGGTTCGCCGGACGAGACGCTGGATCAGGCCCGGATGGAGATCGAACGGCGGCTGTGACGCAGGGAATCAAGGTGCGACGCGTCATTCGTGCCGAAGCCTTTTGCCGAGGGAAGTCATAAGGGGAACTATCTACAAAGCGGGACTGGGCAGATGCGTTTGGGCAATTTTGCCTGCAAACGGCTGAAGAATCAGTCAGGAGTTGTATGTTTCAGGGTTAGTATGTTTTCACTGTTGGATTGAACGATCGTGCTGGTTTCGGCGATCGCGCGCATCGTTTAGATCGACACAGGATCGAGCGCAGCCATGAAGCTTTCGACCCGAATGGCGTTGGCGATGATGGTGCTCGTCGTGTTGACCGCGCTCGCTGTCGGCGTGCTGACCTATCGCAATATCAAAGCGGTCGCCCTGCCGCGCGCCGCCGAACGCGTCGAGGTCCATGTGCGCGTGCTGGCCGCAACACTGGCGGCCGCGGTGCGCGGCGCGCGCGAGGACATTACCGGGTTCCAAAGAGCTGTCGCCATTGCCGGTATCGTGCGGTCAAGCTCGGCGGGAGGCGCCGATCCGCAGGACGGCACGACCGAAGCGGTGTGGCGGCAGCGTATCGCCAATCGCTTTGCCGCGGAGCTTGCGGCAAAGACCAACTACGATCAATTCCGCATCATCGCCGCCGACGGCCGGGAGATCGTCCGCGTCGACCGTTCCGGACCGAATGGCGCGATCCGCGTCGTCCCCGATGAAGAGCTTCAGCAAAAATCCGACCGGCCCTATTTCCAGGCGACGCTCGCAGCGCCGGTGGACCGGGTCTCCGTCTCGCCGGTCGAACTCCGTCAAGCACATGGCGCTGTCCAAGCCCCTCATCTGCCGGCGTTTCGGGTTGCCATGCGGCTCGACGGGCCGGATCAAAAGCCCTTCGGCATTGTCGTTATCAACCTCGACATGCGGCCGATCTTGCGTGAACTTGCGGCAAGTCCGCAGCCCGGCAGTACGATCTATGTCGTCGACGACCGCGGCAATTATCTTGTTCACCCCGATTCCAGCCAGGAATTCGCCGCCGATCTCGGCAAGCCGCGGCGTTGGCAGCACGACTTTCCCGAGCTTGCCGCAAGTTTCGACACGGGCGAGGCGAAGACGAGCCGTATCACTGACAGCCGCGGCCAGCCGATCCTTGCGGCGTTGCAATCCGTCATCCTGGCGGGCGGGCCGCGCGTCGCCGTGCTGGAAAGCACGCCGGAAGCCGTCGTCATGGCGCCCGTCACGGCCGTGGCAAAGTCGACGCTCCTCGTCGGCCTCGTCTCGGTGCTATGCGCCGGCGCGCTTGCCTTTCTGCTGGCCCGCTCGCTGACACGACCGCTGGTGCAGATGACGCAGGCGGTCGAAGCCTTCCCGCAAAACTCCGCCGCAATGCCCGGAGCGACCGGGGAGATCGGCGTGCTGGCGCGCGCCTTCACGCGCATGATGGCCGAGGTCACCGACAAGACGGCCTCGTTGGAAAAGGAAATCGCCGAGCATCGCCGCACCGAAGCCGAACTCGAACGGCACGCCGATCGCGAACGGCTGTTCAGCGCCGCGGTGCAGTCCTCGAACGACGCCATCACCACCCTGACACTGGACAATATCGTCACCGGCTGGAATCCGGCCGCGGTCCGGCTGTTCGGCTGGAGCAGCACCGAGGTGTTCGGCCGCAGCATCGACCTGATCGTACCCAAGGATCGGCGCGGCGAAGTGCGCGGCATTTTCGACAAAATCCGCCGCGGCGAATCCGTCATCAATTACGAGACGGTCAGATTGAACAAGGACGGCCATGGCATCAGCGTTTCGCTCACCGTTTCGCCGATCAAGCTCGCGTCCGGTAGCGTCATCGGCGCCTGCACGATCGTCCGCGACATCACCGAGAGCATAAAGGCCAAGCAACTGATCGAGCAGGAGATCGCCGAGCGGCAACGCATCGCCGAGATCCTCGACAACACCATCAACAGTATGGCGGACTCCGTGCTGGTCGGCGATCGGGACGGCAATATCGTGATTTGCAATCCCGCGGCGCAGCGCCTGATGAATATCGCCGCCGGCATGAATCCCGCGCAATGGACCTACGCCCAGGAAATCTTCATGGAGGACGGCGTGACGCCGATGCCCTTGGAGCAACGGCCGCTGATGCGGGCCGTTCGCGGCGAGACGTTCGAGAATTACGGGCTCGTCGTGCGCTATCCGCACGCCCGCAAGCCGATCACCTTCGTCGCGACCGGCGGGCCCATTCGCGGCGGCGCGCAAAATGCGGCCGGCGGCGTCGTGGTCTATCACGATGTCACCGAAGCGCGCGAGATCGAGCGCCAACTGCGCCAATCGCAGAAGATGGAAGCCGTCGGCCAGCTCACCGGGGGCATCGCCCACGATTTCAACAATATTCTGACGGTGATCACCGGAACCATCGAAATCCTCGAAGGCGGCGTCGCCGACCGGCCCGATCTCGCTCCGATCGCAAAGATGATCGACGAAGCGGCCGAACGCGGCGCGGAACTGACACGGAACCTGCTGGCGTTCTCGCGCCGGCAGCCGCTGCAGCCGCGAAAAACCAACGTCAACGAGCTGGTGGTGGAGACGGCACGGCTGCTGCGCCCGACGCTCGGCGCAAACATCGAGATCGAATCGATGCTCGATGACGACGTATCGCCGGCGCTGGTCGACCCGAGTCAGCTCACGACGTCGCTGCTCAATCTCGCGCTCAATGCCCGCGACGCCATGCCCAATGGCGGCAAGCTCACCTTCGAGACCGCCGACATCGTGCTCGACGAAAATTATGCCGCCATGAACGCCGACGTGCGCCCTGGTCCTTACGTCATGATCGCCGTCAGCGACAACGGCTCCGGCATATCGGCCGCCATCGCCGACAAAGTCTTCGAGCCGTTCTTCACCACCAAGACGATGGGTAAGGGAACCGGGCTCGGTCTCAGCATGGTCTATGGCTTCGTCAAGCAGTCCGAAGGCCACATCAAGATCTACAGCGAGGAGGGCCAAGGCACCACGATCAAGATGTATTTGCCGCGCGCCACCGCACCAGCGGAGCAACCCGCCGACGTGGTGCCGGCGGAGCCCGTCCTTGGCGGCCATGAAACCGTGCTGGTGGTCGAAGACGATGCGCTCGTGCGCGGTTACGTGATGGCTCAGATCAAATCGCTCGGCTACCGCACGCTGTGCGCGACCAACGCCGCCGAGGCGCTGGTGCTGATCGACGGCGATAGCCCGATCGATCTGTTGTTCACCGATATCGTCATGCCGGGCGGCATGAATGGACGGCAGCTCGCCGACGAGGCGTGCCGACGCCGGCCCGGGCTCACCGTGCTGTTCACCTCGGGCTATACGGAAAACGCCATCGTCCATCACGGCCGGCTCGATCCCGGCGTTCTATTATTGGCAAAACCCTATCGCAAACAGCAACTGGCCCAGATGATCCGCTCGGCGCTGAGCGCCGGCGCGAGTATCGTTGCAAATACCGCGGCAAGTGACGCCGCAAGCCCGCCTGCGAGTACCACTGCAAACAGCGATAGCGACGGCGATGCGCACGCCGACGCAGCCACCAAGCAAGAAACCGTGTAAGTGCCTTCCCCACCGCTCCTCGGATCAGGCCGGGGGACGGCCCGTCTCCGGATCAGGCTTGAGGACTTCGGTTCTCGCTGAGCACGATCCGAATCAGATCGGTCGCGGTCCTGGCGCCGAGCTTTTCCATGATCCGGGCGCGGTGGATTTCAATGGTGCGATAACTAATGCCGAGTTGCTGGCCGGCTTCCTTGTTGGTGGCGCCCTCGACGAGCTGCCCCAGAACGTCCTGCTCGCGCGCCGTCAGCGGCTCGCGGCCGGGAAAATAGAATTGCGTCCTCTCGTTGATGCGGCCGTCGGCTTTGCGCCGGAGATCGGCGGTGATGGCGTCCTTCACCCGCGCGACAACGTCCGAGCCGCTGAACGGTTTCTCGATGAAATCGAGCGCGCCGCTCTTGATGGCGTCCACCGCCATCGTGATGTCGCCCTTGCCGGAAATGATGATGACCGGCGCCGGATGGTTGCGCGCGCTCAGGTCTTTGAGGATATCGAGGCCGGATTTGCCCGGAATGTGCACATCGAGAAGAATGCAGGCCGGGCATTGCGTTCGTATCGCCGCCATCAGGCTGTCGCCGTCGGCAAAGCCCACCACCTTGTAGCCTTGCCCGGACAGCAGCAATGCGAGGAGGTCACGGATCGCGGCGTCGTCGTCGACGACGAAAATCTCACCTGGGAACGTGTTCTCGGAAGATGCGGTTTCGCCAGCCATTGTCACAGGTTTCCATCGGCCTCAGCGATCTTACCCGGACTTATCTTCAATATCCGTATTAGCCCTGATCTTTTCGTTAGCGGTTGGGTGAGGGCCTAAGTTCGTTCCAAAGAGGAGTATGAGCCATGCGCTTATAGCAGAGATTAACGTAAAGGTTGCAGGAATTAGAGCCTAGAGGTCCACCAGATGCCTCAGCGTGCGTCCTAAAAGCGCAAAAGCTCCGCGACGTTACGGTCCTCGACCGCCTTCAGACGCCCCAGCAATTCGGCCGGGCGGCCGCTGGGGAGGCCGCTTGTCAGATTGAAAAACTTCTTCTCGACCAGCGGCTCGACCGCAGCGGAACTGTCGCGCTCGTCCCCGTCGGTCTTGTCGATCGACAATGTCCGGCCGTCCTTGAGCGTCACGTCGAGCCGGCACGCGGCGTTGTGGCCGGCGCCGATCGATGAGCCAATAGACGAGCCATGGGGGCGCAGTTCGATGGCGCGGCACATTTCCAGGATTTTCGGATTTTGATTCGGCCCGTCGAGAAAGGCCTGCGGATCGGCGGGGTCGCGAAACAAAGCCAGCGCCACGCTAAACGGCACGCTGTATTGCGCGGTGCCGACATCGGTCGGGGCCCGATCGGCGTGATGCGACAGCACCTTGTCGGACACCGCAAGCACGATCCGTGCGACGTCGTCGACGCCGAATTTATGCTCGCGCTGCAGCTGCTGGATGGCGCGCACCGGCGCCTGCGCGGTGACGTGACAGGGAAACATCTTGAACCAGATGTTCAAACTGTCCCACCGGGAGCCTAGCCCCTCGACCAGAAGCGCCGGATCGCCGCCTTCGGCGTAAACGTCGAGATAGCCGAATTTGCCTTCGAGGACGACATCGGGTCCCTCGAAGCCGCGCGCGGCGAGATAGGCCGCGGTGACGCCGCCTTCGGCGGCGCGGCCCATATGCAGGCGTTTCACCATGCCGCCATTGCCGGCTTTGGCGAAGGCGAGCAGACCCGAGCCGAACGAGCCGCCGATGCCGATCGCCATCGTGGTCTTGTGCGCGTCATTGCCCATGATCAGGCTCGCCGCGATCGCCGAGCCGAACACGCCGGTCAGTCCGGGCGCGTGAAAGCCGAAAAGTTCGCTGGTGTGCTTGGCGGCAAGACCGGTGCGCAGCATGCACTCGTTGCCGGCGACTAAAGCCGTGATCAGGTCGCGTCCCGAGACGGCAAACTCTTCGGCGACGGCGAGCGCGGCAAGAGCTGCCGTCGAGCCCGGATGCACGCCGGCGCTCGGCTGCCGCAAATTGTCGAATTCGAAGGAATGCGCGAATGTGCCATTGGCCAAAACGGCGGCCGGCGCGCTGACCCGGCGTAACGCCGGGCTCAAAATCGTGCTGGCGGCATTTTCGCCTTGGCCGCCGACGTGCCGGGAAAAATCCTCGACGCTCTTGCCCCAGGGCAGGCTTGAGCCGAACAGCGCCACCGCGACGGCATCGATGAGGCAAGCCTTGGTGATGGCGATGACGGGGGCGGGAATATCTTCGTAGCGCAGCGCGGTCGCGAATTCCGCAAGCTTCTTTGTTTCACCGGCCATTTCGTTGTTTCACCAGCCATCTCTTTGTTGCGTCAGCGTCTTCGATCTAGCCCGCTTTTGCCCGCTTGTCAGTCGTCTTGTTGCCCGCCTTCGCGCGCCTTGCCGCCATTGGCGCGGCTCTCACGCAGCTGCGCCCGCAAGATCTCCTTGCGCAGCTCGAGAGTCTTGCGCCGGTGTAGGCGCGCGAGCTTTTCGGCGCGGTCGGCATCGCGCGCCTCGATGGCGAGCAAGAGGTCGCGATGTTCCTTGAGCGCCTCGGCCGGCCTGCCCTCGACATAGAGGGTCGAGGTCTGCATTTGCCGGACATGTTCGAGCAGGCTTTTCAGGGATTGCAGCAGGCGGTCGTTATGCGCGGCGCGGCAAATCGACTGATGAAACTCGCCGGTCAGGGGCCGCAAGGCGGCGACGTCGCCGCGCTGCCCGACGGCATCCATGTCGTCGAGCAATTCGCGGATTTCGCCGATATCGGACGGCGTCGCGTTTTCCGCCGCCAAGCGCGCCGCCATGCCCTCGAGCGCCTCGCGCACGTAAAACAGCTCGGTGAGATCTTTTTCGCTGAACTCGCGCACGATGAGGCCGGAGCCCGACCGCGCCACAAGTCCTTCGGCTTCGAGCTTGCGTAAAGCTTCCCGCACCGGGGTGCGGCTGACGTGAAGCTCGCTCGCCAGCGCGTCGCTGCGCAGCCGCTCGCCAGCCGCGAGGTCGCCGCGCAGGATGCCCTGCCGCAAAGCCTGATAGGCAGCATCTGCGGTGGTCGCCGCACTGGAATCTTGCAAAAGCGCGCGCAATGGCATTATCGACCCTTTACTTCCCTAGTCCCGACCGCGCTTTGCCGACCATTGCGCATTGTCAACGTATTACCTGTCTAAGTCCGCGACGTACGAACCCGGTGCTTGCTTCTAAACGTAGCCCAGCCAGTGCCAATAGGTTGCCGCAAACACGAGCAGCATTCCGTAAGCGATGACGGTGAGGACGAGGCCGACCCGGATGAAGTCGCGCGCCTCGAAAGTGCCGGTTCCGTAAGCCAGCATATTTTGCGGGCCGTTGATCGGCAGAATCCATCCGACGCTGGTCACGAAGGTGAGCAGCATGGTGATGCCGGCGATTTTCTGCACCGGCAGCTGCGCCTGTTGCAGCATGCTGATCATCACCGGAATCATAGTGGTGGCCATCGCCGCGCCGGAGGCAAAGCCGAGATGGATCACGATCAGAAAGAGCCACAGCACGGCAAGGATCGCGAACACCGACAAATGCTGAACGTCGAAAACCGTAACGACATAGGACGCAAGCCAGGCCGCCGCACCGGTTTTCAGGAGCGCGGTACCGAGCCCGACGCCGACGCCGAGCTGGATGAGAATTCCCCATGGCACGCGCGCCTGCACCTGCGGCCATTTCAAGACGCCGATCCGCGGCACGAACATCAGCGCCACCGCCGCGACCGCAACCGACGACGAATCGAAGGAATGCAGTTTGTTTTCCGTCGCCCAGAATCCCAGAAGCACGACGGCAAAGACCAAAAGCTTGATCTCATCCGCCGTCATCGGCCCGAGCTTTTCGAGAGCCGACGGATTATTGTCGTTGCCGGCGGCAACCTCGCCGGCGTCGGGCGCCATCATTTTCATCAGCACGACATAAAGCGCGACGCTGAGCGCCACCGAGAACGGCAGGCCGACGATCAGCCAATCGATCCACGAAATTCGGACGTGAATGGTCCGCTCCATCAGCGCGTTGACATAGACGTTCTGCGCCGCCCCGGTGGCAAGCCCCATCGCCCAGATCAGCGACAGATAGACGATCGCCATCATCAGCATGCCGGCGAAACGGCTTTTCTTGTCGATGCCGAGCGCCGAAATCATTCCCAATATGATCGGCACCAGACAGGCGACGCGCGCCGATGCCGTCGGAATAAAGAAGGCCAGCACGGCCATGACGACGATGGTGCCGATGAGAAGGCGGCCGCGACTTAAGCCGAGCAGGGAAATGACTTTGAAGGCGACGCGCTTGTCGAGCCCGGTAATCGCCATGGCCGCGGCGATGACCAAGGATGCGGCGATCAGCGCCACAGCCGGATTGGTAAAGCCGTCCAGCGCCACCGAAAGCCCGGCGCTCGTACCCAACAGGCGCTCGGGATGCGCCGGATCGGGCGCGATGCCGAGCAGGAAGCCGATCAAAGCCATCAGCATGATCGAACTCGCGGCGTAGTCCACCGCTTCCGTCACCCAGACGATGACGGCGAAGGCGAAAATGCCGAGCATATGCTGACCGGCGACGGAAAGACCTGTGGGTTGCGGCATCGTGACGATGGCCGCAAGTGCGAGGAGGCCGATCAACAGGCCCCAGAATTTTACCCGCGACTTTTGCATCCCGGCCGGCACGGCGCCGGGCGCAATGGCGGACACGACGGCGGGTTTGGGCGGCCCCCGATCGAACGCAGCAGCATGTTGCGTATCCGACATCCACTCTCCCCCGTGTCGCCCCGCCCCGCTTCGCTCCCGAAACGGCACGCAGTCTAGCGATATTTTGTCGCCCGCTTGATTGTCCAAAACGTATCGTGATTAGCCGCTCGAGACCATGGCTTGTTGCATCCGCCTGCCGGATGCCCGCCGTTGCGGCGTTTGGCTCAGCGCTTTTTCAGATCGCCATTCCGCCCTTGCGCGTGATGCGGCGTGTCACCGGGCGATAGCTGAACGCCGTCGGCACGAACAGCGAATGAATGCCGGCGCCGCCGGCAACGACGATATTGATGTCTTCGGGGCGGTCGGCGACGCCGATATGATCGCCGTCGCCGACTTCGGCGAACCAGCGCGAGCGGCGATGCCGCAACCCTTCGACGCTGCGCTTGGCAAAGCGCGACAGCGGGATGCGGGCGCGCTCGAACACCGCGTCGCGGATCTCTTTCTTGCCGAAGCCGTCGCGCGCCAAAGTGCCGGCATGTTCCGGACTTACGACAAAGAGCGGCCCGGTCGGGAAGATGATGTTGTTGTGGCCGAGCCCGGTCGTTGCGCCGATAAAGTGCTCGAGAATGTCCTGGCCGGTCTTGCAGCCATAGGTGAAGATGTTGTGCGGCGCGGACGCGCCGATCACGGTGACGGTGTCGTCCTCGGCGGCGAAACCGGCCTCGACATGAAGCGGCGCCCAGGGACTGTCGGCTTCGGCCTCGGCGATGCAGGAGGAGAACTTGCCGGCCTGGCCGTGCGTCGCCATGTCGGTCTCGCCGGCGATGTCGCCGCCGATATTGCGCAGCACGAGCTGCACCGCGCGGCCGATCGTGGCATTGGCGCGCACGCCCTGGCCGAACACATTGCCGCGGCAATTGATGCCGAGCTCTTCGACAATCGGGCCGTTGACGATGAGGAGCGGCGCCGTCGTGTTGGTCGCGGTCTGGATGCCGTAAAGCTGGCAGTCATTGTCGAGCAGCGCATCGATCGCTGCGAGGATCACCGGGAAATAGTGCGGCTTGCAGCCAGCCATCACCGCATTGATCGCGATCTTTTCGATCGTGGCCTTGCGCCAGCACGGCGGGATGGGCCCGATCTCTTCTTTGGCGTCGCGGCCGCAAGCCTCGATCATGGCGGCGACTTTGTTGACGGTCGGAAACACGACCGGCAGACCGTCGGTCCAGCCGCGGGCAAACAGCATTTCCTGGTCGTCATTGTCATTGGCGCCGTCGAACGGATCGGACGCCGCTTTGGCAACGGCGGAACTCTTGGCGTCGCTGGTTAGGCGTTCGACCAGCGCATCGACGGCGGCATCGGCGCGCTCGGTCACGGTGTGGTGTTGCGCCGTATGCATTGGATGCGGAACGCGCACCAGCGGCAATTCGAGCATGCCGCGGCCGGCCGCCTGCTTGCGCGCGGCTTCGGCGAAGGCGGAGCTGAACACATTGACGGTCGGAATACCGCGCCGTTCGATCTCGACGGCATCCGCGACATTGATCGAGGTCGAGGTGCCGCAATCGCCGAAGCACAGCACCACCGCGTCGCATTGCGAAAGACGCGACAGGTCGGCGTCGCTCAGACGATCCTTCGGCGCAAGCTTGCGCACGATCGGACCGGGCACGACGGCAAAGCGATCGCCGAACTGGCTGCACAGCCGCTTGATGAAGAGATCGGCATTGCACTTGCTGTTGTCGACGAAGCCTATGCGCTTGCCGCGCAGGTCCGCCAAGCGCCGGGCGCCGGCAAGCGGCGGAGGGCGATCCGTAACCGTGGGTTCCAGCAGTTCCAGCGCCATCAAGCGATCTCCGTAACGACAATGGATATTATTGGATCCAATATAATCCAACTATCTGCCCGCCGTCAAACGCGTTCATGGCCCTGGCACAAGCGGTCCACAGGACTTTTGCGCTTGCCGTACTAACCCGCGCAGATTTTGGCCTTTTGGACTGTCAGCCGAGCGGCAAAAGCGCCCTCACCCAAGGCCCCTTCGTCCAAGGCCCCTCACCCAAGGACCGCTCACCCAAGACCGCTCACCCAAGACCCGCGCCCTCGCGCCGCCACGGCGGCGGATCGAACATGTCGACCAGGAAGTCGACAAACACGCGCAGCCGCGGCGCAATGCGGCGGCGCTGCTGGAAAATGATCGAAATGTCGTGCGCGTAAGCGCCATAGCCGCGCATCACCTCGACCAAGCGCCCCGCCTCGATCTCCGGCCGCGCGTAATATTCCGCGACTTGCACCAGGCCGAGACCGGAACTGGCGGCGGCAATCAACGCCTCGCCGCTGTTGCAGACGAGGTCGCTGCCGGGCGTGTGCGTTTCGCTGCTCTTGCCGCGCATGAAACGCCACTGCCGGATCTGACCGTTGCGCGGCCGGCGATAACTCAGACAGACGTGATCCTTGAGATCGGACGGGTTTCCCGGCGTGCCGCGGTCGAGAAGATATTTCGGCGCAGCGGCGACGACGTAATTCACCGCGGCCAGTTTGCGCACGATCATCCGCGACGACGGCAATTCACCGACCTGAATGGCGGCGTCGAGACCTTCGCGGCTTGGCGCGGTGAAAAAGTCGCCGATGACGATTTCGAGCGACACCGACGGATAGGCTCGCACGAAATCCGGCAGCCGCGGCACGACCCACATCCGCCCCAGCGCCGACGGCATGCCGATGCGCAACCGCCCGCTCGGCAAGCGCCCGGACCGGCCGACGCTCATCTCGGCCTGTTCGAGGTCGGCGATGATTTGTTTGCAGCGCTGATAAAATTCGAGTCCTTCCGGCGTCGGCAGGACCCGCCGCGTCGTCCGGTTCAACAAACGCACCGCGAGTTTCTGCTCGAGCCGCAATACGGCCGCGCTCACAGCCGAGGTGCTGACGCCGAGAGCGCGCGCAGTGGCGCTGAAATTGCGCGTCTCGACGACGTTGATGAAGACCAGGATGCCGTGCAGCCGGTCGATGGCGGCCCCCATTGTCAATTCTAGAGTTGAAACTCAATGAACCATCCGGCGGCGGAAAAATCCAGTACTCTGCGGACCGTCCGCACCCCTTTTGGGGGCACCGGCGCGACAAGACGCCGAGCGCGACAAAAAGCCGATACGTGGGAGGAAAGAAAGAATGTCAGTCGCCAATTCTCTTTTCGGCAAAACAGCGATGCGCGCGCGCGCAGCGATTGCGGCGTTGGCCGTGTTGGTCATGTTGACCATGGGCCTATCGGCGCAGCAGGCGCGGGCGCAGGATTATCCGAACCGGCCGATCACGCTGATCGTGCCGGCGCCGGCCGGCGGCGGCACCGACACGCAGGCCCGCATTCTGGCGCCGAAACTGGGCCAGATCCTGGGCCAGGCCGTGGTCGTCGAGAACCGCGGCGGCGCCAGCGGCAATATCGGCGCGCAAGCCGTCGCCAAGGCCGAGCCCGACGGCTACACGCTCTTGGCGATGATTTCCTCGCATGTGATGAATCCGTTCGTCCTGAAATCCGTGCCTTACGATATCGATCATGACTTCGCGATGATCACGCGCACGGTCACGGCGCCCGAAGTCCTGGTCGGCACGCCGTCCCTGCCGGCGAAGGATCTCAAGGAGCTTCTCGCCTATATGAAGGCCAATCCCGGCAAGGTCGCGTTCGGCTCGGCCGGCGTCGGCAGCCTGTCGCATCTCATTGTCGAGCTCTTCGAGCAGGATGCCGGCGTCAAGCTTCTGCACGTGCCCTATCGCGGCACGCAGCCGGCGTTCAATGACGTGCTCGGCGGCCAAGTCGCGATCATGATGCCCGATCTGACGATCGCATTGAGCAACATTCAATCCGGCAATGTCCGCGCCTATGGCGTCACCAGCGCCGCGCGCTCGCCGGCCGCGCCCGATCTGCCGACGGTCGCCGAAGCCGGCTTGCCGGGTTTCGAGGCGGTGCAATGGTTCGGCCTCGCCGCGCCCGCCGGCACGCCCAAGGACGTCGTCGATAGATTGCATGCCGCCGTCACCAAAGCGCTCGCCGATCCCGAGGTGAAGAAGCGCTACGAAGAGCTCGCCATGACGCCGGCGCCGAGCGCATCGCCGCAAGACTATGCCAAGTTCGTTCACGACGAAGGCGTGCGCTGGGGCAAAGTAGTCGCGGACGCTCACATCGTCGCGCAGTAATGGAACGAAGCCCGAAATATCATATGCAGGAGCAGCCATGACCCTCGTCTTCAAGGGCGTTATGCAAAGCCCGGTGACGCCGCTCAAGGAGGATTTCAGTCCCGACTATGCGACCTTCGAGAAGCTCGTGGACTTTCACGTGCGCACCGGCGCGACGGCGATCTCCTGGCCGCACCACAAGGCTGAGTCGCATAATCTCACCATTACCGAGCGCAAGAAGCTTGCCGAGGTGGCGATCAAGACCGTGGGGAAGCGCGTGCCGATCTCGATCCATGTCAGCGCGCTCGCGCTCGAAGACACCTATGACCTGGCGCGCCACGCGCAAAAAGCCGGTGCCGACGCCATCATCGCCATCACCCCCTATTTCTGGAAATATCCGCCGCAGTCGATCTACGATTACTTCGTCGATCTCGGCACCTCGATCGACCTGCCGCTGATTGCCTACAATTCGCCGAGCTATCTCGACGGCATCGAGTTCACCGGCGAATTGACGGCGCGGCTGATCCAGCGCCTGCCGAACCTCGTCGGCATGAAGGAAGCAAGCTTCAACAGCGAAAAGTTCTTCGAGATTCTCCGCGCGGCGCTGCCGCTGCGGCCGAGCTTCGCCATGATCGCCGGCGTCGAATATCTGCTGCCGTCGGTGTCGCTCGGCGGCGCCGGCTCCTATTCGTCGGCCGGCGCGATCTGTCCCAATCTCTGCGTCGAGCTTTACGAATGCTGCGCCGCCGGCAAATGGGCGCGCGCGCGCGCGCTGCAATACAAATTGTCGCAGCTCTGGCTGATATTCCGCGACCAATATCCGTCCTCGCTCAAAGGCGGCTGCGTCATCATGGGCCGGCCGGTCGGGCCGACCTCGCCGCCGCTGCCGACGGCTTCACCCGAGCGCATCAAATTCATCGAGCAACAGCTCGAGGCGCTCGGCATTCTGGATTCCGAACCGCACGGCTGGTAACAAGCGCGCGGCAGCGAAAGGATAGATACGGTGAGTGATTTCAAATTTGGCCTGGTGCATGCGCCGATCACGCCGTTCGTCAACGGCCGCGTCGATTTCGCCGGCTATGGCAACGTGCTTGATTTTCACCTCGCCGGCGGCGCGCAGGGCCTGGCGCTGCCGATGCATGCCGGCGAATCGGTCAGCCTCACCGTCGCCGAACGCGAGGCGCTGCTCGCATTCGCGCTCGACCGTGTCAAAGGCCGCGTCCCGGTGATCGCCAATGTCAGCGAGGCCGGCACCGCGATCGCGGCCGCGCTGGCGCGCCACGCCGCGAAGGCCGGCGCGGCCGCGGTGATCGCGACCGTGCCCTATTACTGGACGCCGCCGCAGCACATGCTGGTCGAACATTTCCTGGCGATCGGCGAAGCGGCGCAGCTTCCGCTTTTTGTCCTCAATTCGCCGGCCGAAATGAACGAAGTCGAGATCGCCAGCAAATCCGTGGCCGACCTGCTCAAGCGCTTGCCCAATATGGCCGGCCTGATCGATTTGAGCCTCGATTGGCAATATATGATCGAGGTCATTACCGTGGCACGTGCGGTACGTCCCGACTTTCAGCTCGTCTCCGGCACCGAATATATGATCTCGGCCGCGGCCGTCGGCGCGACCGGTCTCCTCTCGCCGCTCGCCGGCATCGCGCCGAAGCTGATCGGCAATCTCTACGCTTTGTGCACGGCCGAGAAGTTCGCCGAGGCCCGGCCGGCGCAGGAACAGGCCGCGATCCTCTACCGGGCCTTACGCGACACCGGTGTCGCCGGTTTCAAGACCAGCATGCGGGCGATGGGCCGCGATTGCGGCGCACCGCGCCCGCCGCTTGCGGCGCTGACTGAGGCTGATACGAAAATTCTGCTCGCCGAATTGGCGGCGGCAGGAACGATGAACTCGGAACTGCGCGGCTGGGTATGAGGGCTAAAGACGCTTGGGCGAAGTCATGAAAGTTGCGCTGGTCACGGGCGCTTCTTATGGCGTGGGCGCGGCGACCGCGCTTGCGCTGGCGCGCGACGGCTTCGATGTCGTCGTGACCGCGACGCGCGCCAGCAACCTCGATGCGACCTTGGCGGCCGTGCGCGCGGCAGGACGAAATGTGATCGGCGTCGAGCTCGATCTGCGCTCGCAATCGAGCATCGAGAAAACGGCCGCCGCCGCCACCGAAGCTTTCGGCCGGATCGACGTGCTGGTGAACAATGCCAGCGTCAATCTGCGCAGCAAGGCGATCGAGACCGCGCGCGACGAATTCGAAGCCGTCCTTCTCACCAACGTCACCGGCACTTTTTTCCTGACGCAGCAGATCGGCCGTTATCTGGTGGCGCGGCACGCGCCGGGGCGGATCATCACGATCGCCTCGGCGCATGCGCTGGTCGGCGCCGCCGAACGTTCGGCCTATGGCATCAGCAAGGCCGCGCTTCTGCAAATGACGCGGATGCTTGCGATCGAATGGGCCGACTACGGCATCACGGTGAATGCGGTCGCGCCTGGACGGCTCGATACCCCATCGCCGTCGCGCGCCGGAACCGGATCGAACAAGGATTACATGGAGGCGGTGCTCAAGCGCATTCCGCTGCATCGCCTGGCGACGGCCGAGGAAGTCGCCGCAGCCGCGGTCTTTCTCGCCGGACCGGGCGCCGCCTCCATCACCGGGCAGACCATCGTCATCGACGGCGGCCTGACGGCAGCCTAAGTCGTCTTCTCAAATGCTGAGAAAGCTCTCGGCGACCTCCGGCATCTTGAACAGCACGTCCGGCTTGTCGTGGTAACGCACCCGCCCGGTCTGCAGCACATAGATGCGGTCGGTGATGTTGCCGGTCAGTATTGCGTTCTGCTCGGCGAGCAGAATGGTCATGCCGGCCGCTTTGAGCTCTTTGAGGCGCTCGCCGATCTCGCCGATGACGATCGGCGCCAGCCCGAGCGACGGCTCGTCGAGAATGAGCAGCTGCGGCTCCGACATCAGCCCCATCGACACCGCAAGCATCTGCTGCTGACCGCCGGACAAGGTGCCGGCCAACTGATGGCGCCGCTCGCGCAGCACCGGAAACAGCTCGAAGCAGCGCTGCATATTGTCCGCCATGCGATGGCGCGTCGGCAGCGGGTAGCCGCCCATCATCAAATTCTCCTCGACCGACATGCGCGCGAACAGGCCGCGGCCTTCTGGCACGAGCGCAATGCCCATGCGATTGCGCTGATGCGGCGGCTCGCGCTCGAGCACGCTGCCTTTGAAGATCACGCGGCCCGATGCCGCCGGCACCAGGCCGGCGATGGCGCGCACCAGCGAACTCTTGCCCGCGCCATTGGCGCCGATAATGCCGACGATTTCGCCATCGCCGACCGTGATATCGACGCCGTCAAGCGCCAGGAACGGTCCGTAGGTGATGACGAGCGCTTCGGTCTCAAGCATGTGCCGTCCCCAGATATTGCTCGATCACGCGCTTGTCCTTGAGGATTTCGGCGGGCGGTCCGTCGGCGATTTTCTCGCCGGTGATGAGAACGACGACGCGGTCGGCCAGCTCGCGGATTACCCGCATCGTGTGCTCGATGACGAAGATCGAGCAGCGCGATTTAAGTTCCTGCAGGATTTGCATCATGGCGCGGATTTCGCTGGGCGCGAGCCCGCCGACCGGCTCGTCGAGCATGATGAGCTGCGGCCGCATCACGAGCCGCATTGCAAGCTCAAGACGGCGCTGTTCGAACAATGTGAGACTGCCGGCTACGGCATCGAGCCGGTTGTCGAGCTTGAGCCATTGCAGAAGCTCGACCCGCTCGGCCGCCTCCAGCGTGTGCGCGGGGTCCTCCAGAACCAGCATTGCGGTCTGCAGATTGTCGCGCACCGTGAGCTTGGCGAACAACCGCACCGCCTGGAACGTCCGTGCCAGGCCGGCATCAGCGACCTTGTGCGGACGAACGCCGGTGATGTCGGCGCCGGCGAAATCGACCTTGCCGCTGTCGAGGGCGAGCTCTCCGGTCACGGCATTGACGAACGACGTCTTGCCGGAGCCGTTCGGCCCGATCATGCCGAGCGTCTCGCCCGAGCGCTGCGTCACGTTGACATTGCGCAGCGCGTGCACGCCGCCGAAGCGCTTGCAAAGATTATGCGCCGTGAACAGGTCGGTCATCGGAAACACTTTTGCGATAGCGTGTGAGCGGACGGCGCAAGAGAGGCAGCGAGCGGGCGGCGCTTTGCAGCGTGCCGGAAATGCCGCCGGGCAGCAGCACGATCACCGCGATGATCAGCGCGCCGTAGATCACGTCTTTGAGCGTGTCGTATTGCTGCAGCATGAACGGCACCGGCGCCAGGATCAGTGCGCCGACGAGCGGCCCCATCAGCGTGCCGCGGCCGCCGAACGCGACCATCAGCCAGATGCTCAGACTCGACAAGAGATCGAAGCTGCGCGGCGAGGCGAAACCGACATAAGTGGCATAGAGCGAGCCGCCGACGCCGGCGAACAGCGAGCCGACGAAGAACGCCAGCATCTTGTTGCGCACGACATCGATCCCGATGGCTTCGGCCAGCACCTCGTCCTCGCGGATCGCGATGAGGCGGCGGCCGAACGGCGAATCGACGATGACCCAGACGGCGAGGAGACTGAACCAGGCGAGGGATGTGAGCAAAAGATCGAAGCTCACGCCATGCAAGGAGGCCCCGGTGAAGGGAATATCCGGTGGCGGAATCTGGCTGATCCCGGTATCGCCGTTGGTCAGATTGACGAAATAGACGAAGCCGAGGCTCAGTACCGTCTGGATGACGAGCGAGGACAGCGCGAAGTAAAAGCCCTTGAGGCGGAGCGACGGCAGACCGAGCAGCACGCCGACCACGGCGGCGCCGACGGTGGCCAGCGGCATGGCGAGCCAGAACGACCAGCCGAACCGCATCACCAATCCGACCGTCGCATAGGCGCTGATGCCGGCAATGCCGGCGAAAGCGAGCGACACCAGACCGGCATAGCCGGTGAGCAGATTCATGCCGGCGGCCCACATGATGCTGATCATGGTGATGCCGGTGACAAAAGCGAAGAAGCGGTTTTCACGGAGCACGATCGTCAGCAACAGGCCGGCTGCGAGCAGCAGCAAAAGCTCAGGCTTGAATGCGGTGTCGAGAATTCGCCTCATCTGGCAAACAGCCCCGACGGTTTGATCAGAAGAATGACCAGCATGGCCGCGAGATAGGAAAAGGTCGCGACCGTCGGATTGGCGAAGATGCTCACACCGGCCTGGGTGAAGCCGAACACCATGCCGACCACGACGGCGCCGAGCACCGAGCCCGGGCCGCCGACGATCATGATGGCGAAAGCCGTCACCGCCATGGTCCAGGCCACGGTCAAGTCGAAGCTATAGGCCATGCCGTAGAGAATGCCGCCGGCAAAGATCGACAGCATGCCGAGCACGAAAGACAGCCGATAGATCGCGCGCACATTGACGCCGCGCAAAGCCGCCGCCTCGCAATTCTGGAACACGGCGCGCAAGGCGCGGCCGTAAGGATGAAACCGCAGCATGGCAAAGAGCAGCGCCAGCAGCACGCTCGCGGCGCCAAGCACAAAGATGCGGTTATTGGTCATCGGGAACGGGCCGATGAAGGTGATGCCCGAAACGATCGGCGGCAGGTTGAACTGGTCGCTCCAGCGGCCATAGGTCACGGAGAAGATTCCCGACAGGATTTGCGTGACGCCGAGCGTAACGACGAAATAAGCGATATTGCGATCGGGCACGTCGTAGAAGCGGCGGATCAGCGTCGCCTCGAGCAGATAAGAGATCGGCAGGCTGACGCATAAGGTCAGGAGCGCCGCGAGCCAGATCGGCATGGCGAGCCAGGTCGTAAAGCTCCAGCAGATCAGAGCCGCCGTCAGGAAGAATTGGCCGTTCGAGGCATTGGGCAGCCAGATGCTGCCATAGACGATGGTGACGCCGGCCGCAACCAGCGAGAAGATGACGCCGAGCACCAAACCCGTCGTGATCACCGAGATCGCGACCAGGAGCGTGGCGCTCGACATCATTGCGATCTCCGCTGCACGGCCGCCGCCGGATGCCGCTTACTTCACCAGGTCATAGACCGGCAGCGTTTCCGGCGCCCATTCGATGTAGAACAGCTTCTTTGCGGTATAGCTTTTCGCCGCGGCGCCGGTGAGCTGCATGTAATACATGTATTCCTTGCGCGCGCCGTTCTTGTCGAAGGAGATCGGAACGCCCAAGGTCGGCTCGACCGTATTGAGCGCCGACATCGCGTCGCGGAATTTCTCGCGGTCGGCGCTGCCGGCCTTCTCGATCGCGGTTTTGATGATGAACGGGGTATTGTAGCAGAAGTTCTCGATATAGGACGGGACGCGCCCGACCTCTTGCACGAACTCATCGACGAATTTGCGCCCGTCCGGCGTCACGTTGTCGAGATTGACGTCGAAAAACGAACCATAGATCGAACCCGCGCTGCGCGGGCCGTAAGCCGTGAGCGTGGTGGTGGTGCCGACATTATGGATGATCTGCTCCGGCTTGATGCCGAGATCTAGCAATTGATTGGTGGCAGTGACGTCGAAGGCGCCGACGGTGGCGAGATAGACATAATCCGGCTTGGCGGCGACGACTTGCGCCGCCTGCACCGTGGCGTCGTTGCTGCCTTGCGGAAAAAGAATATCGGTGACGATGCTGATATTCTCTTTCGGCGCCTGGTACTTGATGCCGGCAACGATGGCGCGGGCGAGCGCAATGTCGTTGTACATCAAGGCAAGCTTGGCGCCGGGTTTTTGCGCGGCGATGAATTTCGCCGCCGCATAACCCCAGCCCACCGCGTCCGGCTCGACGCGGAACGTATAATGCGTCCCGGGCTTGGTGAGTTGCGCGAAGGCCGCGACCGGCACGACGAACGGCACTTTGTTCTGTTCGGCATAGCCATAGACCGCGAGCGCGATATCCGAGCTTGTCGGGCCGGTCAGCGCCAGCACATTGTCCTGCACGTCGAGGCTGCGCGCCGCCGCCACCGCTTGCGCCGGATTGGTCTGGTCGTCCATGACCTTGAAATTGAGCGGCCGGCCGAGCACGCCGCCTTCGGCCGCGATCTTCTTCTGCGCGAATTCGAGCCCTTGCCGGCAGGCGGTACCGAAAAACGAGTAGGACCCGCTCAACTCGGTGATGACGCCGATGGTGATCGGCGCGCCCGATTGCGCTTGCGCCGGCGCGGCGAAGAACGGCGCGAGCATCGCGCCCGCCGCAGCGATTGCGCCGATGAGGCAGTTATTCCAAATGTTAGGTGTCGTCGTGTCGCGTGTCGTTGCGCCCTTCTTCATAAGTTCCTCCCCTCGAATTTTTCATTTTTTCGTGCCGCTCTTCGTTCATTGGTCAACAACATCGCCCCGACATCGCGATCACCAGCCGCTCGTCGTCGCTGAGCTGCCGATTATCCTGCGGCCGGCGGCGATTGAGATGAAGCGACCAGCCTTCGCCCGGCGCATCCGGGATCTCGGGATCGTTGACTGGCAAGCCTTGCGCACGCATCTCTTCGCGGCGCGCCTGGGTGCGGACGATATCGACGTCGAGCGTGCCGTCGCGAAACACGATGCCGTAAAGCTTCTCCGCCGCCGCCTTGGTGACGTAGCCCTGATGTACGTCACGCTCGACTTTCTCAGGCTCGCGCTCGAGCGGCGAGCCATAACCGCCGCCGCCGCCGGAGCGGATGATGTAAGCGTCGCCGGGTTCGAGCACCTGATCGAAGGCCTTGCCGTTCTGGAAACCTTGCTCGTCCTCGCCGAAACGGTGGATCGCGACCGCATTGCCGAAACCGGCGAGACCGTCGTAGAGGCCCCACGGCCGGCAGCGCACGCGATCCATTTGCGCGTTAAAGGAAATCTTGCCGCGCATCTGCACGATCTGCTCGGTGCCGAGTCCGCCGCGGAATTTCCCGGCGCCGCCGGAATCCGGGCGCAGCGCATAGCGTTCTACCAGCAAGGGAAACTTGGCCTCGACCTGCTCGCTCGGGCCGTTATGGGTATCACCGTCATTGATGGCGATCGTGGCGTTGACGCCGTCGCTGTCGTGCTTGGCGCCCCAGCCGCCGCCGACCAGCCCGCCAAGATAAATGTAGAAGCTGTTGTCCGTCGGCCGGCGGCCATTGACCCTGCCGACGCAGAGGTCGGCATGATGTCCGGCGATCACATGGTCCGGCAGCGCCGGCGCCAGCGCCTTGAAGATGGTGTCGACGATCGTCATCGGAAATGTCATCCACATCCGCATCGCCGACGGCTTCTGCGCGCTGACTACGCGGCCCGGCGGCAGCACGATGTCGAGCGCGCGGAATTGCCCATCATTGATCGGCAGATCGAGCGCCGAGGTGAGACACTTGAACGCCACCTGGCAGCATGAACGGCCTGCCGTTTCGCCGGAATTGTAGAAGCCGGCGACTTGCTTGGAGACTTCCGACAGGTCGACCTTCATGCGATCGCCGGCGACCTCGACCTTGACGCGGATCGGAATGCGCTTGCCGAGCGCGACCCCGTCGTCGTCCATGTAGGACTCCGCCTCATAGACGCCGTCGGGCATCTGGCGCACCCGTTCGCGCGCCACCGCCTCGCTCTGATCCATGATGGCCGCGATCGAGCCGAGCACGGCGTCGATGCCGTATTTCTGGATCATTTCGAGAAAGCGCTTCTCGCCGGTCTTCACCGCCGCGATCTGGGCGCGCAGGTCGCCCATGGCGTTCTCCGGCACCCGCACATTCATGCGGATGATGTCCATGATCTCCTGGTTCGGCTCGCCCTTGCGATAGGCCTTCACGATCGGCATCTGCAGGCCTTCGGAATAGATGTCCGTGGTCACGCCCGACAGCGTGCCGCCGACATCCGGCCAATGCGCCATGCAGCTCGAAAAGGCGACGACTTTACCGTCGTGGAAGATCGGCACCGAGAACGTCATGTGATTGAGATGGCTGCCGGTCGTATAGGCGTCGTTGGTGAGAAGAATGTCGCCGGGATCCATCTTATCGAGGCCGTAATGCTTGATCTTGGCCTTGACGGTGTCGCTCATGCCGCGAATGAACATCGGCAGCCCGAGTCCGATCGATACCGTCTCGCCGCGCGCGTTGAACAGGCCGACGGTGAAGTCGAGCGCCTCGTAGATGATCATGTTGTAAGCAGTGCGCATGAGATTGGTCTTCATCTCCTCGGTCGCGGCGATGAGACCGTTGCGCACCACTTCGATGGTGACCGGGTCGATCCGTCCTTGGGTCTTGACGTCCGCCGTCTTGTCGAAAGCGACATTCATCGTCAGCTTCTCCCGGTCTCAATGATCAGGTTGCCGAGGCCGTCGACCTCCAGTGCATCGCCTGGATGAACGACCGTCGTCGAGGCATATTCTTCAACCAGCGCCGGCCCTTTGATCTTATTCGCGGCGACGAGATGGGCGCGATCGTAAGTCGGCGTCTCGATGAAACCTGAATCGGAAAAATAAACCAGGCGGCTGCCGCGGAACGCTTTGGCTGGCGGCTCGGCAGCGCCTGCTGGCATGGTTTGCTCGCGCGGCTTCGTCATGATGCCGACGACGGCGCAGCGCAGGCTGACGATCTCGGCCGCCTCTCCCGGCGACGCATAGCCGTAGCGCGTCTCGTGCACCGCATCCAAATGCCGCTTGATACCGTCGCGGTCGCCCGTCGCGAACAGCTCGGTCGGCAGTTCGACGGTGACGGCGTGCTCCTGGCCGACATAGCGCATGTCGGCGCCGCGCGAGACGACGATCTCGGAAAGCTCGACATGAGCCTGGCTGATGCCGGCTCGGCCGCGGCGCTCCATGTCCTGATACAATGTCTCCATGTCCGCGAACGACGCCTTGGCGAGCGGTGTGAACCAGGTGTGGACGAAGTCGCGGCGCAGGTCGGCCATCAGCATGCCGTAGGCGGAGAAATGTCCCGGCGCCCGCGGGATGATGACTTTGCCGATGCGCAATTCGCGCGCCACCATGGCGGCATGGAGCGGTCCTGCGCCACCATAAGCGACCAGCGCGAAATCCGCCGCATCGAGGCCGCGCTCGGTCGTCACCCAGCGCACCACATGCGACATTTTCGTCGTGGCGATGCGCAAGATGCCTTCGGCGGCTTCGGTGAGCGTCAGCCCGAGCGGTTTTGCGATCTTGTCGTTGAGCGCAAGTTTCGCGCCTTCGACGTCGAGCTTCATTTCGCCGCCGAGGAAGCGGTCGGCGGCAAGCCGGCCGAGCACAAGATTGGCGTCGGTGATGGTCGGCTCCTCGCCGCCGAGCCCATAGCACACCGGACCCGGCACCGCGCCGGCACTTTCCGGCCCGACCCGCATCGCGCCGGCAAGCCCGGCGCGCGCGATGCTGCCGCCGCCGGTGCCGACTTCCTGGATGTCGATCATCGGCATTTGCACCGGCAGGCCGGTGGCATAACCGCCGACCAGCGCGCCGCCGGTCATCAGCACATGGCCGTTGTGAATGACGCCCGCCTTCGCCGTCGTGCCGCCCATGTCGAAGGCGATGGCGTTGCCGAAACCCATGCTGTCGCAAAGTATCTTGGTGCCGATCACGCCCGCGGCGGGGCCGGATTCCAGCATGCGGATGCAGGAGTCGCGCGCTTCGTCGACGTCGAACAGCCCGCCGCTCGATTGCACGATGAGGAACGTGCCGTCGAAATTCGCTTCGCCGAGATGGGTATTCATCACCGAGAGATAATTGCGTACGCGCGGGCCGACATAGGCATTGGCGGCAACCGTCGAGGAGCGCTCGAACTCGCGATATTCCTGCGACAGTTCATGCGAGGCGGACACAAACAATCCGGGATGCATCTCCCGCACGATCTCCTTCGCGCGCCGCTCGTGCACCGGATTGCGGTAGGAGTGCAGGAACAGAATGGCGATGGCGTCGATGCCGGACCTGACCAGATCGCCGACGATGCGGCGGACCTGGTCTTCGTCGAGCTTCATCAGCACATTGCCCTGCGCGTCGATGCGCTCGCGGATTTCAAAACGCAGCGACCGCTCGATCAGCGGCTGATGTTTCTGGAAGAATAGATTGTAGGATTCCGGCCGGTTGACGCGGCCGATCTCGTAGATGTCGCGAAAGCCCTGCGTGGTGAGCAATGCGCATTTGGCGCCGGTTCGCTCGAGGATCGTGTTGATGGCGATCGTGGTGCCGTGCAGGAACAGCTGCGCCTCGGCGAATGTCGTTCCCGCCTTGGCGACGCCGGTCGCAATGCCGTCAACCAGCCGTGCCGGCGTCGTCAGCGTCTTGCCGAGGCTGAATTCGCCGGTTCTTTCGTTAAAGGCGGCAATGTCGGTGAACGTGCCCCCCACATCCGCCGACAGGCGGATTCGATCGGTCTGTGCGTCCAACCCTGCACCCCTCATCTTTGGCATCTCATCGAAAGCGGATTTCGACGGTGCGATTAAAGCCAGTTAAGCCCACTTTCACTTGCAGTCGCAAGCAATGCGTCACCATCGAGCAATGTTCGTTACGGCGGTCTGCCCGGCTTTTCGGACAGGTATAGAGTCGAGCTGCAACTTGCCCTGGTAACAACGGCTTAGCCGATCCCTCCCATCTTATTTGTCTTCGTCGCCGGTCCCGTCCGACCCGCAGCGGCGCTCGATTTGCCCCGGCGCTTGCGCAAAGCCGTCCGCGCCGCGGCGGCGACATGCTTGATCGCGGCGGCGCGCGCGGCGCGCGGATCATGCGCGAACAGAGCGCTCGCGAGCTTCTTCAATTCCATGAGGCTCGCATGCCAGCGCTTGTCGTTCTCGCGTGACGTGCTGCGCAACTGATTGATGCGGTTGCTGAGGTGATCGAGCAGATCGCGCACCACCGCGTTTTTCGCGCCGAGACAAATCGCGTCATAGAAACGCTTTTTGGCATCGAGGATTGTCTCGAAATTCTTCGAGCGATAGGCCGCCTCCAAGCGATCCAACGCGGCCTTGAGCTTTGCCACATCGAGCGCATTGGCAATCTCGGCGAATTGCGCGGCCACCAAGCCTTCGAGCGCGGCGCGGACCTGATAGATATTGGCGGCGTCTTCTTCACTGATCTCGGCGACGATCAGGCCGCGCGGCACCGAAACGACAAGCTTCTCGGCTTGCAGCTCGCGCAACGCCTCGCGCAGCGAGGTGCGGCTGACGTTGAGCTCCTGGCACAAGTCCTTTTCGACAAGCCGGTCGCCGGGCTTGAGCTCGTCCGTCTCGATGGCCCGACGCAGCGTGGCGCTGATTTTCCGGCGCAGCGGTGCCGCTTCCAGTTTGAGCGGCGCCAACGCGACGCGGGCAACGTCATCATTCATCTTAAGCTTCCTGCGCCCAATCGCTTCGCCATCCAGTCGGCCGACTGCGGGCGATAGCTGTAGGGGCGATTGTGGGCGACGTGATTGCCGTCCGCGATGACGAGAAGCTCGACCGGGCCTTTGACTTCCGCCGCGAGCCGCCGCGCGTCCTCGGGCGGACACAGCCGGTCAAGGCCGGCAGCGATGATGAAGATTGGGCATTCGATCTTTGCGCCGACGCCTTCGAGCGACAGGCCGAAGGCTTTCTGCTGCGCTTCGGCCTCGCTTTTGCTGTGGCTGCGCGCGATATAGGCCGCGCGCGTCAGGTCCGGCAACTTGTCCCACAGCGCGCCCCAATTATAAGGTCCGCAATTGGCGATGGCCGCCTTGATGCGTTTCTCGAACGCCGCCGAGCGCGGCGCATAATAGCCGCCGAGGCTGATGCCCCAGATACCCAGGCGCTTGACGTCCACATCCGGCCGCTTGGCTTCGAGCCAATCGATCACCGGGCCGACGACATTTTCGTAGTCCGGCCGGATCGCGAAATCGTATTCGGCCTCGCCCTGCCCCGGTCCATCGAAAGCGAGGATCGCCATGCCGCGATCGAGGAAAGTCTGCTGGAACGTGACCAGTTCTTCCTTGGTCGAATCCAAGCCCATGGTCATCAGCACGATCGGCGGCTTGTCGACATCGTGCGGCTTGCGCAACACACCGGCGAGATGCTGGCCCTCGTAGGGAATGAGCACGCGCTCGCCCGGCGGATCCATATAGGGCAGCGCTTGCGTCAAGCACGCGACCGCCTTGCCGTGCGCCGTCTTCATCTGCGCCATGTCCTGCACGAACAGATATTTGGCGAAGTGATAAGTGACCGAGGCGCGCAGCAAATGATCGCGCGCGCTGACATGCTGCTTCTGCGCGAGCGCCGCACGGCCGCGCGCTTCGTGCTGCTCTGCGCGCGCCGACCAGGCGCTGCACCAATCGTCCCAGCTGGAGAGCGATCCTGTCACATCCTTGAAGTCGCTGAAATCGACGCCGTTGACGGTGAAGCGCGGGCCCCAATGGGCGGCGGCATTGGCGATCCGAGCGTCCTTTATTTTTGCGTCAGCGTTCATTGACCCCTCGCACTCCCGCGCACTCACTCGGCGCAGTGTTAGCGCATTGTCGTACTGTATGACAATACGATTGACAGCCCAATTGCCGCTGACTTAATTGGCGCAGGGGCCGCTCCGCCAGATCCGATCTCTACAAATGACGCCGCTTGGGCTAATGGGCAGGCGACGCGGAAACGCCGAAGGCTGCGAAAGAAAACATGTCCAGCAAGTCATTGAGCGCGGAGGACGCCAATCCTTGGGCGAGCTGATCGGGCGCTCGGTTCCGCGTGTCGAAGACGCGCGCCTGTTGCGGGGCGAAGGGCGCTATATCGACGACATCATACTGCCCGACATGCTGCATGCGGTCTTTGCGCGGAGCCGCTCTGCGCATGCCCGGATCAAGAGTATCGATACGGCGCCGGCCAAGGCCGTGCCGGGCGTCCACGCTGTCTTGTTATTTGCCGACCTGCGGCCGCTTCTGACCTGCGACCGGATTCCGCTCGCGCTCGCCGCGGCGGCGGTCAAGTTCGACGCCGAGCCCGTTTGTCTCGCCAGCGACGAGGTTTGTTATGTCGGCGAGCCGATCGCGCTTGTCGTCGCCGACAACCGCCGCACCGCGGAAGATGCGGCGGCGCTGATCGAAGTCGACTACGACGAATTGCCGGTCGTGACCGATCCGCGCGACGGCCTTGCCCCCGGCGCGCCGCGGGCGCGGCTCGATTGCCCCGACAATCTGACCGCGCGAGCATATTATCAATTACGGCGAAGTGGATCGGGTTTTCGCCACGGCGGCGCACCGGCTTTCCGAACGGTTTCGCATGGAGAAAGGCGGCGGCTTCTCGATCGAGCCGCGCGGCGTGATCGCGCGCTACGAGGCGAACGAAGATTTGCTGACGGTGTGGGACGGCACGCAGACGCCGCATCGCGCCAAGACCGTGATGGTGCAGACGCTCGGGCTCTTGGAACATCAGCTGCGCGTCGTCGCGCCCGATGTCGGCGGCGGCTTCGGCCCCAAGGCGGTGTTTCATCCGGAGGAGATCGCGATCCCGGCGGCGGCACTCCTGCTGCGCCGGCCGATCAAATGGATCGAAGATCGGCTCGAGAGCTTTACCGCCACCGTTCAAGAGCGGCGGCAGATTTGGGACGTCGAAGTCGGCATTCGGCGCCGACGGCAAGCTCGGCGGCATCCGCGGGCGGCTGTATCACGACCACGGCGCCAATGTGCCCTATGGCGTCGCGCTGCCTTACAACGGCGTGACCAACATGATCGGGCCCTATGTGCTGCCGGCGCTTCATCTGGTGGTCTCGCTGTGCCTGACCAATATGGTGCCGGTCGCGCCGACGCGCGGCGCCGGTCGGCCGCAAGGCACCTTCGTGATGGAGCGCATTCTCGATCGCATCGCCAAAACTTTGAACCTCACGCGCGACGAGGTGCGGCGGCGCAATTTCATTCCGCCGGAGAAGATGCCCTACGCCACGCCGATCAAGCAGCGCGACGGCAGCGTCATGACTTACGACAGCGGCGATTATCCGCAATGCCAGCGCCGCGCGCTGATGGCCGCCGAGTGGGACACGTTCCCGCAGCGCCGTGAAGCGGCACTGCGGGAGCGCCGCCTCCTCGGCATTGGGCTTGCCAATTATGTCGAAGGCACCGGCCGCGGCCCGTTCGAAAGCACCGCCATTCGCATCGGACCTTCGGGGCAGATCGTGGTTGCAACCGGCGCCACCGCGCAGGGCCAAGGCACCAAGACCATGCTGGCGCAGCTTGCGGCGAGCGTATTCGGCGTGTCGGCGGATGTCATTCATGTTGTCGACGGTGACACGGCGGCGACGCCTTTGGGCCTCGGCGCTTTCGCGAGCCGCCAGGCGGTGACCGCGGGCAACGCCGCCTTTCTCGCCGCGCTCAGCGTCGCCGCGAAGGCCAAGGCTGCCGCCTCGGCAATGCTCGAAGTCGCGCCGGAAGATCTTGAGCTCAAGGACGGCGAAGTGCGTGTCGCCGGCGTGCCGAAACTGAAAAAGAGCCTCGCCGAGATCGCACGCGCGCTCGGCGGCCTGCCCGGCTTCGCGCTGCCCGGCAATGTCAATCCCGGGCTTGCGGCGGCGGTCGATTATCAGCCGACGGGCATGACCTATACCAATGGCACCCACATCGCCGAAGCCGAGGTGAATCCGATTTCCGGCGCGGTCAAGATTCTCCGCTACACCGTGGTCCATGATTGCGGCCGCATGATCAATCCGATGCTGGTCGAGGGCCAGGTGCGCGGCGGCGTGGTCCACGGCATCGGCGCTACTTTGTTCGAGCTGATGCGGTTCGACGAATCCGGCCAGCCGCTGACCGGGACGCTTGCCGATTATCTGCTCCCGACCGCCGACGTCGTGCCGCGCATCGATATCCATCACATGGAGTCGCCCTCGCCGCTCAACCCGCTCGGCGTCAAGGGTGCCGCCGAAAGCGGCACGATCGGCGCGCCGAGCGTGATCGTGTCGGCGATCGAGGACGCGTTGCGCCCGCTCGATCTCCGCATCTGCGAATTGCCGATCCTGCCGGCGCGGCTGCGCGCGCTCATACGTTCAGCGCAAAAATTTGCGGCGCAAAAATCCGGCAAGCCGGCATGAAGCCCTCGGCCTTCACCTATCATGCGCCCAAGACTCTCGGCGAGGCGCTCGATCTCGTGGCGACACTCGACAATGCGCGCGTTCTCGCCGGCGGCCAGTCGCTGATGCCGATGATGAATTATCGGGTGGTGCAGCCCGAACATCTGATCGACCTCGGTCGCATTCCGGAACTTGCTTTTGTGGACGACACACCGGACGGCCTGAAAGTCGGCGCCATGACGACGCAACGCGCCATCGAGCGCAGCGCGCTGGTGCGCCAACGATGCCCATTGCTGGTCGATGCGCTCTACCATGTCGGCCATCAGCAGACGCGTAACCGCGGCACCATCGGCGGCAGCATCTGTCATCTCGATCCGTCGGCGGAACTGCCGGTGACCGCCTGCGCCTTGGATGCCTTAATGACCGTCGCGAGTAGGACCGGCCGGCGAAAAATTCCGTTCACGAAATTTCCTGTGGGCTATCTCACGTCGAGCCTTGAACCGAACGAGATCCTGGTCCAGATCGATTTCGGGCCGTGGCCGGAACGCGCCGGATCGGCATTCGAGGAATATGCGGTGCGCCCCGCCGACTTTGCCATCGTTTCCGTCGCGGCGGTGATCGCGATGGAGGGAAACAATGTCATTTCGAACGCGCGCATTGCGGCAGGCGGCATCGCCGCCGTTCCGATCCGTCTGACTACCGTTGAAGCCATGCTCAAAGGCCGGCGCGCCGATGCCGACCTGATCGAAAGCGCCGCCGCCGCGGCAGCCGCACTGCCGGCGGAAGGCGACGACGCCAATCCCGGCGAATACCGTCAGGAGCTTGCCGGCCATCTGACGCAACGGGCGCTGACCAAGGCCATTGAGCGAGTGCGCGCATGAGCACGCACGAGATCACCGTTACCGTGAACGGCAAAGCGCACAGGCGAAGCGTGGATTTGCGCCTGCACCTGGCCGATTTCCTGCGCCAGGACCTTGGCCTCACCGGCACGCATATCGGCTGCGAGCACGGCGTCTGCGGCGCCTGCACGGTGCTGGTCGATGGCGCGAGCGCACGGTCCTGCCTGATGCTGGCGGTGCAAGCCGACGGGCGCCGGGTCGAGACGATTGAGAGCGTGGCGTCGCCGGACGGGACGCTGCATCCGATCCAAGCGGCTTTGTCGAAGCATCACGGGCTGCAGTGCGGCTATTGCACCCCGGGCGTCGTCATGACGCTCGTCGAGCTGCAGCGCGAATACGGCAGCGAACCCATCACCGAGGAGGAAATCCGCCGGGCGCTCTCGGGCAATCTGTGCCGCTGCACCGGCTATCAGGGCATAGTGGATGCGGCGCTGGCGGTGCTGCCGAAGGCGTGCACCAAAGCGTGATCACGCCTAGGGAGTCCAAAACCGTTGCGGGCGCCTATATAATGGCAGCGGATTTGGTATCTTCAGATATCACAGCTTGGGACAGGTGACGCAATGGCAGCATCAACGGAACGCGCGGTTCTCGCAGGCGGCTGTTTTTGGGGCATGCAGGACTTGATCCGCCGCCAGCCCGGCGTGATCTCGACCCGCGTCGGCTATAGCGGCGGCGACGTGCCGAACGCGACGTATCGCAATCACGGCACGCATGCGGAAGCGATCGAGATCATTTTCGATCCGACCAAGACCGGCTACCGGGCGATCCTGGAATTCTTCTTCCAGATCCACGACCCGACGACGCGCAACCGGCAAGGCAATGACACGGGGACCAGCTATCGTTCGGCGATTTTCTACGCCAGCCCCGAACAGAAGCGCGTTGCCGAAGACACGATCGCCGATGTCGAGGCCTCGAAGCTGTGGCCCGGCAAGGTCGTGACCGAAGTGGCGCCGGTCGGTCCGTTCTGGGAGGCCGAGCCCGAGCATCAGGATTATCTGGAGCGCTATCCCGCGGGCTATACCTGCCATTTCATCCGGCCGGGTTGGAAGCTCCCGCACCGCAAGGAAGTTGCCGCGGCCAAATAGGAAGTCGCCGACGCGCCAATCAGGCCTGCGGCTTCGATATGCCGGCGAGATTCCGCGCCCGCGCTTTCTTCTCCTCGATCTTCATGCCGCGCGCGATCTGAATGCGCTGCGCTTGCGGCGAGCCGGCGCCGTGCAGGCTTTCCGTCAGGTAACCGACGGCATTGCGGCCGATCGTCATGTTCTCGATCAGGCGCAACATGCGCATGCGGTCGACGACGTCAACGCCGTCGCGCCCTTGCAGGAATTTGCGGATCAGCGGGCCGACCTCGTTGTTCTGCAGATCCTTCTCCGACGGCATGGTGACGACGAGACCGCCGGCGATATCCTGGGCGAGCCGCGCGATCTCGAAGGGAAAGCGCGTGACATTATGCTTGGCGACGTTGGAGAGCATTTCGTCGTTGATATAGGCGCCGGAGGCCACGGGCTTCGACTGATGCGCCGCCGCCATGCAGCTTGAATAGATGGTCTCGTTGAGATGCGTCATCTCGACGAGCTTGTCCTTGATATGGGAGACGCCTTCGACGCCGTTGTGCTCGGCCGCCGTGGCTGCCGCGCCGATCAGCACGTCGCCAAGGCCGGTTTTGCAGACGTAAGAACTGCGATGATAGGTGGTGAAGCGCTCGACCAATGACGAGGCAAAGGCCCATTCGCCGTCCATGAAGACGTGCTCATGCGGCACGAACACGTTGTCAAAGACAATCAGCGATTCCTGGCCGGCGAATTGCGCATTGCCGGCATCCATCGCGCCGCCGTCCATGATGCGGGTGTCGTTGGTCTGGCGGCCGACGATATAGGTCAGGCCCGGCGCATCGACGCGCACCGCGCCGACCACCGACCAGTCGCGGTCGTTCTCGGTCATGCGCATGGTCGGCATGAAGATCAGCCAGTGCGAATTGACGGCGCCGGTCTGGTGCATCTTGGCGCCGGAGACATAGATGCCTTTGTCGTCGCGCCGCACGACATGGAGGAACAGGTCCTGGTCGCTCTGCTGATGCGGCGGCTTCGAGCGGTCGCCCTTGGGATCGGTCATGGCGCCGCCGATGACGATATTCGCCGCTTGCGCGCGCTTGAGAAAGCGAGAAAGCGCCGGTGATAATCGGTGCCGTTCTTGCCGTCGATATCGAAGGTCACGGAATGGCAGGAGCCGATGGCGTCGAGCCCGACGCAGCGCTGAAAGCAGGTGCCGGTGCGCCGGCCAAGCTCGCGCTGCATTTCGTGCTTGCCGACAAGCTCGGCCGGCTCGACCGGCACATGCAGGAAGCGGTTGATCTGGCGATCGCTGATGCCGGAATGCACGGTGGCGAGCTTGGCTGCTCGGTTGCGAGCCGGAACGTCTCCGCCATGGCGTTGATCGACGGCCGGATGACAAGATTATCGACCGGCTCCGGCACGCGCTCGCCCATGAAAAGACGTTCATGGCGCGGCCGCGCAGCGAGGCGAAGTAATCGTCCGCGGTGCGGATCGGCGTTGCGAAATCGGCCCACAATGTCTCGGCATCTTGCGTCACAGGTCTCCGCATCACGGCCTCCGCGAGCTGTCACGCCTTGCATCAGTTCGCGCAGCTTGTAGCGTATGATCTTGCCCGATCCGGTGCGCGGGATCTCGGCAATCAGGTGCACGCTGTAGCGGCACTTTGTACGCCGATAGCTGCGCCCGGCAATGGGCCAGCAGAGCGTCGCTTTCGACGCGTCTTGCCGGGGCGCGGCACGACGAACAGCGCCGGAACCTCGCCGAGATGCTCGTGCGGCACGCCGACCACCGCGCAGTCGAGCACCGCTTCGAACGTGTTCACGACTTCCTCGATCTCGGCCGGCGCGATGTTCTGGCCGCCGCGGATGATCAGTTCCTTGAGCCGGCCGGTGATGGTGAGAAAACCGTTCGCGTCGGACTTGGCGAGGTCGCCGGTGTGATACCAGCCGTTGCGCAAGCGCGTTGCGCGTTTCTTCGGGCTTGTTGTGATAGCCGGGCATGACGTTCGGGCCATGAACGATCAGCTCGCCCTCCTGCCCCGGCGCCGACGTCTTGGCCTTTGAGATCGACGATCCGCACCGCAAGCCCCGGCACCGGAATGCCGCACGAGCCCATGACGCGAGTGCCGGTCGGCCAGTTCATCGTCACCATGGTCGAGGTTTCGGTGATGCCGTAGCCGTCGAGCAGCGGCACGCCGAGATGGCTTTCGAATTCGCGATTGAGCGTCGCCGGCATGATGGCGCCGGCCGAAGCGCAAAGCCGCAGATTGGGGAATTTTACGCCCTTCTCGCCGCGCGTCGCCTGCAACAGATAATGAAACATCGTCGGCACGCCGGGGAAATAAGTGAACTCCCCGGTTTTCAGGAGCCGCACCGCCTCGCTCGTGGAGAATTTCTCCATGATGTATTCGGTCGCGCCGGCGGCGAGAATGCTCAGCACCGACAGGTTGAGCGCGTAGGAATGAAACAGCGGCAGCGGCGAGAGCACCGTGTCGCGCTCGCTCAAGCCGGTGATCGGCGCCCAGCACGCCGCCGTGACCCACAACATGCCGTGCACCGTAAGCTGAACGCCCTTGGCGCGGCCGGTGGTGCCGGACGTGTAAAGAATGAACGCCGTCTCGTGCAGCGACGCCGGATCGCGCGGCGGCGATTTCGCCGGCTGCGCTGACCAGCCTGGCGTAACGCAGGGCTTCGGCGGCTGCAGGTGCCGCGATCGGTCACGATCGATGGTCTTGAGATGTGGCGCGGAGCTTTTCAGGCGCGCGAACAGATCGCCACGCTCGGCGCTCGTGATCACCGCTTTGCAACCAGCATCCGTGAGCCGATAGGCGATTTCGGCCTCGGTCGCGTCATAGCTGATCGGCACGCCGACCGCGCCGGCGCGCGCGATGGCAAGACAGCTTTCGACCCATGCCACCGAATTCGGCAGCATGATCGCGACACTGTCGCCGGCCGCAATACCGTTGTCGGCGAGATGGCCGGCAAGCTTGCCGGTGCGATCGAGCAGTTCGGCATAGGTCACCGCCGATTGCGCGTCGCGAAAGGCGCATTTGCCGCCGCGCGCCGCGGCATGCCGGCGCAGCAATTCGGGAATAGGAGCGATCAGATCGGTGTGCAGCATGGCAATCCTCCATCAGACCATGCTGTAGCCGCCGCTGATGCTGAGCACCTGGCCGGTGATCCAGCCGCCATGCGGCGAGGCGAGCATCGCCACCATCGGCGCGACGTCGCCGGGCAGGCCGAGACGGCGCACCGGATAGAATTTGATGAGCTTCTCGCGGTTGGCATCGACCCAATCCTTGTCGTGCGCGGTCTCAACGAGGCCGAGCGACACGGTGTTCGCGGTGGTGCCGGAGCGGCCGAATTCGCGCGCCAACGATTTCATCAGGCCGATGACGCCGGCGCGCGCTGCGGCAACGATCGCGAGACCCGATTCGCCGACGCGCGACGAGTTGCCGATGACGCTGACGATGCGGCCGTTCTTGCCGGCTTCAAGATGCGGCGCCGCGGCGTGGCAGCAATGGATCGCGCCGTAGAGCGAGGCGTCGATCTGGGAATGCCAATCCTCGGGCGTGGTTTCGACGAAGCGCTGACGCTTGGCGAGGCCGGCATTGTTGATGAGAATATTCAGCCCGCCGAAGTCCTTCACGATGGCGTCGGTCATCGCTGTGACGGCGGCGAAATCGGCGACGTCGGCCTGATAGGCTTTGGCGCTGCCGCCGTTCGCCTTGATCTCGCCGACGATGGTCTCGGCCTCCGGCCCGGAACTGCGATAATTGACGGCGACGCTTGCGCCCTCGGCGGCAAGGCTCAGCGCGATTTCGCGGCCGACGCCGCTTGCGGCGCCGGTCACCAAGGCGATCTTGCCCCTCAATCCCATATCCATGGTCGCTCTTCCCTCGTTGAATTGTTCAAGGCTTGTTCTTGGCGCGCGCCGCTTCGATCAGGCGGTAGAGGCGCTCGGGCGTCACCGGCAGTTCGTTGATCTCGATGCCGAGCGGCGACAGCGCGTCGGCGACGGCATTCGCGATGGCCGCGGGTGCGCCGATCGTGCCGCCCTCGCCCATGCCGCGGAAGCCGCCGAGCGTGGTCGGCGAATAGCTTTCGAGATGGACGAGTTTCATCGATGGAATTTCGCAGGCCGACGGCACCAGATAGTCGACCAGGCTCGCGGTGTGCATCTGGCCCTGCTCGTCGTAGACGACTTCTTCGTAGAGCGCGGCGCCGATGCCTTGCGCGACGCCGCCCTGGACCTGGCCGTCGACGATCAGAGGATTGACGATCCTGCCGCAGTCTTCGGCGACCGCAAAATGCTCGATGCGAATCTCGTAAGTCTCCGGATCGATGTCGACGGCGGCGATATGCGTCGCCGAAGTCGTGGTGCCGAATACCGGATCATAGGTCTTGGTGGCGGCGAGTTCGTCGCGCGCTTCCGCCGGCAAGCGCCCGATCTCCGAATAGACGGCGCGCGCCACGTCGCGGAACGTGATGACGCGGTCGGTGCCGGCGACGGAAATTTTGCCGTCTTCGGCGACAAGATCGCCGGCCGCGGCTTCAAGGAGGTGCGAAGCGGCATTGAGCACCTTTTCGCGTACGGCTTGTGCGGCAAGCGTCGCCGCGCCGCCGGCCAGAACCAGGCTGCGGCTGGCATAAGTGCCGGTGCCGCCGGCGACGGCTGAGCTATCGCCATGCACGATGCGGATATCCTCGACGCGAACACCGAGATGCTCGGCGACGATCTGGGCGAGCGTAGTTTCTAACCCTTGGCCGTGCGAGGCGATGCCGAAGGCGGCGGTCACGGCGCCGGTTGAATCGATGCGGATAATCGCCGTCTCGGTGCCGGTATTGATCGGCATGCCCGGCGCGGCCGAGATGCGCGACCCGATGCCGGTCAGTTCCGCGTACGACGCAATGCCGATGCCGCTCCAGCGTCCGGCTGCGCGCGCACGCTGCTGTGCGGCGCGCAGCTCGTCATAGTGGATCGCGTCGCATGCGGCGTCGAGGCATTCGTGAAAGCCGGATTTGTCCCAGACGATGCCGGACGCCACCTTGTAGGGAAGCTCATCGGCGCCAACGAGGTTGCGCAAACGGATGTCACGCGCATCCAGACCGAGCTTCGCTGCAGCCATGTCCATCAGCCGCTCCATGACGAAGGTGGAGATCGGCCGGCCGACGCCGCGATAGGGACCGAGCGGCGCCTTCGACGTCGCCACACCGCGCACCCGGCCCAGATAATTCGCGATGCGATAGGGACCGGGAAGAAAGCTGACGACCTGAACCGGCTCGAGCGCCGCCGTCCACGGATAGATCGAGTAGGCGCCGATGTCGCCGATGACGTCGGCGCGCAACGCGGCGATACGCCCTTCCCCGTCGAGCGCGATTTCCGCATCGACGACCTCATCGAAGCCCTGGCTGTTGGAGAGAAGATCCTCCATGCGGTCGGAGGTCCATTTGATCGAACGCAACAGGCGGCGCGCCGCGGCGCAGACGAAAATCTCCTCCGGATAGAGCGAGCCTTTGCCGCCGAAGCCGCCGCCGACATCCTGCGCGACGACACGGACCTGATGACCCGGGATATCGAGCGCGGTCGCGATCGCGTCGCGCACGATGCCCGGCACTTGCGTCGCCGAGTAGAGCGTCAGCGCTTGCCGCCCCGCGTCATATTCGGCGACACAGGCACGCGGCTCGATCGCGACCGGCGTTTTCCTGTGCATGCGGAAACGAGCGCCGACGCGCACCGGCGCCGCTGCAAAAGCCGAATCGACATCGCCGCGCTTGAATTCGCGGCTCACCAACACATTGGTGCGGGCTTCGTCGTGCAAGAGCGGCGCGCCGTCCTTGGCCGCCCGTTCCGGATCGACCACGAAAGGCAGCGGCTCATAGTCGATGACAACGAGCTCGAGCGCGTCCTCGGCCTGATAGCGATTTTGCGCGATGATGCCGACGACCGGCTCGCCGACATAGCGCACCTTGTCGCGCGCCAGCGGCAGGATCGGCGTCGCATGGTAGTTCTTCATGCGCGATGTCGCGTAGAGCGGCTTGACCTGATCGGCCAGATCTTCCGCGGTGAACACGGCAATGACGCCGGGCGCGGCGCGCGCGGCCGCACAATCGATCGAACGGATGCGCGCATGCGACTGGTCGCTGCGGCGAAACGCTGCGTGCAGCACGCGCACCACCTGCCGGTCGTCGGTATAGGCGCCCAGTCCGGTCAGAAGCCGCGGATCCTCGGTGCGCTTGATGCGCGCGCCGATGATTTTCGGCCGCACGTGCATTTCGGGCGCCTCATTCATAGGCGTCAGCTCCCGTCCGGAGCGTCGCCCATTGCGCGGCGTCATGGCCGCAAACAACTTTGGCGCCGCCCACCTCGAGGCGCCTGACCTCGGCCAGCGACTTTAAAAGCGCGTCAGCGTTCCATGTGTTCTTCGGCACGATACCTGTGTCGAGCGTCGACCGCAGCGACACCGTATCCGACGCAAGCAGAAACGCACCCGAACGGTCGAGCGTGACCAGCGCGCCGGTGGTCCCGGGCGTATGGCCGGGCAGCGGCAGGAGCACGATGCGGCCATCGCCGAATACATCGCGCTCGCCATCTATAATGTCGGTCGGCGCGGGCGCCTCCCACTCGGCGGCGAGATAGCCCTGAGCTTCCGCCCCCGGCGCGCACGCGGCTTCGACCTCCAAGCGGTGGAGGATGAAGGTCGCGTGCTTGAAGAAGGTGTTGCAGCCGCAATGATCGGGATGCAGATGCGAGCAGACGACGACGTCGATATCGTCGCAAGTGAGCCCGATACTGCCGAGCGCGTTTACGACATTATCGTCCGGCTGCATGATCGGCGTCATCAGCCGCGCCAGTCCGCCCCAGCGCGCCTCGGGGTGTTCCGACACCGACGGATGGCAGCCGGTATCGAACAGCACATTGCCCTGGCCGTGGCGCAACAGCGCACACGGCACCGACAGTTCGATGGTCTCGCTCTTGTCCGCATCCGGCACGAAAATACTTTTGCGCATGCGCAGGCGACCGCCGGAGAGAAGATGCATCTTCATCGCGCCGCTCCCGTTTTGCCGACGACGGCGCGGATCGCCTTGACGATGTGCTCGTAACCGGTGCAGCGGCAGAGATTGCCCGAGAGGCCTTTGCGGATGTCGTCGTCGGTGGCGAGCGGATATTTGCGTAACAGATCGGTTGCGGTCATCAGCATGCCGGGCGTGCAGAAGCCGCACTGCAAGGCGTGGTGCTCGTGAAACGATTCCTGCAGATCGTTCATGTGCCCGATCCGGCCGAGGCTTTCGACGGTCTCGACATTGCGCCCGTCGGCCTGCACCGCGAGCATCAGACACGAACGCGCACTGTCGCCGTCGACCAGTACCGTGCAGGCGCCGCAGACGCCGTGCTCGCAGCCGACATGGGTGCCGGTGAGACCCAAAGTGTGGCGCAGGAAATCGGCAAGCAGAAGCCGCGGCTCGACGGCCGCCGCGTAAGCGGTGCCGTTCACTGTCACCGTGATCCCGCGCGTCTTGGTCATGCCACGCTCACATCTGGCGTGTTTTCCGTAGCGCGCCGCCATGCCGCGGCGAGCGCGCGGCCGGTGAGGACGCCGGCGAGATGCCGCCGATAGTCGGACGAGGCGTGCAGGTCGGTCTCGGGCGTTATCGCTTCGCGCACCGCTTCGATCGCGCGCTTGGCCAAAGCGCCGTCGAGCGTTTGTCCAACCAACAGCAACTCGGCTTCGGCGGCACGCAATGCCGTCGGGCCGACGCCCGTCAAAGCAATGCGGGCTTGCGCGACCTTGCCATCGGACACTGTAAGTGTGGCGGCCACCGCGGCGAGCGCAAAATCGCCGTGGCGCCGCGCGACTTCCTCGAATCCCCAACCGGTGTGCAGCGGCAGTTTCGGCAGCACGATCTCGGTGAGAAGCTCCGTACCGTCGAGATCGACCGTCATCGTATCGAGAAAAAAATCGCGCGCCGCGACCATGCGCGTGCCGGATGCCGAGGCAATGTGAAGCTTGGCATCGAGCAGCAGCGCCAGCATCGGCAATTCGGCGGCCGGATCGGCATGCGACAGACTGCCGCCGACGGTGCCGCGATTGCGGATCGCGAGATGCGCCACATGAGTCATGGCGCAGGACAGAACCGGCAAATGCCGGGCAACGAGCGGCGAGGTTTCGAGCGCAAAGTGGCGCGTCAGCGCGCCGATGCGGATAGAATCCACGGTTTCGCCGATGAAGCCGAGGCCGGGGATGCGATTGATGTCGACCAGAACGGCTGGCCGCAGCAGGCGGAAATTGAGCATGGGCATGAGGCTCTGCCCGCCGGCAAGAATCTTTGCCTCGCCGCCCGCATCCGCCAAGGCCGCGACCGCCATGTCGATACTCGTCGCGGCGACATAGTCGAAGACGGGCGGTTTCATCGCTCACCGTCCCTTGAATAGCGGCCGGCGCTTCTGCGCGAAGGCGAGCCGGCCTTCTTTATAGTCTTCGCTCGCCGAAGCGCGATCGACGATGGTCTGCACGGCTGCAGGATCGACGTCGCCCGAGGCGAGCCCGTTGAGAATGAATTTCGCGCCGGCGATCGAGAGCGGTGCATTGTCGGCGAGGGTTGCGGCCATCCGGTCCGCCATCGCCATCGGATCGTCGGAGCATGCGTCGGCCATGCCGATGCGGACGGCTTCGGCGGCGTCGAAACGCTCGCCGAGAAAGAGAATGCGCTTGGCTTGCGTCAATCCGACCAGCGCCAGAAGCCGCCGCGTGCTGCGAAAGCCGTAGACGATGGAGAGCCGCGCGGCGGGAATGCCGAATGCCGCGCCGGTCTTGGCGAAACGGAAATCGCAGGCCATGGCGAGATGACAGCCGCCGCCGAGACAAAAGCCGTCGACCACGGCAATCGTGGCTTTAGCGACGCCGGCAATCGCTTCTGTCGCAGCATCGACGGCAACCTCGTATTCGGCGCTCAAAGCGATGTCGTGGCGGACGCTTTCAAATTCCGAAATATCGGCGCCGACGCTGAAATTGCCGCCGGCGCCGGTCAAAACCACGGTGCGCACGGCATCATTGCCGGACAGCTCGCCGAACAGGCGCGCGATGCCCTGCCACATGCGCAGCGTCAGGGCGTTGCGTTTGGACGGCCGGTTGAGCGTCACGAATGCGGTTGCGCCCCGCTGCGTCAGTTCGATATCGGCCAAGCGTCTCGCTCCCGCTCATTTCGTGGCGCCTTAGCTTGCGCAACCGAGCCGGAGACTGGACTGAAAATGGGACTTCGTCGAGAGCCGTCAGATGCCGAGATAGGCCGTCTGCACTTGCTTGTTGTTTGCAAGCGCTGAGCTTTCGCCGCCCATGATCACCCTGCCGCTCTCGAGCACATAGGCGCGCTGCACCAAAGTCAACGCGCGGCTGACATTTTGCTCGACCAACAGGATCGCCGTGCCCATGGCATGGATCTCCTTGATCTTCTCGAAGGTGACATCGGTCATCACCGGCGCCAGCCCGAGCGACGGCTCGTCGAGCATGAGCAGCCGCGGCTTGAGCATCAGGCCGCGCCCGACCGCGAGCATCTGCTGTTCGCCGCCGCTCATGGTGCCGGCGAGTTGCCGCCGCCGTTCGGCGAGCACCGGAAAAATGCCGAACACCAGATCGAGAGTACGGCTGCGATCGGCCTTGGCGCGCGGCACATAGGCGCCGATCTCGAGGTTTTCCTGCACGGTCATTTCCGGAAAAACCTGGCGGCCTTCCGGGACATGGGCGATGCCGAGCTCCGTGACTTTGTACGGCGGCAAGGCCGAAATGTCTTTGCCGAGGAAATTGACCTTGCCCGCGGTGAGGCGCACCAGCCCGGAGATGGCGCGCAAGGTCGTGCTTTTCCCGGCGCCGTTCGCACCCAGGAGGCCGACGGCCTCGCCCTCACCGACCTCGATGCTGATATCGGCGACGGCCGGAACGGCGCCGTAACTCGCGCTCACGCCGGACAGACTCAGCACGTTACTTCTCCGTGCGTGTCTCCATTCGTGTTCCACGGCCGGCGCCGCTCGCATAGCCCGAGCCCAGATAGGCGCGGACCACTTCCGGATTGGCGACGACGTCCTTGGGTGTGCCTTCGGCGATCTTCTGGCCATGATCGAGCACGACGATGTGGCGCGCGACGGCCATGATGGCCCGCATCACGTGCTCGACAATGACGATGGTCAACCCGCGTTGCGCGAGTTTTCCGACCAGGCCGACCGCTTGATCGATCTCCGCCGGGTTGAGGCCGGCCATGACTTCATCGAGCAGCAACAGCCGCGGCTCGGTCGCGAGCGCGCGCGCCATTTCGAGCCGCCGCTGGTCGATCGTGGTCAAGTCACGCGCCGGCGTGTGCTCCTTGGCCGACAGCCCGACGAATGCGATCGCCTCGCGCGCCCGCGCGCGGGCGATCTCGGGCTTCTTGTCGCGCAGGAAGGCGCCGGTCATCACATTGGCGAGCACGGTCATGCCGCCGAACGGCCGCGCCACCTGGAATGTGCGCGCCAGACCGTGGGCACAGACATCATAGGGCCGCAAGCCGACCAGCTCGCGGCCGAAGGCAGTGATCGAGCCTAAGTCCGGCCGATGAAAGCCGGTAATCAGATTGAAGCTCGTCGTCTTGCCGGCGCCGTTCGGCCCGATCAGCGCGACGGTCTCGTTCTCCTTGACGGCAAAGCTGACATCCTGGACTGCGCGCAGGCCGCCGAACCGCTTGCTGATGTTGCGGATAACGAGCGCCTCAGCCATCGATGACGGCCTCCTCGGCGCGCACCGTTTTGGTGTGAACGATACGGGCATAAGTCTCGGTCAGAACGCCGAGCAGCCCCGTTGGCCGCCACAAAATGACGGCGATCAGAATGAGGCTATAGACCGTCAGCTGCACGCCACCGAGCGAACTGCCGAGCCAGCTCTGCAGGAGCGCGGAAGTGCCTTCCAACAGCGCGGTGCCGATCACCGGGCCCCACAATGTTCCGATGCCGCCGACGATCGACACCAAAGCCGCTTCGACCGAAATATTGAAGCTGAAGGCCGTGTTCGGATCGATGAAGTAGATGTACTGGATGTAGAAGGTGCCGGCGAGCGCGGTGAGGAAAGCGCTGATCAGATAGACATCGCGCTTGATCTTGAGCACGTTCACACCGATCGCTTCGGCGGCATCCTCATCCTCGCCGATGGCGACGAGGTAATAGCCCATCCAGGACCGTTCGATCCGGTAAGTGATGGCGAGACCGGCCGCGAGCAAGGCCAGCGCGATGTAATAGTACGCGGCTTTCGCATCGAACTGCATCATCAACGGATCGCTGCCGAGATTGGGGATCGTCGTGCCCTCGGCGCCCCAGGCGAAATCGCGGAATTTGAGAAAGAGCAGCATCAAGACTTGCGCGGTGGCGATGGTGGCGATGGCGAAATACGGCCCGCGCAAGCGAAAGCACAATGCGCCGATCGGCAGGCTTGCCAGCATGGCGACGACGCCGCCGGCGAACATCCCGATCCACGGCGAGATGCCGAACTTTATTTCCAGGATAGTCGAGGTATAGGCGCCAAGCCCGAAATAGGCGGCATGGCCGAGCGACAGCTGTTTGGCGTAGCCGCCCATCAGATTCCAGGCGACGCCGATAAAGGCAAACAACAGAATCCGGATGAAGATGTCGATCGCGAACCTGCTGGTCACGACGAGCGGCAGCACGAGGGCGAGTGCCGCCAAGAGGCCAAGCCAAAATGCGCCGGAATTCCGCATCCGCTTCATCATCGCGTCGCCCCGCCGGCGAGGCCGCTCGGCCGCACCGCCAGCGTCAGAAGGAGCATCAGGAAGACCACGATCAGTCCCGAATCGGCGCCGACGAATTGAATGCCGAGCAATTCCGCGACGCCCATCATCAGGCTGGCAATGAGCGCGCCTTTGACATTGCCCAGGGTGCCCAAGACCACCGCGACGAACGCCATCAGCACAAACGTTTGACCGGCCATCGGCGACGCCGGATAAAACGGCATGAGCAGCGAGCCCGCGGCGCCGGCGAGCGCCAGCGATATGCCGACCGCGACACAGAAGACGCGATCGGGATTGATGCCCATCAGCATCGCCACTTCGGGCTTTTGCGCCGCGGCCCGCATCGCCTTGCCCAGATCCGTCGCGCGCAGGAAAACCCAGAGCACGCCGCTCAGCGCCATCGCCAGCACGAAGGCGATGAGCTTTGCCACCGGGAAATAGAGCGGGCCGAGATGGAGCGCCGAGTCCGAATAGGGCGTTTCCACGGTGCGGTAATTCGCCGTGAACAACAGCAATGCGACATTCATGAGGAACAGCGACAGCGCGAAGGTGAGGAAGATTTGCGGCATGTCGCCGAGCCCGAGCACCCGCCGGATCAGAAAATGCTGCAACAAAACGCCGACCACGAACATCACGGGCATCGATATGACGAGCGACAATAGCGGGTCGATACCGAAATAGGTCGCCAGAAAGAAGCTGATATACATGCCGATCATCACGAACTCGCCTTGGGCGAAGTTCACGATTTTCGCAACGCCGAAGATCAGCGTCACACCGATGCTCACCAGCGCGTAAATGCCGCCGATGAGCAGGCCGTTGATGACGGCCTGTGCCAATGTTTCAAGCATCGGGCCCTTATGACGTTCTAGGATCTTCGCCAGCGGCGCGCGCGCATCGTCCTTGGGAAACACGCTCGCCAGATCGCCGCTTTGCCACTGCACGCCGACCGGATGGGCGTAGATGTTCTTGCCGTCGGGACCGAATTTCACCTTGCCGCCGGGGCCCATCGCCGCATAGCCCGACGAAACGTCGAGCACAGCGATCGCATCGCGCACTTTTTGCGGATCGGTCGACGCCGCCCGTTCCAGCGCGTCGGCGATCATGAAGGTCTGGGCGACCAGGCCGCCGGCATATTCGAACAGGAACTCGCCATAGGCTTTCTTGTAGACGTCGTTCACTTTCTGCGCGTCGGCATTGCAATCGTGATTCCAATGGGCGACGCCGAGCAGGCCTTCGGTGAGCGGGCCCACGCTCTTGTAGAAATCGGGAATGACGAAGCCGCCCGAACCGCCGTTGAGCGCAATTTTCAGCCCGACCTGTTTGATCGCACGCACGATCAGAATGAGGTCGTTCAAATAGGATACCGAAAACAGCATGTCGGCGCCGGAGGCCTTAACTTTGTTGATCAGCGGGCCGGCGTCGGCGAAGCCCGCCGAATACGGCTCGAACAGCACGATCTCGACGCCCTCGCCCGGCGCCTTCTCTTTCAGGCCGTTCGACGTCGATGTGCCGAAGGCGGTGTTCTCGAAGATCACCGCCACTTTCGGCTTGTCGCTGACGAGTTTCGCCATCTGCAACTGCGCCTGCGCGAATTGGGAGGCGCGGGCAAACGGCGTGAATGTGTAATGGCGGTTCGCATTGAGCTGGTCGGAACTCGATCCGGTCAGAAGCGGCACCTTGGCGCGCTCGGCGACCTCGCTTGCGATCAAAGTGAGGGCGCTCGCAAAGCAGCCGTGAATGGCCGCGATCTGATAGCCGTTGATCAACCGATCGGTCTCGGTGCGCGTGACGGTCGGATCGCTCTGCACGTCGGACACGATCAGGTTGAGCTTGGCGCCGCCCAGCGACTTGATGCCGCCCGCGTCGTTGACCATCTGCACCGCAAGCTTGGCGGCATTGACGCAGCCCTGCCCGATCTGCGCCATGCTGCCGGTGACCGGATAGAGCGCGCCGATATTCACGGTGTCGGCTGCTCGCGCCCGATATGGCAACGCGGCGAACGCGCCGGCGGCAAATGCGCCGCCCGCTGCCTTCAAGAAATCCCTGCGGCGCGCCCGCCGCGGCAATGACGAATTACGGCCGTGTCCCATAGTCTCCTCCCTATGACGCCATCAGCGCTCGCGCCCTTCGGCACGACGCGCGGCGATTGCTTTTGCCAAGCGGCTATAGCGCTTGTTCCTTGCCTCAAGCGGGCCTTGAGAATTGTTTACAATATTATATCCAAGATTGCAAACGGCTCGGCTTTGCATTATCACGCCGTGCATGAGCGCCAGCAGGACATTTCGGCAAAAGCCCGCGTCGCGCACCGGCACGCCGCCCTTGAAACGCGCGCAGCGCAAAACGCCGCCGAAGCACGGCGTCCGCGGGCCGGCGACCGCCGAGCGCATCGCCACACGCCTGGAAGAAGACATCGTGCTCGGCCGGCGCCACCCGCGCGAGCGGCTGATCGAGCAGGATCTCTGCGAACAGTTCAACACGCACCGCGCCGATGTGCGGCTGGCGTTCTTCGAACTCGAGAAAAAAGGCATCATTGCGCGCATTCCCAATCGCGGCGCGATTGTGCGCGATCTCACGCCGGACGAAGTTCGGGACATCTACGCCGTGCGCGAGGAGCTCGAGGTCATGGCGGTACGCATCCTGCCGCTGCCCATATCGCGCGCCGATATCGACAAGCTCGAAGCCATCCAGCACGACTACAGCGCGGCCATCGACAGCGGCGATCTCTTGACCATGTTCTATTGCAATCTCAATTTTCACCGCACCTTGTTCGAATTGTGCGGCAATACTTGCCTCATCGAGACGATCGAGCAGCTGGCGCAGAAGGCCTATGGGATTCGATCCTATGCCAACGCCTATCCGGACACGCTCGACCGCGCGCGCCGCGATCATGTCGCCATGATTGCAGCGCTCCGCATGTCGAACCGCGACGAATTGACCGCGCTGACGCGGCGGCACCTCGAGCCGTCGCCGGCGGCCTATATCCGCGCCTATCAGGCCCGGTTCGGCGACGCCGGGCCATCGACGGTCGCAACTTCGAGAAAATAACGACGCAGCAAGGTGCTCCATGAAGCGCATCCTCATTACCGGCGCCGCCGGCCAGATCGGCGTCGCACTCCGCCGCGGACTCCATGGCGGCTATCCGCTCATCCGTCTTGCCGATATCGCGCCGCTTGGCGCGGCTGACACCGGCGAGGAAGTTTTTCAGACCGACATCCGCGACATCGCCGCCGTGGAAAAGGCCATGACCGGCATCGACTGCGTCGTGCATCTCGCCGGCCAGTCCACGGAAGGCACATGGGACAATGTATTGGCGCTCAATATCGAAGGCTGTTTCAACACCTTCGAGGCGGCGCGCCGCCAAGGCGTCAAACGCGTGATTTTCGCCAGTTCCAACCACGCCATCGGCTTTCACCGCCGCGAGCGCTTCCTCGACAATACGGTCGAGGTCAGGCCGGATTCGCGTTACGGCGTATCCAAAGTCTTCGGCGAGGCTTGGGCCGGCTCTATGCCGACAAGCACGGCATGAGCGTCGCGTGCCTGCGCATCGGCACGTTCCGCACGCCGGACCGGCCGATCGACGCGCGCGGCTTGCTGACCTGGATCAGCCATCGCGACATGGCGCAGCTCGTGCGGCGCTGCATCGACTATCCGGACTACCACTTCATTATTGCGTACGGCGTGTCGAAGAATTTGCGCAGCCGCTGGGACAATAGCAATGTGAAATTTCTCGGCTACGCGCCGCAGGATGACTCCGAGCAATTCGCCGCCGCGATATTCGCCGAAGGCAAAAAGGAAAACGAAATTTCGGCTTTGTTCCACGGCGCACATTATTGCCCGATGGAATTCGATGGCGATGTCTCGCTGATCGACTAATCCGCCAGCAGCGCCGACTTCGCGGAATTGGCGACGTTTTGCAGCGCGGCTTTGCGCGCGGCTTCGGCGTCCCGGCGCGCGATGGCGGCAAGGAGAATATCGACCTCTTTGATGCTTTGCTGCTGGCGCGGCTTTCGCATCAGCGACCGCCGCCGCAATCCGGACGTGCGCAGCACCAGGCGGTTGATGATGTCGAAGGCGATTGCATTCTGCGCGCCGGAGCAAATGCGATCGTAGAAGGCGCGTTTCGCCACCAGCATCCGGTCGACGTCGCCGGAGCGGTAAGCGGTTTTGAGGCGGTCGCCTTCTTTGATCAGTGCGGCAACATCATCCTCGCCCGCCTTCTCGATGAACTGCTCGACGACGAGCGCTTCGAGCGTTCCTCTGATGCGATAGGCGTTTTCGGCTTCCGTCGGCGAGATGACGGCGACCGAGAGGCGGCGGGTCGGCGAATAGCTCAAAATGCCTTCGGCCTGCAATTCGCCGAGCGCCTCGCGCAGCGAGGTGCGGCTCACTTTCAACTGCTCGCACAATTCACGCTCGACAAGCCGCGCGCCCGGCGCCAGCACGCCGGTCTCGATGGCCCGGCGCAGCGCGTCGATGATGCGGCTGCGCAGCGAGACCGACGGTTCCTGCAGCGCCGTCAGACGCCCGCCGCCGCTATCCGCCTTCGGTTCGCGAACGCTTATCCACGGCTCCGTCACCTTTCCGATAGCGCCTGCATCGGGGTTACGCTGCCTTCCGGCGACAATTCTCGTACTCTTGAATCGCATTCCAGATCTTGGCCGGCGTCGCCGGCATTTCGATATGAGGGTTGCCGTAGTCCGACAACGCATCGTCGATCGCGCTCATGATGACGGCGGGCGCCGGCGTCGTGCCGCCCTCGCCGCCGGCCTTGACGCCGAACGGATTGGTCGGCGAGAGAACCTCGACGATTTCAGTCTTGAACGACGGCATGTTGTCGAAACGGGGCATGCCGTAATCCATGAAGGAGCCCATCAGCGGCTGTCCCGAGGCCGGATCGATGGCGCACTCTTCCCACAGCGCCTGGCCGACGCCCTGCGCGATGCCGCCATGGGTCTGGCCGTGCACGATCAGCGGATTGATGCAGCGGCCGACATCGTCGACGGTTGCGTAACGCTTGATGTCGACGGACCCGGTCTCGGGATCGATCTCGATCTCGCACAGGCAGGCGCCGTTCGGAAATACCGGCGTGTGCATCTCGTTGTCGCGGCGGATACGAAGCCCGCCCTGCAATTCGACCGGCAAGCCATCCGCTTCGGCGAGCGCGGCCAGTTCGAACCAGCTCAGCGCGCGATTGCTCGACGCCGCGCGGAAGAACCCGTCCTCGAACTGGACTGCGTCGAGTGGCACGTCTTCGAGATGCGCCATCAGCGCCTTGCCTTTGTCGATGAGGTCGACCGAGCCGAGCGCAATGACCGCACTGGCGTGGCGCATCGAACGGCCGGAATGGGTGCCGCCGCCGGCGCTGACGATATCGGTGTCGCCGAGCGTGATCTTGACCTGTTCAAACGGCACACTCAGCAGATCGGCGGTGACTTGCGCAAAGCTCGTCTCGTGCCCCTGCCCTGCCGGCTGCGTGCCGATCACGACCTCGATGATGTCCGATCGCACGATGAGATCGGCGCGCTCCTTCGGCGAGCCGATCGAGGACTCGACGTAATTGGCAAAGCCAAGCCCGAGAAGCTTGCCGCGCGCCTTGGCTTCCGCGCGCCGCGCCGGAAAGCCTTGCCAGTCGGCAAGCGCCAGCACGCGATCCATGTTCTTTTCGTAGGTGCCGCTGTCGTAGATCGAACCGAGGGCGTTGGTGTACGGCATCTGCTCCGGCCGCACCAGATTGCGCCGGCGCAGTTCGAGACGATCGAAACCGAGTTCGCGCGCCGCCTTGTCGATCAGCCGCTCGATGGCAAACGTCACTTCGGGGCGGCCGGAACTGCGATAGGCCTGCGTCGGCATGGTGTTGGAGAAGACGGCGCGGGCGTGCAGTGTGGCGATCGGAATATCGTAGGAGCCGGTGATCAGGCCCGAGCCTTTGCTCAACGGCGACAGCGAGACGCAGCGTGCCCCGACATTGCTGAGATTGGAGGCGCGCATGGCGAGGAAGCGGCCGTCTTTGTCGATGGCAAGCGAAACTTCGGTGACAAGATCGCGCCCCTGATAATCGGTGAGGAACGCTTCCGAGCGCTCGGCGCGGAATTTCACCGGCCGGCCGAGCTTGCGCGACGCCCATAGCACCAGCCCGAATTCGACGAAAGAGCGGTTGCGCGTGCCGAAATTGCCGCCGACGTCGAATGACAACACGCGGACGCTTTGCGGATCGATGCCGAGGACGGCCGCCAGTTCCTGCTTCTGCCGGACGGCGCCGCCCGAGCCGGCATAGATCGTGTAGCGCTGCGTCGCTGGATCGAAATGGCCGAGCGCGGCGCGCGGCTCGAGCGGCACACCGGTGACGCGGCCGATATGCGTCTTCATCGTCACCACGTGAGCGGCGGACGCGAAGGCGGCTTCGGTCGCGGCGGCATCGCCGAAAAACGCGTCGACCAGAACGTTGTTCGGCAGCTCATCCCACAGCCGCGGCGCATCGGGTCTTGCCGCCTCTTGCAAGTCAGCGACCCACGGCAGGACTTCGTAATCGATCGCAACATTCTCCGCGCCGCTTTGCGCCTGCTCGAGCGTCGCGGCGACGACCATCGCTACTGCCTCACCGACGTGACGCGCTTTGTCGTTCGGCAAGAGAACATTGGGTCCGGCGAAGACTTCGCTGTCGTCGGGGCCGCGGAGCTTCATGTCGAATTTGGTCGACGGCACCGGACTGTGCGGAATGGGCTTCAGGCCGTCCTTGCCGCAGTCCTCGCCGGTATAGACCGCAAGCACGCCGGGCATTTTCAGCGCCTGCGACGTGTCGATCGAAACGATGCGCGCATGCGGATGCGGCGAGCGGACCATTGCGGCCCAGACCTGCCCGGGCAGACTGAAATCGTCGGAAAACCGGCCTTTTCCGGTGATCAGGCGCTGGTCCTCATTCCGCGGGACCGGCTTGCCCACTGCGTTGAAAATGCGCTCCGCCAGCATGAAACGGGTCACTCCCTAAATGGTCAGATGTATTATGTAATACAAACTACTGCGGCAACATGCCGGGGTCAACTCCCCGGCTTTGCGGGTAAGCGCGACGCTCTCCGGCCGATCAGTCTTTGCCCAAGATCGCGGTCGCCGCGCCCACAGCGACCGGAACCGCAAGACTCCAGAACCCGGTCCAATAATAAAGCGCGGCGGCCAGAGCGCAGCCGCCGGCGAACCAGGCGATGCTGCGGACGGTCCGGCCAAAGCGGGCGCGCGTCGCCGCGGTCTGATCGCTGTCGCCGCCGTGCAACAGATCGACGGCGTCGAGCGCCGCCTGCGTGGTATTGCCGGTCATCAATGTGGTCGGCGGCAGGCTGGCATAATGCACGCGCTGCACGGCATTCTGCACCGCCATTCCGGCAATGCCGGCGAAGCCGGTCAACAGCGCGGTCGGCGCATCACTGTCGGGAAACGGTCCGAGCGTTACGGCGAGTACGAAGAAGGCGAGAAGAAACAAAACCTTTGCGACCAGAAGCAACCGCAAGGCAGGCATGCCTCGCGCTCTCATGGCGGCACCCGCGAGCCGCGCCAAGACGATGACCACGACGAATTCCGGCAACGCCGCCAGTTTGGCGATCACGCCATGCGTGCCGGACACCAAGGTAGCTGCGAGCGTGACGAAATTTCCGGTGACATGCGCCGTAAACAGACCCTGAAGACCGAGAAATCCGATCGTATCGACGAAGCCGCCGTTAAAACTCAGCAGGGCCGGAATGCTGAGCTGTTTCATCCTCTGCAATTCTTACTTGGTCGCCGATCCTCGCGGCATCCGCTTCGCCGCAAGTACATTATCGTGCGAGCCCATCGGCGGATCCATGGGGCCATTATAGCCGTTCGCATAATAATGGCGCTCGCCTTGACCGCCGAAAATGAAAGGCAGAACGCAGCCCTCCCACGCGCGCGCCTGCGCAAAGGCCGATGATGAGCCGCACGCGACCGCTATCGCAACGATAGCAGTGAATTTCGATTTATGAAACACAGACGCCTGCCTTCCTCCAGCCTATTGTCGAGCGTAAATGAAAGCAATGAGCACGAAGCCTCCGATGAGGCCGAGATGCTCAAAGAAAGTGTTTGCCTGCACGACACGCTCCTTC